>CAXBNX010000006.1:0-195527 GCA_963977275.1 uncultured Haliea sp. | reverse complement strand
AGTTATGGGTATTATCCCTTAACTGGGTTGTGCAGATCCATTAGACCACGTCAAGTATCGCCTGATGACAACTTGCTCGCTTATGGATACAGGCTGGAGAGCGGCAATCTTGGGTTGAGGGTTCTTGAAATTGACTCAACCGAGAGAATATATGCTACCCCAGAATTCGATGGCAAATCTATTCGCAGAATTGATTGGAGTCTCGATTCACAGAGCCTCCTCTTCTTCAATTACCATATCCGCAATAAGACTGGATCCGTGTCCCGCGTAGATCTCATCGAGAAAACAACTTCCGAGTTGATCAGCGGCGTGACTAGCTATGCTGTTTCCCGGGACGGGGGCCTTTTGAGTGTAGCGACGAATAGCTTTGACACCGGGCCGGTCCCCTCGGCTGATCTAAAACTACTGGATACTACTGGTCAGGTCGACCAACTACTAATTGATACGATAAGCGGGGAAGATAGGCTATTTACATTCGCCTGGTCTCCCCTCACCAACGAAATGCTATACCAGGCACGCTACCATTTTGGTGGTGATGAGAATGATGATCCTGGCAATTATCCAGCTGGCCCGCTCGTATTGATGCGGGCTGATGGGCAACGGAGCTCGATCCTGGCCGAAAATGATAGGTTTCCCGCTCCTTGGCTGCCTTACTTCTGGTTGAATGAACAACTAATACTGCTTCCTCGCGCAGGCTCTTTCATGGTGCTAACACGAGATGGACGTGTGCTTTTTGAGCAGAGCATGAGCACGGGAAGTCTGGTTGTGCCGTCTCCTGATCATACCTTGCTCGCCTATGTTGATTTCGTTGACGGCGATCGAAGTGATCCACAAGTCTACATATTGGACATCGAAACAGGTAGTATCCACTCCGCTGGACCGGCCAGCGATCTATGGAAAGAGTACGGTAGCAATGACACTTCGATTTTGCGGTGGTCTGATGACGGAGCCATGTTGGCCTGGAATAGAACCACATCTTATGAGGAAATATCCGTAGGCGAACTGTACGTACATGATGTAGACACACATGGAACGGAGCTTATTACCTCTGATTTCTTGCATATATCCACCCGCATCGAACCGAACAATCAATCTAGCTATGGGGATTTCGACGGTTCTTTTTCTTGGTTGCAGGGAGAAACCCTTCTCGAATACATTGTTGATACAGGAGCAGGGCTAGAACTGACACTAGCCGACCCCATAGAACAAACAACGCAGACTATCGGTATGATTGCGCCTGGACTCGACACAGCATGCAGGTACGCTCGGGTTTGGCGATCACGTAAGCAGGTTTTATGGAATCGTTGCGGAGACGGAGTGTATTACTCTCGCATAGGTGTTGATCAGGAGGTGAGCAGTGATAAAGTCTATGAGCGAGACCTTAGTTATCCAAGGCAAAGTAAAAATCATGAATTTGTGGTGGCCCAGTCGCTGGTCTTGTCCAAACCACTGGGCCGTGATCAGTATTGGGTGGTGTTTGACTTCGTTGTAGGCAAGATGCTCAAAGTCGAAATTCCTCCACAGCACGCTCAGCCCGTTCTTATGACTCTGCTTCAATAAGCCGCGCACAATAGAAAATGGATCGACATTTGAAGGACATGAACCCAATTAGCCGCGTTCGCAGTATGTGGGCGGCCAGCTGAGGCCGTTTCTTGTGAGACATCAGCCGTTTTTGGTTCCTTTGTGCCTGTCGTATGGCGAGATACGCTCAGCCGAAACGGGCCGCTCTCAAACCAATAACTGCCGGTTGAACGGTCGAAGCTTATTGGCCCACAAACAGCTAGGCGTGCCTTCCAGCGCTATACCCCGATGACCAGGCCCACTGGAAATTGAAGCCCCCAAGGTGGCCGGTTACGTCCATAACTTCGCCGATAAAAAACAATCCGGGATGACCTTTTTCTTCCATTGTCTTCGAACTGATGTAGTCGGTGTCGACACCACCCAGAGTGACCTCGGCGGTGCGATAACCCTCCGTTGCCGAGGGCTTGAGCTGCCAGTTATTCAAGCGTTCACCTATTGTCGCCAGTTGTTTGTCGCTGAATTCCCTCAAATTTTTTTCTCTCATGGCGGACCACCACAGCGATTGAAATTCTTCCACCAGGGCTTTTGGCAGGTGTTTACCCAGTAGTGTTGTCAGCCGAAGGCGGCCCTGCTGTTCCTTGATGTCGCATAGCCAAGTGGCGGCATCCACAGCTGTTAGCAGGTTGACAGAAACGGCATCACCCGGGTGCCAGTAGTTAGAAATTTGCAGAATTGCCGGGCCACTTACCCCGCGGTGCGTAAACAGGATATTCTCGTCAAATGCCGTGCCATTGCAACTGACGCTAACCGGCAGAGACACACCGGCCAGCCGTTCACATAGATCCCGGGTTGCATCGCTGAACATAAACGGCACCAGACCAGCTCGCCTGGGCTTTAGCGGTATGTTGAACTGGCTGGCGAATTCATAGCCCTGGCCGCTGCCACCCAGGGTGGGGATGGACAGCGCCCCGGTGGCGACCACAACGGAAGTGCAATTAACATTGTAGGGCTTACCCTCACGGCTGTAGCTCAGCCGGTAGCGAGAATGTTCTTCTGATTCGTTGTGCGGTATGTCAATCGCAGAGACATCGCTGTGGGTCAGGATATTCACTTGTCCCAGTTCACACTCGGCCAGCAGCATGTCCAGAATGTCCCTGGCAGAGTCCAGGCAGAAGAGCTGGCCGTGTTTTCTCTCCTCGTACTCGATACCGTGGCGTTCTACCAGCGCAATAAAATCCCACTGAGTGTAGCGACTCAGGGCAGATTTACAGAAATGCGGATTGGAGCAGATGAAATTGTCCGCTTCCACCGCGAGATTGGTGAAGTTACAGCGGCCGCCACCCGACATAAGAATCTTCTTGCCGATCTTGTTTGCCTTCTCCAACACCAGCACGCGCCGGCCTCGCTGGCTCGCTGTCAGAGCGCACATCAGGCCGGCTGCGCCACCGCCAAGTACTACAACATCGTACTGTTCGCTCATTTGCCCGGTTGAGAGTCAGGGGTTGTGCTGACTTCGCCTCCAACGTAAAGCCAGCGGCCGCTAATGCGCTGGAACACCGATTTCTCCTGCATAACGGTAATATCACCCCCTTCGTCCCGGTAATGAGCCCGGAATTCCACAAGGCCCTGATCGCCTTTCTGCTCTTTGGCGATAATTTCCAGCCCCAGCCAGTCGCAGCTGCGCTGAGACAGGTTTTCGGCGGTCAGGCCGCGTGCGGTCGCGGGGAACCAGGTGCGCAGCAGATACTCCCCGTGGTTGCCAAGCGCGTAGGCGCTGTAGCGCGAGCGCATTAACTGCTCGGGAGTTTTCGCCTGTTGGCTGCCGTTGAGGAATCTGCCGCAACAGTCATAAAACAGTTTTTGGCTGTTACAGGCGCATTGGCTGGCCATGAGCTTTGAAATCCTTCTTCATTGTTAGAAAATGTTGCCCTTATCTGTAACTGGCTCTATATACTTGCCCGCATCCTATTTGGTCAACCGAGAAAGACATCATGTCACTTTTATCCTGCATCGATATTGAACCGAAAACACCCGCCACCGCAACGGTGATACTTCTGCATGGCCTGGGTGCCGATGGCAATGATTTTGTGCCCATGGTGCCCGAAATGCGCCTGCCGTCCAGCATGGCTGTGCGTTTTATCTTTCCCAATGCGCCGTCTATACCGATTACCATCAATGGCGGTGTTGTGATGCCGGCCTGGTATGACATTACCGAGATCGCCATCGATAGAAAGATTGACACAATACAGTTAATTGACTCTGCTGAGCAGGTCCGGCGTCTCATCGATCGCGAAATCGATCGTGGTATCCCCAGTAACCGTATCGTGCTTGCGGGTTTTTCCCAGGGCGGTGCGGTGGCTTATCAGGCTGCTCTTACCTATATGCAACCGCTGGCCGGTTTGTTGTGTATGTCGACGTATTTTGCGAGCAAAGACTCTATTACACCCAATAGCGCGAACAAGAATTTGCCGATTTTTATCTGTCATGGAAGCCGCGACCCTATGGTGCCTGAGCGCCTGGCGCGAGAGGCGCAGGACAAACTGGTCACTATGGGTTATGCAGTCGAATACAAGAGTTACCCGGCGGAGCACACTGTGTGCCCCGAGGAAATCGCGGACATCTCGCAATGGTTGCAACGGTTGTTATCCAGCTGAGCCCCCAGTCCACATCAAAGCGGGTGTGCTACACCCCTAAAGGCTTTGCTACTGGCGAAACACGCTCATTTTCCTAGTGGCGTGGTCACTACTCGGAAATGGTCGGACTGGTCGAGGTGCGCTGAACATCCAGCGCCTGTCGTTGTGCCTCGCTCTGGGCGCGTTCGCGCTGTTCCGGCGTGCTACAGGACTTTTTCGATATCCGGCTGCCCGTGACGGGTTTGCGGACGCAGATAATGCCATCCGCTTTTTGCTCTTCGGTCAATACAGGCAATCCATCCTTATCCACCGCCGCATTTGCTACTTGCTGCTTGTTGGCATCCGTACTGGTGCATGCGCCGACAACGAGTGCCATTGCAACAAGTGATACAATAAAAAACGATCTGCTTCGGCTACTCATGGGGCTGATCTCCGGCTTAAACAGGGCGAGTATATTGGAGGACCACCCGAGATGCGAGTCGTGGCTGATATCGGTCGTTGTAACGCGGGTATGGGCCGGGCTGCGTGCCTGCTTTTGTTCCTTGGGCTCCTTAGCCCTACATGGGCCGAAAGTTGGGAGACGGTCGTGGACGAGAACGGCCTGCTGGTAGAGCGCCGGGCTTATTCTGGCTCCGAGTTGCGGGAGATCAGGGGCCGAATCCGGCTGAATACCTCATTGAATGCCGTGATGGCGCTGTTGAAGGATGCCGATTTCAATCACCAGTGGGTGTACCGCAGTGTCGGCGCACGCATATTGCAAGAGGAAGGTTATGCGAGAGCCTATGTTCACGGAGTCATCGATGCACCCTGGCCGATGCAGGATCGCGACACGGTTGTGCGCTTTGATTACTGGCAGGAACAAAGTGCTGATATCACGATAACCATCACCAATGTCCCGGACTACCTCCCGCAAACCGGCGACTATGTGCGCGTGCCGGATTTCGGTGGCTACTGGCTGCTGCGACCGGAGCGAGATGGTTGGGTTGAAGTGACTTACCAGGTGTTTGGCGATCCGGGAGGCTGGATACCCGTCTGGGTTGCCAATTACGCGGCTGTTACTTCGGTTACCAGAACACTACAGGCCATGGGCGCTGCTGTTGAGCGATATACGAACGCACGCTCTGAGTTCGTGCGGGAGATCGACGGCAGTGACAGCTGATCCAGACCGGGAAAAAGACGGCTGAAGGGCTACGATTTGCGTGTGCTGGCCGCGCGCTTGCGCCCGGCAGAGGGTCTCAGAAAAGGTCAAGCCCACCGTCGGAAAAGTTGGCCAGGCCGGGCAGGCTCACATTGAGTTCCGCCTCGTTCAAACCGTACCATGAGCCCAATGGCGCGGCAAACTGCTCAACCGATACCGTCGGGATAAGGCGGCCATTGCCCGAGTCCTGTGAATGCTCCAATTCCGGGGCCGGAATCTCGCCGTAAATTTCGCCGCCTTTTACCGCGCCCCCCACCACAAAATGGTGACTGCCCCAGCCATGATCGGTGCCATCACCATTAACCGTGAGTGTTCGACCGAAATCCGCAGAGGTAAAGGTTGTCACGTCATCCTCGATGCCCATTTCCCGGGTGGCAGAGTAAAAGGCGGCGATGGAATCGCTGATATCCTGTTGCAGCGCAGGTAGTGTCACAGCCTGGGCAGAGTGGGTGTCGAAGCCGCCCAAGCCGATGAAGAAGACTTGCCTGGACGCACCCAGTGTCTCCCTTACCGCGATGGTCCTGGCCACCGCAGCCAGTTGAGTACCCAGTGCGCCGGCGGGAAAGCCTGTAGTGAAGTCAGGCGCTGTGCGCAGCGCTGCATCCAGCAGTTCATTCGCCTCGAAAACGGTCTGGCTGAGATTGATAAAATCCCGTTCAAACAGATTACTTCGGTTTGCGCCTGCAGCACTGAAGTGGTCTCTCAGGATCGGGTCCAGTGCCACTGGGACACCGTTGCCGGAGCGGTCGAGCAGGTATATCGATTGAACGCCGTCGACACCAATCTGGTAGGGACCGACCTGCTCTCCTGACAGGAAAACGGTATTTCCGGCGAGGGAAATCTGCGAGAAGCTGTTATTGATGTTAGCGCCGGCTTTGGCGGCAACGTCGCCGAAACGTCCACCCCAGCCTAGCTGCGACCCTTCCGGTGCGAAGGACATCCACGTTGACTGTTGATCGTTGTGGGAGAATAAACGCCTGGGCAACGGCGCGCTGCCGTTCAGTAAGGTGGCGCGGCTGGTGGGCTGTAGCAGGGGGCCGACATTGCCCACAATGGCGGCCTTACCGTCACCGAACAAGCTGTGCAGGGCGCTCATCTGGGGTGGTAGAGCGAACTGCCTCCCACCAGAGATTGGCGACGAGGCCCGCAGGGGCAAAAGAGCCTGGCGGGTGCGGCTGGAGCCGCCGGGCAGGGCCGAGTAGGATTGGAGCAGCGAGGATCTGATAGCAGCGTACTGGTTGTAAGATGCCTGGTCGTAGGGCAATACGGTATCGTGGCAGTCCATGCCGCCAAACAGGAATACGCATACCAGCGCTTTGTAACCGTTGGTATCCATGGCATGTGCGTTCATGCCGGCCAATGAACCCAGCATCGAACTTCCGGCCAGGGCAATTGGCGTGGCGGCGGAAAGTTTGAGAAATTTTCTTCGAGTTTGCATGGTGATGTCCTGGATTAAAAAATCAGCGCATTACGATGTATTCGGGTGAGGTCATAACCATGACGCTGGCCAGCCGGGCTCTACTCAGCAGGCCAGTTTTACTGTCGGGATTAATGACTTCCAACGCGTCGGTGATACGCGCTCGTGTGTCTTCGCTCAACGTGCCGTAAGTCAGTAGCAGGTCCAGGTGGTCAAGCAGGGCCTGCGGGTTCGCCGCCAGAGTGACTTCGGCTGTGTAGCTGGCCTCAAATGCCCGGGCCGCTCCGGGATCGACCAATGGAGAAACGCCCAACGTATACACTGTCAGGAAATTGGGATAGCCCATTACGGTGGACGCATTGGCAATTTGCATTTCTGGCGCCGTCAATCCGGCAGCGCCGGTCTCAGTGCCCGGGGCGATATAGCCCGGGCGGTAAAAGTTGAATACCGAGGGTGAGCGATAGGGGTGTTGGCCCAGTAGTTCGGAACTACTCGTGTCGCGCAGCAGGCGCTCATTGCTCGGGTCGGCATTGTTGACTTTAAAGGCGCGGGCCCAGTGGGTAAAGCGGATTATCGGCTCGCGTAACTTGCCGAATTCGGGGTTTGTTTGAGAGCTCTTCCCGCGAGCATCTGTATCGAACAGAATGGCTGCCAGGGTGGCCCCCAGGTCACCGCGCTTGCCGCTGCCGACAGCTTCGCCAGAGGGGAGGGCATAGCTGCCTGTGTCAAACGTGGCGGCCACCCGGCCGACATACGCCGCAGAGGGGGCGCTTGTTACAAAGCGCTGGATTAACTGGCGAGCCAGAAAAGGGCCTACATTGGGATGCGCAAAAATCGTATTCAGAGCCCGCTCAATCGTTTGAATACCGCCGGTATCTGCGGGGATAGTGGTGCCGAGAAAGGATTTTTCCTCGAAAGAGTGGTAGGCGTTAAACATACTCAATGGCTGATAAAAAGATTCGTAGGGAATTTCTAAAAGTGGCGTATTAAACCCCGCACCGCTAAAACTCAGGCCGGTAAACACTTTGGCAAGCCCGGTAATGTCACTGTTGCCGAACAGTTCGATCGAACTGCCGTCCGACCCTGGTGTGGGAGTACCGTCCGGGTTCAGCTCTATCAGGCCCAGTGTGAACAATTGCAGGAGCTCGCGGGCATAGTTTTCGTCGGGCACACGCCCGCTACCGGGGTCCGATTTCTGGTTGCGCAGATAGGTCAGATATACTGCCATCGCAGGCGAGTAGGTAACGTTCTCGATCAGGTCGCGAAAATTTCCGAAGGCTCCCTCGGTCAGTAGATCCATGTAAGCAGCCACTGTTTGAGGCGCGATACTGAGATCACTCTGGCTGGAGATAACCAGTATTTGTGACAGGGCAAAGGCCATGCGTTGGCGCAATTGGTCATCTGCCGTGATCGCTTTTTCCCAGAATGAATCAGATGCGGTGTATGCAAGCTGAGGTAGCCGGTTGTTTTGGTCGTCAAGGAAGCTGCCATCGGCTGGAAAGCGCGACAGCACATCCTGGAGGTGAAGTGTTGGCGGCGTTTGCAACTCGCCCCTGAGCCAGTCTTCGGGTCCGGACTTCACCAAAGCCTCTATAGCTGCAGCGTTTGGCCCAAAGGTGGCCTGACTGAGAAACCTGGCAGCCTCGTTCGGTGTGAATACGATAGGCTCCGGCTCTGGGGGGATGGGTGCCGGGGGTGGGGCGGATGGGGGCGTATTGTCGGTGGTGCCAGTACCGCCGCCACTGCCGCCACCGCAGGCTGTGATCGCCAGGGCAAAGAGTGCCAGAAGAAAGTACCTTGCCACTGACGTGTTGTGAACGCTCATAGATAACCCCGACTGCTACTTATTTACTGAGTGTGCCGGGAGGCGAATCTATATGACAGCGTTAACCCGTCTTTTTAATCTTTTTCTTGGTGTCCGCCGAATTCGCTGCGCATGGCCGAAAGTATGCGATCTGCGAAGTCAGATTCGCCACGGGACGAAAAGCGCTGGTAGAGTGCGGCGCTCAGCACGGGCGCCGGCACCGATTCGTCGATCGCGGCATTGAGTGTCCAACGGCCCTCGCCGGAATCGGAAACACGACCGGAAAACGATGCCAGTTCCGGTTCCTCAAGCAGTGCGTGGGCGGTCAGGTCCAGTAGCCATGAACTCACCACACTGCCCCGGCGCCACAGTTCAGCGATTTCCCCTATGTCGAAATCGTACTGATAGTGCTCGGGATGGCGCATGGGGGTGGTCTCTGCATCGTGCACCTGGCTGTCGCTACCGACATTGGCGTTGCGCAGAATATTAAAACCCTCGGAGAAGGCGGCCATCAGGCC
This sequence comes from uncultured Haliea sp., assembly GCA_963977275.1. Classification (GTDB taxonomy): domain Bacteria; phylum Pseudomonadota; class Gammaproteobacteria; order Pseudomonadales; family Halieaceae; genus JARRPM01. Next base: position 186,436 of record CAXBNX010000006.1, on the reverse strand, counting down.
GTACTCAATACCGTTGTGTACCATTTTCACGAAATGCCCAGCACCCGCGCCGCCACAGTGCAGGTAGCCGTGCTCGGCGGTACTGCCCGGCCTGTTGCGATCAGGGGTGGGGGGCGCGGTATCCATGGGAGGTGCAAGAGATGCAAACACCGGCTGCAGGCGCTGCACGGGCTCGGCTTCACCGCCAATCATCTGGCAGTAGCCCCGGTCCAGCCCCCACACGCCGCCGCTGGTGCCCACGTCGATATAGTGAAGGCCTTCGTCAGCAAGCTGGCGCGAGCGGCGGATGTCATCAATGTAGTAGGAGTTACCACCGTCTATGACAGTGTCCCCGGCTGACAACTGTGGCAGGAGCTCCGTTATAATGTCGTCTACTACGCCTGCCGGTATCATCAACCAGATAGCCCGGGCTGCCTGCAGCTTTGTCATCATTTCCGCCAGGGAATACGCCGGGATAGCGCCTTCTTCTGCCAGTGCATCGATCGCTGGAGTCGAGTGGTTATACACCACGCATTCATGCCCATCGCGCATCAGCCGCCGCACCATATTGGCGCCCATTCGACCCAGACCAATCATTCCGATTTGCATTTGACGCGTCCTCTCTCAAGCGGCGAATTAGGGTAGTGCCCTGCGATGATATCAGAGGGTTGCGCGTCAGGGGTTGGTGAAAACCAGTGCATCGTCATCGAAAGGCTCGGCCCGGAACATTTTTCTGTCCTTGAAATAGTCCTGCGGGTTCAGCCAGGGTATGTGGTCTCCCTGTTTGGGGAACATATGCATCACCCGTTCCATGTAGCCGGACGAGAAATCCGTAATCCAGGGCTCGGCCTTCATCGTCTGGTCTTGCGGGCGCAGACTGGGAGTAACCTGCTTTTTCCCCAACTCATCCGACCGGTTGATCAGGCGGCAGAAATATTCCGCCGTCAAGTCAGCTCGCAGAGTGTAGGACGCATTGATATAACCAAAGGTGTTAACCAGGTTGGGAACGCCGCTATACATAACACCCTTGTAGGTCCATGTCTGTGCGAAGTCTATGGTTTCACCGTCCACCCCGAATTCAATATCGCCCATAAGCGACATGTTCAGGCCCGTGGCCGTGACAATGATATCGGCTTCCAGCTCTCGGCCGCTTTTCAGCTGAATACCGCTTGGTGTAAAGCGTTCTATGTGATCGGTGACCACTGAGGCCGCTCCAGTTTTTACAGCCTCGAAAAAGTCGCTGTCCGGCACCAGGCACAGGCGCTGGTCCCAGGGGTTGTAGTTGGGTGTGAAATGGGTGTCCACGTCATAATTCGGGCCCAGTTCCTTGCGTACGCGCGCCAGCAATTTCGCGCGCACCTGCCCGGGATGGGAGCGGCTGCGTCGATAGATTAACTGCTGCAACAGGGTGTTTTTCCAGCGTGTCAGGGCGTATGCCCAACTGTCGGGCAATACCTTGCGCAGAAAGTTCGCAGTGGAATCCCTGAAAGGCCGACTTATCAGGTACGATGGCGAGCGCTGTAACATCACCACATGTTCCGCCTGCTCCGCCATGGCGGGTACCAGCGTGACAGCGGTGGCACCAGACCCGATGATGATGACCTTCTTGCCGCGGTAGTCGAGTTGTTCGGGCCACTGCTGTGGATGCAGGATCTCGCCCTGGAAGCTTTCACGCCCGGGAAACTCGGGAGTGTGACCTTCGCTGTATCGGTAGTAGCCCGCGCAGGTCAGCAGGAAATTACAGGTAAATTTGACTGGCTCGGCAGAATCCCCACTGTCCGCATCCAGCGTCCACTGCGCCAGCTCCCGGCTCCAGTTGGCCTTCACCACCTTTTGCTTGTACCGGATATGCTCCGATACGCCGTTTTCCGAGGCCGCTTCATGGATGTAACTCAGGATCGCCGGGCCCTCGGCGATAGATTTTTCTGCGACCCACGGTTTGAAGTTGTAACCCAGAGTGTGCATGTCGCTGTCGGACCGTATTCCGGGATAGCGAAATAAATCCCAGGTGCCGCCCATGGCCTCGCGACCTTCGAGGATCAGGTAGCGTTTATCGGGGCAGTGTTTTTGCAGGTGTACTGCGGCGCCGATACCCGCCAAACCTGCCCCTATAATGATGACGTCAAAATGTTCGGTTGCGATAGTCATTTTGCGGCCTGCTCGATCGTTTCAGCGTGATAAACCATATCGACATCTGAGGGGGCGCCTGTGCCCAGGATGTCCGCAATGGTTTCTGCGAAGCCGGGGCCGAGGTCCGGGTGGCGCCAGGCCCCGAGGGTCATGCCGCCGTCGACTACCAGCGCATGGCCGGTGATGAAGTCGGATTCGTCACTGGCGAGAAAACACACGGCGTTGGCGATATCCTCCGGTAGACCGGCGCGGGTAATGGGCTGTGCGAACGCGGACATTTCTTTCAGCGGCGTGACGAAATCGGTGCTCTCGTCTTTCCGTGCCAGTTGTCCGGCAAATATGGGGGTATTGATCAGTCCGGGACACACTGTGTTAACCCGAACTTTGAAGGGGCCCAGCTCCTGCGCCACTGAGCGGCTCAGATTGATTACCGCGGCCTTTACGGCGGTGTAAATATGGGGGCCGTAGCCGCCACCGGTACCGGCAATACTGGCTGTGGTGATAATGGAACCAAAGCCCTGGCTCTTCATAACGGGTGCGGCATATTTCATACCCATTACCGGCCCGGTAAGCATGGCACCGACAGTTCGCTCGTAGGGTTCGCCCATATCCGTTTCATGTATTTCTCCGGTGACTCCGCCAAAGCCGGCGTTATTGAACAGGCAGTCAAGTCTGCCCCATTTCTGGACTGCCAGCTCTATGGCAGCTTTGACCTGTTCTTCAATACAGACGTCGGTGCGGATGAACACAGCGTTCTCCGGGTGTGCCGCTGCCAGAGCTTCGCCGCGCGCGACCTGCATATCGGCGATAACCACCCTGGCACCTTCCGACACGAATTTGATTACCGTGGCCTCTCCAATACCGCTGGCACCGCCGGTGATAACAGCCACTTTCCCCTGCAATTTTGATGACATAAAACTTTTCCCTGTATTTTGGTAGCGACCCATTCTACTCAGCTTTCTGACAGTCGCAATGTCACAAGGGATTTTGCATGCTCGCCGAAACGAGCTACATTGCATTGTGTCAACTTTGGGAAACCTCCGCATGAAGCATAATATCGAACGGGCGAAGGAGCTCCTGCCGTCCATTATCCTCACCATTTTGAGTATGATTCAGGCGCTGGCGCTGGAGTTGTACTGGTCTCGTATAGAAGACAGTGGCTTCCTCTGGGAGGGCGGTGCCGAGGCGGTGATAGGCTGGTTGCAGTTGGCGGTGATGCTACTGGGTATGCTGCTGATCTGGGTGTTTTATGTCAGCTTTGTGTTGCGTTTTACCTGGTTGCCCTCAGTGCAGGATACACTTATTCCGTTTCTGATCGGCCTGCTGGAGTTCGCCCTCATCGACCTGATGGGGCCCGCTATGCTCTGGCTCTGGTTTCTGCTGCTAGCCGTTGTTATGAGTGTTGCGACCTATGGCAGCCACCTGACCATGCGCCAGGCCAGGCAGGACCCTGACAACGACTATTTTTTCCGCAACGTCGAGCCGGCGACCTGGCGAGATTACCTGGCTACTACTGTGATGGTTGTCTGTTTCTGTCTGTTCGGGCTGGTGTTATGGCTGCTGGGCAATCCTGTTACCTTGTCGGTCCTGGCGCTGGTGCTGGCGGTGGTCGCCCTGGGTTACCGGGTGGCCCAGGTACGGTTGTACTGGATGCACTCCATGGTGTCATCAGCGGATAGCTCCGACGAGACAGGCGATTAGCCGTGCTTTTCTGAAGTGGCGCCCTCGGCAGGATTCAAACCTGCGACATCTCCCTTAGGAGGGGAGTGCTCTATTCAGCTGAGCTACGAGGGCGAAGGGGCAGGAGTATAGCAAGCGAATCCGCGTTATCGGAACCCTCAACAGCGCTTTGCAGCAGATCAATGTGCAGCTCCGGGTCGGCCTGCGCCACAGACGGCGCCTCGCGGGCGGGCTTTTTCTATTTCTGTGTGGATACTATTGCTTTCCCGATGGTCTCATATCACTCTACCGCGCGTTTGCACCCCTGTGCCGATGCGATCGGCTTTTCCTGTAACAAGAGGTAACGTAGTTTGAGATTTCGGGTTCCAGGGCTACTTACCGCAGTGTTGTTGGCGACAGCTGCAAGCGCCTCAATCGCAATTGCACAGCCTGCTGCAGAGGACCTGGCCACTGCCCGCCAGCAGTATTCCGACGCCCGGGAGGCCGTGGACAAGGGGCGCTGGACAGAATACCGGACACTGCGTCCGGAGCTGGAGGAATACCCCCTGTCGATTTACCTGGACTACTTCGAGTTGACCGGCCAGGCCGACAAGGTGCGGCCCGCAGATGCACTGCGTTTCATCAGCAACACGGCGGGGTCGCCCCTGCCCAATCGCTTCGCTTTGCGTTATCTCTCCAAGGCAGGCCAGCAGAGGCGCTGGAGTGATTTTCTCCAGGTGCAGCCGGAAGAACCCTCCAGTATTGAGCTGAAATGCTATTACTTTCGAGCGAAACTGGCGATGGGTGAGACTGACACCGCGTGGGTAGGTGCCGAGCGTTTGTGGGACTACGGTCAATCGCGCCCCAAGGTGTGTGATCCGCTGTTCACTGCATGGCTGAAGGCCGGCCAGCTCAGCGATGAGGTGGTCTGGTCAAGGCAGCTGAAGGCGTTTGATGCCCGCCAGCGGTCCCTGATGACATATGTGGCCAAGCGGGCGAGCCCGGAACTGGCCCCTTGGGCAGACAAATTGCTGGCGGTATATCTGCAGCCGGGAAAAATACGGCAGCAAACCCTGCCTGTCAACAGCCCCTATTCAGCCGATATAGCCAGTCATGGTCTCGCGCTACTGGCGCGCTACACTCCAGTCAAAGCGCTGCAATATTGGCAGCAGTACCAGGGTGAACTCACCTTTACCGCAGAACAGCAGCGTCAGGTTGAGAGCGCCATTGCGCTGCACGGCCTGTTTGCCAGAGCAGAGGCGTTGTCGCCCTGGTTGCCGGGTGCACTCACGCGCCTGCAGGACGACAGGCTGGTAGAAATATATCTGCGCTGGGCCTTGGCTGAGCAGAACTGGCCAGTGATGGCGAAAACACTGCCGCTGCTGTCGGCGGAGCGCCGGGCAGCGGATGTCTGGCGCTATTGGCAGGCGCGACTGCTGGAAGAGGAGGGCGATACTGCGTCTGCCAGCGCCCTGTTTGCCGCGCTGGCGGGCGAACGCAGCTACCACGGCTTCCTGGCGGCAGACAGATTGGGCAAATCCTACGCGTTCAATCACCAAACACAGGTACTTGATGCCGTGACCGCGACCCAGTTGCAGCAAAACCCGGTGGTGCGCCGGGTCGGTGAACTCAACTTCCACGAGTCCTACGACCTGGCACATTCCGAGTGGTATTACCTGCTGCAGGGCAGCGAAGACGCGGGGCGTAATGAACAGCTGGCGCAGTTGGCGGTTGCGCAGGGCTGGTACCGTATGGCGATAGACGCCGCCTCCCGGGCCAAGGCATGGGATGCACTGGATGTGCGCTTTCCCATGCCCTATCAGGATGCCTTCCGCCGCAATGCATCGATTCAGAACGTGCCGAGTAGCGAGTTGATGGCCATTGCGCGGCGCGAGAGCGCGTTCTATCCCCAGGCCAGGTCACCGGTGGGGGCCCGCGGCCTGATGCAACTGATGCCCGCAACCGGGCGCGAGGTGGCTGCATCCCTGGGTAAGCGTCAGGCCAGTGCCGATTTGTTCGAAGTAGAGCACAATGTGCTGCTTGGCAGCGCCTACTACCGTCAGCTACTCGATCGGTTTGGTGGCAACCGCGTATTTGCACTCACAGCGTACAACGCGGGCCCACACCGCGTGGACCGCTGGCGTAACAAAGCCGGGAAGACCGTGCCTGTGGACGTGTGGGTGGATACTATTCCCTACAAGGAAACACGGGAGTATGTGCAGGCGGTACTGTCCTATAACGTGGTATTCCAGTATCTGATGGGCGATACTCACAGTCTTCTCACTCCGGCGGAGCGCAAAGCGCAGTACTGAAACCGGTTCGAATAATACGGTGACATGCGGGCCCCAGACCGCAAACCAGACAACGGCACCAAGCCCATGCAGAATACCCGGCCGCTACTGCTGGAAAGCGATTTTCCCCCCATCACTCGCAGAGAACTACGCACGCTGCAGGTTAATCTGGGCTACCTGTGCAATATGAGCTGTGTGCATTGCCACGTTAATGCAGGCCCGAATCGCACCGAGTCCATGGAGCTGGAAACAATCGAACAGGTGCTGGCGCTTTTGGCGCGAGAGAATATCGGTTTGCTGGATCTCACCGGCGGCGCACCGGAATTGAACCCGCATTTTCGCTACCTGGTGCGAGAGGCGAGAGCACTGGGGGTGGAGGTTATAGACCGCTGTAATCTCACGGTATTGTTCGAACCCGGTCAGGAGGATCTCGCCGTTTTTTTGGCCGAGCATCAGGTGGAAATATGCGCGTCATTACCCTGCTACCTCGAAGACAACGTGGAAGAGCAGCGGGGCAAAGGTGTCTACGCCCAGAGTATCAGGGCCATCCGCCTGCTGAACCAGCTAGGCTATGGCCGCGAGCCCGATTTGCGCTTCAACCTTGTGTACAACCCGGTGGGGGCGGTACTGCCGCCGCCACAGGCTGGTCTGCAGGAAGATTACCGGCGAGAGCTGGGGCGGCGCCACGATATCCAGTTCGACGAATTGTTAACCATCACGAATATGCCTATCAGCCGTTTCGGTGCCGTGTTGCTGGCGCAGGATCAGTACGTGGATTATATGCAGCTGCTGCGGGATAACTTCCGTCAGGCCAATCTCGATACAGTGATGTGTCGCCACCTGCTCAGTATCGACTGGCAAGGATATGTCTACGACTGTGATTTCAACCAGATGCTGGAGCTGCCCATACTGGCCAGCGACAGGCGGCGCCATATTGCCAACCTGCCCCAGGGCCCAGAGTTGGTCGGCAACCCCATTTACACCGGTGAACATTGCTACGGCTGCACCGCTGGCCAGGGCAGCAGTTGCGGTGGGGCACTGGAGTCATGAGTCGGCTTGCCGCTGCGTTGAGACACTCTCCCGGGTGGCACCGGCTCAGGCTGGCTGGCAGTAGTGCCTGACATTGCTTTTATTATTCCTGTGTTGAACGAGCAGGATCGTATAGCCACTGTGCTGACTCGCTTGCGAGCCGGCTTCCCCAACAGTGAATTAATCGTGGTTGATGGCGGCAGCCAGGACGCAACGGTGGCTCAGGCCATGCCGCTGTGCACGCGGCTGCTGTTGGGGGAGGCCGGCCGCGCTAGCCAGATGAACCTCGGCGGCCGTGCGACCGACGCTGAGTACCTGTGTTTTTTGCACGCAGATTCCCTGCCTCAGGTGAGTGATATTCGCCTGCGTGAATATGTTGCCACCGGGCCGCTTTGGGGTTTTTTCCGGGTCCGCCTTGACGGCGCCAGAACGGTGTTTCGCGTGATCGAGTGGTTTATGAATCAGCGATCCCGGTTAACCCACGTAGCCACCGGCGATCAGATGTTGTTCCTGCAGCGGGCCGTGTTCGAACAGACCGGCGGTTTTGACCCCATACCCTTGATGGAAGATGTGGCCTACTGCAAGCGCTTGCGGCAGCTGGCCCGCCCGCTGGTGATTGCGGAACCGATTGTGACTTCTAGCCGGCGCTGGGAACAGCATGGTGTGGTGCGTACAGTCCTGTCCATGTGGGGGCTGCGACTGGCCTATTTCGCGGGTGTTTCTCCCCACCGTCTCTGGCGGTACTACTATGGTCGCTGATGCGGGCAGTTCCCTGTTGCTCCAGTTTGCCCGGGAGCCGAGAGCGGGAGCAGTTAAAACCCGGATGATGCCCCACCTTAGTGCCAGCGCGGCCTGTGACCTGCATAGCGAATTAGTGCTGTGGACAACCGACAGCTTGGTTGGCGCCGGCCTGGGCCCTGTTGAGTTGGTGGTGGCAGGGGCCCTGGAACATGCGCTGTTTGCACGCTGTCGAGATCGGGGTCTTCTGGCTATCAGGCGGCAGCAAGGGGCCGACCTCGGCGAGAGAATGTACCAGGCGCTGGCAGACGGCCTGCGCCGATATGAGCGTGTGATCCTGGTGGGCAGTGACTGTCCGGGCATTGATCGCGACTATCTGGAAGCTGCCTTCGCTGCGCTGGATAGTTCAGAGGTGGTGCTGGGCCCGGCGTTGGACGGCGGTTACGTGCTGGTGGGGGCCAGGCGGCCGTGTAGAGAGATGTTTGCGGGCATTGCCTGGGGCACTGATACAGTGTTGGCCGCTACGCGGGAACGTCTTCAGGGTGTTGGGCTGGAGTGGTCAGAATTGCCGCCGCTGGCGGATATCGACCGTCCCGAAGATCTTCAGCTGTGGGAGGCGATAAAGGGGGCCGGGCGGGCCCGCGAAGCGTTACTCAGGCAGTAGCCCGCTGCTCCTGTGACGAGGTATCCGTCGCGGCCAACCCCGAGCGCTGGTAAAGCAGCCATGCAATTGCTGTGCAATAACTGAGGTTGGTCTGTAGTTCACTGTCGGGATCGCTGAGGAAGGCTCTCTGGCTGGCCAGTCCGCGAATCCGGCTCGCCATCTCCGGGTTGAACGCCAGGTAGCGATCCCACAAGTCACGGTGCTGGGCAGCCGTGATATGGAAGAGTCCAAGTCCCTCATTTCGTGGAGAAAACAGGCCCAGGTCAGGGCCGTCTATGGCTGCGTTGAGCAGGAAGCTCTCACTACTGTGAGACCATTTTCCCAGGTACTTCAGTGTGGGCCTGATGACATTGTCTCTCAGGTGTTCTGCGGTAACGTACATGTGCCACTACCTCGCAGGGTGCTGTTTCACTTTTATGGTTTTTCCTGTGGCCCGGTTATTGTTGGTCGATTATGGAGATGCCGCCAATTAGCGCCTTTTCCGGACTCACGCCACACTTTTTAACACAGGAAAAAAATAAAACCAATAAAAATAATGATTTGCGGGTGTTATTTCATAATTATATTGGAAAGAAGGTGTAACTCACGCTAGTTTGGGCCGGGTCGAAGTCCTGCTGGGCAGGTGTTTAGAGTGTAGGGCGCGTGAACATCGGGGAAACAGTTGGTAAAATCACAAAAAATGGAAGTTTCAGGCTGCATTTTGGCTGGGCTGAGTAGCGAGGAACAAAGTCAGGCTTGGAAAAAAACAAATTGTTACAGAAGTGACAAATTGGCGTGCTAACCGCCCTTTGAGAATAAAATGATAACCGCTCGCAGGCTGGGCTAGCCGCGATGAGCCACTAATCGATGCGTAGTTCAAGCCCCATTTTTGCCAGCACTTCCTGCTCCCCCGCGAGCTCACGGGCGGTGAGGGGGTGTTGCTCCAGCCAGTCCGGCGGAAAGGTGAGCGACAAGCTGTCTGGCCCAGCCTCCAGGGCAAAATCGGGTAAACGCTCCAGCGTTTCCACGTGTTTGAAGCACACCGCGAGGCGCATGATGGTCACCAGTCGCTGCAGTCGGGGCAGTTCCGTTTCAGCGATGTCGGTATAAAGCTCGCTGGCCAGTTTGCCGCGCTGGCCGAGTGCCAGCACCGCGAGCTGTTCCTGCTCCTCCTGCGAAAAGCCCGGCAAATCAGCATTGCGCAAGACGTAGGCAGAGTGGCGGTTAAAATTTTTATGGGCAATTGCACGACCGATCTCATGCGTGTGAGCAGCCCAACGCAGCAGCTCCCAGTCAGGGGTGTCCAGCTGCCAGGCCTGCCGCGCCGTGGTAAAAAATACCCGCGCTCGGCGTTCGACAACCTTCACGGTATCCTCATCCACGGAATAGCGCTGCATGAGTGCGTTGATGGTGCGCTCGCGAACATCCTCGTGGGAGAGACGCCCCATCAGGTCGTAGATTACACCCTCCCGAAGGGCGCCGCTGGACGAGCGCATATGCTCTATACCCAGCACATCGAACAGAGCACTGATGATGGCCACCCCCGGCAGGATTACATTGCGTCGCTGTGCGGCCAGGCCGTCCAGTTCAATGTCATCCATATGTTTAAACTGCAGTAGCCTTTCCTCGAGTTTGCGCAAGCCGCCCCGGTCAATACCTGCTTCAGTCCAACCGTTCTGCGTAAGAAGGGCGTCGATGGCTCGCAACGTGCCCGATGAGCCCACACAATCCTGCCAGTGCCTTGCGTGGTACTCGAGTCGTATCGGGGCCAGGAGCAGGCGCGCACTTTCGTAGGCTTGACGATAGTTGGCGCTAGTGATCTTGCCACCAGCAAAGCAAGTTCCGGCGTAAGACACACAGCCCATTTGCAGGCTTTCAAGGCGTTGAGGTTCGAATCGCTGACCGATGATTAGCTCGGTACTACCTCCGCCGATATCGATTACCAGCCTGGAAGTCACATCGTCCGCCAGGGTGTGTGCGACACCCAGGTATACCAGGCGCGCCTCTTCGCGACCGGAGATTACATCCACCCGGGTGCCCAGGATACGGCGGGCGGGCAGGGTGAACGCTTGCCGGTTGCGAGCGACTCGCAACGCATTGGTGCCAACAACTCGCACGCGTTCGGGCTCAACACTTTTAAGCAGCTCGGCGAAGCGACTGAGGCATTCCAGGCCGCGATCTAAGGCCTCTTGTGACAGATGTTCGTCTTCGAGGCCGGCACCCAACTGCACCTTTTCAGCCAGTGCCTCTACCGGGCGCATTTCCCCATGCTCTACTTTGGCAATGATGAGGTGAAAGGAGTTACTGCCCAGGTCAATAGCGGCGAGCAGGGTACCATCGGGTAAACTGTCTGGGGTCTCATCTGCCAAGGGTAGTGGGTCTCTGTCGGGGTTTGAAGCGTCCATTTTAGTGGATAATGATCGCCGGCGCACCGCTGCTATTGTGGGTCAGGTGTTGCGGGGCAAACCATTGGTGATGCGCCGGTTGCCTCGGGGGTGCCGCAAAAATTTTTGTGTATATGGTGTTGAACGGATTTGCAGGGGTTGTCACTTGCCAGGACGCGTTTGAACACACTTTCGCCCAGCACTGAGAGCCCACCGGTCATTACGGCTGCCCAACCTCGCCACAGCAGGCCGGTGGTATTGGGAACGACGCTGGGGTCTGTGAGGGGGCCTTCAATCTCAACAGTGTTGGAAAACACGCTACCCACCGATAGGCCAACCCCTTTTCGATTACTGGAGCTGAAGCTCATGTGCAGCAGTTCCTTTTTAAGATTGATATCTACCTTTCCAATCAGATTGGCATCCTGCGTGCGCGCGGCATAGCCAAAAGGTGTGGTGCCAATACCGTCCTTGAATACCGCCAGCACTACTGCGCAATCCAGCTCAGGCTGCTTCTTTTCCACACCCGGTATCAGCGTCTGAAAAGCACTGGTAGCGACATCAGCTGTCAAAAGCGTGAGATTTCTATAGTCGATAGGGCCGGCTCCCAACTCCAGGTACACTGTGCCGTTGGCATTCGCTGCCAGTTCCGCCTGGCTCTGGCCCGAGGTGGTCACGTTGAAGCTGCCGCTGCGGGGAATATCCGCTTTGATCAACTTGCCACGCAGGTCCTTGAAGCTACCGTTAAACGCCAACGTTGCCGGTACCTCTGCCACGTTCAGGTTTAACTTCACTGAGCCGCTACCCTTGTTGACCATGCCCGCGGTGGCTTCCATGGTGAAATCGCCATCGCTCAGCTTGCCGGAAAACTGAACGTCACTGGCGCTGGTTCGGTTACTGGTGATGGTGTCTAACTTGCCCTTCAAAGTAAGGCGATTATTGCTCATCCAGTCAAAGGACATGGGGGTAGAGCTGAATAGTTTATCTCCAGGCTTGGCTTCTCTCGGCCCGAAAATAGCTCTCATCGGCGCGGTTACCGCAGCGCCCAACATACTGGCACCGGCCTCTGCTGTGCTTCCGATTATCGATGTATCGTCTTCCGTCTTCTTGTCCTTTGCCGGCAGTGTATCTTCTTTCTCAAAGGGCGAGATGGAGAGGGCACCACCACCGATTTCAATTTCCACCAGCGGTGGTGTTGTTTCACGATATTGCACGCTTCCCGTCAGGTCCGTACCCGCCCATTGAAAACGCCGGATCTCGGCGCGCATGCCGTCAGCCGTCCTGCTTGCCGACATCTCTATTTGCGCTAGATTATCACCGGGGCTACTTTTGGCGCTGCCTGTACTGAGGGGGGTGCTGAGTTTGATATCCCCGGACAGGCTGGCCAGCATTTTGTCCAGGGTGCTGCCCGCACTGCTGAGGTTGATACTCCCGGACAAGGGCACTGCCTCCCTATCGGGCAATTCGGTCATCAATTTTTCTATTTCCAGGCCCTTGATTTTGACATCCAGAGAAAATGCCGCCTCCTCCTTTTGCCAGTTGATGGAACCCTTGCTGGTGAGCTGCCCCTGATCAAGTGAAAAGTCCAATTGCTCAATGGTGACACTATCCGGGGCCGTGGAGACCTGAGCCGCGGCATTGGTAAGAGTCGTATTCTGCAGTTTCAGAGCGTCTACCTTTAGGCTTATCCTTGAGTGGCCCAGATTTTTGAGTGTTTCTAGCGGGTTAGAGTCTGTTTCAGTCGTGGCGGTCGTAGCAGTCTGTGACTGAAAATTTCGCAGACTTGGGAGATCCAGTCGGCTGGAAGTCAAATCCGCTTCTAGCCAGGGATTACGCCCATCGACCATGGATAGACTGCCAGTTAAGTTCTGCACAACATTATCCATCACCAGGCCGGTGATCTGCAGTCCGATAATTCTTGTCTGGGTCATCTCCAGTGAGGCATCGCCAGAAAGCTGCAATTGCTCCTGCGGCTTTGCAGCTCGCTTCCAGTCGTGGTCCTGTCTGAATTCAAGCTCGAGCTTGGCTGTCCCCCGCATGGCCTTGAATATCTGGTTCAAGCCCTTACCCTGGCTGTTTAACTTGATGGTTCCGGATGTGCGCGAGTCCACTAGCCCTGATGATTGCTCGAACAGTCTCGCGAAGTTAACACGGGTAAGCGTGGCATCCATGGTCACTTGCGAAGGCTTGTCAGGGAATATTGCGGCGGTGAGCGCCAGATCAACTGCGCCTCTGCCGACACGCGTAGCATGAACTGTGACACTACCGTTGTCGGGGCTTCGTTTTATGGCGAAATTCGCGTTGGAAATAAGCATGTCGCCTGCAGAGAGTTCGTTGATTTCCAGTTGCAAATCCAGGTCTACCTCCGGCATCAGCTCGAGAAATTCCGGTACCGGCAGCCCTGGCGGTGCGTTGGGGTTGGCGTCCGGAATTAGGAAGTCAGCTTCTACCTGTTCGGCGTTTATATTTGCGCTGAGGCGTTTCTGTTCGTCACCGGCCAGTTTTACCCAGCCGAAGATGCGGCCATCGGCGAGCTTGATTTCCAGATTTTCAAGGGCTAGCTCCCCCGGGTGACTATCCAGTTTGGCGGTGATACTGACCGGGGTTTTCACCGTACCTCTATGCTCTAACTTAAGCGCGATATCTCCTGTTAGCGAGTTCAGCAGCGCGCCCCAGGTATCGCCTTGCCCCTGAATGGTTGAGTTGCCCTCGTGCCACAGCCAGTCGGATTCCAGGTAGGCCGCTGCCAGACCTTGCCCGCTCGTGTTGGCGGTGATGTCTGCTTTTGCGAGCACCCTCCAGCCATTGCTTGAATTGACGATATTCGCATTGCCCTTCAGTGCGCCACCGGGGCCGCTGCTGGTGATGGATGGAATGCCAATACCCTGGGGTCCTGTTTCGAAGTCGATGCGGTTGTGTAGCGCAACCTCGTCCTCCCAGCGAACTTCTGCTATTGAAACCTGCCCTGTGTGTACCGGCCAGTCGAGGTTTGGTACAGAGGTTTTCAGCCAGGCATCTACTCCCTTTTCGGTATTATCACCACGAAAATTATTAACCAGTGCTATGAGTTTTTTGAGGTCCAGAGATTTGATGTTGGTGGTGGACTCTGTGGGCAGTGCCCAGGCCGAATCGCTGCCAGTATTGAGTTGCGCTTTCATGCCTCCGGCCGTGATTGTCGTAATGAATTGGTAGCCCGAGCTGCTGTTCGGCTGCAGGTTCAGCTCTGCTGTAATCTCGTCACTGTTCTTACCGGCGGTGGTGGCGGTAAGCTCAACTTCCAGGCGACGCAGTTGCAGCAGATCAGGCAGGGAATGTAATACTCCGGTGAGACCAATGCCCTGTTCATTCCAACTGTCTTGCCATTGCAGTTTGACCGCGGGAGTTTGGCGTTGCCACTGCGGCTTAATAAATGTGTGGCTGCTCCCATCGGCGGTCACGTAACGTACGCTGTCCAGGGCCAGGTAGTTCGGGAGGTAGGGTTCAATAAAACTGTAGTCGGTGGGCCAGGGTGCGTCGTTGCCTGGCCACAACGAGGGGTTTACCATCAACGTTGAGCCCACGCCCCGGCGCAGACGAATCTCGCCTCGCAGCAGGCCAGACCAGTCGAGGGAGAGATCGACCGCAGTCGCCACTAATGCCGGGTTCGCGGGGTCCCCCATGACCAGCCTGGGTGTCTGCACCGTTAGTGTCGGAACCCAGGTTTTCACCGGGTCGATCGTGACTTGTAAACCCAGTTCCCGGGTAAGCAGCCCGGGTAGTTTTGCATCCAGAGTATGTTCAAGAATACGGTTACCCCATTGGAACAGGGCGAGCACTGTAGCGAGGAGGATGCCGGGGATGATCAGTCGTTTCAAGAGAGGGGGACTTCGTGCATGTAAGAGACCCATGGTATCAGTGCCGGTTTCACCACGCCATGTATGCCTGCTCTAGTGCTCAACACCGAAATGCTGTCTCGCGAGCGCTATTTTTTCCTCGTGGTTGTCGGTTTGCGCAGCGATCTTTTCAGCCACCGCCAGCCGGTGACGCAGTCCCGCCATATTGGCCACCTGAATGGCCAGGCCTGGACGGGCATTGAGCTCAAGTAACATGGGCCCGCGCAGTTTATCGAGCACAATATCCACTCCCAGGTAACCGAGCCCGGTCATCGCTACGCAGCGCGACGCGAGATCCAGGATCTGGCTCCAGTGGGGAATTTGCAACTCTGCAAAGCAGGCGTCGGTATCCGGGTGATTGGTGACCAGGTGCCCGTGCTGCACGGCGCGTACTGCTTTGCCCGATGCGATGTCTATGCCGACCCCTACAGCCCCCTGATGCAAGTTTGCCTTGCCATCGGATTCGTGTGTCGCGCAGCGTACCATGGCCATGACGGGGACACCTTTGAAGGCAATCACCCGCACATCGGGCACGCCTTCGAAACTGTATTTTTCCAGGTAGGGATCAAAGCGGATCAGTGCCTCGATCATTGCCTTGTCGTTTCTGCCACCCAGGCTGTAGAGGCCGGCGAGTATATTGGACAGGTGGCGACGCACTTCGGCGGCATCTATAAGAGTGCCGCTGGATTTTCTAAAGAGCTCACCATCGCGCCCGATTATGACCAGGATACCTTTGCCGCCACTGCCCTGCACCGGCTTGATTACGAAGCCCTCGTGTTTGTCCAGCTTGCGAGTTGCTGCGGCGATCTCATGCTGGTACTCGATGACACCGTACAGCTCTGGCACCCGGATGTTGTGGCGCAGTGCAGTTTCCTTTGTTTGCAATTTGTCGTCGACAAGACGGTAGTTCTTGCGCGGATTGTACTTGCCAATAAAGCCGACATTGCGGCGATTCATGCCCAGTATTCCAAGCTCCCGCAACTTGCGCGGAGAAATCAGCTTGATCATGTGGGCTTATCCAGATCGCTAAACCGGTATAGCTCGGAGAGGCGGTATCCCGTGTATTTTCCCAGCAGCAGAATCACCGCCAGCAGGCTGAGCGTCAATTCGGGGAAATTGAAAGTCAGATGCTCCACCAGGCTGTTGGTCATTACCATGTAGGCGAGAATAGCCACCAGCAAACTGCCGCCGCCCTGTTTGAGTACTTCCTTCCAGCCGTCTTCCTCCCAGAGGATGGACATCCGCTCAATGGTCCAGGCAAGAATGATAGTGGGGAAGAACGTCACCGTCAGCGCCCGGTCCAGCCCGAATTTGTAGCTGATAATAGCCGTGGTAGCCATCATGAAGATCACTACAATGATGACCGCTGAGATTCGCGAGACCAGCAACAGGTTCATATGGCTTAGCCAGGAGCGAATCCACAGGCCCGCTCCCACCAGAATAATGAATAGGGACAGGCCTGTGAGGAGCGTGGTTTGCAGGAATGCCAGTGCAATCAGGATTGGCATAAAGGTGCCGGAGGTTTTAAGGCCGACCAGAAGCCGCATAATGACCACCACCAGTGCCGCGACAGGAATAAGCATCAGGCCTTTGAAGGCACCTTGCTGTTCAACGGGCAGTGCATAAATAGAGAAATCCAGCAGGGCATAGGCGTGGGCCATTTGTTCCATGCTGGTCACGGTCTTGGCGGGCAGCCGGTTGCTTACCAGAGCGAATTCGAGACTGGAGTCGCCGCCGCCGATTACTCCCAACAGGGCGCCGTTACCGCGCTGCCAGACAAAAAAATTGTCCGGCATGCCCATGCTGGCTCTTGCGGGGTCGATAATCAGCCAGCGGTCGCCGTCGTGAAATTCTATCAGTGAACTGAGAGTCTGGCGTCGCCGTCCGTCCTCCAGTCTTATGCCCCGTATTTCCTGGGCGGGTATGCCTGCGTGGGCGAGAACGGCGAGCAGTACGACTTTTTCAGGCTCATCGAAAGTGCCCAATAGAAATTGTGCATCGTGGTCCTGGGCATCGCTGTCCTTATTAAATTCCGTCGCCAGTAAACTGACAAAACTGGCAGTATCCGAAGACTGCTCGCTCAGCAGGCCGATCAGGCGTTCCATGGCTGCGGACTGGTCTTTTTCCAACCTGGGTTTCTCTATGGTTGGTGGGGTCAGGTCATCCAGTTCACTATCGGTTGGGCGGTAGGCCTGCAATTTGTAGTAGAGCGTCGTTGAGTCGACGAGCTGCTGCCGGGTCCAGCGTGCCTCTCGCGTATCAGAATTTTCCACTACGGTGAAGCCGAAGCCCGACGAGGCAAAATGTTCCTCCAGGATTACCCATCCGGCCAGACTGCCCGGCAGCTTAAGGTCTACCTGCACCGGGCCCTTGGTGGGCTTGAAGTTGATTTTTGACTCAATGGTCCAGACTTCGCGGTATTCCCCCGGAAGCAGCGGGAAACCCAGAATGAAAGCCTTGTACAGTGTCAGGCCGACACCGAGGAAAAAAAGACCGCCCGCGATCAAACCGATTCGTGTTCTGGAAGCCATCATAGTGGCGCATTACCTTTATTCTGCGATTTCGTCCTGTGGCGGTCGCTGACATCTACAATCATGGTGTCAACGAGCATATTGCGCCCGATCAACAGCGGGTACTCCATGTGATCTCGGTCGGACAGTGTTACCTCAACCAGCGAACGTATTTTGCCAACAGTAATCCACATTTCCACCACGTAGCGGGTTTGCTTTTCGCTGTCGCTTTGTTTGATTCTTACTTTTTTGCGCAGGCGTCGCTCCATTGACACTTTGGTATTGGTGGCAGGGTTTAACAGCGAGAAATGCACCCACTTTTTGCCGTCCTTCTCTACCAACTGGATGTCCTCTGCGTGCACAGACGTGAATTCCGCGCCTGTATCAATGCGGGCTTCCATGTGTAAGTCGCCGGGTTCCACTGTTGCCCACTCTATAGCGCCCACAATTGGCAGGTTCATTTTTCCGGCGGTAGTGGGTTTGGGTGGGGGCGTGATTACCGGCGAAGGCGGGGTCACCGTGACAATTTTTTCCACTACTCGAGGCTCGGGACATTGCAGCGTCTCTACGCCAGGGCACACTGGGCAGCTTGCAGGCACGTCGATATTACACGCATTTGCGTCTGTCTTTGACTCGAAAACGCTACACCCCGCCAGTAGCGTGAGAGCGAGGTATATGGTAATTCTTTGAATCCAATTCATTCGTGGCAATCTTATAATTGAGCGAGCCACGCAGCTTAGCTTAATAGCGATGGCGTTCCAAATGCCTTTGCCGCGCAACACGGATGATGACAGGGCGCGAGCATCGCAAAGTCCTGCCTATACTTGACTAATTTACTGCGGTATATACTTGACTAAATTACTTGGTTATGACAATATTTCGGTCAGGTAAAGGTGATGAAAACCAGTCGGAGTAAACTTCCATGCGATTGACTACAAAGGGCCGATACGCCGTGACCGCCATGCTGGATTTGGCACTTCATCAGGAGCAAGCTCCGATACGACTGGCGGGCATTTCAGACAGGCAGGGTATATCCCTTTCCTACCTGGAGCAACTTTTTGCCCAGTTGCGTCGGCAGGAACTGGTAAGAAGCGTTCGCGGTCCCGGCGGCGGTTATCACCTGGGCCGTCAGGCCAACACGATAAGCGTGGCAGAAGTGATAGCCGCAGTTAATGAAGATACTGATACCACCCGCTGCGGTGGCGCCGGCGATTGTCAGGAGGGGGAGACCTGCCTGACCCACCACCTGTGGATGGATTTGTCTGACCAGGTCAGGGATTTCCTGCAGGGCATCTCCCTGGGGGATCTCGTAGAACGGCAGGATATTCGCAGTGTCTCCCTGAGGCAGGAACTGCGCAACGTAGAGCCGGCACGTAGCAACGGCCAGATTCCCACCAGCAATTTGTAGTCAGTCCCGCCGCGACGGAGTCGCCCCGATGGGACGTCAGAGGTAATAGAACATGTCACAGGAACACATCGACCAGGTCATACAGCGTGAATATGCTGCCGGGTTTGTTTCGGCTATTGAGTCGGACACACTGCCGCCCGGGCTGGATGAAGACGTCATCCGGTTTATTTCCAGGAACAAGAAGGAGCCGGAATGGCTGCTGGAGTGGCGCCTGGAAGCCTACAGAGGTTGGCAGAAAATGGTCGAGCCCACCTGGGCTCACGTGCACTACCCGAAGATTGATCTCGATGAGATTTCCTACTTTTCGTCACCGAAGAGTATGAAAGATGGACCCAAGAGCCTGGATGAAGTCGATCCGGACCTGCTGGCAACCTATGAAAAACTCGGCATTCCGCTGCACGAGCAGGAGATGCTGGCCGGTGTGGCGGTAGATGCTGTTTTTGACTCTGTCTCTATTGCGACCACATTCCGCGGCAAGCTCGCGGAAGCAGGCGTTATTTTTTGCCCTATTTCTGAAGCAGTACACTCGCACCCGGAACTGGTGCGCAAATACCTGGGCACTGTGGTGCCCCGGAAAGATAACTACTATGCAGCGCTTAACAGCGCGGTATTTAGCGACGGTTCTTTCGTTTACATCCCCAAGGGCGTGCGCTGCCCCATGGAACTGTCCACCTATTTTCGTATCAATGAGGCCAAGACCGGTCAGTTTGAGCGCACCCTGATCATCGCCGACGAGGGTAGTCATGTCAGCTACCTCGAAGGTTGTACCGCCCCTATGCGAGACGAGAACCAGCTCCACGCAGCAGTGGTGGAGCTGGTAGCGCTGGATGGTGCACAGATCAAGTATTCCACTGTGCAGAACTGGTATCCGGGTGATGCGCAGGGCCGTGGTGGCATATACAATTTCGTGACCAAGCGTGGTGTTGCACATCGCGATGCGAAGATCTCCTGGACTCAGGTAGAGACCGGTTCAGCGGTCACCTGGAAGTACCCCAGTTGTATCTTGCGTGGTGACAACAGTGTCGGTGAATTCTACTCCGTGGCACTCACCAATAATTTTCAGCAGGCCGATACCGGCACCAAGATGATACATCTGGGCAAAAATACCCGTTCGACCATTATCTCCAAAGGCATTTCCGCTGGCCGCAGCTCTAACGCTTACCGGGGGCTGGTGCGAATGAGCCCGAAGGCCAACGGTGCACGCAATTACACACAGTGCGACTCACTGTTGATTGGCGATCGCTGTGCAGCACACACATTCCCCTATATAGAGAGCCGCAATCCGACAGCCGTTATTGAGCATGAGGCGACTACATCAAAGGTTAGTGAGGATCAGCTGTACCTCTGCCAGCAGCGGGGCCTGGATGCCGAGAAAGCGGTGTCGATGATAGTGAACGGCTTTTGCAAGGAAGTATTCAAGGAACTCCCGATGGAGTTCGCGGTAGAGGCGGGCAAGCTGTTGGAAGTGAGCCTGGAAGGCTCTGTGGGTTAGCGCGCGGCGCAAGCCTGCTGCAATATACGTAAAGGAGAGACAGCTTAATGCTTAAGGTAGAAAATCTGCACGCCAGTGTCGATGGCACGGACATACTCAAGGGCTTGAACCTCACGGTTAACGCCGGCGAGGTACACGCGATCATGGGTCCCAACGGCTCCGGCAAGAGTACGCTTGGACATGTATTGGCCGGCAGGCCGGGTTATAACGTTACCGCAGGTACTGCCACCTTCCTGGGTCAGGACTTGTTTGCACTGGAGACAGAGCAGAGGGCGCGGCTGGGCCTTTTCCTGGCCTTTCAATACCCGGTGGAGATTCCCGGCGTGAGCAATATGGAGTTTCTTAAGGCGGCGGTGGATGCCCAGCGGGAGCAGCGCGGTGAAAAGCCTATCGATGCCGTCAGTTTCATGAAGATAGCCAGGGAAACATGCAAGGTTGTCGATCTGGATCCGATGTTTCTCAAACGCGGTGTGAATGAAGGTTTTTCGGGCGGCGAAAAGAAGCGCAATGAGTTACTGCAGATGATGTTGCTGCAACCGACCCTGGGAATTCTCGACGAGACAGACAGCGGCCTGGATATCGATGCTCTGCAGGTGGTTGCCCGTGGAGTTAACTCCATGCGCAGTCCGGATCGGGCCCTTGTCATGGTAACGCATTACCAGCGTCTGCTGGATTTCATCGAGCCGGACTTCGTGCATGTTTTGGCCGGTGGACGCATTGTCCGTTCGGGCGACAAGGCACTCGCGCTCGAACTTGAAGCGCGTGGCTACGCGTGGCTGGAGGAAGAGGTCGCCTGATGACGGACTTTATGGAACAGCCCCTGGAACGGGCCGCGGCTATCGCTCCGCCATGGCTACAGGACTATATGCGGGCGGGCAGGGTGCGCTGGGAAGCCAGCTCCATGCCTACGCGCAAGACCGAACAGTGGAAATATACCAATCTTCAGTCGCTGCAGCCGGCTTATGCCGCGGCCAGCGACGGTGCAATGATGCTGGCAGACGCGGGTATAGAATTACCCCGCTTCGATGCCTATCGTATGGTGTTTATCAACGGCCATTTTTCCCCGGCGCATTCCGACTCCGAAGTGCCCGCCGGTGTGTCCATTGTCCGCTTCGCCGACGCGGATGCCGCCCAGGCAGAGCAGATTCGCCGGCATCTCGGAGCCGCCGTGGGCAGCGATCAGCCGTTGTTTACGGCACTTAATGACGCCGGCATGGCGGAAGGTGTATTTCTCGACATTGAACCTCGCGCACACATTGAGCGGCCATTACATGTGGTCTGGGTCAGTGGCAACCAGAGCGAGGCCTTCAGTATAAACCAGCGCCTGCTGGTGCTTTGTGGGGAGTCTAGTCGCGCCTCGGTGATCGAGCATTTCGCCGGTGCCAGAGGTGAACAACAGAGTTTTACCAACGGTGTGACAGAGTTATTAGTGGAGACTGACGCCAGCCTCAACCACTATCGCCTGCATCTGGAAGAAGCCGATGCCTTGCACATAGGCAGGGTGCATGCGCGTCTGGGTACCCGCTCCACCCTGAACACGTTCCACATGGCTCTGGGCAGTGTGCTCAAGCGCATAGACCTGGTGGTAGACTTTATAGGGGAAGGCGCACATTGCGAAGCCAATGGCGTATACCTGCCCCGTGGCAATGAACACATCGACTACCACACATGCATGGAACACCGGGCGCCCAACTGTACCAGCAGTGAGACGTTCCGCGGTATTGTCGGGGGTGAAGCCACGGCCGTTTTTAACGGGCGTATCCACATCCACCCCGACGCCCAGAAGACCAAGGCTGAACTCAGTAATCGCAATCTGCTCACCAGCAATCGGGCCGAGGTGAACACCAAGCCGGAGCTGGAGATTTATGCAGACGACGTTCAGTGCGCGCACGGTGCTACGGTTGCACAGCTCGATGAAATGAGCCTGCACTATCTGCGTAGCCGTGGCGTGTCGCGCGCCGATGCGCAGATGATGCTCAGTACGGGCTTTATCAACGAGGTTATTGATAGTATCCGCTGCGAGGGGCTGCGGGACTACCTGCAGACCCTGTTATCCCAACGATTTGCCAGGGATCCGGCCATGCTGGGAAATGTATCATGACCGCGCGGCCAGTCAGTATAGTGCGTGGCTTTGACGCCAATCAGGTTCGTCGGGATTTTCCAATTCTTGCGCAGCAGATTAACGGCCATCCTCTGGTCTATCTCGATAACGCAGCTACCACTCAAAAACCCGAATGTGTCATAGAGGCGATTAGTCATTTTTACAGGCATGACAATGCCAATGTGCACCGCGGCGTGCATACACTCAGTGACAGGGCTACCCAGGCCTTTGAGCAGGCCAGAAAAACGGTGTCGACTTTTCTCGGTAGCCCGCGCCCGGAGCAGGTCATCTGGACCAGCGGAACCACGGGGGGTATTAACCTGGTTGCCTATAGTTGGGGGCGAAGCAATCTGCAGCCGGGTGATCGTATTTTGGTTTCGTGGCTTGAGCATCACTCCAATATAGTGCCCTGGCAGCTTGTCGCTGCCGCCACAGGTGCTGAGGTCGTACCGATTCCGGTCACAGACAACGGTGAAATTGATCTGGACGCGCTGGACTCGCTACTCGACTCGCGGGTCAAACTGGTCGCAGTCAACCATGTCTCCAATGCGTTGGGTACGGTCAATCCTTTAGCGGACATTATTTTTCGCGCGAAGGCCGTTGGCGCGCTGGTGCTGGTGGACGGTGCCCAGTCTGTAGCGCACTGGCCCGTGAATATGTCAGCCCTGGGCTGCGATTTTTACGTGATGTCCGGCCACAAGCTATTTGGCCCTACCGGTATCGGCGTGTTGTGGGGTCGTGAGGCGCTGTTGGAGGCCATGCCGCCCTTTATGGCAGGTGGTGAAATGATAGAGCGGGTCAGTTTTCCCGATACCACATTCAATCAACTGCCCTTTAAATTTGAAGCGGGCACCCCAAATATGGCTGGTGCCATTGGCTTGGCGGCGGCTATTGATTACCTGGGCACTATTGATCGCGAGGCTGCTGCGGCGCACGAGGCGGCGCTACTGGATCGTTCTATAGAGCTGGCGGGAGAGGTAGAGGGCCTGAGGCGGGTCGGTACCCCCGCGCAATCAGCGGGTATCTTCAGTTTTCTGCTCGAGGGCACCCACCCGTCGGATGTGGGCATGTTACTGGATCAGCAGGGAATTGCTGTTCGCACCGGACACCATTGTGCGCAACCCCTGATGGAGCGACTGGGTATCCCGGGTACGGTGCGGGCATCCTATTCGATTTACAATACGCAAGACGATGTCACTCGTTTGTTCGAGGGCATTCACAAGGCAAAAAGCCTGTTTGCCTGAGGGAAATGGAAAATGACTGTTGAAACGTTTGATGTGAAAAGTGAGTTGGTAACCGTGACACCGGCTGCCGCCGAGCATTTTCGAACCAGCCTGGCGAGTAAGGGTCTAGCCGGCGTGCGGATCAGCGTGCGAGAGAGTGGCTGCACGGGCTTCAAGTATGTGATGGATGAAGTTGAGTCCGCCGCTGGTGAAGACGATGTTACAGTCAATCTGCCAAACGGGGTTACGCTATACCTCGAGCCTGCAGCCCTGGCGTTTTTGCGCGGTACCGAAATTGATTATGCCCGGGAAGGTGTCAACCGCATGCTCAAGTTCAACAACCCGAATGTAACGGCGGAATGCGGTTGCGGCGAAAGTTTCAGCGTGGAGTAAGAGCATGAGTGTCCAGGAACGAACCCTACTGACCACCCGCCGCGACTGCCCGGGCAGACTGGTGCCGGTGGGCGACCCGGTGATGATACCAGCGAATACCTTTGTCACACTGACACAGGCGCTGGGCGGAAATTACACGGTTGTTCACAATGGCAATATGGTACGGGTGGATGGCACCGATGCGGATGCTCTGGGTTTTGAGCCTACCCGGCTTGAGTTTGCGCTGCCCGTAGACGGAAAGATAGACGAGGCCCAGGTGTGGGAAGCCCTGCACACCATTTTCGACCCTGAAATTCCGGTCGATCTGGTAAACCTGGGTTTAGTCTACAGCGTCAAGGTCGATCAGTCGGCTGGCCGGGTCGATATAAGTATGACGCTGACTGCGCCAGGTTGTGGCATGGGTCCGGTGCTGGTGGGTGACGTTGAATACCGCGTCGCCCAGGTGCCGAATGTGCGTAAGGTGAACGTCGAACTGGTGTTCGATCCCCCGTGGCATCGGGAAATGATGTCGGAGGAAGCCCAGCTTGAAACCGGTATGTTTTACTGATGCCCGATACCGCAAGCATTGAAAACCCTTTCGGCAACAGTATTTCCACCGACGATATTCTGGACACTCTCGGCTTTTTCGATAGTTGGGAGGATCGCTACAAATATATCATCGACCTCGGCAAGGATTTGCCGCCTATGGCAGAATCTCTGCATACCGAGGAGCGCCTTGTAAGAGGCTGCCAGAGCCAGGTGTGGATAGATACCGCAATGCAGAACGGCAGGCTGCAACTCACTGTAGACAGCGATGCCTTCATCGTAAAAGGACTGCTCGGCCTTGTTCTGGCAGCCTATAATAACAAGACAGCTGCCGAGATAGCAGACTTCGATATCGATCACTATTTTGCCCAGCTCGACTTGCTGCAGCACCTCTCTTCTACCCGGGGTAACGGACTGAAGGCCATGGTGCAGCGTATTCAGGATATTGCCAGCGAGGTTGAATGATCGCTTTGCCGCAGGAACACGCTAATGCAACACTTGATCGTCTGCGCGATGAGCTGATGGCGGCTCGACTCTGGGAATCGTCAGAAGAGCTGACCCGGGACTATCTGCCAGCACCGGCTGCTATTCCCGCATAACCCGGGCGAGCCGTTCCGGCTCGCGCCAGCGGCCCCCCAGCAGCCGGATCATATAGGCCGCCGCGAGTACCAGAATCATTGCCACAAAGACCCACCACGACACCATGGGTGGCAGTTCGTAGACGACAATCACAAAGTACTGGGCCGCCAGCATAAGTGCGTGCAGCAATATGGATGTGGCCATTACCCACCGGGTGTCGCCGGCACCGCGTAAAGTACCGCCGGAAATCTGGATAGTGGCGTCTGCGAGCAAATAGGTGCATAAGCCGAACATCATTTTGCCAGCCAGGTCGCGAATATCAGCAAATTCCTCGCCGGGTGTGCGGAACACATCTACCAGTTCCATCCGAAAGAGCATAAACAATACAGCCAGCAGGCCGCTGTATCCCAAGGCCAGGATAAAGCCGGAGGAGATGACCTGGTTGGTGCGGTCCATATCTCGCATGCCCACGAATCGGCCAATGAGGCTCATAACAGAGATGCTGAGCCCGATCATGGGTACAAAACTGAGCATGTCCCAGTTGAATACGATGGACATGGCGGCATCCTGCACCACGCCGTAGGACTGGAACAGCAGCAGGAACATATTGAAGGTTCCCATATTCAGGAAACTTTCCAGACCTGCGGGAAAGCCCAGGCGCAGGTAGCGCCGCATAATGCCTCTGTCCAGATGGAAGGATTTTCCTACCTGGAACTGGCGCATATGGGCGGAAGAAAAATAAAATATAAGGTAGAGCACCAGGCCGAACAGGCTGGCAATAACGGTGCTCAACGCGGCGCCGGCAATACCCAGTTGCGGCAGCCCGAATTTGCCGAAAATAAGTATCCAGGACAGCGGTATATTGAGCAGAACGGAAAGCACATCCGCGATCATGATTACCCGCGTGCGTCCCAGTCCTGCGAAGTAGGAAGCGAAGCAGGCTTTTACCAGGCTGAAGAAACTGACTGTCATCAGTATCTGGAAGTACAGGCTCTCCAATGCCACCTGGGCCGGCTCGTGACCGAGTAAATGGAAGGCCTCGTCACCGTAAAGAGCTATGAGCACCAGTGCCGGTGTACAAGCGGCTGCAATGATCAGGCCCTGGCTTACCACGCGGGGACATTTTTCCAACTCGCCGGCGCCATAATACTGGGCAACGATGGCGTTGGCGTAGGTGATGACCCCCATAAACAGCGATATGCAGAAGAAGGAGGCGACACCACCGCCCATGGCAGCGGCCATATGGGTCGCGTCCAGGAAGGACAGGAACCAGCGATCACAGAACACCATGACCGCAAAGGCACCCTGGGATACCACCATGGGTGTGGCCAGGCGAATCAATTCTCGCAGCGTTGTCATCGACAGCGTTTTCATCTATCCCCTGGAGCCTGGTGACGGCTCCCTCAGTCGTCTATAACTATTCGGGGGGTACGCGCCGGCATGCGGGTGGTGAGTTCGTAGCCGATGGTGCCCGCGTAGTGAGCAACTTCGCTAATCGGCAGCCCTTCTCCCCACAGGGTGACCTCATCGCCAATGCTGACTGCGGGCAGGTCTGTAACATCTACAGTGATCATATCCATTGAAACCCGCCCCGCCAGTGGGGCGCGCTGACCATTGATCAACACCGGTGTGCCGGCGGCTGCGTGACGGGGATAACCATCACCATAGCCGATGGTAACCGTCGCAATACGCGTGGGCCGCTGGGCAATCCAGCTTGCACCGTAGCCCACTGTTTCCCCAGGGGCCAGTTGGCGCAGGGCAGTGACCGAAGAGACAAGCGTCATGACCGGCTGCAGCCCCTGCGCATTGGGGTGTTCGCTTGCCATCGGTGAGTTGCCGTACAGCATGTAGCCCGGGCGAATCCAGTCACAGTGTGCGGTGGGCCAGGCCAGTATGCCGGCAGAATTGGCGGCGCTACGTTCACCCGGGAGGCCCTCGCAGGCGCGCCGGAACAGCGCCAGCTGCTGCCCGGTCAGGTCCGATTGCGCATCGTCTGCACAGGCAAAGTGGGTCGCCATCACGATTGTCTGTCGGACTTGTTCGCATGCCCGCAGGCGCTGGTAACTGGTCGCCGCCTGCTCCGGGGTAATGCCAAGGCGATGCATACCTGTATCAATCTTCAACCAGCAGCCGATCGGCCGCTTGACTGAAGCTTCTTCCAGCCAGTGCAATTGCTGATCGGTATTGACCATTACCCAGAAATTGCAGTGCGCTGCCAGTTCCAGCTCAGCGGCTTCAAAAACCCCCTGTAGCAGTAGAATGGGCGTCTCGACGCCGCCATCGCGCAGAGCTACGGCTTCCTCAATACAGGCCACGGCCAGGGCATCTGACAGGGGCGCCAGTGCTTTTGCCACCCGCAGTGCGCCGTGACCATAGGCGTTGGCTTTCACTACCGCCATTACCTTGCTGTCGGGCGCCAGTGCCTTTGCCAGGCCGAGATTGTTGCGCAGCGCAGTGAGGTTGAGCCGTGCCTGGTTGGGTCTCGCCATCAGAAATCGAATTTGTGGGCTGAGTAAAGCGTTTGGGCAGCCAGCCAGACATCTCCCACCTTGCCGTCACCAACCGGCTTGCCATCGATTGCTACCACCGGCGCAATTTCTTTGCTGGAACTGGTCAGCCACACTTCATCTGCCTGCTCCAACTCGCTCATGGTAACAACCCGCTCCTCTATCGGTATGCTGCCGTCGTGGCGCAGAATTTCAAGAATCATAAGCCGGGTGATTCCCGGCAACTTCTGGTGGTCGAGCTGGGGCGTGGCCACGATGCCGTGCTTGACCACGAATACATTACAGGCAGCGGCCTCTGTGAGCTCGCCCTGCTGGTTGTGGAGAATGGTTTCCTTGTGCCCCCGGCTGTGGCCATGCTGGTAATGCATCACATTACCCAGTAGCGCGGTGGACTTGATATTACACCGACGCCAGCGTAAATCTTCTGTGGTGGCCACCGTATAGGTGGTTGCCGCGGATTTATCCGCGACCGGTGCCGGTGGGATCTCAAAGCCGAAGGCATAGATTGTCGGGGCGATGTCAGCAGGGTAGGCGTGACTGCGCTTTGTATCGGCGCCACGGCTCACATGGAAGTAGATGCCCAGGTTGCCAGCGCCATTGTGGGCGATGAGTCGGTCAGCGATGTCCCGCCAGGCTGCATGATCCACTTGCATGCGAATCTCCAGCGCATCGAGGCCATCCTGCATGCGTTGCATATGCGGCGCAAAACCCACGAGACGACCGGCGTAGGACGGCACCACTTCATAAATACCATCACCAAACAAAAACCCTCTGTCCATCGGCGATATTTTCGCTTCGGCCATCGGCATGTATTCGCCATTGAGATAAACCATACTCATCCTGCTTTCCTCGCTGTCGTTAGCCGATCGTCTTATTTAGAAGACGTGCGCCGTTGATCTCCGAACCCGGTAATAGCGCGCAATTCCTCTATCAGCGCCATGCCTTCCGACGCATCCAGTCCATCTTCCGTTAAGGTATTTTCCCGGGTTACACCGTCGACACTGTCTCGCGCGGACAGGTATTCGAGAATCCCCAGTGGTGAAATTTCCGCAAGCAAATCCCGTCCTGACCAATATGCCAGCAGCGCAATAAGACCGTAAGCTCCCCAGTTCGATACATCTGCCACCAGTAGCTCATCACACTGTGTCACTGCCGCCCGGATATCGAGCGTGGCGATAGCACCCGCAATATTACCCATGCCGATCTCATTTCCGCCGTCGCCAATAGCAATGGTGGGGCAGTCGGCAAGGGCAATGTATGGGTCGAAGAACGAGCAGCGCGCAGTGATATCCTCGCCTCGCATATTGTAGTAGCGGCCGTCTTCACTGAGCCCCGGCCGCTCTATGGAAACCACTGCGCTAGGCTTGAACTCCCCGAGGTGCCTGGCCGCGTCCACCTCAGCTGTGCCGATATCCCGGGCAGTCAGTGTCAGCGTGCGAAAGTCATCTGTAATCGCGTCAGACAGCGGAGCCCCACAGGCGATAACGGGCTCGGCGCCCAGTGCTTCCAGGGTGTTATACAGGGCGATAGCGCCAACCGGCCCGTCGGTTTCGAAGGTCTCCAATACCGGAAAACCGGTGCCGATAATCACGCTGCCGCGAATATCGCGCAAAGCGCTCGCGGCGCGCAGGAAATATCCAGGCGGCAAGGCTGCCCTGGCAACTTCCATATTGCGCAGGTTGCGAGCCACCAGCAGTTTTTCTATCGACAGACTCAGGTTTTGGTCGTTCAAGGATACTGCTCCAGTGGTTGGCGAGTGATGACGTTGTGTTCGAGATTAAGTGCATTGTGTGCAGCATAGAGGCTGATCGGCGCAAAGTGGACCGTATCACCGGGCCGCAGTTGTGCGAGCCGCGCAGCGTCCAGGGACAGGGCCGAACCCAGCTTGGGGTAGCCACCTATGGTTTGCCGATCATTCAGCAAAACAATGGGCTGTCCGTCAGCGGGAATCTGGATGGCACCGAAACAAATACCTTCGGACAATATACCCTCTATGTCGCAATGGATGGCGGGTCCTTCAAGGCGGTAGCCCATGCGATCGCAGCGATCTGAAACGGTGTAAGCATGGCTAAAAAACCGGCGCTGTTCGATGCGGCTGAAACTGCTTTGCTGGTAACCGGGAATCACCCGCACTGTGACCATGTTCTGGTAGTGTGGTTGCTGCGCTTGTGGTACATGGAGGTGTTTGCGATCACTGGTCTGACTGCAGGGCAACAGGTCACCTGCCTGTAGCTTGTCACCTGTCAGGCCGCCGATATTTTCCCTCATCACTGTAGCGGTGCTGCCGAAACTCGGCTCGATAGAGAACCCGCCAGCGACACCCAGATAGCTGCGGCAGCCTGCCACGGCGAAATCCAGCCGAATCTCGTCTCCGGCAGCCACCGGGTGCACTGCCCAAAGGGGTTTCTCCACGCCGTTAATTGTCAGCGGCATACTGGCACCGGTGACACAGATATACGTGTCTACATGCACGCGAAAGTGGCTCCCGCCGAAACTTATTTCGATAGCCGTGCTGGCCGGGGCGTTTGCCAGCAGATGTTGGCAATAGTTAAAGGCCTCCGGATCCAGCGGACCACCGTTGGTGAGACCGATTCGGTGCGCACCGAAGCGCCCGCGATCCTGCAGCAAGCTGAGCACACCGGGCTGGATAACTTCAAGGCTCATGCCAGTTCTCCGCCCAGCGTCAGGTAGCGCTGGCGGCTGATGGGCTCAAAGCGCACCTTGTCGCCGACGGTGACCGGCATCACGGGTGTTGCTTGAGGGTTAAACATGCGGGTGGGACAGCGCCCGATTAGATTCCAGCCGCCTGGAGATACGGCGGGGTACACTGCTGTCTGCCGATCGGCGATAGCTACGGAGCCACGGGGTACTTTCTGCCGCGGGGTAGTCAGGCGCGGCGCAGCGATACGCTGGTCTACCTGCCCGAGGTAGGCAAAGCCCGGGGCGAAACCAATCGCGTAGACGCGATATTCCGTGCTGCTGTGCAGCGCTATAACATCCTCCACAGACAAATTGGAGCGTTCTGCCAGCGCCTCCAGGTCAGCGCCTACCTCAGTATGGTAGTAGACGGGCAGCGACACAGTGTTGCCCTCCGAGCCGGGCGCAGCGGACAGTTCAGCCAGTGCGACTCGCAACCGGTGGCCAACACTGAGGTGGTCAGTTTGCAGGGGGTCGTAGATAACGAGCACTGAGGCGTAAGAGGGCACCAGGTCAATAAGGTCTTGCCCGAGGGCGGACTCTATAGTGGTGCACGCTGCGTGTACCCTGGCGGCCACTTCGGGACTGGTCTCATGTCCCAGATAAAGTATCAGGGCGTTTTCGCCGGCTGGGTGCAATTCCACTGTGAATCAGTTTCCGTCGACCAGGGCGCGAATAGCCTGGATCGCCTGAACACCTTCGATGTTGTCACCGTGGACACAGAGTGTATCCGCCTGTAGCGGCAATACCTTGCCGCTGACTGTGATAACAGTACCTTCCGACTGCAGTCGGGCAACCTGGGCGAGCATGCGTTCGCGATTGTGCACTGCGCCGGGTTTACGCCGGGACAGGAGACTGCCGTCATCATCGTAGCAGCGGTCGGCGAAGGCCTCGAACAACACTGTTATGCCAAGGCTACTGGCTTCAGCTCTGTGTTTTGCAGCAGCAGGTGTGGCCTGCAACATCAGCGGTAGCGGCCGGTGGAATTCTGCAAGGGCCTGCATGATGGCCGATCGCACGTCTTCATTGGCCATCATGTCGTTGTACAGCGCGCCATGGGGTTTTACGTAGCCGATCGTCAGGTTCTGGCTCAGCGCCATACCTTCAAGGGCAGCCACCTGGTAGTGCAGGCCGGCGATAATCTCTTCAGCACTGAGATTCATGCTGCGACGGCCAAAGCCCACCAGATCCGGGTAAGCCGGGTGGGCTCCCACGCTGACATTGTGTTGCGCGGCCAGCGCCAGTGTTCTGCGCAGGGTGACCGGGTCGCCGCCGTGAAAACCACAGGCGATGTTTGCCTGATCGATGTGCGGCATAACCTCTGCGTCCAGCCCCATGGTCCAGCTACCGTAGCTCTCTCCGAGATCGCAGTTAAGTAACATTCTATCTTCCTGTTTTTACATCACAGCCAGTTGGCTATTGCGCAAATCGGTTACCAGCATACAGCCCGGGCTGTGAGTGATGGCAAATGGAGGTTTGGCGGCCTCCAGGACAACCTGGGGTGTGACCCCACAGGCCCAAAACACGGGCAGTTCGTCTGCTGCGATGGTCACCGGGTCACCGTAGTCCGGTTGTGCCAGGTTGCCAATACCGATCTGCGCCGGGTTGCCCAGATGAACCGGGGCACCGTGTACGGCGGGGAAGCGGGTGCAGATCTGGATTGCGCGAATCGCATCTGCGGCCTTGAATGGCCGCATACTGACGACCATTTTGCCCTGAAAAGGCCCTGCAGCCTTGCAGTCAATGGAGGTACGGTACATCGGTACATTCACTTTCTCGGTGATATTGCGCACGTCCAGTCCATCGGCCAGCAGCGCTTCCTCGAAAGAAAATGAACAGCCCAGTGCAAAGCTCACCAGATCATCCCGCCACAGGGCGGTGATGTCGCCTGTTTCTTCGACAAATTCGCCACCGCGAAACACGCGGTAGCTTGGCACGTCGGTTCGTATGTCGATATCCCCCAAAGGTGGTAGCGTGAAATCACCGGGGCTGGTCGCGGTGGCAATTAACGGGCATGGCCGTGGATTCAACTGGCAGAAACGCAGAAAGTCGTTAGCCCAGTCCGCCGGCAGTATCACGATGTTGCACTGGACAAAGCCGGCCGCCAGGCCGGAGGTGTTGCCTTTGTGGGCACCGGAGCGAATGACTGCACGCAGTGCACCGGGACTGGTTGGTTTGCTCATCAATTATCCTTGAATCAGTGTGGTTGATGAATATATCAGGGAAATAGTTTCGCACAGAATGGCAAATCTGGATAATGTCTGCCCCACAGAAATATGCCGAGACCATGCTTTCAAAATTAATTGATGTAGTCAGCCCCCGACCAGACGGTGTAGACCGCTTTATTGGTGATAATATGCACCCGGAAGGGTTCCGGGTATACGGTGGCCAGGTGCTTGCCCAGGCCGTCAGTGCAGCGGTGGCAACGGTGGCCGAAGATCGCGCGATTCACTCCCAGCACGCGTACTTTCTTCGCCCCGGTAATGTGAAAGAACCCATTGTGTTTGAGGTTGAGCGTGCCCGGGATGGCCTGAGTTTCAGTTCCCGCCGGGTGACAGCTCTACAGCGCAACAAGCCCATTCTGGTATCCTCCATGTCCTTCCAGCAAGCGTCATACGGGGATGATTATCAGCCGGAGATGCCCTCTGCACCGTCTCCCGAATCTCTGCCCAACGAGCGTCAATTACACCTGGAGTCGGGGCTGCTGGATGAGAGTTTTATGATTACCACAGGTGAGGATCTCGATATCCGGGTTGTGGAACCGGTTGATTGGTCCAGTACTGTACCGCGGGAACCGATGTTGCAGGCGTGGATGAAAACCACCGGCCCGGTGCCGGAGACGCGTGGCTTACAGGCGGCGTTACTCGCTTATATGTCGGACGCATTCCTGTTGGATGTTTGCCTGATTACCCATGGGCGGACGTTTAAAGATCGACGCTTGCAGGTGGCAAGCCTTGATCACGGGCTCTGGTTTCACGACGATTTCCGAGTGGATGATTGGCTGTTGCATGTGGTGGAGACAGACCGGGTCAGCGGCGGCCGAGGGCTGGCGCGGGGTAGTTTCTACACCCGGGATGGCAGGCTTGTGGCCAGTACCGTCCAGCAGGGGGTTATGCGCCGGCGCGAGGAAGTCACCTGATAGTGCCGGCAGGATTGTCAATGGCGACACTATGACTCTATAGTGGGCCTTTTAGCAGACTTAACAGCAAGGAATGTCACATGCCACATCCCAGTATCATCGCCGAGACATACCCCCATAAACCCGCCATTATCATGGGTGAATCCGGCGAAATTGTTACGTTTCGGGAGTTGGATGAGCGTTCCAATCAGGGGGCGCAGCTATTTCGTTCGCTCGGGCTGAAGTCAGGTGATCATATCGGGCTGATGCTGGAGAATACCCGCCAGTTTCTAGAGATAGCGTGGGCAGCCCAACGTTCAGGGATTATATTTACCCCTATCAGTACCCACCTCAAGCTGTCCGAGGCCAGCTACATTCTGGAGAACTGTGAAGCCAAGCTTTTTATCGGCTCGCTGGCGCTGGCAGAGGTGGCCGAGAAAATTATCACGAGTTCGCCCGGGCAACTCGCCCATTTCTACATGGTCAACGGCATCAAGCCCGGTTTCGAGTCCTGGGAGGAGGCCATAGACTTACAGCCCACCACGCCTATTGAAGACGAGAGCAATGGCGTTCCCATGCTGTATTCCTCGGGAACCACTGGCCAGCCCAAGGGCGTCTTTTTGCCGCCGACGGACACAGATGTCAATACGTCCCATCCGCTCATTGGCTCCATGGGCGCGGCCTTCGGCTTCAGCGAAGAGACTGTCTACCTCTCTCCCGCGCCGTTATATCACGCTGCCCCGTTGCACTACTGCCTGATGGTGTCGGCTTTGGGAGGTACCATCGTTGTGATGGAACAGTTTGAGGCGGAGCGTGCGCTGCAACTTATTGAAGAGCATCGGGTAAGCCACAGCCAATGGGTGCCGATAATGTTTATTCGCATGCTGAAGCTGCCGGATGACGTGCGTGAGCGCTACGATGTCAGTTCCATGCTGTTTGCCATTCACGCCGCGGCACCCTGCCCGATAGAGATCAAGGAGAAAATGATCGCGTGGTGGGGCGAGGTCATCGTTGAATACTACGCGGCCAGTGAAGGAATCGGTGTAACCATTATCGACTCTGCCAACTGGCTCACACACAAGGGGTCGGTGGGGCCCGCAGTGGTGGGCGAGTTGCATATTGTCGACGACGATGGCAATGAGTTGCCGCCCGGTGAAATCGGCACGGTCTATTTTGGTGGTGACTCCGCTCGTTTCACCTATCACAATGAGCCGGAGAAAACCGCCGGAGCCTACAATGACAAGGGTTGGGCGACCACAGGTGACGTGGGCTATGTAGACGAGGACGGTTTCCTTTACCTGACAGATCGCAAGAATTTTATGATCATCAGCGGTGGGGTAAACATCTATCCGCAGGAAATCGAAAACCTGTTGATATCGCACAGCAAAATCGCTGACGTGGCGGTGTTTGGCATTCCCGATGAGGAATTCGGAGAGCAGGTCAAAGCGGTAGTGGAGCCCATGAACTGGGCAGATGCTACCGACGAAGTGGCAATCGAAATTATGGAATGGCTGCGAGAGCGTGTTTCTCACATAAAGATGCCCCGGTCACTGGACTTTAACGCCAAGCTGCCGCGCATGGATAATGGCAAGCTCTATAAGCGCCATCTCGTTGAAGAGTATCGTGGGGGAACCCGCAGCGATGAGGGGCCAGGTCCGGATAAAGATCAAACATAGCCCTGCGGGTGTTTGGCCTCTTGTCGCTTACCCGGCAGAATAATAGTGTTTTTATCTATCTTGATTCTGATCAACTGACACAGTTTCCTATGGCTACAAACTGCTGGGACTGCCCGGATATTTGCATTATGCTGGCCTCGACTCAATCGATCAGGGGGACGCATGGTAGGTAACTCACGCAAGCTCAAAAAGCTCGAGCGCACGATGAGCAAGAGCCGTAGCTACGACGAATGGCGCGATGCTGCGGTGGAGCACGATGAGATTTCGGGTAACAGGCGCTGGCGCGAAGTAGACCAGACCAGCCAGTACGACTACGGCCAGGTTCGGTTGCGTCTGGATCGTATACGCAGTTTGCGGGCGCGCCATGACCACCATGGGCTGTTGTTTACGCTGAACGAGGGTATTCACGGCAATATAGGCGGCATGGGGCGCAGTACTCTCTATCGTAAGGCAAAGTTTGGCACCAAAAAATTGATAGAGCAGTACATCGATGAGATTGATGATTCCCTGCGATACCTCGCCGAGCTCGACAACAGTCTGATACCGGCCCAGGAGAAACTGGATTTTTTCTACCGTGCCAATATTTGCTTCGGCCGTTCCGCCTTGATGCTGAGCGGGGGTGGCGTACTGGGCTTTTATCATCTGGGTGTGGTCAAGACGCTGCTCGAACAGGGCCTGTTGCCGCGGGTGATCTCCGGTTCCAGCGCAGGGGCGCTGGTGGCAGGTGTGCTCGGTACTCATACAGATAAGGAGATGGAGCAGTTTTTTAGTCCATCCAATGTGCACTTTGAAGCAGAGCGGGAGGCCAATGTGTTGTCCCGTATGTTCTTCGGCGCCAATCCGCAGATCGATGTGGGAGACCTGAATGCTCTCGTCGGCCGCATGGTTTCAGATCTCACCTTCCAGGAAGCGTACGAAAAGACTGGCCGTCAGATCAGTATCACTGTGGCGCCGGCGGAGCCGCACCAGCGCTCCCGCCTGCTCAATGCGATCACCTCGCCAAATGTGTTTGTGCGCTCTGCGGTAATGGCCTCATGCGCTGTTCCTGGCGTGTTTCCCCCCGTGATGCTGATGGCCAGGAATGTGCATGGGGAGGCCCAGCCCTACTTGCCCACACGCCGCTGGGTGGATGGTTCAATCGCTGACGACCTGCCGGCAAAGCGTTTGTCTCGTCTTTACAGTGCAAACCATTACATTGTCAGCATGGTTAATCCCATTGCCATACCGTTTCTGAAAAAGGAGGGAAGCCGCAGTGCGCTGGGCGCTGCACTTGGCAGTCTGGGGGTGGGCATGGGCCGTGAACTGTTAAACTTCTACCGCGGCGTGGTGCAGCGTGAAGGTGATAACTGGCCGCGCTTTAATATGCTGATGAACAGCGTCCACACCCTGATCGATCAGGATTACAGCGGCGACATAAACATTGTGCCCAGTTTTCGCTGGTATAACCCTGCGAAAATCCTCTCGCACCTCTCTGAGAAGGATTTAATCGAACTGATGGAGGGCGGCGAGCACTCCAGCTATGCGAGTGTGGAAGCTATCCGTATCTGCACCAAGGTCAGTCGTACCATGGAAGAAATCCTGACGCGCTTTGAAACAGGCGACCTGCGCCCCGAGGTGGCAGAGGCACACCGCCCACGAGCGTCTCGCCGCCGTCCGCCACCCAGCAAGGCAGATCGCACCGCAGCGAAGAAGCCAGCGAAAAAAGCCACGGCGCGTAAGAAGTCCAACTCAGGTAAGAAAACTGCAGCGACCTCCAAGAAAGCGAGCAAATCTTCTTCGGAGGGTGAGCGGGGTTCTCGGGCAGCGGCTTAGTAATATTTGATTTTGGCCGGTTATTTGAATACCGGCGCCGAAGCAACTATGGCTTCTCGGGACTCGCCGTAAATACATCCATGTAGGCTCGTGTCGGCCATCCATGGCCTCTACGGTCCCGAGAAACCCTACTTGCTTCAACACCTCTTTCTGGCAAACCAACTAAAGTAGTATGCATTTTGGTCTAACGAGAGAATCATTCAACTCTCGGGCTGAAGAGGGTGGTCGATAGGCAAACTGCCAAACACGTCATTTGGTTATCAGTGAGTGACAGCCAAGGTTCCGCCCCGGATAGACAGAACGATCAAAGATGCCGCATTCGGTCGTGTTGTTAGGGTCGAGTACGTCGCTTATTCAATCAAAGACGCGCCCATCTCCGCGAGTGGTATCACCGCATCCCCCCGGGAATCCGCTTCCGCACTGGAGGCGGTGCCAATCTCTGCGCGCTTCACGATGCCCTGACAAATAGCTGACAGGCGAAACAGCGAGAATACCAGGTAGAAATTCCAGTTCTCGATGCTTTTGCGGCCCGTTCGCTCGCAATAGCGGGCCACGTATTCCTCGTCGCTGGGAATACCCAGGGAGGCGCGATCAACACCTGCGAGGCCCTTCAGGCCGCCTTCACGGGGCAACATCCAGGCCATACACTGGTTTGCCAGGTCGGCCAGTGGATGCCCCAGTGTGGACAGCTCCCAGTCAAGCAGGGCGATCACGCGGGGCTCCGTGGCATGAAACATCATATTGTCCAGACGGTAGTCGCCGTGAACCAGGCTGATCGCGCCGTCATCGGCGGGCATATTGGCTGGCAACCATTTCAGCAGGCTTTCCATCGCGGGGATATTCTGGGTTTCCGAAGCGCGGTATTGTTTGCTCCAGCGGTTTACTTGTCGCTCGAAGTAATTTCCGGGTCGGCCGTAGTCTGCCAGGCCTACAGCCTCAATGTTGACAGAATGCAACGCTGCCATGGTGGCGTTCATGGCGTCATAGATGGCAGCGCGCTCGGTATTATCCTTGGCCTCGGGAACGACCGGGTCCCACAGAATCCGGCCATCCATGTATTCCATCACGTAAAACATGGAACCGATTACCGACTCGTCCTCGCACAGCACATAGGTGCGGGGTACAGGCACATCGGTGTCCTGCAGTGCACTGATAACACGAAACTCGCGATCTACCGCGTGAGCGGACTTGAGTAGCTCGCCCGGTGGTTTGCGTCGCAATACATAAGCATTGCCGCCTGCAGTAATTTTGAATGTGGGGTTGGACTGGCCGCCGGCAAACTTTTCGGTCGAGAGGGGCCCGCTGAATCCCGGGATATGGTTCTCGAGGTAGGTGGCAAGGGCGGCTGTGTCGAGTTGCTGTGTAGTCATAGAATCGTCTTCTGCTGAATTAAAGTCCCGGCGGGCAGTGGTATTTGCTTGAGCGGCGAAAATCTTGTCGATTCAATCGCCAGTTCGCCGCACAGCGCACAAATGTACAGCAACTGAGCCTGAAGCGGAAATATTTGAGGCCAGCCGTCGTGGACGTTATGCTGCGCGTGGCAAGCACAGGCACGGGAGGAGCGATTGGTATTAGTAGAGCCTATTGGGGCGTTGAAACAGCGAAAAGTGGTCGCCGCCACCGAGCGATATGTGGAGCAGGCGCGGGGCGCGTTTGGTCGCAGCTTTCGTCAGGTGCCTGTCCTGTTTGACCTTCCGGGCCGCACGGCGGGTATGTTCAAACTGGTGGGTCGTCGCGGCTGGATTCGCTACAACCCCTGGATTTTCGCCAAGTACTTCGAAGAAAACCTAAGCGGCACAGTGCCACATGAAGTAGCGCATTTTGTCGTCTACGAATTGTATGGCACGCGAGGCATTAAACCTCACGGGCGGCAGTGGCAAGAGGTGATGGAGCTGTTTGAGGCCGATCAGGGCGTTACTTTTGATCTGGATCTCAAAGGGGTTCCCCAGCGCCAGCAGCGTACCCACACTTACCGCTGTGCTTGTCGCATACACGAGGTGTCTTCCACGCGGCACAATCGCGTGCTGCAGGGTGTGGGAAGCTACAGCTGCCGGATATGCGGCAGCGATCTCTCCTACGTGAATTAGTCGGGTCGAACGCTAGAGATCAACCGCCAACTCCACACCGCTGTAGAGGTTGGTTTTGGCGTTGAGATCGCTCTTTGAGATTGCCGCCCGTTCCGGGCTGAGTCCGGCATCATTGACCAGATAGGTTTTTACAGCGATCGCTCTGTCGGATGCCAAAGCCAGCAGGTCGGTATCGGCTATCGGGATCTCCGCGGCCAGTTTCCCGTATTGCTCAGGCACTGTCTGTTCGGTCTCTCCCGGCGAGAGGGCCTGATAGCGCTCTACAACGGCCTGTTCCCAGGCAGCCCCCTTGCTGGATGCTTCCACTTCGGATAGGCCCGCCGCTACCAGCTCGGCCTGCAAGCGATTCGTTTGCATGCGTTCGCGATCCGCCGCCACCTGCAGCCGACCGCTGATGACCAGGTTCAGTTCTGGTCGTTCGGCCAGGGCCGTACTGAGCTTGTCCAGTTTTTCCCGTGCCGACGCCCGAAGCTCTGCTGAGCCGGACTTGAAATTCAGGCGCTGCAAATCTTGCTCGCTGCCTACCAGATTTGCCAACAGCGTAAAGGGTGATGTCACAGCCTTGGTTATCAAGTTCACCAGGGCGCCCATGACAACACTGCCAACGCTGAATTCCGGGTTGTTTACATTGCCACTAATGGGGATGTCCATGTCTATAACGCCGTTGCTGTCGGTCAAGAGTGCCAGTGCCAGCTTAAGGGGAAGATCCACGGCCTTGTCGCTCTTAACCTGTTCTCCCAGCTTCATCTGTTCGATAACAATTTTGTTCTTGCCCTTGAGGCGGTTTTCCTCCAAAACGTAATTCAAGTCGAGGTTAAGAACGCCCCGCTCGATGGCATAGCCGGCATAGGTGCCGGAGTAGGGCGACAGCAATGCCATATCAATGCCGGCAAAGGTCAGCTCCAGATCTATCGCTGGCGGTTGGTGCAGGGGCTGTGCGCTACCCACCAGTGATACCGGAGCGTAGCCATCGACGGAACCCTTGATATTGACTGCAGTCTTGACCCCAGGGGCAGTGCTGATGTTTTTGATATCGCCGTGAAGATCGCCAATAACCGTGCGGAAGTGGATGGGCAGCGATTCATCCATAAAATCGATTTCGCTGTCGGTAATCTGGATGAGTGGCATGTTTACCACCCAGGGTTCGCCTTCAGCCAGTTCTTCTTTCACGTCCTCGGCTTGCTTTCCCACTTCGGCTTGCCACACTTTGGAGGCATTGATGGAGCCATCCTCGTTGATATGTAGGCGCCCCACATAATTGTTGATCGACAGTTTTGCGAGCTCCACCCTGTGCTTTTGCATGTCAATTGCCAGCTTTTCCCAGCGCACTGTTTGCCATGAGGTCAGTGATGTTTCCGCCTGGCTGACTTTTGCGGCGAAACCGGTAACCGCGCCGTCCATGGCAATCGTCGCAGGTGTAAATTCGGCAAGGGCAATATCGCCCTCCAGCCGCAATTTTCCGTCCGTAATTTCGCCATTGAGTGCGGCCGGCAGGTTGGGGTTAAACCAGGGCAGGGGCAGATCCTGAAGCTGGTAAGCCAGGCTGCCCACGCCCGACCCGAGGTCCAGGCTGCCTTCTGCAGAAGCTGAGGTCTGGCCGTTGATCGTCAGTGCCAATTTCAAGTCCGTGTCACCCTCCAGCGGCCACTTTATCGCTCTGGCAGTGAATTCAATGGGAGTGACCTCCAATTGCGCCGGGTCGGTGTATTGTGAACGCCATCGCAGGCTGGAATTTGCCAGCTGGAAAGTGCCCAGGCTGGCGGTCCAGCCCGCTTGTTCAGCGGCAGCGCTGTCATCCGCAGGAGCTGCAGAATTGGTCGCATCCTGGGGAAAGCTCACCGCGAATAGATCGACCAGGCTGACTTGCTCGCCCTCGCTCCAACCGGAAATGCCGAGCTGCCCGATATCCAGTGATTCGACATCCACATGCTGTAGCGAACTGTCCAGTTCTATGCCGCTGAGCTTAAGACTGCCCAGCGCCACTGAGGTGTCGGCTAATGCTTCCGAGGATTTCGCTTTCACATCTATTTGATCCAGCCTGAATTCGCCACCTGCGACCTGGTACTGGAAGGTGTCACTCCAATTCACTTTGTACTGACTGGCAATGCTCAGGGTGCCGTCTTCGAGCGTGAACGCTACCCAGGGCTCAATGAAACGCCAGAGGGGAATCAGCTGTATATCAGTGAGAGCCACGCTGCCCTCGCTGTATTCACCGGGTATCGACACCACGCCTTCCCAGTGCAGTTGTCCACCATCCTCGCCGGTGGCATCCAGGCGATAGGGTTTACCCTCTTCAAGTACTGTGGAAAGGCCTTGGACTTTAATGGTCAGGTCGTTGAGGTGTGTGCTGGACGACTTTTCCCTTGCCGCGTTGGTGTAAACCAGTTGTTGTGAGTTGAAATCCAGCAGCTCGATAGTGACCGCCGGTATACCGGCGGGTTCTGTTTGCGGTGCCGCAGGGACTTCCGTTGGCAGCATATCAGTGAAATTGAAAGTGCCATCATCGAACTCTTTTACATGGACGTATAGCTGCTGAATACCCATTTTGTCGAATACCAGGGCACCGCTCCAGAGGCTTGCGGTGGACACATTGATTGTGGCCTGATCGAAAGCCACAAAACGTTCTCCGTCGTGCTCAGGAAGTTCGGTTTTACCCACCTCCAGGCTCAGTGTAAACGGATTGAAATAGGTGAATTCGCTGTGCAGTTCGCGCCCCAGGTACTTTTCTACCGCCCAGGCTGGAAGGAAATTGAGCGCGGGGGTAATAATCACTAATACAATGGCAAGATAGACCAGATAACAAATGCCCAGGATGCGGATAAATTTCTTCACTACGCCAATTCCTTTATGTCTGTACGCCAGTCACTATAGCCAAAAAAAGCGATCAGGGTTGGATTACAGGGCAGTCATGGCTCACCTGGACGTTCGCTTGCCCGGTATAGCGCACTGCTAAAGACCCTTGCGGTAACCGTAGGGCGTTACTCCGGTCCAGCCTTTGAAAGCGCGTATAAAGGCGCTCGACTCGGAAAAACCGGCGCGATGAGCGATCTCTTCAATGCTTACTCCCTGCTTGCCGAGGAAGTGCAGTGCGGTGTCGCGCCGCAGGCGACTCTTGATATCTTTGAAACTGGTGCCCTCGGCAGCCAGGCGCCGTCTCAACGTCTGGGGATGGATGTCCAGCCGCCGCGCCACTTCGCCCAGTTCGGGCAGCTGTTCCATGTTGCGCCTGAGGTGATCTCTAACCCTGGCCGTCCAGCTATTGCTGGCAAAATGCTGGGTCAGCATGAGTAGCACCGGGTGGCGCAGGAAGTGTCGCAGCGATGTCTCATTTTGTTTCAGTGGTTGCTCCAACTGGGCAGAGGTAAATGTCAGCGCCGCCTCGTCCTGGCTGAAGTGGACGGCATTGCCCATGAAAATCTGGCGATATTCTTCCTCCCTGGCCACGGGGGGGTATTTGAGGCTTACTCCCACCAGCGGTAATTCTTGTTGCACCAGCCAATTGCAAAAGCGCTGGGTGTTGGTCAGGAATAGCTCACTGAAGTAGGCGCCTGCGGGAAAGCCGGAATCCGGCTCTTCGAGGTGCAAACTCGTCATGTCGGCAGCAACGGTCAGGGACGGACGGAAACCGGATTCGAACAACTGATAGAAACGACAGTAGCGGCTCAGGGCCTGGCCCAGGGTGGCGCTTCCGATTACCGCGTGGCACATCATTGACCAGCTACCAATGGGCGTGCGGTGCGCTGTGTAGCCCAGATTTTCGTCCTGCATTGCCAGCATGGTACTCACCTGCAGATCGGCGAAGCGTTCTGCCGAGATGCGGGCATCATCCTCGAGCAGGAGCCGGGGGGAGATGCGATTCTTGCGCAGCAGCGCTATGGGGTCCAGGCCGTGATGGACAGTATTTTTCAGCACCGCCCTGGCAAACTGGACAGACAGAGACAGATTACGCATAGCGGTGCTAACTACTTGCCGTCGTGTGGTGGACCGGCTTATGTTCCACCGAAGCGACCCTGTTGCGCCCTCCGCGCTTCGCCAGGTACAGAGCTCGGTTCGCCTCCTGTGACAATTCATCCAGGTTCACGCCGCCGACCATACAGGCAACTCCCAGGCTTACGGTGACGCCAATGCGCTGAAAGTCCACCAGCAAAGGGCGCTCGCCGATAGCCGCACGAATCCGTTCGGCCAGGGTTCTGGCCGAGTCCAACGCTGTTTCCGGCAGTATCAGTAGATACTCCTCCCCGCCGGTGCGCGCGACCACGTCGCTGGAGCGGCATAATCGGCTGAGTACCTCAGCTACTTGTCGAAGCACGTGGTCGCCTACCTCGTGGCCAAAACTGTCGTTCACGCCCTTAAAGTGGTCTATATCCACCATTATCGCGGAAGTGGGCGTCCCTCGGCGAGATGCCTGCGCCATGCTGATTTGCAGTGCATCCTCCATGCCGCGGCGATTCAGCAGGCGGGTCAGAGGGTCCTGTGTCGCAAGATTGGACAGGTGTTGCTGGTACTCTATTACAACACTTGCGAGAAAGCCGATGGCGATCAGTGCATAGGCGATGCTGTGCACACCAAAAGCGATCACCTGACCCCTTTGCTCGTCCACATCCAGAAAATAATAAATTGCTATTGGCAGGCTTATAACCATGGTCAATGCGGCATAAGCGATTATAGTGTCGCCGATATTGCGATAGCGCCATCCGCGCCAGCCGCATACCAGCCCTGTGGCAGTGAAGAAAAGTGTCACGGCACCGTTTTGTACGACGAACATTTGCTTTGGCGGTAGAAAAAACACGCAGAGGCAGGCGGTGAGGCATATCGCGCCCAGAGTAATACGACCGCGAATATTACTGGCCCTTTGTCCGGCGGCTATAAACAGGATGTAGCTGTTGAGAATAATCATCACCGAAGGCACATTGACGTCCATCTGGACGCCGGTATTTTTCTGCAATGTCTGAGCGATCCAGGCCAGCAGAGAAGCCATGAAATATACCGTGTAAAGTCCCAGGCCAGCGGGAGGCTTGCTGGAATCCGCCAGTACGTATACAACCAGCATTTGTGCGCAAGTAATGGAGAAAATCAGGCCGAAAAAAATAAATGCCCAGTCATCCGGGTAAATCTGGTCCATGTAAATCCCTGTTGTAACCACCTGTAGTGGCTGTCATTTTAAGTCAATTTTCCTGTAGGCACAGGTCATTGTTCTGTTGCCTGTCGACGCCCATACTTCGGGGCCGATTTGAAGCCTGTTCTGTGGAGCACAATACTATGTTGCAACGAGATTTTACGGAAGAACAGCAGATGTTTCGGGATGCCTACCGCAAGTTTCTCGCTGCAGAGATTGTGCCATACATGGAGGGCTGGCGTGAGGCCGGAATAGTGGGTCGGGAAGCGTTCAAAAAGGCCGGAGACCAGGGTTTTTTGATGGTGTGGCCGGAAGAGAAGTATGGTGGTCTGGGCGATCCGGATTTCCGTTTCGAACAGATTATTATCGAAGAGACAGCCTATGCCAGAGTTGGTGACTGGTACAACTCCTTACACAGTCGTCTGGTAGGGCCGTATATCACCCGGTTTGGGACCGAGGAGCAATGCCAGCGGTTTCTCCCCCGGTGTATCAGCGGTGAGGCAGTACTGGCGATTGCCATGACCGAGTCGGACGCTGGGAGTGATCTGGCCGGGATGCGTTCCCAGGCTGTTGAGCACGACGACTACTGGCTACTCAATGGTTCCAAAACGTTTATATCAAATGGCATAAATGCCGATATTGTTGTAGTAGCCGCAAAAACAGACCCCGCCGACAACCCCCACCATATGACCCTGTTTCTCCTGGAGCGCGGCATGGCGGGTTTTGAGCGCGGTCGCAACCTGAAAAAG
Organism: uncultured Haliea sp.; assembly: GCA_963977275.1. Lineage (GTDB taxonomy): Bacteria > Pseudomonadota > Gammaproteobacteria > Pseudomonadales > Halieaceae > JARRPM01. The sequence goes on along the minus strand of CAXBNX010000006.1, from coordinate 141,721 downwards.
ATGGGCTTGAAGGCGCAGGATACTGCCGAATTGTTTTTCAACGATGTTAAGGTGTCCAAATCAAATGTGCTGGGAGAACCGGGGCAGGGATTTATCTACCTGATGAAAGGGCTGGCGGAGGAGCGCCTGATTGGTGCGTCCGGTTACCTGTCTGCCGCACAGGTATCATGGGACCTGACGGCTGATTACGTGAAGGAGCGAAAGGCGTTTGGCAAGCCCCTGGCCGCGTTCCAGAACACCCAGTTCAAACTCGCGGAAAAACGCACTGAACTCGATCTGGCCCAGGTATATGTGGATCAATGTGTAAAGTCCTTTAATGCGGGCGCGCTGACTGCAGTGGATGCCGCCAAGGCCAAGCTGGTCACCAGCGAGTTGCAAGTGGCGATCGCTGATCTCGGTGTGCAACTGCACGGGGGTCATGGATATATGGACGAGTACCCGATTAGCAGGCAGTATACCGACGCCAAGATATCAACCATCTACGCAGGCAGCTCTGAAGTGATGAAGATCATCATCAGTCGGGATTGTCTCGGAGATACATACATTCCCTTTAATACCCGAAATTTTTAGACGAGGAGAAAATCATGGATTTAGCAGGAAAAGTAGCCATTGTAACCGGCGGTGCATCAGGACTTGGTCGCGCCACTGTGGAAGCCTATGTCGCCAAGGGAGCTCGCGTGGCTATCTTCGATATGAACAAGGCCAATGCCGATGAGGTGATCGCAGCCCTGGGGGCCGATAAGGTCGCTTTCTGGAACGTTAACGTGGCCGATGAGGATTCGGTTAAGACTGCAGTCGCTGGCGTGGTGGAGAAATTTGGCGCGTTGCATGTATGTAATAACTTCGCCGGGATTGGCAGCGCCTGTAAAACCTACGGCAAAAAAGGCGTGCACCCTCTGGACCAATACATGATGGTGATCAATGTCAATCTGGTGGGAACCTTCAACGTGTCCCGTTACGCCGCCGAGCAAATGGCCAAGAACGACCCGATCAATGACGATGGTGGCCGCGGGGTTATCATCAACACCGCGTCGGTTGCAGCCTATGAGGGGCAGGTTGGGCAGGTAGCCTATTCCGCTACCAAGGGTGGTGTGGTTGGCATGACGCTGCCGATGGCTCGCGATCTGGCAAGTGTCGGTATTCGCGTCAATACCATCGTACCCGGTTTGATCCATACACCGTTGTTTGAAAGCTTACCTGAGCAGGCATACAAGTCGCTGGAGTCCAGCGTGTGCTACCCACCACGTCTGGGTAAACCGGCGGAAATAGCGCATTTGTCGGTATTTATCGCAGAGAATGACTATGTCAACGGCGAGAGCATCCGTCTGGACGGTGCTATTCGGATGCAACCACGCTAAACGGAGAGAGCACTATGGGGCCACTTAACGGCTACACCGTAATTGAGCTGGCGGGTATCGGGCCCGCCCCCATGGGCGGCATGATTCTGGCGGATATGGGCGCAGAGGTGATCCGTATCGATCGCAATGCGGGTGTCCAGGGCATGAAGGATGTCAGCTCGCGAGGGAAAAAGTCCGTCATTCTCAATCTCAAGGATAGTGGCGGGATAGAAACCCTGCTGCGTATGCTTGAGAACGCCGATGTATTGATTGATCCGTTCCGCCCGGGTGTGTGTGAAAAGCTTGGTATCGGTCCGGACGTGTGTATGGCGCGCAATCCGAAACTGGTATTCGCCCGCATGACGGGATGGGGCCAGGAAGGCCCTCTTTCCCGCGCTGCGGGTCACGACATTAACTACATCTCCATTACCGGCGCACTTTATGCCATGGGGCGCAAAGGCGAAAAGCCGGTCCCGCCGCTGAATCTGGTGGGGGATATGGGTGGCGGCGGCATGTTGTTGGTCAATGGTGTATTGGCCGCACTGTTGGAGGCCACAAATTCCGGCAGGGGGCAGGTCATAGATGCCGCCATGGTGGATGGCGCAGCCCAGCTGATGTGGATGTTCCACGGTTTCCATCAAATGGGCATGTGGGACGCTACCCAGCGTGAATCCAATCTACTGGATGGCGGGGCGCATTTTTACGATACCTACGAATGCTCAGATGGCGAGTATGTATCCATTGGCTCCATAGAACCGCAATTCTACGCGTTGTTAAAGCAACACGCAGAGCTTTCCGAAGAGGATTTTGGCGACCAGAACAATGCGGCGTTGTGGCCTGAAATGAAAGAGAAGCTGACGGCGGTTTTCAAGCAGAAGTCCCAGGCCCAGTGGTGTGAAATCATGCAGGGTACCGATGTGTGTTTCGCTCCCGTGCTGTCGTTCGTGGATGCGCCTGCGCATCCTGCCAATGTGACACGGAAAACGTATATCGAGGTGGACGGGCTTACCCAGCCGGCACCAGCGCCGCGATTCAGTCGCACACCCTCGAGTGTGGAACACGCTGGCCCCCAAAACGGGCAGGACACGGATGCGGTACTGGCGGCCATGGGCTTTGGCGAGAGCGAGATAGCGAGCCTGAAGCAATCGGGCACTATTGCCTGAACACAATAATGTGCAGGAGATAATACATGAGTAAATACCAGACTGTTCTGGTTGAACGGCAAGGTGAAACGGCTGTTGTCAGCTTGAATCGCCCCGACAGTCTCAACGCCTTCGACGCGCAGCTGCGTAGTGAACTGCTACTTGCCGTGCGGGAAGTTAACGATGACCCGGCGGTGAGAGTGGCAGTGCTGACTGGCGTGGGCCGGGCATTTTGTGCCGGTGCAGATCTCTCTGAATCGGCAGAAAATACTGAGAACTTCAGGGTGGAAGACCAGCTCAACGGCGAGTACAAGCCTGTTCTGCTGGAAATGAACCGCGCGCCCATGCCCTGGATTGCCGCAGTCAACGGCGCAGCAGCGGGTATAGGCAGTGCTTTTGCAATGAACTGTGATCTTGTTGTCATGGCTGATGATGCCTACATATACCAGGCATTCACAGCCATCGGCCTGGTGCCGGATGGCGGTGCTACCTGGCACCTGGTACGCACTCTTGGCCGGCAAAGAGCCTATGAAGTCATTGTGTCTGGCGAAAAAATCCGCGCCCAGAAGTGCCTGGATTGGGGCCTGTGCAACCGGGTCGTGCCAGCAGCAGAACTCATGGAGCAAACCCTGGCGTGGGCCGATGAACTGGCGTCCAAGTCACCTCTCGCTTTGCGCTATGCCAAACAGGCACTGAACAACGCCATGGAGGAGTCCGTGGGAGACTCCATTTCTTATGAAGCCACGCTGCAGCATATCTGCATAAACAGTGGAGACGCGAAAGAGGGGGTAGCGTCTTTTCTGGAGAAGCGCGCACCGCGCTGGCAGGGGCGCTAAACGGCTTCTGGTTCCGGGGGATTTCCGCTGGGACTTTCCGTTATAGAGTCCCGTTACGTTGTAAATGGAGTGACCAATGTCTGATATCGAGCGGCCCGAGTTGACTGCCTGGCGGGAACGCATGTCCCGCACGCTGGATGAACAGCGCGCGGAGGCAAAAGCCAAACGCCACAGCAAGGGTTATCGCACGGCCAGGGAGAATGTACAGGATCTGGTCGACGAGCATTCATTTCTCGAATATGGTCAGCTCGCAGTGGCTGCCCAGCGCAGCCGCAGAGACTACGAAGACCTTCAGTCCAGTACCGCCGCCGACGGGATTATCACCGGTACCTGTACCATAAACGCCAGGAGAGTAGGCGCGGACCGGGCCCGTGCGGCGGTAATCGTTAATGATTACTCCGTACTCGCGGGAACGCAGGGCTATTTTCATCACAAAAAACTGGACCGAATCTGTGAATTGGCGGAGCAACTGCGGCTGCCGCTGGTGATGTATACAGAAGGTGGCGGTGGGCGCCCCGGGGACACCGACGTCACTACACAGGTGGCTGGCCTTGATGTCGCATCCTTCAGTACCTGGGCCGGACTGAGTGGCAAGGTGGTTCGTATTGCGGTGAACAACGGTTACTGCTTCGCCGGAAACGCGGCCCTGTTTGGCTGCGCGGATTTCACCATCGCCACCCGGACATCCTGGATAGGCATGGCCGGTCCGGCCATGATAGAAGGCGGTGGCCTGGGTAAATTCAAACCCACAGACATTGGCCAGATTGAGGTGCAGGAAAAAAACGGCGTGGTGGATATCGTCGCGGAAGATGAAGCACACGCTACAGCGCTGGCGCAGCAACTCCTTTCCTATTTTCAGGGGCCGGTTGCGGACTGGACGGTTGCCGATCAGGAAAGCTTGCGCGATGTGATCCCTCAGGACAGACGCTGGGCTTATCAGGTTCGACGGGTGATTGAAACGATTGCCGATACCGGCTCGTTCCTGGAGCTGCAGCGAATATTCGGGCGCAGCATTATTACCGGCTTTATCCGCCTAGAGGGCATGCCCGTGGCGCTTATTGCCAACGATTGTCAACAGCTCGGCGGAGCCGTCGATTCCGAAGCAGCGGAAAAAGCGGCACGTTTCCTCCAAATTTGTGACGCCATGGGCCTGCCTGTACTTTCGCTCACCGACACGCCGGGCTTTATGGTTGGACCGGACAGTGAACGCCAGGGCGCTGTGCGCAGTATGTCGGCATTGTTTCTCGCCGGTGCCAGCCTCACGGTGCCAGTGGTGACGATATTTCTGCGCAAAGGCTACGGTCTCGGCGCCATGGCGATGGCCGGCGGCAGCTTTTTGCGGCCGGTGTATTCCGCCTCCTGGCCCACGGGAGAATTTGGCGGAATGGGTTTGGAGGGGGCTGTGCGTCTGGGCTACAGGAAAGAGCTGGAGGCATTAACGGAGCCGGCAGAACGCGAGGCCCTGTTTCAGCAATTACTGGCGCGCATGTACGAGGTTGGCAAGGCGACCGAGGCCGCGGCACACCTGGAAATCGATGCCGTGATCGACCCGGCCGACACACGCAGGGTAATACTGCGCGGTTTTGCCTCAGCCGCGCTGTGTTAGTTTTAGAATGATGACTTGCACTGAATTCCTGACATTGTCCAACGGTTCGTCCATTGCCTACACGCATTTGCCTGGCCGCGAACCCGGAATTCTTTTTTGTTCCGGCTTCAACTCCAATATGCAGGGGACCAAGGCGCTGGCGTTGGAACAGTGGGCGAGAGATGAGGGGCGGCAGTTTACCCGTTTTGACTATTTCGGACATGGCCAGTCCAGCGGTAACGTGGAGCAGGGCTGTATTGGTCGCTGGCGCGACGATACGCTCGCGGTCCTGGACGAGGTCACATCGGGTAAGCAACTGATTGTCGGCTCTTCCATGGGCGGCTGGCTGATGCTGCTGGTTGCGCTTGCACGGCCAGAGAGGGTGTGTGGTCTGCTGGGGCTCGCTGCGGCGCCGGACTTTTCCCAGCGTCTGGACGCAAGCCTGACAACTGCACAGCGAGCGGCTCTTGCAGAGCATGGCTATGTCGATCTGCCCAACTGTTATGACGATGGCGAGCCGTACCGCATCGCCCGGCATTTGTTGGAGGAGGGTGAGGCGCATCTGCTGCTGGCGGGGGAAATTCCGCTCGAGTTGCCGGTCAGGCTGATCCAGGGCCAGTGCGATGAAGATGTGCCCTGGCAATTGGCACTCGAACTGGCGCAGAAGCTGAGCACTAACGACGTTGAGGTGCAGTTGGTGAAGGCAGGCGATCACCGGTTGTCGGAACCTCACGATCTGCAACGAATGTTTACGACCGTGAGGCAGCTGTTGGACACTTAGCAGCGGCTGAACAGTGCTCTGTCAGGTGGTGATAACCAGCCTGAGTGCCTGCAACTGAAGGTTGGCGTGCGCAATATGAATGGCGCATTCGTCGATGCGATGCCGCAGGTGATCCAGTTCCTCTTGCCTGATGGAAGGGTTGACCAAGCGCAGGGCTTCCAGTCTGGCAAGCTCTGCGCCAAGGTCCTCGCGCATGGCGGCTTCTGCCCCGGCTAGTATTCCGTGTAACTTTTGCTCTGCCTTGGTTTTCGCCAGTGACATCTTCGACTCAACTTCCTCGTGCACCTGTTTGATGATGGCCAGGGCCGTGGGTTTTTTAACACTCTGAATCAGGTCGTTGAGGCGCGGGTGGGGAACCAGGTCGGCGAGATCTTTGCCGCGGGCATCAACCAGCAGCCGCATGGGTGAAAGAGGCAGAAAGCGCTCTACTTGCAGCGCGCGAGGTGCAACACAGTTGATAGTGTAAAGTGCTTCCAGCAGCATGGTGCCAGGTGCAACCCCTTTTAACTTGATCGTGCCAATTGCAGCATTGCCCAGCTCCGTTGAGTGCACCATGTCCATGGCTTCCACCATCATAGGGTGTTCCCAACTCGCGAACTCCATATCCTCGCGCGCCAGTGCCTTGTCGCGACTGAAGGTGACGGTTGTGCCGTCCTCCCGTAAATGGGGAAAGTGCCCGGTGAGCATATGCTCCGACGGACGTAGAATGAGCGCCTGTTCCGAGTGAAATTCCTGGTCTACACCAAATGCCTCGCACAGCGTTTCCAGGTACTTCTCCAGTACATCGCCTTCTTCGGTAACGCTGATTTCGGCTATCAGCGCTGCAGCGACCTCCGGTTGGCATGAGTTGCGTTCCAGTAAGCGGTCACGCCCCTCACGCAGTTCCCGCCGGGTCTGGGCGGTGAACTCTGCAGTGGCATTAATCAGATCTTCAAATTCCGCGGTACATTTCTCTAACTGTGGCATTAGCTGGTCACGAAAGGTTTCAAAAATCATATAGCCGGCGGAGCAGCTGTCGGTGAACAGATTCATGCCCCGGTCATACCAGTCCAGCAGGGTTTCCTGGGCCGTGTTCTCGAGATAGGGCACGTGAATTTCAACGTCGGACATCTGCCCTATGCGGTCCAGCCGGCCTATACGTTGCTCCAACAGGTCAGGGTTAAGAGGCAGATCGAACAAAATCAAGTGATGGGCAAACTGAAAGTTACGGCCCTCGCTGCCAATCTCCGAGCACACCAGTGTCTGCGCACCGTTTGTTTCATCCGCGAAATAGGCGGCGGCACGGTCCCGCTCGATAATCGAAAGTCCTTCGTAAAAAGCAGCAGAGCGAATCCCCGCCCGCATTTGCAGGTGATGTTCCAGCGCCACTGCGGTATCGGCGCGGGCGCAGATGATTAACACCTTGGCGGGTCGCAGCGACTTCAGGATTCCCTCCAGCCACGTCACCCGGGTATCGAAGGTCAGCCAACTGTCGTCAAGGTAGGGCTGCTCGGGATGGAGACGCTCCTCGAGCTCAACCTGGGCGAAACTGTACTCATCAGGTGCAGTCAGGGGATAGCGATGCAGTATACGGTTTGGAAAACCGGCCACCGCAGCACGGGTATTGCGAAACAGCACCCGGCCGGTGCCATGGCGATCAAGAATCTGGGAGATCAGGGTTTCTGCGGGGAGGCCGGGATCAAGGCCGGCTGGGAGTTCGCCGGGGCTCTCACCCGCTTCGATACGCTCGACCAATTCGCTGAGCTGGCGGTACTGCAACTCTTCTGCCTGGAAGCTCTCCAAATCGTGGAAGCGGGACGGGTCCAACAGGCGCAGGCGGGCAAAGTGGCTGGCCTGGCCAATTTGTTCCGGTGTCGCAGTCAACAGCAGCAAGCCGGCACTGGCCCGGGAAAGCGCTTCTACAAACAAGTAGTCCTCTCCAGCTGCAGTGGGAGACCAGTGCAGGTGGTGAGCTTCATCCACGGCAACAAGGTCCCAGGTGGCTGCGGTGGCCTGGGCCTGCAAATCCGGGCGCGACTCGAACAGGTCGAGACTGCACAAAACCAGCTGTTCGCTTTCGAAGGGATTCTCGTCCGGTATCTCGGCAATCCGGTCAGCATCAAACAAGGCAAAATGCAGGTTGAATCGTCGCAACATCTCCACCAACCACTGGTGTAGCAGGCTGGGGGGCACCAGTACCAGCACGCGAGAAGCCCTGCCGGTAAGCAGTTGCTGGTGCATGATCATGCCGGCTTCTATGGTCTTGCCAAGACCGACCTCGTCCGCCAGTAATACTCTGGGCGCGTGTCGCTGACCTACTTCATTGGCAATATACACCTGATGAGGCAGCAAGCTGGTACGCGAGCCCATCAGGCCGCGAGCTGGAGAGCGTTGCAGGCGATCGGAGTGGCCGAAAGTTGCTACGCGCAGGGCGAAATCACTGTTTTTGTCAAAGTGGCCGTTGAGCAGGCGCTGTTGTGGGGTTGTGAGTTGGACAAACGCGTCCAGCTCCAACTCCGAGATGATGGCCGCTTGTTCGTGGTGGTCTTTGCCGGTGTATACCAGCAGGCCTTGTTGTTCGCTCACTCCCGTGACGACCAGTTCTACATCATCGATGGTGGATATCCGGTCACCGACCTTGAAGCGCAAGCGGCTCAGAGGGGCATTTTCGGTGGCGTAGGTGCGCTCTTCGCCCACGGCGGGAAAAGCCAGCGTGACGCGCCTGCCCTCGAAGTCGACCACTACACCCAGGCCCAGCTGTGCATCCGCGTGGCTGACCCAACGCTGTCCAATAATATATTCCATCAAGCGGCTCCGAAAAATTGCGCCATACTGTTGCGATAGACCTGTGCGAGCAGGGCCTCTACTTCCATTTGTTTTACCTCGGCTATCTTCTCGGCTATCAGCGGCAGGTAAAAGGGTGCATTGGGCCTGCCGCGGTAGGGAACTGGCGTGAGGTAGGGCGCATCGGTCTCCAGCAGGATTTGCTCCACTGGTGTTGCGTTAATCACTGCGCGCACGTTGTCTGCGCTGTTGAACGTGGCTATGCCGTTGAACCCCAGCGTGAAGCCCTCGCCCAGACAGTACTCTGCCAGGGGCAGGCCCGACGTAAAACTGTGCAGCACACCCTTGCGTTTAAGCAGTGGACTGAATGCACGCAAAATATCACGGGTATCTTCATCCGCTTCCCGGGTATGTATTACCACTGGCATGTCGAGTTCTACGGCCAGTTGTAACTGCCGTTCGAATACTGTTCGCTGCACCGCCCGATCAGCGTGGTCGTAGTGATAATCCAGGCCGATTTCACCCACCGCCAGGATACGTGGGTCGGAAGCCTGCTGGCGAATGAGTGCCTCTACCTGGTCGTCGTAACCTGCTGCCTCGTGCGGATGAATACCCTGTGTACCCCAAATATTGGCAGCCTCCCTGGTCAGCTTCAGGACTCTGCTGAGGTTCGATGGTGACACGGCGATAGTGATGATGCGTTCAATTCCCGCAGCAGCGGATTGCGCCAGGATATCAGCCAGGCTCTCGTCATCGAGATAATCCAGATGACAGTGAGTTTCGATGATAGGTGTGTCAAAACGAGGTATCTCGCGCCGTTTTTTTTTGCTCATGCTGTATTGTTCGCTCGTTGCTCCCTGCCAATGTGATATAGGCAGAGGACTAAAGTTGGTCGGCGCTACCGGCCGCTACCCGCTGGCGGATCTTCCGCGACAGGGGCGTACGCAAGTCGCGGATGGTACACGTGATCTCATTCCACAACCAGTTGTGCAGCGGTGAGTGCGCTGTGCGTTGGTGCGCTACCAGAGCGTAGTTGGTCGTGGGTAGACCGCTGGCTAGCGGGGGGAGGGCGCATATACCCCTTGTAGCGCCTTCGTTCTGCAGGATATAGGCTGGGGCCGGCATGATGTGGTTCGTGCTGCGCAGGACCTCCAGGGCGGTTAACAGGTGGGATATTTCCAGTGATCCACGACTGCTCTCCAGCAATAGTGCGTATAGCTCGGAATTTCGCTGGATCTCCAACTGCTCCAGGTCCGGAACATAGAGACGAATCAGCGGGTAGCGCGCCAGACTTTGCTCGGTTATGGCCTCCCTTGTGAGTGGGTGATTTTCCCGGGCGAATAAGGTGGTGGCACTGGCGCCCAGTTTTTCCACCCGATAGTCGGGACCATAGTGATGGTGCTCGGCGTGAATAGCAAAATCGAGCTCGCCCAGTGCGAGTTGCTCCAGCTGATTTTCGGCGCGGCTGATCACCCGAACACTTAAGTGCGGCGCCTGTATCTCCAGAGACGCCACCAGGTCCGGCAGCAGCGCGAGCCCGATATATTCGGACAGGGCCAAACTGACTTCGCCGATAAAGGTGTGGGGATCAAACCGCGAACCGGCGACCAATTGGTGTATTCCCGCCAGCACGCCATCCAGCTCCTGGGCCAACCCCTGGGTCCGGGGGGTTGGTCGCATGCCGTGGCTACTGCGCGTAAACAGGGGGTCGTCAAACAGTTGTCGCAGGCGGAAGAGCGTTTTACTCATGGCGGGCTGGGTAATATGCAGCCGCTCAGCCGCTCTGGAGACGCTTTGTTCTTTTATCAAAATTTGTAAAGAAATCAATAAATTGAGATCTATTTTCGCGAGATCACTAGTGTCCATGTTTCATGATATAAATAGAATTCATGAACATTATAATATAAATACATTAGATGTATATCAGCGGAGTAGGTAAAGTTCTACCAACTCTTGTTCAAGCCCGCCTACATGCGGGCATGACGGTGGCCTACATACAGGCACCGTCGTAATGACAACCGTCCAGGTCCAGCAGAGTTATTTTTGAACCCGCCTCTGGCGGGTTTTTTTATGTGGCCTTGCTGCGGCCACCGAGCGTGCTCTTTTACCGGCCACGCCTTCCCTGCTACTGACATTCTCGCCCACCACCGCGAGGTAGATCTCTGTGTAGGACTCCACCAGGAAATCGTGATAGTTCTCCGGGTCGGGCATAATGTCCCGGTCTGCCAGAACCGACAGGCTGATCGTGCCTGCGTAGCTGAATACCAGGTGAAAAATACCCATTCCCGGTGTGAGTACGCCAAGACCGTAGTAATCCACCATTCTGGCGCCAGCGCAGTAGAGCGGAAAATCAGGACCCGCCACATTGGATATGCAGGTGGAAATATTCATGGGTATAAAACGGGACAGTTCATTGCGCGCCCAGAAGCCTGCAGCGGCCTGGGTGAGTACCGGGGAAAACACGCCCGCCAGTTTCAGCGCATCAACCATAGGGCTTGCTTCACCACTCACCTTGGCCTCTTCCGTGGTCTCGTGTATTGCTTGCAAGCGTTGCAGAGGGTCGCTTATATCGGTATGCAGTGATGCAAATACAGAACCCACCTGATTGTTATCTTCCGTCACCTCACGCCGCGTGCGCATGTTGAGCGGAATGGTGGCTGCCAGAGAGCCCTCTGCCGGCGCCTCTCCCCTGTTCTGGAGGTAGCGCTGCAGGGCACCTCCAATCACAGCCAGGGCAACATCGTTAAGCGTTACCTTGGCAGCATTTTTGATCTGTTTGAAGCCCGCGAGAGGAAATTCTGCCGCGTCAAATACGCGGTGTGGGCCGACACGCTGGTTGAGTAGGGTTTTCGGGGCGGACATGTCAGGGGCCGGTATGCGTTTGCGGCTGATGTCCAGTGCGTATTTACCTATCGCCAGTGTGTTCCTTGCGGTGCCCCGCAGCAGTTGCACGGTGTTTCTAACGCTGTTTATCGAGGCCCTTGAGAGCAGTTCTGCAACACTTGGATTGGTGTCCACCAGTCGCGGGCTCTCCTCCGGCTCGCTAGCGTCCACGACCGGGTTAGCTTGCAGGTCGTGCAGGGCAGTTATGAAAGCGGAACCCCCGGCACCGTCCACAAGGGCATGATGCATTTTGGTATAAACGGCGAATGAGCCCGCTGGCACATTGGGTATATTGTCCAGCCCCTCGATAATATAGGCCTCCCAGAGTGGGCGCGACATGTCGAGTGGGCGCGAGTGCAGGCGGGCGACCTGTATACACAGCTGGCGCCAGTCACCCGGCTCGGGCAAGGCGATATGGCGTAAATGGAACTCCACGTCAAAATTGGCGTCTTTAACCCAGTAGGGCCGATCCAGGCCCCCGGGTACCGCCACAACTCGGGTGCGAAACAGTGGCAATTTGCCAAGGCGTCGCTCGAAGCTGGAGATCACATCCTTGAAACGAACAAAGCCACCAGGGGCAGTAGATGGGTCGTATATTCCCAGGCCACCGATATGCTGTGGCGTGTTGGTTTGTTCGAGGTTGATGAATGCTGCGTCAAGTATTCCCAGTTGTTTCATGTATTCCTACCACTCGCTTCTGGCGATATTCTGGTGAACGGGCGGCCTGTGCGCATCCCGGGGGTTTGGTTTTGCCAGGATGGCCGCCGTCTGCTGCCCAGCACCTCTGCGGCGCTTGCAGGAAGGTTCTGTGCATGGCATGTTGGCGCTTTCATGATTTGACAGGCAGGTGGCTGTTATATCACCTTATAACGGTTTTTCGCCAGATAATGTGGTCAGTAAATGCCCAGTGATCTGATTAATTGGTCAGCGCGGCGGAACCCGTTCCGGCGGCTTTCTCTCGTGGCTTTTCTTTGCACCTGCGCAGGCCTGTCGTGTGCGGCTAAGGCGGGCGAGCCGACACCCTATGGCGAGTACTTTGTTCGCCTGGGGGAGCACTGGCCTGCGGTCGGCGCGGTGGCTCCGCAAATAGTCGAGCCAGAGTCTTCATTGGCGCAGGACAGCGCAAGCTATGAACAGGAACTCAACCTGCTGGAAAGTCAGGGTGGTCCCTATGCGAGCTCACTGGCCGAGCCTCTGGCTGATCTGGCACGCCTGTACCGACAGGGAGGCGACGTCAAACAGGCACAACAGGTTTACCAGCGAGCGCTGCATGTGATGAGAGTCAATGAAGGTCTCTATAGCGAGCGCCAGGTCCCAATACTCAAAGAGCTGTTTGAGATCTATCGGATGACGGGAGATATGGCGACTCTGGATGCTCGCTACGATTACTATTTCCGGCTTTATGGTAACGGGCAACCACCCTATAGCCCGGAACGCCTGGGCGCTGCTCTGGAGTATCTGCAATGGCAGCGCGAGGCCTTGCGGCTGGAGGTTGATGAGCGTGAAGTAAAGCGGCTGTTGACACTCTATACACTGAATGAAGAGATACTGCAGGGAGTACGGGCTGATCCCGAGGCTGACCCTGACAGCTATCGGGAACTTGTATTCAGTCAGGTGCGTAACCTCTATTTGCTGGAAAATCTCTATGAACCCAGTGAGGACTTAATGGGAATCACGCCCGGTAGCCGGATCGCTGCGGCTCCCTGGGGTGAGGAACAGGATGGCAACAAGCACCGCCTGGAACTCTTTCAGCGCAGAGCACTCGCTCATGGCAGGGAACTACTTGAAGATTTGATTGCGCGTACACCGCCAGATCAGGTCGAGGCGCTTGCCACATCTTATCTCGAACTGGCCGACTGGAATCAGTGGAATGATCGCCGGACCGAAGCGCTGGCGGCCTATGGGCAGGTTGAGGAGGTGCTTCAGAGTGCAGGCCAGACGGATCTTTTGGAGCAGTTGTTGGGGCAGCCCGTTGAATTACCCGCCAACGGCGTGTTCTGGCAGCCGCGGCAACTGCCACCGGGAGAGGCTCCTGTCGTAGTGCAAGTGCGCTATGACGTGACGGCCCGCGGGAGAGCGGACAATATTGAGGCCACGGCGGTGTCCAGTGAACACGCGGGTAAAGCGGGTCGGGTAAGGCGTTACCTCGGCCAGACCCGCTTCCGTCCGCGTATAGTTAATGGAGAGCCGGAGGCCGAATTGCAGTTGCTGCGGGACTACGAAGTGCTGAACTAGTTTAATCGATCGGCCAGCGCGCCGGGCTAGGCGTTATGCACCACCAGCAGGGCACCGTGTGCCTTGATGGGTGAGGTGGTTTCCCACTCGATTATTTCTGCGCAGTGTTTGTCTACACAGCGCGCCGCCATCTCGTGAAAAGTAGGGCGTTCGGGGTCTGCGATAACAATCTGTTTGACACCTGCTTTGATGGCTCGATTGACCATTTTGTAAACTGGGTCTACCAGTTCGTCCCAGAAACAAATGTCCGCTGCGATAAGCAGGTCAAATTTTGACAGCTGCCGCTTGGTCAATTTTTCAAAGCGTGACACCAGTGGAGTGGTGGCCACACCGTTCAGATCGGCGGCAACTTCCAGGAAGGGGAATACATCCGGGTCGGCATCCATGGAAGTAACATCGGAGCCCAGCTTCTTCGCACACCAGATACCTGAGGCTCCCCAGCCGCAGCCTACGTCGATAACGGATTCGGCGTGCTCAGGCGGATTCTGCTTCAGGTAATCTATTACCAGACAACTGGACTTCCACAATTTGTTGCCGTGGATGGAAGGGTAGTTCCCCTCGCGTTTTACCCTGCGAATATCCGGGTGGGAGGCTGTGGGCATGACGGTGCCCCGAAAGCGCCTCTGGGTGCTCGCTTTGCGTTTGCTCAATGTAGTGTCCTGTTTGGTTGCTGGATTTGCTAATCGATACCTTCCACATCTTCCGCCTGGGGTCCCTTGTCGCTCTCAGCAACGATAAAGGACACTCTCTGGCCATCTTTCAAACCGCGGCGACCACCGTCTCTTATGGCGCGAAAATGCACGAAAATTTCTTCACCATCGTCCTTGGTGATGAAGCCGAACCCTTTGGACACGTTGAACCATTTTACCTGCCCCTGCTCCCGGGACCCGCCTCCGGCGGGGGCCCGCGGTGCTGACTTGCCGGCGGGCTTCTGGGCGCGGGGACTTTTGCCGTTGCCGTGCTGAGCCGTGGTGGCCTTGCCGCCGTAGGCAAGGGATACCAGTAGGGCGGTGGCAAGAGTGGCACCGGAGAATGCAATAAACAGCAACAGTGCCGCGTGGTTATTTCCGGTATACCAGGTGGTTATGGCGGTAGCGACGGCGGCAACTGCGAAGCTGATAACAATATTGACAATAAGACTCATTTAATTCCTCTCGTGACTGTAGGGCCCGGATGGTTGGGGCATGAATGCGGCGCAATTTTAGCACCATTCAGCTTGAGAGGTATGCTCACAGGTGAAATACAGCGCGAGAAAGCCCTTCACGCCTCTCGCACAGAACTTGCAAAGGCGCTCGCCCCAGGGCAGTGCGCTAAATTGGAGCATGCGGGTGTTGAGGGGGCAGTGCCAGACAGTTTCCGGCCTAAAGCTTCATAACATCTTCGGCCTGCAGTCCCTTGGGCCCTTCGACCAGCTTGAATTCCACAACCTGTCCCTCATTGAGGGTGCGATAGCCGTCTCCCTGTATGGAGCGAAAATGTACGAATACGTCATCCTCGCTTTCCTGTCGGGTAATGAAACCAAAACCCTTGGCGTTGTTAAACCACTTTACTGTGCCGCTTACGCGATCTGTCATACCACTTTCCTCGGACTTTCATTTTGCTTTTATTGCGCTGCACCGACCAAAGTGGACGGCGAAGACTCGAAATCCGTGTTTCCGAAGTGTTGCTACATCTGTCTTATATGCTGCTCTTGCAATCGCAATGTTGCCAGCGCCTGTTTTTGCGCTTCCACCTTCTCCCGTTCCTTGGCTACGACGGCTGCCGGGGCTTTGTCTACAAACGCAGCATTGCCCAACTTGCCCTCGATACGTGCTATATCTTTCTCCAGTTTCTCTATTTCCCTGGTCAGACGCTTCAGCTCCGCTGCGGGGTCTATCAATCCGGCCATGGGCACCAGGATTTCCATTTCCCCGACCAGTGATGTTGCGGCTATCGGACCTTCCTCACCCTCGGGTAGCCAGGTTATATCCGCGAGCTTTGCCAGTTTTTTGAGGAACTGTGCGTTTTCATCCAGCCTCTTGCGATCGCGCTCGTCGCCGTTGCGCAACAGCACTGGCAATTCCTTGCCCGGTGGAATATTCATCTCACCGCGTATATTGCGAATGCCTACGATCACACCTTTCAACCATTCTATATCTGCGTTTGCAACACTGTCCACGCCTTTCTCCCCGGCCTCAGGGTAGGGCTCCAGCATGATTGTGACGCCGGTTTTGCCAGCGAGCGGCCTGACCGTTTTCCAGATTTCCTCTGTAATAAAGGGCATAAATGGATGCAGTAGCCGTAGCATGGCCTCCAGTACTTTCAGCAGAGTTTGCCGTGTACCGCGCTTGGCGGCTGGGGAGGCGTTGTCATCCCACAAGACCGGTTTGGACAGTTCAAGATACCAGTCGCAGTACTCGTTCCAAACGAATTCATACAGAGCTTGTGACGCCAGATCAAAGCGATAGCTGGCCACGGCGCGGGAGACTTCCATCGTGGTTTCCTGCAGCTTGCTGCTAATCCAGCGATCTGCGAGGCTTAATTCGATGGCTGCATCATTACCGATACCGCAGTCCTGCTCTTCACAGTTCATCAGCACGTAACGTGCGGCGTTCCAGATCTTGTTACAGAAATTTCGGTAGCCCTCTATCCGGCCAATATCAAATTTGACATCACGCCCGGTAGAGGCAAGAGAGTAATAGGTAAAGCGCAGTGCGTCAGTACCGTAGGCGCCCAGGCCCTCGGGGAACTGTTTGCGCGTTGCTTTTTCAATTTTCGCTGCCAGCTGAGGTTGCATCATGCCGGCGGTGCGTTTGTTAACAAGGCTTTGCAGATCGATACCATCAATCAGGTCGATGGGGTCGATCACATTGCCCTTGGATTTGGACATTTTCTGGCCTTCGCCATCGCGTACCAGTCCGTGCACATACACGGTGTGAAACGGCACTTCTTTGCGAAAATGCAGGGTCATCATAATCATCCGCGCAACCCAGAAGAAAATAATGTCAAAGCCGGTAACCAGCACTGAGCTGGGGTGGAAAGTGGCGAGCTCGGGTGTTTCTTCCGGCCAGCCAAGAGTAGAGAAAGTCCACAGTGCAGAGGAAAACCAGGTGTCGAGCACATCTTCGTCCTGGCGCAATGTGACGTCTTCCGCCAGGCCATTCTCCGCGCGCACAGCGGTCTCGCTGGCACCGACGTAGAAGTTGCCTGATTCGTCATACCAGGCCGGTATGCGATGCCCCCACCAGAGCTGGCGACTGATGCACCAGTCCTGGATGTCGCGCATCCACGCAAAGTAGGTGTTTTCCCATTGTTTGGGCACGAACTGGATATCGCCATCCTCCACCGCGGCAATGGCAGGTTTAGCCAGTTCCCGGGCATCCACGTACCACTGGTCTGTCAGGTAGGGTTCGATCACCACACCTGAACGATCACCGCGGGGAACACGCAGAGTGTGGTCCTTGACCGCCGCCAACAAACCCAGGCCGTCCATGTCAGCGATAATCTGTTTACGAGCTTCAAAGCGGTCCATACCTCGGTAGGCTTCCGGCGCCTCGTTGTTGATAGCGGCGTCATCATCGAAGATGTTGATCATCGGCAGACCGTGTCGTCGTCCCATCTCGTAGTCATTGAAATCGTGTGCCGGGGTGATTTTTACCACACCGGTGCCGAACTCCCGGTCTACATATTCGTCGGCAATCACGGGAATTTCACGCCCGGTGAGGGGCAGTTCTACGTTGCGGCCGATCAGGTGTTTGTAGCGCTCGTCTTCGGGGTGTACCGCAACCGCAGTGTCGCCGAGCATCGTTTCTGGCCTGGTAGTGGCCACAGTGACGAAGCCCTCGGCTCCGGCGAGGGGGTAATCGAAATGCCACAGTTGCCCCTGCTCTTCTTCCGACACGACTTCCAGGTCGGAGATGGCGGTGTGCAGCGCCGGGTCCCAGTTCACGAGGCGTTTGCCGCGATAGATCAGGCCCTCGCGATAAAGCTGGATAAACACTTCCTGCACCGCTTTGCTGAGGCCGGGGTCCATGGTAAAGCGCTCACGGGACCAGTCCAGGGACGAACCCAGTCTGCGCAATTGACGCGTGATGGTGCCGCCGGATTCCTCCTTCCACTCCCAGACCTTCTCCACGAACTTTTCCCGACCCAGTTCGTGTCGGTTCAACCCCTGTGCTTCCAGCTGGCGCTCGACCACCATCTGTGTGGCAATGCCCGCGTGATCAGTGCCCGGCTGCCACAGCGTGTTGTAGCCACTCATGCGGTGGTAGCGGATGAGTGCGTCCATGATGGCTTCCTGGAACCCGTGGCCCATATGCAGGCTGCCGGTGACGTTTGGTGGCGGGATCATGATGCTGTAGGCACGCTCGCCACCCTGGGGTGCGAAATAGCCACGCTCCTCCCACTCCTGGTACCAGCGGGATTCGATATCGGCGGGGTGGAAGGTTTTTTCCATTGCTGTGGCAGTCCGTAGGCTTGTGCGATCGGGTGAGAGGGCGGCGATTATACGCTAAATGTCGTGTTTTTCGAGCTGGTAGCCGCGTTCCTTGTAGAACCGCCAGGAGCGGCGTTGTGAATCGAGGCTCGCGGGGTCCTGGGTAACCACCTCGGCTACCCGGCGGAAACGGCTGAAAAAGGCCGGAACGCCCAACTGCAGGTTGATCAGCAAGTCATTATGGCCATCCGGTTCCTGGCCCCAGCCGATGGCGATGCGCTCGGACTGTTCTTGCCCCTGCAGTCCATGGGGCAGGAAACTGGCGGGGCGGTAGGTCCACAGCAGTTCGTCGAGTTTGCGCGCCTGGCCCTCATCGGCGGCGTTGATAAAGATACTGTGGCCGCGCTGGAATGCCTTGTCCGCCAGCCGCACGGCAACCTGCAGCCGCTGCTCTACTGCCGTAGCCTGCACGACATAAAATCCGACGAGGGTCATTTTCGGGCAACCGCCGGGGCGGTGCGCGGCATCAGTTGGCGCGCTCCAGCAGGTACTGTGTCAGCAATCCGACGGGGCGTCCGGTGGCACCCTTGGGTGCACTGTTCCAGGCGGAACCGGCGATGTCCAGGTGAGCCCAGTGGTAGTCCTCGGCGAAACGCGCCAGGAAACAGGCGGCGGTAACACTGCCGCCTCCAGCACCGCCTATATTGGCGATGTCGGCAAAGTTACTGTCGAGTTGCTTCTGGTAATCGTCCCATAGCGGCATTTGCCACGCGCGGTCATGGCTTTCTACACCTGCAGCCAACAGCTGGTCGGCGAGCTTTTCCTGGTTGGCATACAAGCCTGTTGCATGAGAACCCAGCGCCACCACGCAAGCACCGGTGAGCGTCGCGATATCAATCACAACTTGCGGTTTAAAGCGTCCAGCGTAGGTCAGGGCGTCGCACAGAACCAATCGACCTTCGGCGTCAGTGTTCAATACCTCAATAGTCTTGCCGGACATGCTGGTTACCACGTCCCCTGGCTTGGTCGCACCGCCGCTGGGCATATTTTCCGCGGCGGCAACTATGCCGACAACGTTCAATGGCAGCCCCAGCTCAGTGATGGTGCGCATAGTGCCGAAAACGCTGGCAGCGCCACCCATATCGTATTTCATTTCGTCCATCTTCGCGCCTGGCTTGAGAGAGATGCCGCCGCTGTCGAAGGTGATGCCCTTGCCCACCAGAACATAGGGTTTTTCGCCGGTCTTGCCGCCCTTGTAGTTCATTACGATGAGTTTTGCCGGCTGGTCGGTGCCCGCGGTAACAGACAGCAGCGAGCCCATGCCCAACTCGCGCATCTTCTTTTCCTCGACGATGGTTGTGCTGAGCTTGGTATTCTCTGCGGCGAGTTTCCGCGCCTGTTTTGCGAGGTAGGTCGGCGTGCAGATGTTGCCGGGCAGGTCTGCCAGCCTGCGCGCTTCATTGATACCGTGGCCTGTTGCAGCGCCCTGGTTCAAGGCCTTCTGGCCCGCTTTTACCGATCTGGCATCACCGGTGTTCACCACAAGGCGTGATAATGTCATTGCCGGTTTTGGTTTGGTGACGGTTTCGGTGTAGCGGTAGGTGGCATAGGTGAGCTGGCGTGCCAGGCAGTTGAGTAGCCAGGCCGTAGTACCCTCTTTTACTTTGAGGTCGCCCGCGTGCAACACAGCGTCGCTGGCGTGGATGGCATTGAGGGCTTTGCCCAATGTCTGCACGAATTTGCGCGCGGCAGCCTTATCGAAACTTGCCGGATCTCCGCAGCCCACCAGCAGGATGCGCTTGGCGGCCCCTGCACCCGGAAGCAGACAGCTCTCGCCGGATTTTCCGGTAAAATCCCCCAACGCGATGGTCGCAGCGATAGAACCGCTGGCTGATTTATTGACACTCTGGGCGTCGGCGGAAAGTTTTTTCCGACGATATATCGGCAGTATCAGGCACTGGGTCCCTCCCTTGCTTGGATCGTCGATTTTTTTAGCGGTAAACTTAATTGTGGTCATTCTTTTCCCCCGGGAGGTTGGATAGCCGCCTAGTGTAAGCCGATAGGGCGCCAAACTGAATACATAAGGCGCCATTCATCGGCGAACTTACGCGGTATTCAGGCCTCTGCGGGGAGTGAAGCGGACTTTTTCTCGTCTCCTGATGTGTTTTTCTTTGGCAGCAACACCAGTTCTGTCCCCGACAGGTAGTCGTGCCAGTAGCGCCCCTTGCTGTCGAGCAGGCTCCAGAGGTAACCCAGGCCGAGGCAGGCTGCGGACAGTAGCGCCCCCAGGCAGCGAATAGCAATGCGCCCGGCTTTAGGCTGGGCGCCGTCAAAGTCCACCAGCTTGATACGCCAGGCCTGCATACCCAGTGTTTGGCCATTCTTGAGCCAAAACCAGCTGAAAAACACCATCGTCGTAAAAAGTGCAACAAGACGTACCAAATTGGCGTCGAGCTGCACGGTTCCATCGTCCGCGGGGCCAAGCCCCAGCAGGATTCTAACCCCCATGACCAGGGTCACGCACAGCATGATCAGCGGCAGCACCAGAAGGATGTCATAGATAAGCGCTGCCAGCCGGCGCAGCAGAAACGGGGACTCGTGAGTGATCTGTCAGTCCTCCAGCGCCAGGTGATCTGTGGCCGGTGGCGGCGGGTCCTGTTTTTTGCGGTATTGGGGCTCTATTACATCGGACCCGGGGGGGGCCAGGTCAATACCGGAAAGATCGAGGTTCGGCGCATTGGCCTCTGGTGCCGCACAGTCCGAGAAATCGGTGCCGTCGGGGCTCAGGGATATACCGCTGGTGTCCGGATCCAGCGCCTGGGCGGAAGAGGGGAGAGTGGGCAGCAATTCCCCCACGCTACCTTCGCTGAGATGGCTGGTATCGGGCGCTGCAGGCGGTGCTGGCGGTGTTTCCGATAGGCGCTGACCACTGGTGTCTACATCGAGATTCGGTGTGGTTACAGGACTTGCCGCAGGAGCGCTACGTTCTTCGGCGCGCAACACTTCGGTGCCGGACGGTGCAAGCGCGATACTGTGATCAGCCCGTGCATCAGGCACCTCCGTGCTCTGTGGAAACTCTGTCGGTTGCGGCTGTGAGAGTGGGCCCGGAGTCGATGCCAGGGCGGCAATTCTTTCTGCGGCACTCATTGCTTTGGCGGCGGGTGGTGCTGATGGTGCCGCCGGGGTCGTGTTAGCGGCTTTGATTACCGGAATACCGCCGGCGTTTTCGATGGCTTGCTTGTATTTACGCGCGGTGGGCTTGTCACAGTTACGTTTTACCAACTGTGCTTTGCCGCTGAACAACTTGTTGAGCGTGGCCTCATCGGCATTGAACAGTTTCGCCATATTTTCGCGTACAGCGGGTAATTCCTTTCCCTCGAGGAGTTGTCCTGAATAATAGATATTGTAGCGAGCTTCCATACAGCGACCCCCCGAGTGTATTGCTCGAAGTATACGGAAAATTGTCCCGCTGGTCTTGCCCTCGAAAGAGAGGGGCGGAGAACGGGCGCGAATGAGGCGGTTCAGCGGCTTGTGACCTTCGGTGATGACATCTGCTACCATGCGCGGCTTTGCTGGTGCCGGTGATCAGGGCTCTATGAGTGATCGTGTTCCCACACGCTTTGTTAACACGTTGCTGCGAATGGCCGGGGATCGAGGCTATGATTTCAGCGTAATCCTCAGTACCGCAGGGCTGGATTTTGACCCGCTTGACGAAAAATCCCCGGGCTACCGGCCTGAAATCAGTGCCATGCAATATACCCGTGTCTACCAGCAAGTACTGCATTTGATGCAGGACGAGAGCTTTGGTCTGGCGGGCAGTGAATCAACGGCACCCGGCGCTTTCAGGATGATGTGCTACTGCGTTATCTCCTGCCGCAATCTCGGCCAGGCGATTCAGCGTACCGCGGAGTTCTACCGTACCTTCTTTGACGAGCACAGCCAACTCTATGCCAATTTCAGCGAACAGTACGCCAGGGTGGGGTACCGTACGCAGGCTCCAAGTGGCACCCCCCGCGTCGGCGTGGCAGACGCCTACGGCCTCTCTCTGTGGCACCGCTTTTTTGGCTGGCTGTGTGGTCGTTCAATCGAATTGAAACGGGTCGACTTCCGTGGCACCGAGCCGGAGCGCGTAGAAAAATACCAGAGCCTGTTTGCCTGCCCTATCTATTTCTCCCAGCCCAGCGATCTGCTCTATTTCGACAGTGCGTGCCTCGCCTGGCCGGTGGTGCATACGGAGCATTCACTGAGAGAGTTTTTGCGCACAGCGCCGTATCAGTTGTTGATTATGGATAACAATCCGGCAGGTAAAAGTCTGTCAGTACAGGTAAAAGCTATGATGGGGCGGGATTTCAGCGCCGGTTTTCCCGGATTTGAAACCATTAGCAGCGCGCTTGGCGTGTCCGCTCCAACACTGCGCCGCCGGCTCAAGCGGGAGGGAACGACGTTCCAGCAGCTCAAGGATGAGGCCCGATGTGAAGCGTCCATACTCTGGCTGGATCGCGCCGAATTGTCTATCAATGAGGTGGCAATGCAAATGGGCTTCACGGACCCCAGTGCGTTTCATCGATCGTTCAAAAAATGGACGGGTAAAACGCCTGGCCAATTTCGCGTGGAACGGCGTCGTCGCGACAGGAAGTAGATTGTTCGCGCCAAGGTACGGCTGTCGTGCTCGCCGTTTCCGATCAACGCAGCGGATCAGGTGATGTTTGGATGACTGTTCCGCCCGGGTGCCCTCGGGTATAATTTGCCCGCACCTTTGATCTGATGTGCATTGAGTCCCTTTTTTATCGGAGTAACACATGACGGTCCAGCAAGATATCGAGCTGCAACTGGCACAGGATTTTGCGCCTGAGTATCTGGATGTAGCCAACGAGAGTCACCAGCACAGCGTACCGGCAAATTCCGAGACCCATTTCAAGGTGGTGCTGGTAAGCGAGCGATTTGACGGCCAGCGCAAGGTCGCGCGGCACCAGCAAGTCTATGCGGCACTGGCCAGCCAACTGGCGGGGCCGGTGCACGCACTCGCGCTGCATACCTACACAGCGGGCGAGTGGCAGGCGCGACAGGAGGCGGCGCCGCAATCCCCGGAATGTCTCGGCGGCAGCAAGGCGGAGCTGTAGTCATGCCAGAAGTCGTGGTCGCCGCGCTCTACAAATTTGTCGCACTGGAAGATTTTCACGAATTGCGGGAGCCGCTGCTGGACGCCTGTCAAGCTGCGGATGCACGCGGCACCCTGCTGCTGGCCCATGAGGGTATCAATGGCACGATCGCCGCCAGTCGGGAGGGCATAGATTCGGTGCTCGCATACCTGCGTGCAGACCCGCGTTTAGCGGATCTTGAGCACAAGGAATCTCTGGATGATCACATGCCTTTTTACCGCATGAAGGTCAAGCTGAAGAAGGAAATTGTCACCATGGGCATAGCGGGAATCGACCCGAATCAGCGGGTGGGTACCTATGTCAAACCGACGGACTGGAACGAACTGGTCAGCGATCCCGAAGTGTTATTGGTGGATACCCGAAACGACTACGAATGCGGTATAGGAAGCTTTCGCGGTGCTGTTGACCCTGAGACCACAACCTTCAGGGAGTTTCCCGCATACGTGCGCCAGCACCTGGATCCCACCAGGCATAAAAAGGTTGCCATGTTCTGTACCGGCGGTATCCGCTGTGAAAAAGCCTCTGCATTTATGCTGCAGGAGGGCTTCGAAGAGGTCTACCACCTGCAGGGTGGAATACTTAAGTATTTGGAGGAGGTGCCTGAGCAGGAAAGTATCTGGGAGGGTGAGTGCTTCGTCTTCGACAATCGGGTGGCGGTGAATCACCGCCTGGAAAAAGGGCAGTACGACCAGTGCTACGGCTGCCGACACCCTATCACCGAGCAGGACAAGCAATCGGAGCAATACCAGAAGGGTGTTTGCTGTCCGCGTTGTTTCGACACCCTGACAGCGGAAAAAATAACGAACTTTCGCGAGCGCCAGAAGCAGATTGAATTGGCCGAGGCGCGGGGGGAAGTGCATATCGGGGCGTCACCACCGCAGCGACAGACGGCGGCCAGTTGAGAAGCCACTGCGCGCCATAGCTATCGTAGGTGCTGATTTATCGCGCCGCGAAATACAGCTACTGGAACGAAGGTACTCAAACCGACACTGTCACCCTCTGATATGACGCCACTGAGCAACGGTGTGCCGGCGCCGGATACCTGCACCACTGCGCCGCCTGAAGCCCCTTTATATGCCGTGCAATTACTGTCACTGATACCCCGTTCTTCGGCGGTGATAAGACAGGCCGCATCGAAAGTCAGGCGGTTGCCGTAATCTCCCATCGCCGCATCCCGTGAATAGCCAGCCATGGTGATGCTTCTGACGGGGTCGGCCCTACCGGGGTGAACCAGCAGTGCATTGGCTTTGCCAGCGGGCACGGGAAGCCTGAGCCGCAGAATCGCCCAGTCGGCGTGCATGCCGCCGCCGTCAGTGAGTCGGTAGGCCTCTCGTTGCATTACCTGTTGAACTCCCGACACCAGAGTGAATACGATCGGCTTGCTGAGATCGGTGTAATTCGCCAGGCAATGCCAGGCCGTGATAATGGTATCCGCCGCTCTGCCTGCTTTTCCGGTTACCAGTGTGGCGCTGCAATCCTCCAGCACATGAGCGCGGCGTCCATCACGGTAAGTGCTGCCCGGCACTCGCAACTTTCCCACGGCGCGCAACCAGGCCGGGGCATCACGACTGTACATCTTTCTGGAATCGACAGGGCTAACCGCAGTTTCCGCTGCGATCTGGACCGGCAGGGCGATTAATCCGGTGATCAGGCAGCAGGCAAACAGGTATCTTGTCAGCGGGCGGGTACTGGATGGTGTTTTGCACTCAGGCATTGTGATTTCAACGTCGTCTTCCCCGACGGCTTGCTTATCAGTATGGTCGATGGATAGTAGATAAGTCGCCTTAGCGGGTAAAGGGCAGCGTTAGGGGTTTGAAGCAGGGCCGGGTCGCGGTGCTTGCGTGAGCGGGTACCCCAAATGGATGATGCGTGGCACTCACAGAAGCGATTAGATAGGAACTATCATCCAACCGCCGGGAGATCGCAATGACTATCCATCAGAACATACAAGCAGGTGATGCCATGAACCAATACGGACTGGACAGTCCCCGTGCACAAGAACTGATCGCTGCTGCAGACGCTCTGGGCCCCGTGCTGCGTGCCCGTGCCGTTGCCTGCAAGGCCAATAAGCGGGTTCCCGACGAAACAGTGGCCGATTTTCACACAGCGGGATTTTTCAAAATTCTGCAGCCGGAGCAGTGGGGGGGCTACGCCATGGACCCGCAAGTATTCTATGCGGTGGGGCTTGAGGTGGCCAGGCATTGCCCGTCCAGCGCATGGATCCTCGGTGTCATCGCCGTGCACAACTGGCAACTGGCGCTGTTTGACGACCGGGCCGCCCAGGACGTCTGGTCTGAAGACCCTGCGGTACTGATTTCCTCATCCTACGCACCGATTGGCAAAGTGAAAGTGGTGGAGGGCGGGTTCCGCCTGCGTGGCCGCTGGAGCTTTTCCAGCGGCTCCCAGCACTGTAAGTGGGCGTTCCTGGGGGCTGTTGTACCGACCCTCGAGGCGCCGTTCGATATGGCCAATTACCGTACGTTCCTTGTGCCTGTCGGCGACTACACGATTGTGGATAACTGGGATGTAGTGGGGCTGCAGGGTACTGGTAGTCACGATATTGTCGTGGAGGATGCCTTTGTGCCGGAGCATCGCACCCACAAGTCCCTGGATGGTTTTCAGTGTGACAACCCCGGTAATGCGGTGAATACTGCGCCGCTTTATCGCATGCCCTTTATGCAGGTTTTTGTGCGTGCAGTATGTACAGCTACTCTGGGGGCCTGTGAAGGCGCGCTTGCAGCGTTTGTCGAGGTGGCCAAAACCCGTCAGGCGGGTCCGGTCAAAATGAAAAACGATCCGTTTGCACGTCAGCTGGCTGCAGAGGCCAGGTCCTCAATCGAGGAAATGAAACTCACCATGATCCGCAACTTCGACGCGATGATGGCCTGCTGCCGGGCGGGCGAATCTATAGCGATAGAGGATCGCGTGCGCTACCGCTATGACTCGGCCGTGGTCGCCGATCGCTGTCTGGCGCTGTCCGGCCGTATGCTCAAGGCGGCGGGCAGTGGTGGGATTCGCCTCGATAGCGCGTTGTTGGCTTATCACCTGGACATCCTGGCGAGTCAGGCCCACATCGCCAATCACTCGATCCCCTTTGCCGTCAACATGGGTGGCACGATGTTTGGAGAAGACAATGTTGATTTTGCAATCTGATTTTAGTTGGAGAGGGCGCTAGCTGCCATGGCAATGAATGGACTGTTACCTGAAGGGCATTACGCCGACTGTGCGAATGGTCACCGTATTCACTATCTGGACGAGGGGCCGGCCACGGCTGAAGTCGTGGTCTACCTGCACGGGTCTGGTCCCGGTGCCAGCGGCTACAGCAACTTCAAGGGCAACTATCCCTACCTGGTCGAGGCGGGGTACCGCTGTATTATCCCCGATCTTATTGGTTACGGATTCTCCGACAAGCCCACGGATGTCGATCATCCGCTGTCGTTTTTTGTGGAGTGTATCAGGCAAACTCTGGATTGCGCCGGTGTAGAGCACTGTACACTGATTGGCAACTCCCTGGGTGGTGCCGTTGCCCTGGGGCTTGCGTTGGATGACCCACAGCGCATCGAAAAACTGGTGTTAATGGCGCCCGGTGGATTGAGTGAAATGGCCGATTACCAGGCGATGCCCGGTATGCAGAAAGTGTTTAAGGTATTTGGTTCCGGCGAGCCGGTGACCCCGGAGGTGATGAGAGACCTGTTTGCCACCGGCCTGATGCACAACCCGAAATACGCGACTGACGAATTGGTCGCCGAACGTATGCAAATTATGGCAACCATGAACGGCCATGTTATGGCTACCATGTCGGTACCTGTGCTGACGGAGCGGCTGCGGGAAATCGAGTGCCCGGTATTGGGTTTTTGGGGCCTGGAGGAGAAAATGATGCCGGAGAACGGTATCATGGCGCTGGCCCGCAACGTGCAGCACCTGCGTCTGATTTTGGTCAGTGAGTGTGGGCACTGGGTAATGGTTGAGCACGAAGACATGTTCAACCGGGCCTGTCTGGATTTTATCAGTAACTAAGCCGGCGTAGCGTCGGCTCACAACAGGAGCGGGCATGCGTAAAAACCGACTGGGCAGAAGTGCAATCGTGGTTTCCGATATTTGCATGGGAACCATGACGTTCGGCAATCAAAGCGACGAGTCTGAATCCTTTCGTATTATGGATATGGCCTATGATGCGGGAGTCGATTTCTATGACACCGCGGAGATGTACCCGGTGCCACCGGATGCAAAATATGTCGGTGCCACAGAGGAGATCGTTGGTCGCTGGCTGAAAACAAAAGACCGCGATTCGATTATTCTTGCCTCCAAGGTAGCGGGCCCCAGCCACGGTTGGCTTGCGGCCCCTCTGCGGGCAAGCAAGACGGGTCTCGACCGACACCATATTGTGCGCGCTGTGGAGGGCAGCCTCAGGAGGCTGGACACAGACTATATCGACCTGTACCAGACGCACTGGCCCGATCCCGACTTTCCCTACGAAGAAACCCTGGAGGCGCTGGATGAACTGGTGCGCTCCGGCAAGGTACGTATACTCGGCTGTAGCAACGAGACCACCTGGGGCCTGACCAAGAGTCTGTGGACCTCTGAGCTGCACGGTCTGGCGCGTTTTGAAACAATCCAGAATAATTTCAGCCTGAATAACCGCCGCTTTGAGGATGAACTGGCCCAGGCCTGCCGCAAGGAACAGGTCAGCCTGATTCCCTATTCTCCTTTGGCGGGCGGCGTGCTCAGCGGTAAATACAATGACGGCGCCCGCCCCGAAGGCGCACGTTTTAGCTTTTACCTTAGCGCCGGGGAGCGACAGCAGAAAATGGCGGCGCGCTTCGTCAATGACAGGACCCTGGAGTCCACTCGTCGATTCCAGGCAATAGCCGCAGAGGCAGATATGTCCGTGGTAACCATGGCGACGGCCTGGAGCAAACAGCACGACTTTGTGGCATCTACCATCGTTGGCGCCACCCGAGCGGAGCAGATGCCGGAGATACTGGCGGCGGCAGACATCACCCTGGAGCCAGCCATGCTGGCGAAGATAGATGCCGTCTGCCGGGATATTCGCTACCCCATGGGGTGAGCCGAGGTCCACCATGACGGAACTGATCCTTGTGGCGGTCGTGCTGGCGACATCGTGCCTGACCGCGGTGATTGGCATGGGCGGCGGGGTCCTGCTGCTGACGCTGATGCCCGGGCTGGTGCCCACATCCGCCATCCTGCCCCTGCATGCCCTGACTCAGCTTGCCAGTAATGCATCCCGGGCAGGCTTTGGCTGGCGTTCCCTGGATCTTGCCATTGTACCAGCATTTATTATCGGTGCTCTGGCAGGCAGTTGGCTGGGTTCCGAGATATACCAGGTGCTGGATGAGCGTTGGTTACCCGCCTTTATCGGCGTATTCATTCTGGTCTTCACCTGGCTGCCGCTGCCGCTGCCGCTGCCGCTGCCGCTGCCGTTGGTGCGTGGTGGTGGTCAGCTGGCGCTGGGTGTGCTGGGTTTTTTCCAGACCGGCCTCGGCATGTTGGCCGGTGCCACCGGGCCGCTGGGTGCCGCCGTATTATTGCAGCGCAATAGAGAGCGGGACTGGTTGGTGGTGAATACCGCGCTATACATGACCCTCAATCACGGCCTGCGAGTATTTGCCTATTTTGCCATCGGTTTCAGTTATGCGCCCTGGTGGCCGTTGCTTACCGGCATGGTGATAGCGGGCATAGCGGGCTCCTGGCTGGGGACACGGTTGCGCCGCCTGGTGCCGCAACGGGATTTTCACAAGTGGTTTCGTCTGCTGGTAAGCCTACTGGCTGTCCGCATGATCGCGCTTGCTGTGCTTTAATTACCGCACCATTGAACCAGAGTCATTAATTGAGATGGAAGACAAGAGACGCGGGGCGCTGCTCGGTGTTACAGCGTACCTGATATGGGGCGGTGCCGCTCTATACTGGGTTCAGACCGAGCCGGTGTCAGCTGCGGACCTGGTCGCCCATCGAGTGTTGTGGTCTCTGCCGGTTGTGGTGCTGTGCCTTTTTGTCGCCGGCTCCGGTCGCCTTGGTCATGCCATGGCCCTGTTCCGACAACCGCGAACGCTCGCTGTCATGGCTGGCGCGGCCTTGTTCAGTTCAATGAACTGGACCCTTTTTATGTGGGCAGTGACTAACGGCAGGGCCACCGAGGCCAGCCTGGGCTATTTTCTGCTACCGCTGGTAAATGTACTGATTGGCCTTACCTTGTTTCGCGAATCAATCGATCGCGCGCAGAAGATTGGCGTCGCCTTCGCTGTTGCCGCGGTGTTGTTACAACTGCTCTACTACGGGGGCCTGCCCCTGGTGTCCCTGGGTCTGGCACTTTCATTCGGGCTGTACGGCGCAATCCGCAAGGGTGTGCGTGTAGAGTCGATGGAGGGACTGTTACTTGAAATGTCGATTCTGGCACCTCTGGCACTGGCCTGGCTGGTATACCATGACGGCGCCGGTCTCGGACTTTACGGTATCCGTGTCGATCTGTTTCTTCTGGGTGCCGGCGCGTTTACCGCGGTCCCCTTGATGGCCTACGTTGCCGCCAGTCGCATACTGCCACTGACGGCATTGGGCCTGGTGTTCTATATCGGCCCGACCGCACAACTGGTGGTGGCGATATGGGTATTCGACGAGCCGTTCGATACGGTGCGATTCATCGCCTTTGGTCTTGTATGGTTGGGATTGATTGTTGTGACCGTGAGCAATATGCGGCGTGCCGCAGCACTGCGCCGCTACGGCAGCAGCGCTGGGCCCTGAAGTTCTTGAGCCGGGACGACCCCCGGGGAGGTCATTCATTATGTCTTACGTATTTTACCCGCTGCTTATTGGTCTGGTCCTGTGTGCTTGCGCAGGCGGTTCCGTACAGGCGGCCGAACCCGGTACAAATTTTCTCCCGGATGAACGGCCCTTGGCCAAAACTCTAGTGTACGACTGCAACGGCTACGAGTTCACTGCCAGGCTGGGGCCCGGTGAGATGGCAGTTTGGTTGGTCGATCGCTATGATATTTTGTCCCAGGTTCGCAGTGCTTCGGGCACGAAATATGTAGAGGGCGATATCGAGTTCTGGAGCAAAGGTGACGAGGCGATTCTGGAGGTAGGAAATCAGCAATATCTCAACTGCGTGCTGGTGCCGGGGCGTGTGCCCTGGGAGGACGCGCGGCGCAGAGGTGTTGCCTTTCGAGCGGTGGGCAACAAGCCCGGCTGGACGCTGGAGATCCAGGACGACAGGCATCTGTT
This sequence comes from uncultured Haliea sp., assembly GCA_963977275.1. GTDB lineage: Bacteria > Pseudomonadota > Gammaproteobacteria > Pseudomonadales > Halieaceae > JARRPM01. Next base: position 111,350 of record CAXBNX010000006.1, on the reverse strand, counting down.
ATTTCTGGGTGACGATGGCATGCGGCGCGTCGCCACGCCAAACCCCGGTGTGCAGAAGCAGGACAATGTCAGGCGTTATCACGCTGTCACCGACTCCGCCGACCTGCGCGTGGAGATTATCCAGGAGCCGTGTTCTGATTCCATGTCAGGTGAAGCCTTTGCGGCCCGCGTGATTGTCACCCTGGACGATGGCATTTTCTACGGCTGCGGTCGCGACCTCGATTATCCCTGGGAATAGTCGCCACCAGCCCCGCTGGCGCTGTGTGTAAAAGTACCGCAGCGACTTTCGCGCGACCTTGCGCGATCTTGATTGACATCAATGCCTGCACAACTCACCCCCAATATTATAACGCCCAGAAGGTGCAGCACCGCTGCTCCGCCCAATCCGAAACAGGAGTGATGGAATGAAAAAAGCGTTATTGATGACGCTGGTGGTGGCCCTATTGGGCGGTAGCTTAATGGCTCAGGCGTATGAGAAAGGGGATTTTGTGCTGCGCATGGGAGCGGTAAATGTAGACCCGGATTCCGACAGCAGCCCGATTAACCTGCCGGGTGTCCCCACACTTCAAACTGAGGTAGATGACGACACCCAGTTTGGCATTATCCCCATGTATATGGTCACCGACCATGTTGGCATCGAACTGCTTACGGCGACACCGTTCAAACAGAACATCACACTTCATGGCCAGGGCATAAACCTCAATGCCGGCTCTACCAAACACCTGCCCCCAGTCATCACCGCCCAGTGGTACCCACGCGGCGGCAAAAGTGGTTGGCAGCCCTTCCTCGGGTTGGGTGTGAACTACACCATATTCTTTGATGAAAAAATCGACAAGCAATTGGACGAAACGCTCAATGCCATTCTGGGCTCTACCCAGGAGAGTCTCGATCTCGATAATTCATTTGGCCTTTCCGCCCAGGCTGGTGTGGATATTCCTTTCGCCAAGAATTGGGCACTCAGTCTTGCGGTCTGGTATATCGAGATCGATACCAATGCCACGGTCAAAACAGACGTTGGCAATGTGCACTTCAAGACACAGATCGACCCCTTCGTTTATCACATAGGTATCGCCCGCCGCTTTTAACCCGATTGACCGGCTCACCTACGGTCACTTGGCGCTTGGCCCCGCTAGTTTCTAGCGGGGTCTTTTTTTTGTGTCTCACCTGCATTTTTGGGAGTCATGTAAAGCCGGCGCCAACTTAAAGAAGCTGTGCCGGGACCCGCCGTGAATACATCCATGTAGGCTCGTTTCGCGCGTCCATGCGCTCTACGGTCCCGGCACAGCTTCTTTAAGTTGTCACCTTCTTGTCAGCTAGACCCATCCGGTGTTTGCACACACCGGTATCATCAAACCTGCTGAGTAGAACTTGGCGGAGGGGTCAAATCGGGTATAGGTTGACGGGATCGTCTGAGGCCATGGATGGCCGAAACGAGCCTACATGGATGTATTTACGGCGTGTCCCGACAACCTATACCCGATTTGACCCCGTTCCTTGATGACTGAACTTTCGGGCTTTGCATCTACAGACTCATATCTAGTGAAGCATCTGCGAATGATCCATCGGTTCAGACATCCCGGACGGCCCAGCAGCGTGGCCGGAATGCCCACTGTGGGAGGCGGTAATGTACAAGGTCCAGGCACCTGAGACGATGAGCAGCAGAGCGACGAAAAGTTTGAGGCCGCGTTTGCGCAGGAAAGCCTGCAAGCCCTCGGCACCAAAGCTGGTGGCGAGCATGGCGGGGAGGGTGCCGAGGCCGAACAGGAACATCAGCAGTGCGGAGGTGGGCGCATGCTGGGCGGTGGCAGACCAGGCAAGGGCGCTGTAGATGAGGCCACAGGGCATCAAACCCCAGCAGAGGCCGAGAGCATAAGCCTGGGGCCAGTGGCGCACCGGCAACCAGCGGGAAGAGAAATGTTGAACGGGTTTCCAGAGCTTTGCGCCGGCGCGTTCCAGCAGGGCCATGCCGCGCCACCAGTCGGCCACGTAGAGTCCCATACCTATCAATAACAGGCCGGCGATGTAACGCAGACCGATGGTCCATGCGGAGATGTCAACGCTGCCCGCTGCCAGGCCCAGCAGAGCTCCCAGCAGGGTATAGCTGCTGATCCGCCCCGCGTGGTAGGCGATGGTCACAGTGTGAGAGCCGGAGCCGCCCAGGCTGAGTGCGGCCGCGATGCCACCGCACATGCCCAGGCAGTGGCCCGCGCCTGCCAGGCCGAGACCCAATGCGCTGGCATAACCCAGCTCAGTCACGGTTTCTCCGCTGGCGGTCGGGTATTGTCTGAATTTGTGTCATCCGGTGTCGCTGGGGTCTCGTCATCCGCCAGTATCCGCCAGGATTCCTTGTCCAGGTCCTCGTACTGGCCGTTGTCGATGGCCCAGAGCAGCAGCTTGATCGCGATTGCGCAAAAAAGCAGTGCAATGGGTATGAGGAGATACAGGCTATCCACTGGACTTGGGGCTCACAAAACTCATGGATTGCTATTTAACCGCAGGGAATTGGCGACTACCAGCAGGGAACTGGCAGACATGCCGATTGCGGCGGCCCAGGGCGGCACGAAGCCCAGTGCTGCCAGCGGAATGGCGCTGGCGTTGTAGGCCAGCGCCCAGGCAAAATTCTGGTTGATGACCCGGCGACACTGCCGGGCTTTACGCCAGGTGCTGGTGACAGAGTGCAGGTCACCGCCAACAAGCACAAAGTCGGCCTGGGCACGGGCCAGGTCGCTGGCGCCGGGTACGGCGAAGGAGGCGTCTGCCAGACTGAGTACCGGCGCATCGTTGAGCCCGTCGCCCACCATGACAACGACGGCGCCAGCCGCCTGCAGGGCCCGGACATGGGTCATTTTCTGCTGCGGCTCCAGGCCTGTCGCTACATCTGTTATACCCAGTGTGTTTGCGAGTCGGGGACCCTGGGCAGAGCTGTCACCGGTCAGCAGCGACACGGCCAGTCCGGCGTCTTGCGCTGCCGCTACAACATCGGCTGCCTCGGGCCTGGTGCGGTCGTCGAGGCCAATCCATGCCAGTGGCATTTCGTCGCGACACAGGGCAACCCAGTACAGAGGCTCAGAGGGAGGCGGCGGTAAGGTGGGAGCTAGAGTGCGGCAGAACGGCTCACTGCCCATGCGAAAGGTGTGGCTGCCCTGCTTAGCCTCCAGGCCAGCACCAACCTGGTAACGCACATTCTCCAGGCCGGAGCTGGGGTCGATAGCGGCGAAGGCAGTACCCACCGGATGGCGTGAATATTTCTGCAGGGCGGCGCCTGTCGCCAGGACCTCCTCCCGTGAGAAATCTCCCAGCGTGTGCACATCTGTGATGGCCAGGGTGCCCTCTGTGAGCGTGCCGGTTTTGTCAAAGATGAGATGAGTGGCGCGGGACAGGGCCTCCAGCGCGTTTTCGCCCCGTACGATAACGCCATTTGCACGCAGTGCACTGGCGGCACTGGTGAGGGCTGCCGGTGTGGCCAGTGCCAGCGCGCAGGGGCAACTGATGACAAGAACAGACAGGGCAATCCAGAATGCCTGATCGGGATCCAGTTGGCTCCAGACCAGTGCTGTGGCTGCGGTCAACAGCAGCACGGCGCCAACAAACCATGAGGCGACATGGTCGGCGAGGCGGGCGAGGCGGGGCTTTTCGCCCTGGGCCTGTTCTACCGAACGTTGCAGTGCGGCCAACCGGCTTTCGAGGTAGTTGCCCAGCACACGGGCTTCCAGCGCCGTTTCAGTGTTCAAGGTGCTCGCGTAGATGGTGTCTCCGGGGGCGACTGTGCGGGGCAGGTGTTCACCATTGAACGTGTCTTCTCGCATGGCGCTTTGACCGGCGATTACCTGTGCATCTACAGGCACGGTATCCCCGGCTCTGACCAACAGGATATCGCCGGCTTGCAGCTGGATTCGGGGAACGACAAGCCACTGATTTTCACGTCTGGTCGTAACGGCATCGGGTAGGGTTTCCTGGGCATCAAACCAGGTGAGATTATGGCGTTGACTGGCGCGACGCTCGAAGAATCGACCCAGCAACAGGAAGAATGTGAACATCACCACGGAGTCAAAATACACCTGGCCGGTACCGGTGACCGTGGCCCAGATACTGGCCAGCCAGGCGAGACCGATGGCCAGGGCGACGGGTAAGTCCATCACCAGTGCGCCCTGCTTCAGGTGGCGCCAGGCGGTGATAAAAAATGGGCGCGAGGAAAACACCACCACGAAGCTGGCCACCAGCAGACTTACCCAGCGCAACAATCCCTGGTACTGGCTTTCAATTCCCTGGATATCACCGGCGTGCAGCGCCACGGCAAACATGCCCACCTGCATCATGCCCAGGCCCGCCACCGCCAGGCGCCGTAATTCCAGCCGATATTCGTCGGCCACCTGTTGTCGCTGTGTGCTGGTATGGAAGGGCCTTCCGCGATAACCCAGAGCATCCACCTGGGCGAATATTTCGCTGAGTTTGATGTGGTCGGGCTGAAATCGAATGTCGAGCCGGTTCTGTTGCAGGTTGACCAGTGCCTCGCTGACACCGGGTAGCCGTGCCATGGTTTGCTCTATCAGCCAGGTACAGGCGGCACAGGATATACCGCCTAGCAGCAGTTTCGCTGTCACCTCGCCGTCGGCGCTCGTCTCGGTAAACGTGGTGGACAGCGCCGGGTCATCATAGATGAGGTACTGCTCAAGGGTATCGGGGGCGCGTTCGGAAGGACGCTCATTGTAGGCGGTGCGCTGCTGGTAGAAGTTTTCCAAACCACTGGCACTGATCAGCCCGGCAACGGCGCGACAACCCGGGCAGCACATCGGGCGAAACTGGTCGGCGATGACAATGCCAAAATCCGCCCCCGCCGGGACTTGCTCTCCGCAGTGATAACAGGCCTTAACGTCGGCATTGGCGCTACCCTCAGTCGGCAGCGGCATGGCCAATATCATGTTGTTGGATAATTCCGTCCAGGCGCCAGCCATCCTCCTGCTCCAGGCTTAGTATCCAAAGCCAGCGAGGTGCTACGGGTGCGGGTAGTGGAGCCTGGTAAATGCCCGGGGCGATCCTGCTCACAGTGACCGGAAAATCGCGATCCGCTTCCAGCGGATGTGACAGTGTCAGGTTCAGTAATTGCGCATCTACCGGGCCGTCAAGTCGCACTGTTACGTGATCATTGGAAAAATGTAAACTGGCGCTGATTCCCAGTTCGCTACTGCGTTGTTTTTTCTCCAGCTGCCGATTTATCGCCAACCCATCCTTGTAGTACTCATCGACCACCAGGTCATCCGCGCCGTAGTAGGCGATATACATGGTGGCGAAGCTGGCGACCACTACACTGGCAGGCAACAGGATGAGGAACCACGGCCAGAACTGGCGGAACCAGGGTTCGGTGTCTCCGCCGGGCAGGGCAGGCCTCATCGTATGGGCCTCATAAAGCGCGACTCGGTGGTAGCATTGATGGAGGGCTTGTCGACAGCGACCGCAGTGAAATCCAGCTCGGTGCTGGGGCTGTCAAGTTCCCCTGGTTCGACACTTACTCGCAAGCTGATGCTGCGCACCTCTCCGCCGTTAAGTGTATGACGGGTGGTTCCCACTATGCTAGCGCCCTCTATACCCTCGATAGTAACGTCAAAAGTGTGCATGTCGTTGTCCATATTCGCCAACTGCAGAGTGTAAATATTCTCGACTGCGCCGCTGTCGGTGATGCTATACAACTGTGTGCGGTCGCGTATAGCCGTGAGGTCCAGCGGTATGCGGCTGAACACGTTGTACCAGAATACCCCCACCATAAGACAGAGCACGAGGAAGTATCCAATGATACGCGGGCGCAACCAACGGGTTTTGCCACCCTCTAACTCGTGCTCACTGGTATAGCGTATCAGTCCCCGTGGATACGCCATTTTATCCATAACTGAATTGCAGGCATCTATACAAAGGGCGCAGCCAATGCATTCGTACTGCAGGCCGTCGCGAATGTCGATACCTGTGGGGCAGACTTGTACGCACAGGGAACAGTCAACACAATCGCCGACCGCCAGTTCGCCATGTTCGATGCTGCGTTTACGCGAGCCGCGTGGTTCACCGCGTTTCTTGTCGTAGGAGACAATCAGCGTATCATGGTCGAACATCACTGACTGGAACCGGGCGTAGGGGCACATGTATTTGCAGACCTGTTCACGCATCCAGCCGGCGTTTATATAGGTCGCGAGGGTGAAGAAAATCGTCCACGACGTGGCCCATTGGCCCGCTGACAGTGTGACAAGATCCGGCAACAATTCCCTGATCGGGGTAAAGTAACCGACAAAAGTAAACCCTGTAACAAACCCCACGAATAACCAGGAACCGTGTTTGAAAATCTTCCGTGTTACTTTTTCCAGCGACCAGGGAGCTTTGTCCAGCTTAATACGCTGGTTGCGGCTGCCTTCCGTTTTCTGCTCCAGCCACATGAAGATGCTGGTCCAGACCGTCTGCGGGCAGGTGTAGCCGCACCAGACCCTACCGGCGAATGTGGTCACCGCAAATAGAGCAAAAGCGGCAATGATCAGCATAAAGGCGAGCATCGGAAAGTCCTGGGGCCAGAAGCTGAGGCCCAGAATGTAGAACTTTCTGGCGGGAAGATCGAACAATATAGCCTGGCGATTATCCCAGCTTGTCCAGGGTAGCAACAGGTAGCCCAGCAGCAGGGGCCAGCCGCTGAACAAGCGTATGCGCTGGTAAAAGCCTTCGATTTCCCGTGTGTATATTTTTTCGCGACGCTGGTAGAGGTCGATCTCTTCGACCTCTGCAGGCGCAATTTCCCGGAGGTCAATCAGATCCTGATCAGACATGTTCCTGTTCCGCGATGAGGGGGTAAAGCCCGTTTTTTCAGGGCTCGTTGCCAAGCCCTGGGTGTTAGCAGAGTGCGCTTACTGTTGCTGCCTGAGGCCGTATACGTAAGCGGAGAGGATGTGAATTTTATCTTCACTCAGAGTGTCCTTGAAAGCGGGCATAATGCCGTTGCGTCCGGCGCGGATGGAGTGAGCAATCTGTTCTTCGCTGCCACCGTATAGCCACACGCCATTGGTCAGATTGGGTGAGCCCATCGCAGGGTTGCCCTGGGCATTGGCGCTGTGGCAGGCTACACAGTACGTTTTAAAGACTGTCTCACCGGCGGCTGCCTGGGCCGGATTTGCATTTCTGCCATTGAGACTGAGCACGTATTGGGTGACATCCGCCACACCCTTGTCGCCGATAATACTGCCCCATGCAGGCATGGCCGCCTGGCGCCCGTTCTCAAGGGTGGCCTTGATCGTGGCGGGGTCACCACCATAGATCCAGTCGTCATCGGTGAGGTTGGGGAAGCCGTAGCGTCCCTTGCCGTCTGCGCCATGGCATTGGGCACAGTTGTTGGCGAACATGCGCATCCCCATTTTTCGTACCGCCGGGTCACCGGCAATGTCTTCTACCGGAAGAGCCAGGTAGCGATCACGCATATCCCGATACTTTTCATCAGCTGCAGCGACTTCATCGTTGTATTGGCCCACTTGGGTCCAGCCAATAGCACCGGCAAAGTTCCCCATGCCGGGGTAGACAATCAGGTAACCCACGCCCCAGACAATGGTGATCACAAACATGTAAAACCACCAGGCGGGGAGGGGGTTGTCCAATTCCTCTATACCATCGGCCACATGGCCCGTAGTTTTTTCTGTGGGCGGCCCTTCGTGTTTTCGAGTTGAAAACAAAATCCAGACCAACCCTATCAGCGTTACACTGGTGAGGATGATTATCCAGTAGCTCCAGAAACTAGCCATTCCTTTCGTCCTCCTTCATGGTCTCTTTGTTCTGCTGCTCGTCCGCAAAGGGAAGGTTGGCGGCTTCGTCAAACGATTTTTTACGTTTGCTGCTGTAGGCCCAGATACACAGCCCGAAAAAGGCGATCATCAGGAATGCGGTGCTAAGTCCTCTCAAGTCGTTGATGTCCATTAGCGCCTCGTTTGCAGCAGGGTGCCCAGCTGTTGCAAATAGGCAACAACGGCCTCAATTTCTTTCTTGCCTTTAACAGCGGCTTCAGCGCCGGCTATGTCTTCATCCGTATACGGAACACCTACATCGCGCAGGGCTGACATTTTCCTGCCGGTAATCCGGGCGTCAATTTCATCTTCGAACAGCCATGGGAAGGCGGGCATATTTGATTCGGGTACAACATCTCTCGGGTTCCATAAATGCGCTCTATGCCAGTCGTCGCTGTAGCGTTTGCCGACCCTGGCCAGGTCGGGCCCTGTGCGCTTGGATCCCCAAAGAAAGGGATGGTTGTAAACAAACTCACCCGCCACAGAGTAGTGCCCATAGCGCTCTGTTTCCGCGCGCAGCGGCCGGATCATCTGGGAGTGGCAGGTATTGCAGCCTTCGCGAATATAGACGTCCCGGCCTTCAAGCTCCAGCGCTGGCAGCGGCATCAGGCCCGCGATCGGCTCGTTGGTTTCCTTCAGGAAAAGCAGTGGAACCAGCTCTACCAACGTGCCAAAGCTCAGGGCTACAATTGTCAGCACTATCATCAAACCGACATTTTTTTCAATTACCTCGTGTTTCATCGTCCCCTCCTCAAGCCGCGCTAGCGACAACCGGGGCCGCCAGTGGTTCAACTTCTTTATGGCTGGTCATATACAGGTTGTAGGCCATCAGCAACATGCCGCTGAAGAAAATTGCCCCGCCGATGACTCTTACCACATAGCCGGGATAGCTGGCTGCAACAGACTCGACAAAGCTATAGGTGAGAGTGCCGTCCTGATTGTAGGCGCGCCACATAAGACCCTGAAGTATGCCGTTAACCCACATGGATGTGATGTACAGGACAGTGCCAATGGTAGACATCCAGAAATGGGCGTTGATCAGGCCGATACTGTACATGCGCTCCCTGCCGAACATGATGGGAATCAGGTGGTACATGGCGCCTATAGAAATCATTGCCACCCAGCCCAGAGCCCCGGAGTGGACGTGACCGATGGTCCAGTCGGTGTAATGAGACAGCGAGTTTACGGTCTTGATGGACATCATCGGGCCCTCAAAAGTGGACATGCCATAGAACGACAGGCTGACCACCAGAAAGCGCAGAATGGGGTCGGTACGCAATTTATGCCAGGCACCGGAGAGGGTCATCATGCCGTTGATCATGCCGCCCCAGGATGGCGCCAGCAGGATGATGGACATCACCATGCCCAGGCTTTGGGCCCAGTCGGGAAGGGCGGTGTAGTGCAGGTGGTGAGGGCCAGCCCATATATACACGGCGACCAGTGCCCAGAAATGTACAATGCTCAAGCGGTAGGAGTACACCGGGCGCCCCGCCTGTTTGGGCACGAAATAATACATCATGCCCAGAAAGCCGGCAGTCAGAAAAAAGCCTACGGCATTGTGGCCGTACCACCACTGCACCATGGCATCCACGGTGCCGGCATAAATGGAGTACGATTTGCCGATGGTAACGGGGATCGCCAGGCTGTTGATGATATGCAGTATGGCTACCGCGATGATAAATGCACCGAAAAACCAGTTTGCCACGTAAATATGGTTAGTCTTTCGCTTGGTGATCGTGCCGAAAAAGACCACCGCGTAAAGCACCCACACAACGGCAATGAGGATATCGATAGGCCATTCCAGCTCAGCGTATTCCTTGCTGCTGGTCCAGCCCATGGGTAGCGTTACCGCCGCACACACGATGACCAGCTGCCAGCCCCAGAACGTCACAGCGGCGAGTTTGTCGGAAAATATCCGGGTCTGGCAGGTGCGCTGCACTACATAGTAGGAACTGGCGAAAAGTGCACAACCGCCAAAAGCAAAAATGACTGCGTTGGTATGCAGCGGTCGCAGGCGGCCGAATGATAGCCATGGCAGGTCAAAGTTCAGGGCTGGCCACGCCAATTGCGCGGCAATAAGCACACCTACCAGCATGCCGACGATACCCCAGACCACCGTCATAACGGTAAATTGGCGCACGACCTTGTAGTTGTAGACGGGGTGTTCCAGTGCAGAGTTAAGCTCGCTCATTGTTCGATTCCAATGCTAGATATCAGTGCTGTAAAACGAATGCTGATTGCCGTTGATACTCAGTCCGTAAACGCCGGGGCTGCGCCGAAATCCCACAGGAGTACCGAGCCCACCATCATGCAGATGAGGATCACAAGCCCTACACCAACGACGGCGCTGGAAAAGAGGAAACCGCGTTCCTCTGGGATGTTCATCACGATGGGGATCCCCAGGTACAAGAGGTAAACCGACCAGCTAACGGCACAGACCCCTACCAACAGGTCAATCCACAATAGAGGGTAAAAACCTACCAGTCCGGCGATAAACAAGGGGGTGGAAGTCAGGCCGGCTATAACAATACCTTTGGTCAGTGTGGAAGCGGCGCCATAAGTCGCGGACATCCAGTGGATAAAGTAGCCTATTACCGCGACGGAACTCAGCATGGCAAGGTAAAACAACACGCTGATTTGACGGGCGCTGTCCACCGTCAGCTTGATAGCGTCACCCTTGTCTCCCACAGTCCAGCCAACCTGGCTGGTGCCGTAATACCACGCAACCGCGGGCAGCAGGGCGAGGACACAGGGGTAGAGAAGCAGGGTTCTGAAGGAGCTTTCCGGGAGGTCAGCAATCGCCCGCCACTGGGCGCTGGGTTTGACCAGTAAGCCAAAGGTATGTTGGATCATTAGAGTGTATTCTCCCCGAAACAGCTGATGTTATGCGCGAAAGCGCTATAATAGGTGGTGCGGTGGTTGAAACCTTGATTTATCTCAAGGGACCGCGATGTGCTAGATACTCACATTGGCCATATTCTGCAGACCAGGTACGTCCAGTATTTTGATTTCCTTGTTGTCTACTTGCAAGATTCCCAGTTTTTGCATGCGGCTGAAAACACGGCTTACCGTCTCGACTGTCAGCCCGAGGTAATTGCCGATGTCCACCCGGGACATGGTCAGGCGAAACTGCGTGGCGCTTAACTTGCGCCTGCTGTTTCGAGTGGAAATGCTGAGCATAAGAGAGGCCACGCGCTCATCCGCGGAATTTTTGCTGAGCAGAGTAATGAGTTGCTGGTCGTCGGTGATTTCTCTGCTCATAAGCTGGAAAAAATGACGTTGTAGCGTGGGTATTATCGCACTCAGCTTTTCCAGCGAGGAGAAGGGGATTTCGCAGACCGCAGCAGTTTCAAGCGCTTTCGCAGAAGATGCGTGCAGGTTGTTACTGATGCCGTCCATGCCCAGAATTTCGCCGGGGAAATAAAAGCCGGTAACCTGCTCACGGCCATCATCTGTGGTTTTGTAGGCCTTGAGAGTGCCGGAGCGCACGGCGTAAACCGATTTGAAATCGTCGCCCTCGCGATACAGGTGCTGGCTTTTCTGCAGGGGCTTACTGCGCTGAATGATCTCATCCAGCTGCTCGATATCATCAGATTCCAGGGCCAGAGGCAGGCATATGCTGTTGAGCCGGCAATTGCCGCAGCTCACCTGGTAGTCGTGAATACACGGTTTCAAAGCGTTGTTGTCTCCCGTGTCTGTCAGTCTGATGGTCATGCGAAGCTCCCCGCTGCTGCGCCAGCAGCTACTGATTTCAGCCATTATAATCGAAAGTATTGGACACAAGTGATTTGTTTTTCTGACCCTAAATGGTGGCAGAGAAACGTGGTGGCGCCCGGTCACCGCTGTGGTCATTCAAATAGGCATCAAAAGGCATACAGATATTACGCAGGAACGGCCTGCCGCGCTGTGTGACCACGATTTCCTCAGCACTGATTTCCACTAGCCCGTCGCGTTGCATAGCCCGCAGGCTGGCCAATTCCACCTGGAATCGGCTGTTGAAGTCGATACCGAACTGAAGATTGCAGTCTGCGAAATCCAATCGGAGAGCAGAAATCAGGTTCATAATAATATAGCGACGCAGTTTGTCTTCACTGGTCACTTTGCAGCCCCGGTTGACCGGTCTCCCGCCGTCATCTACGAGCGCATAATACTGCTCCAGATCGCTGGCGTTTTGCAGATAAAAGTCTCCCATCTGGCTGATTGCGGAAGCGCCCAAGCCCAGCAGATCATCCGCCATATGCAATGAATACCCTTGGAAATTACGTTGCAGGCGTCCCTCCTGTAGAGCGATGGCCAGTTCGTCCTCAGGCAATACATAGTGATCCATGCCGATGTACAGATAACCCGCATCCTGCAGCCGGTGACTGATCATTTGCTGTAACAGCAGCTTTTCCGCTGGTTGTGGCAGCGCCAGGCGGTCGATGGCGCGTTGACTGCTGAAACGTTCTGGCAGGTGCGCGTAATTGTAACAGGCAATACGATCAGGGCGTAGGGAGATCACCTTGCGCAGCGTTTCCTGGATGGTATACCTGTCCTGGTTGGGCAGGCCATAGATCAGGTCAAAGCTGAGTGACCGGAAATTGTGCGAACGGATATTTTCAACCAGGGGCGCGACCATTTCATAGGGCTGAATGCGATTGACAGCCAACTGCACCAGTGGATCGAAGTCCTGGATGCCTAGACTGATACGATTGAAACCCACTCCCTTGAGCAGAGCAATGGTGCTCGTCTCTACTGTACGGGGGTCAATCTCGATGGAGTATTCCCGGTATTCTTTGTCTACAAGGCGAAAATGGCTGGCGAGCATATGCATCAGCTCAGTTATCTCGGCGTTGTCCAGGTAGGTAGGTGTGCCCCCGCCCCAGTGCATCTGGGTAATGGGCCGCTGTTCTCCCACCAGCTGCGATTGCTGCACAATCTCTTTTTGCAGGTGATCGAGGTACAACCGGGTAACGCCTTCTTTTCGGGTGACAATTTTGTTGCAGGCACAGTAGTAACAAATGTCCCTGCAGAACGGCAGGTGCAGATACAGTGACAGCGGGGCCCGCTTGTGGTCGCCGTCCCTGGCTTGCCATGCCAGGTACTGGTCCACCGGAAAATCCTCGCGAAACTGCGGCGCAGTAGGATAGGAGGTATAGCGTGGCCCTTCACAGGCATACCTGGCCGCCAGTTCCATATCCGCGCGGTGAGCAGGGGGTACTGCGACAACCGTTTCGGGCCTGGGGTGAAAACTTGTCATGTTTGCTCTGTCGTCCGATCACACGGGAGTACAAATTAACAAGTTAATGTCACTGTGGCGTTGACCCAAATCAAGGTGACCACAATACAGTATAGTGGTGTGCAAAAACCCCGATATGAAGGTCTTAGCCCAGCGCGGCTACACTCTTGATTATCCGGCGCACCAGCTCGGCCTGTCGCGACACGCCGGTCTTGGCGAAAATGGATTTGAGCTGGGCCCTGGCGGTGTGAGGGGAAATGTTTTGCGCTGCGGAAACCTCGGCGAGACTCAGTCCACGCGCCAGTAGAATAGCCAGCCTGGCCTCTGCGGGTGTCAGGCCAAATAACTCGCCAAGAGTGTGCTGGGAGGCGGAGTCGCGCTGATCAGGGTCACTGACGAATACCGCGACACAGGGCCCGGCCTGACTTTCACTCCACTCGGAAATCGGCACCGGTTTTACCACCAGTCCCAGAGCGGACCTGCCGGCTCTGCGCGGCACCCGCAGTGCTTTTACCAGCGCAGTTACGCCGTTTTGTTGCGCGGTGATGACGCTGGCAATAGCCGCCTGTAATTCCCGGTCCGTGTTGCGGCCTTCAATGTGCAGGTGTCCGCCGCGCAGGCTCAGACCGTCAGCGTCGTCGAGGAGGGCGGCGGCCAGGGTGTTGGTGTTGGTCAGCTTGCCTTTTTCGTCGAGGATAAAGGTCGCAACAGAGAGCTGGTCAACCGCCCCGGCATAGATGTCGCGCTCTGAGGTCATCTGGTTGAGGCGGCCATATATGGCCAGCGCCTGGCGCAGGTGCGGGGTCAGCAAGGTCAGCATTTCCCGGTCCTGTGAGGTGAAGTTTGCCTCCTCCTTGCGCCGGGAGAAACGCAGGCGCGCCAGCAGGCCTTCTGGCTCACCGGTATCGACTCCCAGGATGCGGAACAGCTCGACGGGCCGCAGGTAGTGCTGGTAGTAGTCCGAGGCCACCAGCTCTGCGTCTGGCATCAGGTCATCGAGGCTGATAATTCTGTCCAATGGCAGGTTGATGAAAGGGTCCAGAGAAAAGAACTGCTCGCGATAGGCTGTCACCTGCCAGTCGTCGGAATCAGCCAGCGGTGAACGAGCGGCAGACTCGCCGCGTTCGGGCCGGACACTATTGAGAATTACACCGGGATCTTCCGCGCTGGGGGGGCGCAACACCAGCGACACGACCTGGGCGTCTATGGCCTCGCGCATGGCCGGTAGCGTGCCGTACCAGGGCGGCTGTTCAAGCACACCCCGGTAAATCAAGCGCACCAGGTGATCGTAGCGCGCGTCTATCAGAGCGGAGGCCAAGTCGACTTTTCCCAATTATTTGCCAATGATTATTTCTCGATGGACGAGAGGTCCCGGGCCACGTCAGCCAGGCGCTTGGGCCGGCCTACACCCCATCCCTGCAGGTAATCCACGCCAATTTCGCGCAACTTGGCAACAATCTCATCGTTTTCCACCGACTCAGCTATGGTTTCCTGCCCGAGGAAATGAGCCAGGTCGTTGATAGAGCGAGCGATGGCGTAATCATTGCGATTTTTATGTATGTTGGTGACAAAACTGCCGTCGATCTTGACGTAATCCACGGGTAATTCTCGCAGATAATTGTGACTTGCCAGGCCGGTGCCGAAATCATCAATGGAAAATTTGCAGCCAATATTGCGAAACGCCCGCACGAAATCTGCGGCTTTGACGAGATTTGAGATGGTGCCGGTCTCTGTGATCTCAAAACAAATCCTGCTGGTGCCAACCCCGTATTCTGAAATCTGTTCAAACAGGTAATCCATAAAACTGTCGTCCGTGACACTGGTGCCGGACAGGTTGATAGACAGGCTGGGAATCACCTTCTGGGCATCCATAAGGTGGCTTACCCAGCTGAAAGCTTCCCTGACTACCCAGCGATCGACGAGAGTCATAAAGCCGTAGCGTTCAGCTGAGAGGATAAAGTCCTGGGGCGAGGACAGTGTGCCATCCTTGTTGGCCAACCCCAGCAACAATTCGTAGTGCAGCAGTTCAACGATGTCACCGGTAATCCTGGTCTGGACGATTGGCTGGGCCTGCAGCACAAACCGTTCTGTGGCAACTGCCTGCTCAAGCTCGCGTTTGACCTGCAGTTTGTCCTGGGTGTAAGTGCTCGCCGTAGATTGGTCTTCCTCATATTGCACCACGCGATTGCGCCCCTGTTCCTTGGCGAGGTGCATGGTGGTGCGGGCGGTATTGAGAATTTGCCCGACCTCCGGGCTGTATTCCTTGATGGGCACGACACCGATGGACACGGTGAAGCCAATTTTTTCTCCCTCAATATCTACGCTGCTGGCCTCAATATCACGGCGGATTTTCTCTGCAACCTGCAGCGCCTGGTCCATCTCGCGATCAAGTAGCAAGACTGCAAAACTGTCAGATTCGATTCTCGCTGATGATGATTTTTTACTGTGAAGCTGTGCCAGCAGCCTGGCAAATTCCAGTAATACCTGGTCACCGTGGATACGGTCGTAGACCTCATTCACCAACTTGAACTGATCTATATTCAGATACAGGACCGCATGTTGTGAGTGTTTTTGCTGCGCATGGCGCAGGGCGCGGCCCATCTGGTCGAGAAAGGTTACGCGGTTGATCAGTTTGGTCAGTGAGTCGTGATTGCGGGCGAAACTCAGTGTTTTCTGTACATGTTCAAGCGTCTGGTAGAGGCTCTGGTCCACGACAGATAGTCGGTCTGCGGGCGCGGGGGGTTGCATGCCGCGGCTCAGTTGACGCGCCAGCTGTATGTTACTGATATCGGCAACTTTCTGGCCACGCTCGTTGACGAAGATGAAGCGATCCCGCTCCTCGCTGACCCAGGCAAGTTGCATGCGTACTTTTTGACCGCTCGGGTCCCGATAGGCCAGCCAGGTGCCTTTTTCCATTTGCTCAACACGCATCACCCAGCGACGCAGGCGTGGCAAGTCTTCAATTTTAGCGCGAACCTGGGCCGGCTCCACGGGTGCCCGGGCCATTCCGTCAGTGTAATCGTTGAAGTCTACTTCGCGATCACCTACGACTATTTCGCGCAGTTCATTAAGTACTGCCTGGTGCGACACGTTGGTTGGCAGGCCGGTGGCAATCTGCTGCTCGATCATATCGATCAGGGTGCCGGCCTCCAGGCCTCGCTGGGTCATCATGTCGTCGTTGGCGTCACCCTGCTCCTGGTCGCCCAGCCACAACTTCAACTGGTCGAGAGTCTTGAGATGTTCCTTCCAGCCGCGACTGTGCGGGCCCTCCTTGACGTGCGTCAGTACCAGCAAATCGCGCAGACCATTGTCTACCAGGTCTACCAGCACCCGGGGTGCATGTGCAGTCTTGATCTTGGTGGCTATCACCTTGTCGACAGATTGCTGGGCTTTTTGCAGTTTCTCCTGGCCTTCCTGAATGCGCACCACGCGCTCGACGTTGCGTGAGAGTGCCCGTTCCTGCTGCGACACAAGCTTGTCTATTTTTAGCAACGCTGAGTCAAAGATTGTGTTGTCGTCGTCGTACTCATTGACGATCTGTTCGACGATTTCGGTGATGCGCCCCTCAAGCGCCTTATTGGGGAAGTTGGCAGAGGTAGACAGTTGTGCCAGCTTATCCAGTGTCAGGCGTGCGGGGTGCCCCCGATCCAGAAAGAAATGAGGGTCCATCAGAGCAAGTTTGGCCAGAGGGATGTGCAGATCCCCCAGTGCAGGCTTCAAGTCATCCGTTACGTCGAGCTGCGATTTGATGGTGCCAAAAAGGTTGTCGACAAGATCGAGCTGATTCAGGCTGTCGGCGGTGAGGCCCTCGGTGTCCTTCAGGCCGCCCAGGGCCTGCTTGTTGTTGGCGAGATACTCGCGCAGTGAATTCCCCTTCTCTACAGCCGCACGGACCTGGGAATCCTGCTGCAGTGCGCCCAGTGCCTGTGCGATGTCCTGCGCAGTGGCCAGTTTCTGCTGCCCCTTCATACCCGCTGGTAAACTGGCGCCATCCCAGCCGCCACCACCGGGACTATCGTTGTAGTTGTTAGCCTGGGCCGAGGGGGAATGGTCTGCCGAGCGCCGGAAATTGAGAGCGTCGATAACGGATTTGTAAATGTTGTCGTATTTGGCTTGTTGATTGTTCGCCGCGGCCTGTTGACCGGCAGGGCTGCCTGACATCGACCTGGCCACGTCCGCCAGTGTGGCGGCCTGTGGATCGGCGGCACCCTGCTTTTTTGCTACAGCGGGTGCTGATTTCTCCTCTGGTGTCTTGCGAACGGGCGGCCGCGACGCTGAGACTTTATTGAGAAGTGTGCCCTTGGCGATGATTTCGCGCTCAAGACCGATGCGTATATTGCGGTCTTCCAGGCCCTGGTTGAGGTACTGATAGTAGTTGTCCAGACCCTCTATGAACCCCTTGGTGAAGTAATCAAATATTTTCAGAATAACCGGAGCGGGGTATTTCTGTGCCGTCATGGTGTGCTGGAATGACGAGGCCAGCGGGCGTACATGAATCGGCAGCTTTATCAGATTGGGGTCCACGCCCTTCAGGGTCGCGTAACGGATAAGTAACGCCTCAAGCGGCACGCGATACCTGTTCTCGCCCCGGGTGATCATGCGCTCTACGGCGAGGGAACTTTCAAACTCAGCGGGGTCCACCAGGTTGAGGTCGTCTGCCCTGGCGCCCGAGCCCGCCCTTTCGCTGTCTTTGCCGGGTGAGGGATCAGTGTACAGCTGGTCCAGTTGATTGACGATATCGGCAGCCAACACACCCTTGTTACGCCGGATTGCAACCGTGGCGTCGTAGAAAATATTCTGGTCGGAACTGGAGTGGCGAACCTGAGTCGACAAATCGAACAGGTAGTTAGCAAGTTCGGACAGGAACGGCTTTAACAACTGATCCAGCTGTACCAGGCTGTCGCGCCTGAGCGTGTCGAGAATTGCGGGGTATTCAGACGGTATTCCCGGTGCAGTGATCTCCAGTGCCGAGGAGGTGAGGTTGCTTACAATGTGTCTGGCCGTTTCGGTTTCCATATCGTTGAAGGCCAGAATCAGGGTTTCCCCGGAAACCTCTTTCACCGTAACCAGACTGGCCGCGGTTGCGTCGCGAGTGATGGTATTCTCTAGGGTCAGCTGGGCCTCGCTGCCGGTCTCCAGGTGTGGCTGCCCACCTGAGTGCGGCTTGCGGATGATCCGGGTGGCCGCCAGTCGAAGGACTCCGATAGGCAGTAGCGACAGATCTCCAGCAAGCCGGGTGCCATCTGCCAGTTCGAGCTTCGCGGGGCGGTCGACAGGCTGGGTCTGGGATTCGGGCATTTGACCTCTGCGAGCTGGCGGTGTGCGGCGCGATTTTAACGCTGCGGGGCCATGAATTTGTGTGGTGTGGGAAGTATACCCTGATATCGACTGCCGACAAACGGCGGGGGCTGTGGCTCGCCTAGTTAGCTGCCAACCCAATGCCGGCCTCTTGTAACTCAGCGGTCAATTTTTGTTCAGGTGTCGGCGACTGTCAGCTGGGTTCCGCTGATATAGGAAGCCAGGGTAGAAGCCAGAAACAGGCAGGTATTGCCGATGACGGGTAGTTGATCCGTGGCTCCGGCCGCGGGGCTGGTTCCGTGCCCAACGCCCCGTTGCCCGAGGTGCTGCTCTGGCCCAGGGTGCTCCGTTTGGGTCAACACTATGCGTATAGTGTTTACTCTGACCCGGGGCGCCCACTCCACCGCCAGCGAGGAACCCAGATTTGCAAGCCCGGCACACGCAGCCGCCAAAACGCAGGGTTCTGATGTCGATAACGGCTCTTCGGCACGGCAGATATTGATGATGCTGCCTCCCTCGGCCTGTTGTTGCATCAGGCGATTTACCGTCTGGCTGAAGTGCAGCGGAGTGATGAGTTCCCGCCGAAGGTCGCTTTCCTGTGAGCCGGTTGATCGGCGGCTAGGAGAGGGCGACCCCGCAGGGATGGAGACGAGTGCGTCAATGCGGCCATAGTGCGCAAAAACAGAATCAACCGCCGCTGCGATGTGTTTCGGGTTGCCTTCTGCCAATGGTGTGAACCATGCCAGGCGTCCCGCAGCTTCGGGCAGGCGCTCCGGCGCTGTCCGGGCACAGAGTGCGACATCCGCACCGGCGCTGAGAAAGGCCTCTGCTATCTGATTAGCGGTCTCACCAGTATCCCCTGCTAAAAGGATGACTCGGCCGCTAAATTCCAGTGGATTGCTTGTATACATGGACTTCCCCGGCCGCGTATTGACCCGGCTTGTGGTTGGACGGTGATTTACTTAAGATGCCTCGGCGGCGCTCATGCTAACTGAAATTGGGAGGCCGGAACATGCCCGGGCAGAGAATGCCGGCACACTTACAAATCGTTGACAGGATACAGTGATATGACCACAGAAAATTTACCCGTGCTCGCAATTCTGGGTGGCACCGGTGATCTAGGAACAGGCCTTGCCCGGCGCTGGGCGCAGGCCGGGTATCAGGTCATCATTGGCTCGCGTACAGTGGAAAAAGCCGAGGCGGCTGTGGCAGATCTGCGCGAGGTGATGGCAGATCGTGGTGTCGGCGAGGTAACGGTTCAGGCCATGGCAAATGCGGATGCCGCCAACGCAGCAGATATTGTGACCCTGACAGTCCCCTTCAGCCATCAGACTGACACGCTGGAATCGGTGCGTTCGGCACTTCAGGGCAAAATTCTTATTGATGTCACTGTACCGCTGTTACCGCCAAAAGTAGCCCGTGTGCAATTGCCCCCCGAGGGCAGCGCGGGGCAGATTGCCCAGCAACTGCTGGGTGAGGATGTTTCGGTGGTGTCGGCCTTTCAGAACGTGGCCGCAGCGCATCTGCAGGAAGGTGCAGGCGTAGAGTGCGATGTGCTTGTATGTGGCAACAAGAAAGCGGCGCGGGAAGAGGTGATCAAGCTGGTGGAGGCTGCAGGTATGCGCGGATTCCATGCGGGCATGATAAACAATGCCGCCGCAGCGGAGGCCCTGACCTCAGTGCTGATTGTTATCAACAAGCAATACGGTTGTCATGCCGGCATTAAGATCAGTGGGCTGGGCGATGCCTGATGGGTCCAAGGCTGGAATTGATCGCCCTGGAGAACTTTCCCCTGGTGCAGCCCGGAGATGATCTGGGCCAACTGCTTATCGATGGCCTGGCAGTCAATGGGCTGTGCTTGCAGGCGGGCGACGTGCTGGTTATCGCCCAGAAAATCGTGTCCAAGGCGGAGGGCCGTTATGTGCGCCTCGCCGAGGTGGAAGCGGGGCCAGAGGCTATCGCACTGGCTGCAAGGGCAGCAAAGGATCCGCGCCAGGTTGAACTTATTCTGCAGGAGAGCCGTGAGGTTGTCCGGGTGCGCCCCGGTGTCCTAATTGTCGAGCATCGCAACGGTTATGTGCACGCCAATGCCGGTATCGACAAGTCCAATATCCCCAACAGCCAAGAGGATCAGCAGGTACTGCTATTGCCCTGCGATCCCGATGCCTCTGCCCAGGCATTGCGGCAACGACTCACCGAGCACACGGGGATCCCGGTCCAGGTGATTATCAATGACAGCGCTGGCCGTGCCTGGCGCAACGGCACGGTGGGCATTGCTATTGGCACTGCGGGGCTGGACCCGTTACGCACGCAGATAGGCGAGCGCGATATGTTTGGCAACGTACTGGAAGTCACCGAACCGGCCGAAGCCGATGAACTGGCAGCAGCGGCATCTCTGGTAATGGGACAGTCAACTCAAGCGCGGCCCGTGGTACTGGCGCGGGGAGCCGCACTGCTGCCGTCGGAGATGGGCTCAGGCAGGCTGATACGCGACCGCGACCTGGATCTTTTTCGCTGATGACCGCCCCGGGAAAAGATGTACTTGCCCTATCCGGTGGCGTGGGGGGGGCCAAGTTGGCCCTGGGCCTTGCGGATACCCTGCAACCGGGGCAGTTGCATGTGCTGGTGAATACCGGAGATGACTTCAGCCACCTGGGCCTGCACATCAGTCCCGACATAGACACCCTGGTGTACACCCTCTCGGGTCGTGCCAACGCGGCAATGGGATGGGGCCTGGAAGGAGAAACCTGGCAGGCACTGTCCGCGCTGGAGGAGTTGGGTGGGGATACCTGGTTCAAGCTGGGTGATCGGGATCTGGCCACGCACTTGTGGCGTACAGCACAGATAGCTCGCGGGGAGTCGCTCAGCAAGTTTACGGCCGCCATGGCCCGGCATCTGGACGTCCACAGCCATGTTCATCCGATGACGGATGATTCGGTGCGCACTATCGTCAGCACGGATCAGGGTGACCTGCCTTTCCAGCACTATTTTGTCCGCGAGCGGTGTGAACCCGCTGTCAGGGGGTTCAGCTTTGACGGAATTTCGGCCGCCACCCCTAATCGCGAGGTGATGCAGCTATTGCAGCAGTCAGCGTTCGCGCATATTGTTATCTGTCCCTCTAACCCCTTCGTCAGTATTGATCCCGTGCTGCAATTACCCGGAATGGCACAGGCTTTGCGCGAGGCGCAGGCTCCGGTAGTGGTCATCTCGCCAATCGTGGGGGGAATGGCCTTAAAAGGACCAGCGGCGAAGATGATGACCGAGCTGGGTATGAATGTCACGGCACTGGCAGTGGCAAGGCACTACTGCGATCACTATCCCGGCCTCATAGACTATTTCGTTATAGATGAAACTGACGCTACACTGGCGTCGGATATTCGCGAACTGGGAGTGAATGTGGCTGTTGCCCCCACTGTTATGAAAAGCCGGGCAGACAAGCAGGAGCTTGCACGCTTTACCCTGGATTTGGCCAGGGCCGGTTAAACGATTTCGGGAGCTGACACTGATGGCACAGGCGCTGGTACCGCTGAAAGATCTTGTGAGGGCGAAAACGCGGCTCTCGGGTGTGTTGAGCCCGTCAGAGCGGCGCGCCCTGGCGCAGGCCATGGCAGAGGATGTGCTGGCATTGCTTGCGGCGCACCCGGGTGTTGACGGCATCAACCTGGTCTCGGATGATCCCTCAGCCCATTTACTGGCCGGGCAATACGGTGCGCGCCACTGGCCGGAGAGTGAGCTGGGGTGTAGTGGCCTGAACAATGTCATTGGCAGCGCAAGCCGTCAGCTTTTCACCTTGTGCGATGAACCGTTACTGGTGCTACACGCAGATCTGCCATTGCTTGGCGCGGCAGATATCTCAGCAGTACTCGCCGCCCGCGAAGATACAGGAGGTCTTGTCGTTGGTCCCGACCGGCACGGCAAGGGGACCAATTTACTGTGCTTTGATGCGGTATCGCTACCGGCGTTTTGTTTTGGCGCAGACAGCTGTAAGCGGCATCTGGCGGCCGCCGCAGCTCGCGGCATTCCGGCGCGTAGACTGATACGCCCGGGCATTGGGCTGGATGTGGATGAGCCGCAGGATCTTGCCGCGCTGTTGCACAGGTTGCCTGGTGGGGCCCGTGGCCGCACCGCTGAACTGCTGCAGGACGGGGAACTGGGTGCGCGCATCGAAGTGGCCCTGGGATCATTGCAGTCGAGAGAAAATTCGTTTGAAGAGGGTGAGGTAGGCTGATGGCAAACTGGCAGGTATTACAGACCGAATTGCTGGCGGGGCAGCTCCCCTCCCGGGAGCAGGCTCTGGCACTGGCGGATGTAGCCGATACCTCTGCTCTGGCCGCGGTAGCGGGGCAACTGCGGGATCGCGGCTTTCGCAATGTGATCACCTACTCGCGCAAAGTATTTATCCCGCTTACGCATCTCTGTCGCGATGTCTGTCACTACTGCACCTTCGCCAAGACCCCGAAAAAAATCGATCGGGCGTTTATGAGTGTTGAGGAGGTGCTGGAGTTATGTCGCCAGGGCGCGCAACAGGGCTGCCAGGAGGCACTTTTCACCCTTGGCGAGAAGCCCGAGCTGCGGTACAGCGCGGCCAGGCAGGCACTGGCGGATATGGGTTTTCCCGATACTCTCTCGTATTTGCGCCATGTGGCCTCACGTGTGCTTGAAGAAACAGGGCTGTTGCCGCACATCAACGCCGGCTGCATGACAGCGCAGGAGATTGCCAGCCTGCGCGAGGTGAGCGCTTCCATGGGCATTATGCTGGAGTCGGCCTCAACCCGGCTTTGCGAGAAAGGTATGCCGCACTACGGCTCACCCGACAAGGACCCGGAAGTGCGCCTGCAGACCATTGAACTTGCAGGCCAGGCCGCCGTGCCATTTACCTCCGGTATTCTGATCGGTATCGGAGAGACCCGGCGAGAGCGCCTGGAATCCCTGCTGGCTTTACGCGATGTGCACCAGCGTCACGGGCACTTGCAGGAAGTCATTGTGCAGAATTTTCGCGCAAAACCTGACACGTTGATGGCCGCGGCACCTGAGCCTGATCTGGATGAGTTGCTATGGACAATCGCAGTGGCGCGATTGGTGTTCGGGCCGGATATGAGTATCCAGGCGCCGCCCAATCTGAGCCCGGGTGTGCTGCCGCAACTGGTGGCTGCGGGCATCAACGACTGGGGTGGTGTTTCGCCGCTGACACCTGACCACGTCAATCCGGAAGCACCCTGGCCGCACCTCGACCAGTTGGCCCGGGAGACTTCCTCTGCGGGAAAATTCCTCGACCAGCGCCTCACGATATACCCCGCTTATGCGCGTTCAGCACAGCGTTGGCTGAACCCGGCGCTGCACACAGCGGTGTTGCGGCAATCCGATAGCATGGGTTTCGCCCGGCGCGATGACTGGGTGCCGGGAGAGGAACAGGACATTCCGGTACAGGAAATGCGCCTGCTGCATAAAGACTCTCCCACCGGGGGGGTGTCCGCGACATTGCAGGAGATCGTGTCTCGCTGCAGTGCGGGCGGGGACGTGACGGAGCCGGATATCACCCGGCTGTTCGAAGCCAGAGGCGAAGAATTTGCCTACGTGGTGCGCGCTGCCGATACCCTGCGCCGGCAGGTGAATGGCGACACCGTGAATTATGTCGTCAACCGCAATATTAACTACACCAATGTTTGTTATTTCAAGTGTCAGTTCTGTGCCTTTTCCAAGGGCAAGCACAGCGAAGACCTACGAGGACGCCCCTACGATATCAGTGGCGAAGAGATAGCGGGGCGTTGCATGGAGGCCTGGTCGCGGGGCGCCACAGAGGTGTGCATGCAAGGCGGTATTCACCCGGACTATACCGGCCAAACCTATCTGGATATTCTGCACACCGTTCGGGCGGCTGCACCGGATATGCATGTTCATGCCTTTTCACCGCTGGAAGTTTCGCAGGGCGCCGCCACACTCGGTGTGGATGTCGGCACGTTCCTCGCGCAGCTCAAGGAGGCTGGCCTGGATACCTTGCCAGGTACTGCGGCAGAAGTATTGCACGACGAGGTTCGCGAGCTGTTGTGCCCGGACAAACTGGATACCGCACGCTGGCTGGAAGTGATAGAGGCGGCGCATGCGGTGGGGCTGAAGACCACGGCGACTATTATGTACGGTCACATCGACCGGCCCCGTCATTGGGCACGGCACTTGTGGCATATACGTGAGCTGCAGCGGCGCACCGGCGGGTTTACCGAGTTTGTGCCACTTCCTTTTGTACATATGGAAGCACCGCTGTATCTCAAGGGTAAGGCCAGACGCGGGCCGACTTTTCGGGAGGCGGTGTTAATGCATGCTGTGGCGCGCCTCGCCCTGCACGGTTTGATCGACAATATACAGACATCCTGGGTGAAGATGGGCGAGCGGGGCGTGGCCGCCTGTCTCGCTGCCGGCGCCAATGACCTGGGTGGCACCCTGATGAACGAAAGCATTACCCGCGCCGCGGGTTCCGGTCACGGGCAGGAGTGGGCTCCGGCATTTATGGAGCAGCAAATTCTGGCCGCGGGCCGTCAGCCCAGAATGCGTACTACGCTGTATGCCACGGTCCCTGCTGCGCGACGCAACTCGGCCTTTGCTGCATCGCCGCTCAGGCCAGTGCAAAATGCCGGCGCCGGGAAGCGGGAGCGCTCCAAGCGGTTGGTGCCCCTGGAGACTGTGCACTTGCAGAGTGACCAGCCCCGGCGGGGCCACCCGGTTTACGAGCAGGTTATGCTCATGGCGGCATGCAATTGAATCGGCAATAGCTGTTATGAGTAGGCAAGTACAATTGGAGGCCAGCTGGTTGGCGCAGCTTGCACCGGAGTTTGAGCAGGCCTACATAATCGAGCTCAGGGCGTTCTTGCTGGCGGAAAAAAAGCTCGGTAAAGACGTTTTCCCCCCTGGCGATGAAATTTTTAATGCCTTTAGCTACACACCGCTGGATGAGGTGCGTGTGGTGATACTCGGGCAGGACCCCTACCACGGCCCAGGTCAGGCGCACGGCTTGTGCTTTTCAGTGGGCCCCGATGTGCGGGTGCCACCGTCGCTGCAGAATATTTTCAAGGAAATTCGTGCGGAGTTGGACCTTCCCATACCTGCACACGGGCATCTTACGAGCTGGGCAGACCAGGGTGTGTTGCTGCTGAACAGCGTGTTATCAGTGGAAGCGGGGCGTGCCGGCTCTCATCAGGGCAAGGGCTGGGAAATCTTTACAGACCGCGTTGTCGATATCATCAATCGTAAATGTGAGGGTGTTGTGTTCCTGCTGTGGGGGAGTTATGCACAGCGCAAGGGGGCGATTATTGACCGCCAGCGACATTGCGTTTTGACCGCCCCTCACCCTTCTCCGCTCAGTGCCCATCGTGGTTTTTTCGGCTGTGGCCACTTCAAGGCCGCCAATGAGTACCTGGAGTCACAGGGCAGGGCGCCAATAGACTGGGGGCTCCCCGGCTGAGGTGAATCATTACTGCGGTATCGGGTAGGGGGTTGCGCGAGTATGCAGCGGGGTCTCATTGCTATCCCCCAGCCGCAACCCCGAACTCGCGCCAGCATCCGTCGCGGTGACGAGCATGATCTGCCCTCTTTTTTCGTCTGGCGCGTGGTTGATAATATTACCTATCGCCCGGGCCTTGTCCTCACCGTAGAGCGGATCCCCGGTTTGTGGCCGCAAATCGGGGGAAAGTTCGTCCGGTTTGATGTCTGCCAGGTATAGCCGGCGCTTCGGTTTGCCGCGGTAGTGCAGGCGCGCCACCACTTCCTGGCCGGTATAGCAGCCTTTGGTAAAGCTTATATGACCAGTGAGGTCGTAGTTGAGCAGCTGCGGCACGTATTCGCCGCTGGTGGCCGCCTCCAGGCGAGCTATGCCGCCGGCAATCTGTACTGCCTCCCAGTGCGTCTCGCCAGCGGCCTGCGAGTGCTCGCGCAGTTTGGACTCCAGCTCGGCCGCACTGCTGTGCAAGTAACATTCAAACTGTTGTCCGGCGGTATCCACTTGCACCAGTACAAAGCCTTCACCGCTGCAAGTGGCGTAGCGTTCCCCAGGCAGTGCACCGAAAACCTGTTCCAGGGTTGCCGCCGATTCTGGCCCCCAACAGGCTGAGAGTTGCCAATCATCGCCTTCTGCGTTCAGTTTGGCTTTGGAAAAAACGATGTATTTGCCGAGCAGGTTTGCAGTGGCAGCAAGGAGTTCCCGGCGCATGCGTAATAACAGGTGGCTCGGCGCCGGCGAACACAACAGAAAGTCGCATATAACCCGTCCCTGCACGGTACAGTGCAGCCCGGGCAGGGCCCTATCGGCGGTCAGTTCGCGGGTGTCGCAGGTCACCTGGCCCTGCAGAAATGTCAGGGCGTCCGGCCCCGCTATCTGCAGTAAGGCCTCCTTTTCCAGCTTGGTGTAGTAGCAGCTCAACAATCGATACCTCGGGTTTGCGCGAGCATCATCATAGGCGGTGTCGCGTCGGCTGTCAGCATTCCGCATCGCGATGTGGGTATGAGGTAACCATTGACGTTATACTGCACAGCTTTGATGACCCACGGAAACGGCATGACTGGCACTATATCTGAGACCGAAATCAACCGCATGCGTTGGGCTAGCAGGCGCGGCATGCTCGAACTCGACCTGGTGCTGGAGCCCTTTGTGGCGTCCCGTTATGCCACACTTGAGAAGCGTGATCGGCAACGTTTCCAGCAGCTGATGACGTGTGAGGATCAGGATTTGTTTTCCTGGTTTATGCGGCGGGAAACACCTGAGGATGGGGAACTCGAAGCCATTGTCAACGAAGTGCTCAAATTCGCCCTCACTAAGCCTGAGGATCGCTAGATCGCGCATCGGGTGCCTGCTTCACTGGGTGATCTGCCTGCTGGCAATCATCAGTTTGTACCGTATCGGAGCGCGAGGTTTCCCCGTGCTGATGTTTATGCTGTCGCCGCTGGCGGCCCTGTGCTGCTGGCGCATGGCGCGGCAGCCGCTTGCGGGTGGCCTGTTGTGCTGGCAGCGGGGGCAGTGGGCCGTCGCAAGGGGTGCGGAATATACGCCGGTTACATTGCGGCGCAGCAGCACCGGCCTGCCCTGGGTTATCTACCTGGCGTGGGATTCCATGACTGGCTCGTCGCGCGGGTGGGCTTTGCTGTTTCCGGACAGTGTTGCTCAGAGTGATTTACGACGCCTGCGTGTGCGCCTCACCCTGCAGCGGTGAATTGTCGGGTGTGAGGATGGTGTCCCGGGCCTCGGCCATCATTTCAGGGTAATCAAGCGTATAGTGCAGGCCGCGGCTCTCCTTGCGGGAGATCGCGCAGCGGATCATCAGTTCGGCCACCATGGCCAGGTTGCGCAGTTCGAGCAGGTCGTTGCCCACTTTGTAGTTACCGTAATATTCCGCTATTTCGGCCTGTAGTAATTGCACGCGGTGAAGCGCCCGCTGCAGGCGCTTGTTGGTGCGTACAATGCCGACGTAATCCCACATGAAACGGCGCAGTTCATCCCAGTTGTGGGAAATGACCACGTCCTCGTCGGAATCGGTTACCTGGCTTTCATCCCAGGGCGGTGCGGTAGCTGGCGCCGCTACTGTCGCGAGAGTTGCGGCGATATCACTGGCGGCCGATTCCGCGTAAACAATACACTCCAGTAGCGAGTTGCTCGCCATGCGATTGGCGCCGTGAAGGCCGGTACAGGAGGTCTCTCCGATGGCGTACAGCCCGTCGCGATCTGTGCGGCCACGCGTGTCGACGATAATGCCGCCGCAGGTGTAGTGCGCTGCCGGTACCACCGGAATGGGTTCGGCACCAATATCAATACCGAACTCAGCACAGCGGGCCATTATCGTTGGAAAGTGGCTTTGCAGGAATTCGCGGGGTTGGTGGGAGATATCCAGAAAAACACAATCTGCTCCCAGCCGTTTCATTTCGTGGTCTATAGCCCGGGCCACAACATCCCGTGGGGCAAGCTCGCCACGTGCGTCAAACTCGTCCATGAACCGGGTTCCGTCCGGCAATAGCAATCTGCCGCCTTCGCCACGGATCGCCTCGGTAATCAGGAAGGATTTTGCCCGTGGGTGGTACAGGCAGGTCGGATGGAACTGATTGAACTCAAGGTTTGCAACCCGGCAGCCTGCACGCCACGCCATAGAAATGCCGTCGCCCGAGGCCCCGTCCGGGTTGCTCGTGTAAAGGTAGGCCTTACTCGCACCCCCGGTAGCCAGTACCACCGCCTTGGCCTGGAACAATTCTACCTTGTCGTGTTCACGATCCAGGATATATGCACCCTGGCATCGGCCGTCCTGAACTACCAGATCAACAGCGACCCGCTGGGTAAATATCTCAATATTAGGCGCCTGCAGGGCCTTCTCCGTCAACACTTCAGAGATGGCGCTGCCGGTGCGGTCGGCGGCATGAATGATACGGCGGTGGCTGTGGCCGCCCTCCATGGTGAGGTGAAATTCCCTATCCTGCACACTGTCCTGATCCTCTCTCAGGTCAAACCCAACACCCTGGGAAACCAGCCACTCAACGCAACGTCGGCTGTTGTTTACGGTAAACTCCACCGCGTCGCGCTGGCAGAGGCCACCTCCGGCAGCAAGTGTATCTTCCACATGCGAATCCACCGTGTCCCGGGTGTGCAATACGGCGGCCATGCCGCCCTGGGCCCAGTAGGTCGACCCCTCGTTGAGTTGGGCTTTGCATATCATCGCTACCCGCAATTCGGGGGGCAAATGCAATGCCAGGCTCAAACCGGCGGCACCGGTGCCTATGATGAGTACATCGTGTTGGAGCGGGGTGGCCATATCGCCTTGTACTTGCTGCTTCCGGACGTGAATTATATGATGCGGCTCAAAGACTTAGCATTTATCGCACCGTTGAGCGTGAGTATATACGAGCTCGCGCCAAATAAGGAAATCCCCTGTTGCGGAACTTTACGGACGTCTGTACCTCTTACTGTCGCCGACCAGGACTGGGCAGCGAACTTATTGCGGTGAGTGCTGTCTACTTAATCAGGAGCCGGGCCGCCGGCAGGGCAGTAATGTCGTGGACTAGGGAGAGGTGCAAGACGTGACTGCCGCAGCGACGGATAAGCAGCTGGTTGCCAGGGTACAGAAGGGTGACTCGAGGGCATTTGATATGTTGGTGCTGAAATACCAACACAGGATATTTGGCTTGATCAGCCGGTATGTGCACGATGCCGATGAAGTACAGGATGTGGCGCAGGAGGCTTTTATCAAGGCCTACCGTGCACTGCCCAAGTTTCGCGGCGACAGCGCCTTTTATACCTGGCTTTATCGCATTGCGATCAACACGGCAAAAAATTACCTGGTCTCTCGTTCCCGGCGCCCGCCCGGATCGGATGTCGATGTAGAAGACGCTGAATACTATGCAAGCGGTGGCGCGCTACATGAAATCGAGACACCGGAAAGTGCACTGTTCGGTGCAGAATTGAAGGCAGTGGTGGAAGCGGCTATCCGGGAATTGCCAGAAGATTTGCGAACCGCGGTAACTTTACGTGAGTTTGACGGTCTCAGTTATGAGGATATCGCCGATATAATGGATTGTCCGATTGGCACTGTGCGCTCCAGGATATTTCGAGCCCGCGAAGCCATTGACAGTCAGGTTAAGGAACAACTGGAAGGGCAAAACTAGTGCTTCTTCGGAGGCATCAGCAAGTATCGCGTGGTAGCGCGAAGGAAAAGTTATATGAGTGAATTGATGCGCGAATCCCTGTCGGCTCTGATGGACGACGAGGCTAATGAGCTGGAGGTGGAACGAGTGCTGGCAGGCATAGCCAAAGACTCGTCTCTGCGTCAGGCCTGGGTACGCTATAACCTTGTACATGCGGTGGCAGCCGGGCACCCTCCCGCACATCTGGAGCTGGATATTTCGGCACAGGTGCGTGAAGCTATTGCCGGCGAAAGCACGGGTAAGAGCGCTTTCACGCAGCGCATCATGCGGCCTCTTGCCAGTATGGCGGTGGCCGCTTCCGTCGCCGCGACGGTCGTTTTCGGCGGGCAGCAGCTGGCCCAGTTGGAAGCCGACAGCTATGACGCGCAAGCGGTCGCCAGTAGCGCCTCTCCTGTAGGCATGGTCAATAGTCTGGGCGCTACTTCGGTGCAGGCCAGCTATGGCACACTGGGTATGCCTGAACTGCAACCCGCTACCCGTACCGCCTATCAGGAACTGGCGCGGCAGCGGTTGCAGAAATACATGCAGGAGCACGCCGAACACGCCGCACTGAACACCCCCAACGGTCTGGTTCCCTTTGCTCGCGTGCCCCGTATCCAGGAGTAGCAATCGCTTGATCGAACATTGCGTGATTTTTGTGCGCCGAGTCCTTGGTACCGTGCTCGCTGCTACGGCTATACTTGCCACTACACAGGTTGCGGCGACAAACTGTCCCGCTGTCGACACCGAAGCACTGGCCTGGCTGGACAAGATGTCCCGGGGATCACAACAGGCTAGCTATCACGGCGTGGTGACTTATCAACGTGGGGACGATTTGCAGGCGATGCAGGTGTCTCACTCGGTTGCCAATGGCGTCGTGACTGAGCGACTAACGGAATTGACCGGGCAAGGCGCCGAGGTGGTGCGCGTGAATCACCCGCTTGAATGTCTCCACCCCGGCCACAAGTTGTTGTTAGTGGGCACGCGGTTTGAGGTGGGTGAATGTGGCTTGGCAGAGTATTATCGTTTCGATGTGGCCAGCGGAGAGCTGGTGGCGGGGCGGCAGGCGGTGCGCATTCTTATAGAGCCGCTGGATATGTACCGTTACGGTTATGTTCTGGAGCTGGACCGCGAAACCGGCCTGCTGTTGAAAAGCGCGACTATCGGGCGCGGAGACAAAGTGCTGGAAAAATTCCAGTTCGCCAGCTTGTCTTATTCACCCGACACCGCAGCTGACGGTGGAAAACGCCTCGTTCATGTGACCCAACATCCGCACCCCGAGGAGCGTCAGTTAACCATTGGCACCGATGGTCTTCCCTGGATGATAGACTGGCTGCCCGAAGGGTTTATCGCGACTGACAACCCCAGCTCAGCGGGAGAGCGCAGAACTTTTACCGACGGTCTGGCGGTGTTTTCTGTTTTTCTGGAAATGCTGAGCGGAGAAATTCGCCCCGGTGAGGGTGTAGTCCGCAACGGTGGTACGACCTCATATACCCGTGGTATGCATCTTGGCGATCACGCAATACTGGTTACCGTGATAGGCGAAATACCACTCAACACAGCGAGAATGGTTGCCGACTCGATTTCCGGATGTGCCGGGCCGTGCTGATAGAAACCGGGCGAGTGGTCGCCGTGGAGGCGGACGACGATGCGCTTTGGGTGGAAACCATTCGCCAGAGCACCTGCGGTAGCTGCGCTGCCAATAAAGGCTGTGGCCACGGCTTACTTAATCGAATATCGGACGGCCGAACCGGCTATGTCCGGGTACTGTCCGGCGCTATTGCCGCCAGGCAGTGTGCGATAAATGACCAGGTGCGCATCAGCATTCCCGAACAGGTTATTCTCCGCGGCTCCATGCTGGTTTATGTGCTGCCGCTCATTTGTATGATGGCAGGCGCTATGGCAGCCGATGTTATCTGGCCAACTGCAGGTCAGTCTGTGACAGTAGCTGGAGCTATATTAGGCTTGGGTCTGGGCTTTGCCCTGGTGCGTTGGCATGCCTGGCGCCATCGTCAGGATAGCGACTTACAGCCCACAGTGCTTGAGGTGTTGCCCCAAGCCTCGCTGCCTGTTCGCCTTGCCTGACCTGCTTTTCCGTTAAATCTTTTGTTAGCTGGATCTTTATAATGAATGCGATAAATCGAGTTGTATGTTCTGTATCTCTAAGTCTTGCCCTGTTGTTACCTGCGCTTGTGTCGGCTGCGGCTCTGCCGGAATTTCGCGATATCGTGCGGGAGAATTCTCCGGCGGTGGTCAAAATTGTCGTGCAGCAAAGCGCCGCCAGGGCCGGCCAGGGCCAGCCGGGTCTGCAGGAAATGCCCGAGTATTTGCGCCGCTTCTTTGAGTTTCGTGGTGAGCCACCGACCCCGCGTGAGCAGATGGCCACAGGCTCCGGCTTTATTATCTCCGGTGACGGTTATATCGTCACCAATAACCATGTGGTTGATGGTGCCGATAGCGTGTTGGTGCGGCTCAGCGACCGGCGCGAATTTGACGCCGAGGTGGTTGGTACGGATCCCCGCTCCGATCTCGCTCTGCTGCGCGTGGACGCGAAGGGATTACCGTCGCTGAAACTTGCCCGTGGTGATGACCTCGAAGTAGGGGAATGGGTGCTGGCCATCGGTTCGCCCTTCGGTCTGGATTATTCAGTAACGGCCGGAATTGTCAGTGCCAAAGGCCGCAGCTTGCCTACCGAAAATAACGAAAACTATGTTCCTTTTATTCAGACAGATGTCGCTATTAATCCGGGTAATTCCGGTGGTCCACTGTTCAATCTTGAGGGTAACGTTGTCGGTGTTAACTCGCAGATCTTCACCCGCAGTGGCGGCTCGATAGGATTGTCATTCGCCATCCCGGTCAGTGTGGTGCGCAATGTCGTCGACCAATTAAAGGACCAGGGCCGCGTGACCCGCGGTTGGTTGGGAGTGACCATCCAGGACGTTGACAAAAATCTCGCGGAGTCTTTCGGCCTGTCGCGCCCCAGGGGTGCCCTGGTGGTACAGGTGGCCCCCGGTGGTCCTGCTGCTAAAGCGGGATTGCAGGCGGGCGATATTATTACCACCTTCGATGGCGAGGATATACCCGCATCTGCAGACCTGCCCCATATAGTGGGTTTGGTGGCGCCCGGTACGGAGGTTTCCGTGGAGGTTGTCAGAGACAAAAAACGCCGGGATTTGGAGGTAAAAGTGGGTGGACTCGATGCGGACGACGGCTTCAGTCTGGCATCGACAGGCGGTAGTGACGGACAGGGCGGCCGCCTCGGTATGGTGGTGGAAACCGCGGGCGCCGATGTGCTTGTGCGTTTCGGTATCAATGGAGGCGTGGTGGTGCGAGAGGTCCTCCCTGACTCTGTCGCGAGTGATGCAGGCCTGTTACCCGGAGATATCATCACACTGATAGGTGCCAGCCCGATTAAATCGGCCGAGGCCTATGAAGATGCCGTGGCTGACCTCAGTGGTGGCAGTTCCGTGCCGCTGCGACTTATCCGCCGTGGTTCGCCGCTGTTCATCGGGCTCAAACTGAAGGATTGATCAGGGGCCGGGTATAGCCCGGCGTGGCGGTTGTATTGCGCTTGAGGTACAATCGCGCGTTTTTTGCAGAGTGGCCGGATCGGCCACGCTACCCTAATCCTTCTGCTCGGGCACGCTGCCGTGCCCGCGCCAATCGAGCCCAATTGAGTGAGTGATCTCAGCCACATCCGCAATTTTTCTATTATTGCCCATATTGACCACGGTAAATCCACGCTAGCCGACCGGTTTATTCAGCACTGCGGGGGCCTTAGCGCCCGCGAGATGGATGAGCAGGTACTCGATTCCATGGATATCGAGCGGGAACGTGGTATCACTATCAAGGCGCAGAGCGTCACCCTGGATTTTACTTCCCGGGATGGGCGAACCTACCAACTGAACTTTATTGATACGCCGGGGCACGTTGACTTTTCATACGAAGTCTCGCGTTCTCTAGCGGCTTGCGAGGGCGCCTTGCTAGTGGTGGATGCGGGGCAAGGTGTGGAGGCACAGTCGGTCGCCAACTGCTACACCGCGATTGAGCAGGGCCTGGAAGTATTACCTATTCTCAACAAAATGGACCTGCCACAGGCAGACCCGGATCGGGTAAAGGTCGAGATCGAGGAAATTATCGGTATCGACGCAACCGATGCCTGTCTTGTGAGTGCCAAATCGGGGCTGGGTATTGAAGACGCACTGGAAACACTGGTGCAACGTATACCGGCGCCCGTGGGCGATCGGGATGCCCCCCTGCAGGCGCTGATTATTGACTCCTGGTTCGACAACTATCTGGGTGTGGTCTCGCTGGTGCGGGTAAAACACGGTCAATTGCGCAAGCGCGACAAAATTGTGGCCAAATCCATTGGCAAATCTCACCAGGTGGATGCTGTCGGAATTTTCACCCCCAAACGCGAGGAGCGCGACGTCCTGCAGGCGGGGGAGGTGGGTTTTATCGTTGCTGGCATCAAGGATATTCACGGCGCACCGGTGGGAGACACGCTCATTCATTCCCAGCGCCAGGACGAAGTGTCTGCACTACCGGGCTTTAAGCGGGTAAAGCCACAGGTCTATGCGGGCATATTTACCATTTCGTCTGACGACTACGAGGATTTTCGCGACGCGCTGGCCAAGCTCACCCTCAATGACGCCTCACTGTTTTATGAGCCTGAGACTTCCGACGCTCTCGGCTTCGGCTTCCGTTGTGGCTTTCTCGGCATGTTGCATATGGAAATTATCCAGGAGCGGCTGGAACGTGAGTATGATCTCGACCTGATTACTACCGCACCCACGGTAATATACGAAGTGCTGAAGAAAAATGGCGAGATTGTTCAGGTGGATAACCCGTCCAAGTTGCCGGATGTCGGTGATATTGAGGAAATGCGTGAACCCATCGCCCGCTGTAATATTCTGGTGCCGCATGAATACCTCGGTAACGTCATTACGCTGTGCGTGGAGAAGCGCGGAACGCAGCGAGATATGCAATATCTGGGTACGCAGGTATCACTGACATACGACATTCCCATGGCGGAGGTCGTGCTGGATTTCTTTGATAGACTCAAATCAGTGAGCCGCGGCTACGCCTCTCTGGATTATGGGTTTGAGCGCTTTGAGGCCGCCTTGCTGTCGCGGCTGGATGTGCTGATCAATGGCGATCGAGTAGACGCGCTGGCAGTGATTGTGCACCGTGACCAGGTGCAGCACCGCGGAAGGGCATTGACAGAGAAGATGAAAGAGTTGATTCCGCGACAGATGTTTGACGTGGCGATCCAGTCCGCAGTGGGGGGGAAAATCGTTGCCAGGCAGACGGTTAAGGCATTGCGCAAGAACGTCACAGCGAAGTGTTATGGTGGCGACGTCAGCCGCAAGCGAAAACTGCTGGATAAACAAAAGGCGGGTAAAAAACGCATGAAACAGGTAGGACGGGTGGAAATACCCCAGTCGGCTTTCCTGGCGGTTCTTAAAGTGGACAGTTAAGGCAATAATTCTATGGATATCGATTTTCCCCTCATCCTGGTAATTCTGGTGTTCGGCAGCGGGCTGATATGGTTGCTGGATGCAATTTTTCTTGCACCTGGCCGGCGCCGTATCGTGGCCGATCTTCAGGGCCAATACCCCCAGTGGCAGGATAAAAACAGCGGCCAGGCCGAAAAGTACGGTGCCCAGGTAGCGAGTTCGGCTGCCGAACCGGTCCTGGTGGAATATGCCAAGTCGTTTTTTCCGGTACTGTTTGTGGTCTTTGTGTTGCGGTCTTTTCTCGTGGAGCCGTTTCAGATTCCCTCATCCTCCATGGTTCCCACGCTGGAAGTGGGGGACTATATACTGGTGAACAAATACACCTATGGTATCCGCTTGCCAGTGGTGCGCACCAAAGTATGGGCCCTGAATGAACCGGAGCGGGGCGATGTGATGGTGTTTTTCCCCCCCCACATGAATGATACCTACTACATCAAGCGCGTCATTGGTCTTCCCGGCGACACCATTACCTATCGGAACAAGCGCCTCGCGGTAAATGGTGTGCCGCTGGAGGAGGAATCGCTGGCAGTAATACCCGAAGGCTCATCCCGCTACCGTGTCGGGCTGGAAACCCTGGGTGAGGCGACACACCTGGTGCAGGTGAATGAATCGCGCCCGGCCCGGGATTTCTCCGTAAAGGTCAAGCCAGGTCACTACTTTATGATGGGTGACAATCGGGATAACAGCAGCGACAGCCGGGTTTGGGGTCAGGTGCCGGAAAAGGATATAGTGGGCAAAGCCTTCGCTGTGTGGATGCACTGGGATTCGCTGTTGAGTATCCCAAGCTTCAGCCGTGTTGGCCTGATAGAATAATTACGGTTCAAGCAGGGGGTGCAGCAGATGAAAACTATTTCGCAGCAGCGGGGAATGTCCGTACTGGGCATGCTGGCCGTTATGGCTATGGTCGGCTTCTTTATTATGTGTGTTATTCGTCTGGGGCCTCGCTATCTTGAGTATCTCAGTATTCGCGAGATCGTGACGACCATAGCGCAGGAATATAACCCGGAAGAACAAGATCTGGGAGACATACGCCGGCGTGTCGATACCATGTTCAACACCAACCAGATATATGACCTGAACGCCAAGGATGTGGAGATATTCCACGAGAAAGGCAAGACGTACATCGATGCCAGTTACGAGGTGCGGGTACCGATGGTCGGCATTATCGACGCGGTCATGTATTTCGACGACCTGGAAATCGAAACCGGGAACCACCGATACTAATAGCTATGGCTAACGCGGCGGTACTGGAACGGGCTCTGGGCCACACATTTGCAGACACGCAGTTATTGCTCCGGGCTCTGACCCATCGCAGTGTTTCAGGGCGCAATAACGAGCGCCTTGAATTTCTCGGTGATTCCATTGTTAATCATGTTATTGCCGAGGCGCTGTATTGTCGTTTCCCCACTGCCAGTGAAGGGGAGATGAGTCGTATGCGGGCCTCGCTGGTGAAAGGCGATACGCTAGCTGTCCTGGCCAGGGAACTGGAACTGGGTCAGCACCTTAATCTGGGACCCGGTGAGCGCAAGAGCGGCGGTTATCGCCGGTCCTCTATACTCGCTGATACGCTGGAGGCTCTGGCTGGGGCCATTCTGCTGGATGCAGGCTATGAAGAGTGCAAGCGCTGTGTGACGACCTGGTTTACCACGCGACTGGAACTACTGGCATCAGGGACAGCGGAAAAAGATGCCAAGACGCGCCTGCAGGAAAATCTGCAGGGTCGCGGCAGCCCGCTACCGGAGTATGAACTGGTCGAGGTGCAGGGTGAGGATCACGACAAGCAGTTCAGGGTGGCTTGTCGGGTGAGCCGGCCACATGTGGAGGTAGAAGGGGCTGGCAAGAGTCGCCGCAAGGCCGAGCAAGCCGCTGCAGCAAAAGCATTAGAGAGACTGACTTTCTATGGGAACTGAAGCCGGGCGCTGTGGCTACGTCGCCATTGTAGGGCGGCCCAATGTGGGCAAATCAACGCTGCTGAATCACCTGCTGGGCCAGAAAATCAGTATTACCTCGCGCAAGCCGCAGACAACAAGGCAACGTGTGCTCGGTATCAAGACCGAGGCCGCTCACCAGATTATTTTTGTCGACACACCGGGGCTACACAAGGACGCCGAGAAAGCCATTAATCGCTATATGAACAGGGCAGCTACCTCTGCAATCCGCGATGTCGATCTGGTGGTGCTGGTGGTTGACCGCACGGCCTGGACAGAGGAAGACAGCATGGTGCTTGAGCAAATACAGCAGTCTGGCCACCCCTGCCTCCTGGTCGTTAACAAGATCGATCTACTGGAAGACAAGACCGCCTTGCTACCCCATCTCCAGCAATTGGCAGACAAGGGCCAGTTCGCTGCTATTTTGCCGGTATCTGCCCTGCGCAGCCATAATGTGGAGGAACTGGAACGGGAAATCCTGAAATTCCTGCCGGTGTCCGATCACTTCTTCCCAGAAGATCAGATCACCGATCGCAGTCAGCGCTTCCTGGCAGCGGAAATTGTGCGCGAGAAAATCATGCGTCAGCTGGGTGAGGAAATACCCTATTCGATTACGGTGGAAATCGAAGAGTTTGCTCTCGATAACGAGGTACTGCATATCTCGGCGCTGATCTTTGTCGAACGAAAGGGGCAGAAAATCATCCTGATCGGTGAGGGCGGGGCGCGTCTTCGCTCCATTGGCACTGATGCTCGTCGCGATATGGAGCTGCTATTTGATTGCAAAGTTATGCTGCGCCTTTGGGTCAAGGTGAAATCCGGCTGGTCTGACGATGAGCGTGCGCTGCGCAGCCTCGGCTATGACGACACTTAGTACTCTCCTGAGGCCCCCTCGGAAGGGCGCTGTCCCAGCGATAAACTAAGCCTGTGCGAGTCAACCTGCAGCCCGCTTATATCCTCCACAGTCGGCCCTATCGCGACAGCAGCTTGCTGTTAGAGGTTCTGACCGCCGAACACGGCCGGCTAAGCCTGGTTGCCCGCGGCGCCCGGCGCCGCACCCGCGGTGGTAGTGTGGCAGTCCTGTTGCAACCATTTTCCCCTTTGTTGTTGGGGTTTAGCGGCCGCTCGGAGCTGAAGAATCTTAACGCCACCGAGGCTGCGGGCCGGCCGCAGTTATTGCGCGGCCAGAGGATGTTCAGCGGGCTATATCTCAATGAATTACTGGTGCGCCTGCTGCACCGGCACGACCCGCACCCGCAGCTGTTTGCGGCCTATGCGAGCACCCTCGATGCGCTGGCGTCCGATGGCGAGCTCGACGATATTTTACGTCGCTTTGAGTTTTCCCTGCTGGTAGAACTTGGCTATGGCTTCGATCTGCGCGTGGATGGTGACACTGGCGAGGCATTATTGCCCCAGGCCTGGTATCACTATCACCCGGATCACGGTCTGGTGGCCCGGGGGCCGGTGGCGGACCCGAATCAACCGGCGTTCCGCGGAGACGACTTGCTGGCCATCGCTGGCAATGACTTCAGCGGAGCAGCGCGCACCACCGCGAAACGGCTGCTACGACTGGCGCTGGCGATGCAGTTGGGAGACGCGCCGCTGCGCAGCCGTGAATTGTTCAAGGCCCACTCAAAGGTGGTCAGGCGGCCGGCAAGCGCAGGCGTAGAGGAGCAGTCATGATTGCCATAGGAACCGACATCCTCAGGATAGCGCGGGTGGAGGAAGTCCTTGAGCGTCTGGGGGACCGGTTTGTGCGCCGCATTCTCAGCCCACAGGAGCAGGCCGAATATCGTGCGAGCGCGATGCCACACCGTTTGTTGGCGAAACGATTTGCGGCGAAAGAGGCGATCGCCAAATCACTGGGTACGGGTATCGGTCGCGGGGTCAGTTGGCAGGATATCACTATCGAGCACGACGATAACGGTGCTCCACAGGTGGTCCTGAGCGGCGGTGCGCTGGCCGTCGCCACGGAACGCGGCGGTAACAGGATAGAGCTTAGCCTGGCGGACGAGGCGGAATACGTCGTCGCATTTGCGATTTTGACGGGATAATCAACGCGGATCCGGCCTTGCTCTTCCCGGCCAATGTTGAACTTCGTTATACTGAAGCACCTGAAGAACGGTACCACGGATATGCCTGAATACCCGACCATCGAAGCCTGTATCGGCAATACACCACTAGTGCGTTTACAGCGTTTACCCGGCTCCACCAGCAATCAACTGCTGGCGAAGCTGGAGGGTAACAATCCCGCCGGGTCAGTTAAGGACCGTCCCGCCCTCAGTATGATCGCCGAGGCTGAGGCGCGCGGCGAAATCCGCCCCGGCGACACACTGATAGAAGCTACCAGTGGTAATACAGGCATTGCCCTGGCTATGGCCGCTGCTATCCGCGGTTACCGCCTGCTTCTTATCATGCCCTCTCATATGAGCGAAGAGCGCAAACTGGCCATGTCGGCCTACGGTGCCGAGCTCATTGAGGTTACTCAGGAGCAGGGGATGGAGGGCGCACGGGATCTCGCCATGGAGATGCAGGCCCGGGGTGAGGGGAGGGTTCTTGACCAGTTTGCCAACCCCGACAACCCCAGGGCCCACCTGCAGGGCACCGGGCCAGAAATCTGGCGTCAGACAGCGGGTACGATCACACACTTTGTCAGTTCCATGGGCACTACGGGGACCATTATGGGGTGCTCCGCATACCTCAAACAGCAGAATCCGGATATCGAGATAATTGGCCTGCAACCGCTGGAAGGCTCGAGTATTCCGGGTATAAGGCGCTGGCCGCAGGCCTATCTCCCCAAAATCTTCGATGCCGCCAGGGTTGATCGGATTATCGATATTTCCCAGCAGGAATCAGAAAACACCATGCGCGAGCTGGCTAGTCGGGAAGGGATCTTCGCCGGGGTGTCTTCGGGTGGCGCTATTGCTGCTGCGCTGCGCCTTTCGAAGGAATTGGAGAATGCCGTGATTGTTGCGATTGTGTGCGACCGTGGCGACCGTTATCTCTCTACTGGCGTGTTTACCCCGTGAAGGCACTTTAGTTCATGGTTCAGGTACGCGATCAACCTCGTCTTGGCCCAGGCGGCGATGTAGACCTGGAGCAGTGGCTCCAAGGGCTGCCGATTACGCACAGCGAAATCGAAATGAGCCGTTTACTCGCCGCCTGCGAGATGGCTCAGGGCGCGTTGCAGACACGCGGCGTCGACAGCGGCGACTGGGCGCTGGATGCCAACTGTTTTATCGCCGGGCTGGATACCGCAATGATCCTGGCTGAATTGCAGGTGGGAACCGATTGCCTGCTGGCGGGGATTCTCTACCGTGCTGTGCGCGAGCAGCGCATCACGGCTGAACACGTTGCAGAAGTCTTTGGGGAAGGTGTGGCACGGCTGATTGAAGGTGTCAGCCGCATGGCGGCTATCGGTGAATTGCGTTCAAGTGGCGACCGGCCGGTACTCGGGCAGGCGCAGGGCCAGAAAGATAATATCCGCAAAATGTTGATCTCGCTTGTGGACGATGTCCGGGTGGCGCTGATCAAGCTGGCCGAACGCACCTGCGCGATTCGCTCAGTCAAGAATGATGACCAGCGCCGTCTGCCTGTAGCCCGTGAAGTCTTCGATGTTTATGCGCCACTGGCGCATCGCCTCGGCATAGGCCAGCTGAAGTGGGAGCTGGAAGACCTGTCGTTTCGCTACATTTACGGTGAAGCCTATCGCAAAATCGCTCGTTTGCTGGACGGCAAGCGCGTTGAGCGGGATCAGTTTATTGCCCAGGTCAGCGACGAACTCTCCAGGGCGTTGCGCAATGCCGGTCTCGACGTCGAGATAGAGGGCCGGGCCAAGCACATTTACAGTATCTGGCGCAAAATGCAGCGCAAGGGTATCGGTTTTTCGCAGGTTTACGATATTCGGGCAGTGCGTATCCTGGTGCCCGAGGTGCAAGATTGCTACGCCACACTGGGCCTCGTGCACGGTTTGTGGCACAACATTCCCAATGAGTTCGACGACTACATAGCCAACCCCAAGGAAAACGGTTATCGCTCATTGCACACGGCTGTCGTGGGCCCAGAGGGAAAAGTACTGGAGATCCAGATTCGCAGCCGGCAGATGCACGAGCAGGCTGAACTGGGAGTGTGTGCGCACTGGCGGTATAAAGGAACCGATACGGCCAACCACTCAGCCAGCACTTACGAAGAGAAAATTGCCTGGCTGCGCCAGGTGCTGGACTGGCACGAGGAAACCGGTGATACCGGCGATGTGGCCGAGCAGTTCAGCTTTCACATGGCCCAGGACCGTGTCTATGTGTTTACCCCCCAGGGTGATGTGGTCAACCTTGCCCATGGTGCAACACCTCTGGACTTCGCCTATCACGTGCACACAGAAGTAGGACATCGCTGTCGAGGTGCCAAGGTGAACGGGTCGATCGTGCCGCTGACCTACACTCTGTCTACCGGTGAGCGGGTAGAGATACTGACCAGCAGGGAGGGCACCCCAAAACGCGATTGGTTACAGCCGGGTCATGGCTATCTCAGGACGTCGCGCGCCCGGGCGAAAGTGCAACACTGGTTCAAGGCCCAGGCCCGCGAAGACAATGTCGATGCCGGGCGTCACCTGCTGGAGCGGGAATTCAAGCGTTTGGCCCTGACCAGTGTCGACTTTCAGCGTATCGCCCGCAAGGTACAGCAAACCAGCGTAGAGGATATGTATGCGGCGGTAGGTTCCGGCGACCTGGCTTCTGCGCAGGTGTTGAATGCCGCCCAGGGCTTGGTCGAGAACCGCGGCCCGCAGCTCAAGCTTGCCCGGCCGGGCAGCGGTGTGCATCGCGATCAGGTGCAGGTGAGGGGAGTGGGCAACCTGTTGACGCACATTGCCGGTTGCTGCAAACCCCTGCCGGGCGACGCGATTACCGGCTTTATTACCCAGGGCCGTGGCGTGAGCATCCACCGTGGTGATTGTGGCCGTCTGGTCAGGGTGATGGAAACGTCTCCGGAGCGGATTATCGAGGTTGAATGGGGGCTGTCGCCGCGTGACAATTATGAAGTCGATGTCGCCATAGAGGCCTATGATCGGCAGGGCTTGCTGCGGGATATTACCGGCCTGTTTGCCAATGCCCGGATCAACGTGCTGTCGATCAACACCCAGACCAATAAAAACAGGCACACGGCCACCATGAATCTGCGTGTGGAGGTACCCAATCTCGGTTCGCTTTCCAAGCTGTTGGAGCGAATCAATCGGCTGAAAAACGTTGTGTCCGCCGCACGGTTGTCGGAATAAACGTGCCCGTAAACCCCGAACATCGCTACCAGATGACAGACCTGTTGCGGGTAATGGCTCGCCTGCGTGATCCCCAGAACGGTTGCCCCTGGGACATCCGTCAGGATTTTCAAAGTATTGTCCCGTCTACCCTGGAGGAATGTTACGAGCTTGCAGAGGCTATCGAACACGGCGACTTCGCGCATGTGGCAGAGGAGTTGGGCGACGTGTTGTTTCAGGTGATTTTCTATGCGCAGTTGGGCGCCGAACAGAAACTGTTTTCCTTCGACACAATTGTCGACACGTTGGTCAGTAAGTTGATTCGGCGTCACCCCCATGTTTTTGCAGACGCCGAAATAGAGGGAATTGTCTCTGCAAGCAGCAGTGTCGAATCTGTTAAGGCTTCCTGGGAGGCTATCAAGCGCGAGGAGCGCAGAGCGAAGTCACAGGGCGGCGTGCTGGCGGATGTGCCGGCGGCACTGCCGGCGCTGCCACGGGCGCAAAAACTGCAAAAGCGAGCTGCTCAGGTCAATTTTGACTGGTCCGAAACCGATGCTGTGCTGACCAAGTTGGAAGAGGAAATAGCTGAATTGCGCGAGGCGATGGCAGCAGATTGCGAAGAAAATATAGCGGAGGAAATGGGCGACATCCTGTTCAGTTGCGTTAATGTGTCGCGCCACCTGGGCCTCGATGCCGAAACCACCCTGCGC
Source organism: uncultured Haliea sp. (assembly GCA_963977275.1). Taxonomy (GTDB): domain Bacteria; phylum Pseudomonadota; class Gammaproteobacteria; order Pseudomonadales; family Halieaceae; genus JARRPM01. The sequence goes on along the minus strand of CAXBNX010000006.1, from coordinate 67,987 downwards.
CGCGCCAGTAGCAAGTTCGAACGTCGATTTTTGCTTATGGAAGCGCGTGCCACGGCAGCGGGTTCCGACTTGCAGAATCTGTCCGCAGTGGAATTGGATGCGCTTTGGGAGTCTGCCAAGGCAGGCGTCCGCTAAAATTGGCGGCACTAGCTGGGGCTTGTACAATCCCCGGTCGCTGTGTATCGTTACCGCCCTTCATTATTACCCCGGCTTGTCGCTCAGGCCCATCTGGTTCAACTCCTAGCGATAAACGCCAACCCTGACGATATTATCCGTGCAGACACGAGATGCACACAATTGAGGAATATCACACATGCGATTGATTCTGTTGGGCGCCCCCGGCGCCGGTAAGGGTACCCAAGCCCAGTTTATAGCCGAAAAATACGGTATACCGCAGATTTCTACAGGCGATATGCTGCGTGCAGCGGTCAAAGCGGAAACAGAATTGGGGCTGCAGGCGAAGTCGGTTATGGATGCCGGTGGCCTTGTGTCGGACGACATCATAATCGGTTTGGTCAAGGAGCGGATTGAGGCGGTGGACTGCGCCGATGGCTTTTTGTTTGATGGATTCCCTCGCACTATTCCCCAAGCGGAAGCCATGGTGGATGCTGGTGTCGACCTCGATCATGTGGTGGAAATCGCTGTCGAAGATGATGCAATTGTAGCCCGCCTGAGTGGACGTCGGGTCCATCCCGGCTCTGGTCGTATTTACCACACTGAGCACAACCCACCCCGGAGGGAAGGGCTGGATGACGAAACTGGCGAGCCTCTGGTGCTGCGTGAGGATGATCATGAGGATACCGTGCGTAAACGTCTGGAAATTTATCACGCACAAACCAGCCCCCTGGTGAGCTTTTACCAGACGATGTCTGGCCCGCGTGCTCCCGCCTACCACCGTATCGAAGGTGTCGGTGGAGTGAACGACATTCGCGAAGCAATAGTCGCCGCACTGGAAAGTTAAGCGCGGTTATCCGTTTGGTATAAGACGACGGAAACGTTCTCTTGTGCTTTGCTGAGTGCGCTTGCACACCCGATATTGCGACTTTAAGCCAGCAATGTACTGTTGTGTGGCCCGTTTTTTGTTGCTAACGTCGACTCGACGTATAGCGTCATTAATCTTCGGAGAGAAATATCATGGCTACAGCAAAGAAAAAGGCACCAGCAAGGCGGGCCAAGACGGCTCCCAAGAAGAAGACAGCAGCAAAGAAATCACCTACCAGAAAAACAACGGCCGCAAAGAAAAAGCCGGTCAAGCTCAATGTTTTTCGCACAGCTATTAACGAGGCGCGCGACCAGTTGGATGAGTGGGTGGACACTGCCAAGTTAAAGGGTAAACAGCTGGCGGCTGAAGAAAAACTGCTGGAGAAAAAAGCCGAATTAGCTGTTAAAGCAGAGCTTGATAAAGCCAAGCATTTGGCAGATCAGGCAGAAAGGTGGATGCGGGGGCGTATCAAATCAGACAGAAAAAAACTCACTGCCCTTGAGAAAAAGCTGAAGAAGGAGTTGCGCGATGCAGAAAGAAAACTTCGTGCCCAGGCCAAGGCCGCAGAGAAAAAGGCCAACAAGAAAGGCAAAGCACTGAAGAAGAAAGTTCAGGGCACTACGCCAAAGGCCAACCGCAAGGCGCCGGCGAAAGCCCGTAAGACCCCGGTCGCCAAGAAAAAAGCAGCGCCTAAAAAGGCCAAGGCTAAGGCCAGGACTAAAGCCAAAGCGAAGCGATAGACTTTTTCGCCGTTCAAACCAAAGCCCGGCTGGATTATCTCAGCCGGGTTTTTTTATGCACTGACGATTTGTGTTCACACCCCCCTGAGCTGAATCGTCAGTCTTTTTGGCCTCGCTCTGGATACCCGGGCAGCGCGAAAACGCATAGACTGCCCCCTTGACACACTGTCGTGTGAGAAAACAGCATGAATATCCAGTTCACCACCGAACAGTTGGCTTTGCGAGATGAGCTGCGCGCCTATTTTAAACGGCTAATGACGCCAGCGTTGGTAGCGGAATGTGAACGTGACCTGGGGGAGGGCGGTGGACCGCTGTGGCGTGAGGCACTCAGGCAGATGGGAAGTGACGGCTGGATTGGCGTAGGTTGGCCTGAGGCCTGGGGCGGGCGCGGCATGACGCCGCTGGAACAGTTTATTTTTGTCGAGGAGGTTATGCGGGCGGGCTATCCGTTTCCATTTCTCACGACGGAATCTGTCGGGCCCATGTTGGCAGAGCACGGCAACGACTGGATCAAACGCGAGTTGGTACCGAAAATCCTGCTGGGAGACTTACTGATCGCTATCGGTTATTCCGAGCCGGACGCGGGCACTGACCTGGCCAGCCTTAAAACCAGCGCGGTGCGTGATGGTGATGGATGGGTAATCAACGGGCAGAAAATGTGGACCTCCCTGGCCCATTTCTGCGACTACACCTGGCTGGCGGTGCGCACGGATCCCGATGCGCCTAAAAAGCACAAGGGTATCTCAATGTTCCTGGTACCCAACTCGGACCCGGGCTGGAGCTGTACTCCAGTTCACACACTTGGTGGAGTGCGCACCAACGCCACTTACTACGACAATATCCGCGTGACCAATGATCACCTGGTAGGCGAGTTACACGGTGGCTGGAAGCTCATCACCGGGCAACTTAATCGCGAACGGCTCAGCCTCATCAACTTCGGCCCTATCTCTCAGCTGTTCAACCAGGTGGTGAGTTGGGCGAGTGCAGCAATAATGCCGGTCGGCGGGAGGGTGATCGACCAGCCCTGGGTGCAGCAGAATCTTGGGCGATGCCGCGCACTAATTGAGTGTATGAAGCTGATTGTTTACAAACAGTCCTGGGCCATGACTGAAGAGGTGCTCGCTATGGCAGATGCTTCAGCGGCAAAAGTGTACGGTTCCGAGGGTTTTATAGAGGTTTACCGCATGCTGGGCGAGATCGTCGGACAGGCCGGGCTGCTGCGATCGGGCTGCCCACAGGCCAGCGCAGCGGCGAGCAAAATCGAGCGCCTTTACCGCACTGCATCGATCATCACGTTTGGCGGTGGCGCCAACGAAATTCAACGCGACATCATTTCTGCCGCGGGGTTGTGGATGCCGCGCGCGAGTCGCTGAGAAGGGGTACTGTCATGGAATTCGGTTTCTCACAGGAGCAGCAAGAAGTCCAGCAGCTGGCTCGTCAGATCCTCACAGATCAGGTGACCCCGGCGACCTTGTCCGCCTACGACGAATACGATCTGCCTCGCTTTGACAACGACCTTTGGCAGCGGCTGGCGACAGCCGGTCTGGTCGGCGTGTGCGCCGAGGAGCGCTATGGTGGTATGGGGTTCGGGTTTATGGAACTCGCGCTGTTTATCGAGGAAATCGGGCGCAGTATAGCGCCAGTGCCGGCCATTGCACATTGCGTGTCCGCGCTACTTCCAATCCAACGTTTCGGCAGTGAGAAAATGAAAGAGGCGATAATTCCCGGTGCGATTGCGGGAGAATATCTACTGACCGCGGCCTTGACCGAGCCGCTCAACGAAGACCCAGCCGACCCCCGCGTCGTGACGGCACTGCTCGATGGCGAATCCCTGGTTGTATCCGGCTCTAAAACGGCCGTGCCATTCGCATCGCAGGCCCGTCATATATTGCTCGCTGCCCGCAGCACGACGGGTATTGCGGTGGTTCTTCTGGACTCTCAGGCAAGCGGTGTAACAGTGAATCAGCAGCAGGTCTCCAGTTTTGAACCACAGTGTGAACTGGTATTGGATGCGGTTCGGGTGCCGCTATCAAGTGTCGTCACCCTCACCAGTGGTGCCGCTATTATGCAGTGGGTGGGCGAGCGAACCGCAGCCGCAATCTGTGCACACCAGTTGGGTGCGACTGAGTGTGCGATGCGAATGGCCGCGAGCTATACCTCCCAGCGGCAGCAGTTCGATGTGCCGGTGGCGACTTTCCAGGCGGTGGGTCACCGCATGGCAGACTGTTACGTGGACGTGGAATGCCTTCGGCTTACCACTTACCAGGCGGTGTCCTTGCTGGCGAGTGAGGTTGTGGCAACTACCGAGGTACAGATTGCCAAGATCTGGGCGGGCGATACAGGGCACCGGGTAAGTTATGCAACCCAGCACGTTCACGGTGGTACCGGCATCGATCGGGAATATCCCCTGTGGCGCTATTGCCTGTGGCTGCGCCAGAACGAAATGTCCATGGGTTGCAGCTCTGCGTTACAGTCTGCTTTAGGTGCGCGGCTGGCCGAGGGTGAAGCACTTTTCAACTGATCGCGCAAAGTCAAAATTTCTTAAAAAGAATAGCGTCAGGGAGATTTCCAAAGCGGCCGACTGGGGTACACTAGGCGCCGCTATGAAATTCTCTTCTCACTCTCGTTTCTCCCCCGCTCTGGTCGTTCTGATATGCCTGTACCTGGCCGGCTGTGGCAGTGAGCCCAAGAAGCAAGCCCCTGTACCCAATCGAACAGACCACGCTGTCGATTTCAGCGGCTTCTGGGAACTCGACTACGGCCAGAGTGATAATATCCAGGTAAGCCTGAACGGGCTGGTTCGTGACCTGCAGAAACAAAACCGGCAGCGTGCACAGACGAGTGGGGTCTACCAGCAGTCCGCCGGCGGTATGATTGTCGGAGGCCCCGGGGCGACCAACAGCGGAGCATCCATTCTGGGCCTCGCCCAGATGGCGGATCTGATCACCCAGTCTCAGCTGATGGAAATCGAGCAGGACGAACACCATATCAAGGTCAAGCGGGAGGAGGATTTTGCACTCACCTGCGAGTTCTATCTCGGTCAGTATCACACCGTCGAAACCCCTCTGGGCAAAGAAATTTGCGGCTGGAACCGGCACCAGATGATTTTCAAAATGGTGTTACCCGAGGGGCTTACGATTCAGCACATTATGAGCCTGGGCCCCAATGGCCAGTGGCTGAATATCGCGACGACGGTTATCTCTGATCGGGTTACTTCACCATTCACTGTGAACCGTGTGTATGCGCGCTATGAGCCCACAGACAACGGCTACAGTTGCAAAATGACCATTTCCCGGGGCAGGGTATGTACCACAGAGTCACAGTGATCAAGAAAGGTTGGGCCTGTTTCGCCCTGTTGTGCTGCATTCCGGTGCTACTGGCTTCAACCGCAGGTGCGCAGACAGCAGCAGATGCTGGTCTTGTAGCACTGCCCGTGGGGCCGGTCAGTCTGCAGGTGGAGCAGTCCACACCAGAGCAGCGCAGGCTGCATGTCGGTCTGGCAATTTTCGACCCGGGTATTCCTCTGAACGAGGCCAGCCACAGCATGCTGGGCATTTTTCCGGAGATCCGTAAGGCCGAGTCGCAGTTCATGCCGGTATTACTGCGGCAGGTGTTAGTGGCCTCGAATGCCTGGGGTGTGGTGCGCGTGCTGCCGGGTGAGCAAATCACCTCGGAGTTGCTGGTCACCGGTAAAATTCGACAGTCCAACGGCAGCCGCCTGGAGGTGGCAGTAGCGGCCCGGGATGCGACTGGCCGGCAGTGGTTGGACAAAACCTATGTGGATGAGGCGAGTTCTTTCGATTACCCCGCTGTCGAGGGCAGTGATCCCTATAGTGATTTGTACAGAAAAATCGCCAACGATCTTCTCGCCTATCGCCGCGGGCTCGATGACGGCCAGTTGCGAACCATCCGGCAGGTGGCGTTATTACGCTATGCGGCCAGCCTGTCCGAAGAAGCCTTCGGTGGCTACCTGCAGCAGAATGCGCTGGGTATTTACAGTGTCTTGCGGCTGCCTGCAGAGGGCGACCCAATGATGGCCAGGGTACAAGGCATAAGAGACCAGGAGCACCTCTTTGTCGATACGGTAGACGAGCAGTATGTCGACCTGTACGAGGAAATGGCGCCCACCTATAGCCTGTGGCGACAGTACAATCGCGAGCAGGCTCTGTACTCAGAGGACTATGAGGCCCGGGCCCAGACTAAAGAGCGTATTGGCAGGCGCGGCACCTTTTCGGCGATGGAACAGACCTACAATACCTACAAGCAGATCAAGGTCCAGGAACAGGATCTGGACGACATGTCGGCGGGTTTCAATAATGAAGTGGCCCCCACGGTTATGGAGGCCAGCGGCAGGGTCTTCCGTCTCAGCGGCACACTCAATGCGCAGTATACTGAGTGGCGGGGAATACTGCGGGATATCTTCGCGCTGGAAACCGGTTTACCCCCCGGGAACTGACATACCCCGGGTCTGATATTCACCCCTACGTTTTACCCTGTTTATGGGCTATGCTTCAGCCATGGCTGGAAAAAACAAAGAACAGGATTCTGCATCGCTACTGGACTCTGTGCGCAAGTTAACGGGGCAGGTGGCCGGCGGCACATTGGGGCTGGCGCGTAACACCGCCGCCATGACGGCAATGTTTGGCGAGAACTGGCTGCGTTCGACGGTACTCAACCAACTTGAGCCGGAACGTCTGGAGGCCATGGCTGAAGCGGGCCATTTTCTCAAGGACGCGCGGGAAACAGCAGGTCTGTCAATAAAGGATCTTTCCGAGAGCCTGGGACTTGCTGACAAGTCCCTGCTGGAGGATATAGAAAGCGGCGAAACGATTATGCCACTGGAAGTGATGCTGCGCAGCGCATCGCTGCTCGCCAGGCACGACCCGATACCGTTTCTCATCAAGTTCATGCGTACCTACAACCCGGCGCTGGAAAAAACGCTGGAGCAGTGGGGTGTTCTCGCCCTGCCAAAGCAGTACGAGCGGGAGCGCCGGTTCGTGAACCTGTATCGGCAACACGATGTCCTGCGCGGGTTTACCGACGAAGAATACGAGCGGTTTATTCATTACATGCAGAGCTCCATCAGCCTGGTGCTGGATGTGATGGAGTCGGAAAAGTCTGCACGCAGCGGTAAGCGCGCGGGCACAGCCAAAGAGGGCGAGGCCGCCAAGGCCAAAACCAAGACGAAGACCAGAGCAGCGCCAAAAAAGGCGCCAGCTCCGCGCAAGCGCAAGCGCGCGCCTGCAGCCACCAGGCGCACTCGATCCTGACTTTCAGACTCTTTCGGTTTTCTACACTCCACTTTAATCATTAACTTTAACCCCTTGAAAATATTGCAATATATATTTTCATTTTTCTGCGAGTAACCCTGTTTATGGCATTGAGTGAGTTTGCAAAAGACCAGTGGTTTGCGGCCTGCCCCAAGGGGCTTGAGGCCCTGCTGGTGGCGGAGCTAACGACACTGGGTGCGACCTCTACGCGGGAAACGGTGGCGGGGACATACTTTACTGGCCCTGTGGCCCTGGCCTACCGCGCCTGCTTGTGGTCACGGCTGGCCAACAGAATACTGCTGCCGATAGCCCGGCTGGAAGCGGTAGACAGCGACACACTTTATCAGCAACTCCGCGGTGTTAATTGGGAAGAGTTGTTCAGTGTCAGCAACAGCTTTTCCATAGATTTTTCCGGTGAGAATAACGCGATTCGCAATACCCAGTTCGGTGCCCAGCGCAGCAAGGATGCGATTGTGGACTGGTTTACCGACCTGCTGGGCAAGCGGCCGCAAGTGGCGCGCAAGGACCCGGATGTGCGGCTTAATATCCGTCTAAACGGTGAGCAGGCGGTGCTGTCACTGGATTTTTCCGGCGGCAGCCTGCACCAGCGCGGTTATCGCCTGCATGGCGGGGCGGCGCCGCTAAAGGAAAATCTGGCAGCGGCGATCCTGTTGCGCGCCGACTGGCCCGGAATCGCCGCTCGCGGTGGCGCCCTGATAGACCCCATGTGTGGTTCGGCAACTCTGCTGTTGGAGGGCGCAATGATGGCGGCCGATATAGCGCCCGGGCTGGCTCGCCGGCGTTTCGGTTTTGAGCACTGGCAGCGCCACAACCCGGATCAGTGGCGCGCTATCCTGGCTGATGCCAGGGGCCGGGCAGAGCGCGGACTGGCCAGCACGCTACCGGAAATACGTGGCTATGACGCCGATCCACGGGTGGTTCGTATAGCGCAGGAGAATATTGCGCGTATCGGGCTCGAGAAAGTGGTGCGTGTCAGCGCCAGGTCACTCGATAAATTCGCCAGACCCACGCATGTCTCCATGCCGATCGGCTTGCTGATCTGTAATCCGCCCTATGGTGAGCGCCTGGGTGAAAAAGACAGCTTGCGCACGTTGTACCGCGAACTGGGTGAGGTTATGGCGCGGGAGTTCAACGGGTGGCGCGCGGGCATATTCACGTCGGATCTCGACCTCGGCAAGGCCATAGGCCTGCGCAGTCACAAGCGCTACGCACTGTGGAACGGTGCTATCCCGGCTCACCTGTTGTTGTTTGAGCTGGTCGACAATAAGCTGCGGCCGTTGCCACAGGCAGAGCCTGCCAAGCAAGCGGGAGGCACACCTGCTCCCCTGACGGGAGAGCTCAGTGCGGGGGCGCAGATGTTTGCCAATCGCATACATAAAAATCGCAAGCGCCTGGCAGCCTGGCGCAAACGCGAGCAGATACAGTGCTACCGGTTGTACGATGCAGATATGCCGGAGTACGCGGTAGCGGTTGATATCTACGGTGAGCGCGTATACGTGGCTGAGTACCAGGCGCCGAAAGGTGTCGACCCCGGGGCCGCCATGCGTCGACTCGAAGAGGTGCAGGCGGCACTACCGACAGCGCTGGGTATTGATGCCGATGCCATTGTCTATAAACAGCGACGTCGCCAGCGCGGTGCCGAGCAGTATGAGAAGCAGGACAACAGCGGTGAACTGATCAGCGTGGTCGAGGGCAAGGCACGCCTGCTGGTAAACTTACAGGACTATCTCGATACCGGCCTGTTCCTTGATCATCGGCCTCTGCGCAGGCGCTTGGCGCTAGAGGCTGCTGATAAGGACTTTCTCAATCTGTTCTGTTACACCGGCTCGGCCACCGTACAGGTGGCGCTCGGTGGTGCTCGCTCCACCACCAGCGTAGATCTGTCAAATACTTATCTTGGCTGGGCGCGCAAGAACTTCGCCCACAACGGCCTGGATGAGCGCAGCAATCGGCTGGTGCGGGATAACTGCCTGGAGTGGCTGCGCAGCGCAGAGTCGCACTATGACCTGATTCTGCTGGACCCGCCCTCGTTTTCCAATTCCGCTGCGATGACCGACAGTTTTGATATTCAGCGGGACCACGCAGACCTTGTGCGATCAGCCATGGCAGTGTTGCGTTCTGATGGCCAGTTGTATTTCTCCAACAATCGGCGGGGTTTCAAGCTGGATACAGTGCTGGAGGAAGAATTCCAGTGCGAAGATATCACCAGGGCAACGCTGGACCCGGATTTCCAGCGCAATGCGAAGATCCACTGCTGCTGGCGCATTTGCCATCGCGACTAGCGGCAGCGGGAAATACATGTTGAACAGCGCCTTTTTTGCCGCGTGCCCGCCGGGTTCAACATTGAAACTCATGCAGACTGGCGGTGTGGCAGGTAAGTGGCTGCCAACCGCGCGCCCGAAATGATATCCACACTGCAACAAAACTCCCTGTTTTTATAGGGCTTGCGTAAAGCACTGGCTGAAAAACGCTATAGAAAAAACGTAAGTTATTGATTCTTCAAAATTAAAGTCTAAGCCCGCTGCGATACAATGCGACTTCGCAAAGTGCCGTTTTGGCTGCGCGGACGGCGCCCGTCACAGTTCATCCCCATAGTTATCCACAGAATTTACTGTGGATAACTATTCAGCATCTGCCAGTTTCAGCAGTTGCTTGCCTGTATTGCGACCGCTGTAGAGCCGCTGCAAGGCTGTCCAACACCGCTGGCACGCATGGGTGCCCCGATCGCCACCGGAGGGAGATAGCTGCGCTCATCCATCAGCCAGCCGCGCATTGCCGGATCGAAACCGAGCATCAGGGTCTTCACCAGCACTTGACCCGCCTGCAGGTCAACTTTCGGTAGCGGTGACTCCACCAACTCAAAATGCGCCGGACCGACCAAGCCTACCGGACGCCCTTTCAACAGCCATTGCCTGTTTGTTATGGCCACTATTACTCTCCAATTGTCTTGTCGGATTCGAATCAGTGCCTATCAGAGCAGTATCAAGCAACGCGGGAAAGTGGCCGCTGCAAATGCCTGATACCGCACCTGGGTGACGGCCACATGACACGGCGAGTACGCTGTGTTCCAATCGGCAGTGAATCACTCAACGCCCTGAACCGCATGAAGTTACTGTTAATTGTCTATCACAGCCAGAGCGGTGCCAGTGCACAACTGGCGCGGTCTGTTTGGCGGGGAGCACGAACGGAGGAGGGTGTCGAAACCTGTGTGCGTCGCGCCTGGGACACGGGGGTGGAAGACTTGCAGCGGGCGGACGGTATTTTGCTGGTGGCGGCGGAAAACTCCGGGGCCCTCAGTGGCGGCATGAAGGACTTCCTTGATCGTACCTTTTATCCCGCCAACGCACGGGGGTTGGTAAAACCCTATGCATTTCTGGCAGGCGCTGGCAACGATGGTCGTGGTGCGGTGGCGCAGCTGCAACGTATAATGTCCGGCATTCCCTTTTCGGCTGCGGCTGAGCCGTTGATCCTGCGTGGCGATGTTACCGCAGCACACCGGGCGGCCGCAGAGGAGCTGGGCACCGCATTTGCCGCGGGCCTGGCTATGGGTATTTTTTAGCCCCTGCAATCACAGCGCAGACAGATTCGGCGCGGCGCTGGCGTCGCTTACAGGCAGAGCGAGTGAATATGACAGAAGCAAACATAGAGCAACCGCCAGAAGGTTTTGTTGCCATACCCACAGGGTTGGGCTTCACCGATTTTTTGCAGCCTGTTTATCGTTGTATCAAAGGCGAATCCGTTAGTATTGGTCTGGTGGTCGACAGGCAACATTGCAATAGTATGGGAATCTGTCACGGCGGCGCGTTGTCGACCCTCGCAGATATTGCGGCTGCCACGGGGATTAACGTGAGCAGCGGGCGGCGCAGCGGCACGCCGACGATAAACCTGTCGATGGACTTTATTTCTGCTGCGCGCGTAGGTCAGTGGATACAGGCTGACGTTCACCTGGTGACACTGAAGCGCAAATTCGGTTTCAGCAATGGCGCTATCATCAGTGCCGATGGCGTGGTGGCCCGGTTCAACGGCACCTTTTATCTGCCGGAGCACAAGGGCATGGTGAAGCCGGAGGCGAGCGGCGACGGCGCGCCTGCATGGCTCAAGAGTTAGGCGCAGGGGTGCGTTTCGCAGACTCCTGAACCACCTCGATAAATGACCTGGCAGCGCGCGATAAACTGCGGCCGCGATGGTAGACGATTCCCAGTGTGCGTTCGATGCTGGTTCCGCCCACTTGCAGGGTGGCCAGTGTATCGTCGCGCATACTGCGAGGGAGCACGGTCCAGCCCAATCCCACCGATGCCATCATGCGGATGGTCTCCAGATAGTTCGTAGCCATGGATACCCGTAAGGTCAGATGGTGCTGATTGAACAGCCGCGCAACAATCTGGCCGGTGTAGGTATTGAGCCCGGGCATAATGGCAGGGTGTTCGCTAAGTGTTGCCAGATCCAGGTCCCGAATTTGCGCCAGAGGGTGCTGGGTGCCGACCATGAAATCCAGCGGGTCGGGCCACACAGGAAGTGTAATAACACTCGCTTCCTCGCTGGGTGCCAGGGTGACAATGGCGAGCTCGGCCTTGCCGTGCATGATGAGCTCATAGGCCTGTTCCGAATCCATAAAATCAATGTCTATGTGTACTGCCGGGAAGGCCCTGCTGAATTCGCTGAGTATCGGCGGCAGGCGGTGCAGGCCGATATGGTGGCTGGTGGCAATGCGCAATTGTCCGGCAACGTCTCCAGCGAGGTCGCGTACGGATTGCTGTGCTGCCGCAAGCTCCTGTTGCACCGCTCGCGCGTGGGGAAGCAGGGCGCGGCCCGCTTCAGTAAGCGTGATATTGCGCCCGATGCGATCAAACAGATGACTGTCCAGTTGCTCTTCGAGCAATGCGATGCGCTTGCTGACTGCAGGCTGGGTGAGGTGAAGCTTCTCGGCAGCCAGTGAAAACGACCCACTTTCAGCTACCAGTACAAAGGCTTTCAGGTTTTGTGTGTCCATTAATTATTCCTAATGGGAATGCGATATATAAAAATAATAAATTTGAGTTATCTAAAAAGCAAGCCCATACTTTGCCCTTGTTCAGCATTAGCTCTGGTAAGAGGTGGACTCGATGACGGCACAAACGTTGTACGACAAGTTATGGCACAGCCACGTGGTGGTGCAGCGCGAAGACGGTAGCGCGATCATTTATATCGATCGGCATCTGTTGCACGAGGTCACATCGCCCCAGGCGTTTGAAGGCCTGCGTCTGGCGGGGCGCCCACTGTGGCGGCGCGACGCCAACCTGGCGGTTCCGGATCACAATGTGCCCACCGAACGCGTGGAGCGCAGCGGTGGTGTCGCCGCCATCGCCGATCCGGTGTCACGCCTGCAGGTCCAGACCCTGGATGATAACTGCAAGGACTACAATATTGTCGAGTACGAAATCAACGACAGGCGCCAGGGCATTGTGCATGTTGTAGGCCCTGAACAGGGCGCCACGCTGCCTGGCATGACCGTGGTTTGTGGCGATTCCCATACATCTACCCACGGCGCATTGGGTGCGCTGGCCCACGGCATAGGCACCTCTGAGGTGGAACACGTACTGGCCACCCAGTGCCTGATCCAGCAGAAGATGAAGAATATGCTGGTGCGCATAGATGGCGCTCTGCAAAAGGGTGTAACGGCCAAAGATGTTGTGCTGGCAGTCATTGGCAAGATTGGCACCGCAGGCGGAAGCGGCTACGCCATAGAGTTTGGTGGTGAAGTGGTGCGCAACATGAGTATGGAAGGCCGTATGACCATGTGTAATATGTCCATAGAGGCGGGAGCACGTATGGGCATGGTGGCGGTAGACGAGACCACTTTGGAGTATGTCAAAGGCCGCACCTACGCACCTGTGGGTGATGTGTGGGAGCAGGCCAAAGCAGCGTGGCGTGAACTGCACAGCGACGACGACGCACATTTTGACAGCGTGGTCGAGTTGCAAGGCGAGGATATCGTACCCCAGGTTACCTGGGGCACGTCACCGGAAATGGTGCTGCCGGTGGACGGACATCTGCCAGACCCCGGCAAAATTGAAAATGCTACTCGGCGTGGTGCAGTAGAGCGCGCCCTGGAGTATATGGGGCTGGAGGCGGGCATGCCGATTACGGCGATCAAGCCGGACCGTGTATTCATCGGTTCCTGTACCAACTCGCGGATAGAGGATTTGCGCTCTGCAGCAGCCGTTGTTCAGGGCAAACAGGTTGCGGCATCTGTGAAGCAGGTACTGGTGGTTCCCGGCTCCGGAGAAGTGAAGCGACAGGCAGAGGCTGAGGGCCTGGATCAGATATTTATCGACGCGGGAATGGAGTGGCGCGAGCCGGGCTGTTCCATGTGCCTGGCAATGAACGCCGATAAGTTGGGCCAGGGCGAACACTGTGCCTCCACGTCCAATCGCAATTTTGAAGGTCGCCAGGGTTTTGGCGGGCGCACCCACCTGGTCAGTCCGGCGATGGCAGCGGCAGCGGCAATCGCTGGGCATTTCGTCGACGTGCGGGACTGGTAAGAGGAGAACGTGATGAAAAGTTTTGTAACAGAGCGCGGGCTGGTAGCACCGATGGACCGGGCCAACGTTGACACTGATTTGATTATCCCAAAGCAGTTTCTCAAATCGATTATGCGTAGCGGTTTTGGGCAGAACCTGTTTGACGACCTGCGCTATCTGGACGAGGGCCAGCCCGGGCAGGATTGCAGCACTCGGCCACAGAACTCCGACTTCCCGCTGAACCATGAGCGCTACCAGGGGGCCTTGATATTGTTGGCGCGAGAGAATTTTGGCTGCGGTTCCAGCCGGGAGCATGCCCCCTGGGCACTGGAGGATTACGGCTTTCGCTGCATTATTGCACCCAGTTTTGCCGATATTTTCTACAATAACTGTTTTAAAAATGGCATTCTGCCGATCGCGCTGGACGAGGAAATTGTCGACTCTCTATTCCAGCAGATGTATGCAACAGAGGGCTATGAATTAACAGTAGACCTCCAAAAGCAACAGGTCACTACACCGTCCGGGGACGTCTACACTTTCGAGGTCGATGAGTTTCGCCGCCATTGTCTGCTGCAGGGACTGGACGATATCGGCCTGACACTTGAGGACGCGGATAAAATACGCACCTACGAAACAGTGGCGCGGGAACGGTCACCTTGGTTGTTCGACGTAATCAGTTAACAGGGCATAAGCATGGCTAAGAAAATCCTGGTGTTGCCGGGCGATTACATCGGCCCGGAAATTATGGACGAGGCGGTGAAGGTTCTGCGGGAAGTGGACAGCCGCTTTGGACTTGATCTGGAACTGGAATTTGGCTTGCTCGGTGGCGCAGCCATCGACGCGACCGGCGTGCCCCTGCCACCCGAAACCCTGGCGAGCGCGAAGGCCGCCGATGCGATTCTGCTGGGCGCCGTGGGTGGTCCAAAATGGGATAATGTGGAGCGGCACCTGCGCCCGGAGCGTGGCCTGCTGGGTATCCGCTCTGAGCTGGACTTGTTCGGCAACCTGCGCCCGGCCATTCTGTACCCGCAGTTGGCGGATGCGTCCAGCCTGAAGCGGGAAGTGGTCGCAGGGCTGGATATTCTGATTGTGCGGGAGCTGACCGGTGGTATTTACTTTGGTGAACCCCGGGGAGTGCGCACTCTGGAGAATGGCGAGCGCGAGGGTTTCAATACCTATGTTTACAGGGAGTCGGAAATCCGTCGCATCGGCCATCTGGCGTTCAAACTGGCGCGTAAGCGCGACAAACGCGTGTGTTCGGTAGACAAAGCCAATGTGCTGGAAGTTACCATGCTGTGGCGGGAGGTAATGGAAGAGGTGGCTGTTGACTACCCGGATGTGGAACTCAGCCACATGTATGTCGACAATGCCGCAATGCAGTTATTGCGGGCACCCAAGCAGTTCGACGTGCTGGTCACGGGCAATATGTTTGGCGATATTCTGTCAGACGCTGCAGCCATGCTCACCGGCTCGATCGGTATGTTGCCCTCGGCATCACTGGATGTGAACGGTCGCGGCATGTACGAGCCATGCCACGGCACGGCACCGGACATCGCGGGACAGGGTAAGGCCAACCCGCTGGCGACGATTCTGTCAGTGGCGATGATGCTGCGCTACACACTGGCCAGGCCCGACGCGGCAACGGCCATTGAGAGTGCAGTAAGCGATGTGCTCGACCAGGGGTTGCGCACCCCGGATATTGTTACAACAGCGGATACGCTGGTCGACACCACGGCCATGGGCGATGCCGTTATTAAAGCCCTGAAAGAGTCAGCAGGAGAGCGAGAGTAAAACGATGAGTAAGTTATACGATGTGGCAGTAGTAGGGGCAACCGGCGCTGTGGGTGAGGCGATGATCGCCATCCTGGAGCAGCGCGAGTTTCCGGTGGGTAATCTGTACGCGCTTGCCAGCAGCCGTTCGGCAGGCAAGAGCATTATGTTCAGGGGCAAGTCCGTCAAAGTTACCGACCTCGCGGAATTCGATTTTGGCAAAGCGCAGATAGGCCTGTTTTCTGCTGGCGGCAGCATCTCTGCGGAATTTGCGCCCAAGGCGGCGGCAGCGGGCTGTGTAGTGATAGACAATACCTCCCACTTCCGTCAGGACGAGGACATCCCGCTGGTGGTGCCCGAGGTTAATGCCGAGGCCCTGGCCGACTACGGCCGGCGCAATATTATTGCCAACCCGAATTGCTCTACCATTCAAATGCTGGTGGCCCTCAAGCCGATTTACGACGCTGTGGGTATAGAGCGCATCAACGTCGCGACTTACCAGGCTGTTTCGGGCTCCGGCAAGGAAGCGATAGAGGAACTCGCCGGCCAGACAGCACGTCTGCTCAATGGCCAGGAAATAGAGTGCGAGGTCTATCCTCGCCAGATCGCTTTTAATGCCATCCCCCAGATCGATGTCTTTCAGGACAATGGTTACACCCGGGAGGAGATGAAAATGGTATGGGAGACGCGCAAGATTTTTGGCGATCACTCCATCCAGATAAATCCCACCTGTGTCCGGATTCCGGTCTTTTTCGGCCATTCGGAAGCGGTGCATATAGAGACGGTAGACAAAATAACGGCGGAACAGGCGCGCGCATTGCTGGAGCAGGCCCCGGGTATCGTTGTGGTAGATCAACATGTTGATGGGGGCTACCCCACTCCTGTGGTGGAGGCGGCAGGCAAAGATGCGGTTTTTGTCGGCCGGATCAGGGAAGATATCTCCCATCCGAGGGGCCTGGATATGTGGATTGTGGCCGACAATGTGCGCAAGGGAGCAGCCTTGAACAGTGTGCAAATTGCCGAAACATTAATCTCTACTTACCTCGATTAATGATAACAACTTACCTTGATTAATGCCGGTACATAATTGATACTTGGCGGTAATTCGGAGTATAGAGAGTGCATGGAAGCACCGGTTAGCGCAGTATTTCCACGGCTAGCGCGGGCGTCGGTAGGGGCACTTCCAGGCGTTGTTAGGCTCGATACTTCGAACCAGTTGCCGGGCTTAGGGGAGGTCGGTGTGATCAAAAGCAGAAAAAATAATTAGGCGTCGGTATGGCTCGAAAATTTGCTGCTGTAGTTTTTTCACTGGGGTGTGTTCAAACGAGCGCGGTATTGGGTCTGGGCCTTGGGGAAATGACCCTTGATTCGTATCTGAACGAACCGCTGGATGCGCAGGTAGATCTGCTCAACGTAGGCGGCTTGCATGAGGACCAGATCAGGGTCCGTCTCGCCACCAGCGACGATTTCGCTCGAATGGGCGTAGATCGCGCCTACTTTCTTACCAGTATCAGTTTTGATGTGGAAATCGATGATAACGGGCGCGCCCGTATTTTGATCACCTCAGAAGACGCCGTGCTCGAACCCTACCTGGACTTTATCGTTGAAGCTCGCTGGCCTTCCGGCAGGCTGTTGCGAGAATACACTGTGCTGGTAGACCCGCCGGTGTTCGACCAGTCAAATCCCGTTATTTCAGCCAGCAATCGAGTCGCAGAACTGGATGGCGAACCCGAGTCGGCAAAAAAAAAATCGGCAACTAACGCGACGACAGGAACATCTGTTGATGTAAGAGACTCCAATCTCGCAGCGGGGCAAATGCCCGAGCGGGCGTTTAATTCCAGTACATCGCCGGCGCCCGTTGCGGGCACTCGTTATATGATTCACCGGGACGACACACTGTGGGAAATTGCATCCACGGCTCGTCCGGCCGGCGCCTCGGTCTACCAGACCATGCTGGATATCCAACGGCTGAACCCAGACGCCTTTATAGGCGGTAATATCAATCGGGTGAAGGCCGGCTATATTGTCTACCTACCGGATGAGAACGATATCAGTTCGGCAAACCTGCCCCAGGCCTTAGCCGAGGTGCGCGAGCAGAACAATGCGTGGCGCGAGGGTAAGCCGCTTGCTGAGCCCGAGTACGTCAGCGGGCCATCGCTGCGTATTTCTGCGGAGCAGGAAGACGCAACACCCGGTGGTTCTACAGCATCGTCGGCGGCTGCTAATGACGCCGCCAGGGAGGATGCTGAAAAAACCGGCCTGCAGCGCACAGAGCTTGAGCAACGGTTGAACTCGATGCAGCAGCAAGTGGAAACTCTGCAGCGCATTGTCAGCCTGAAGGATGAACAAATAGCGGCCTTGCAGCGCGCGCTGACCGACCCCGATAAAGCGGCGGACGTGGCACTGCCAGCTGCCGATGCAATGGAGCTTGGTGAGTTGGAAGGTGAGTTCGAGGATTCGGTTTTCGAAGACGGCATACCGGGCGATCGCGAGAAAGCGTTGGCCGCGCTGGAAGCTCAGGAAGGCATAGAGACGTCGACACCAAAAGTTGTTGAAAAGAAGGCTGAAGTTGCAGTTGTCGAGCCAGCTCCGGTGGCACCGGCTGTGGAACGGGCAGCACCCAAGGAGGAGTCTCCGGGCTTCTTCAGCAATTTGTGGTTCGTGCTGGGAGCCCTAGTGCTCGCAGTACTCGGTTTTATCTTCATGCGCCGGCGCGGTGCCGCTGATGATGACGACGACATCGTGGAAGTAGAACCCACGCCAGCTGCAGATGTATTCGCCGATGTAGAATTGACTGAACAGGTCCTCGAGGTAGAGGATGATGAACCTGAGATAGTCCTCGACGAAGATGTTGTCGAGCAGGGTCCGGCCACCGACAATCGTGGCTATGGTGAACGTAAGCACGACGAATACGCATCAGATGAGGCCAGCGACGCCCTCGCCGAAGCGGAAATTTACATCGCCTATGGCCGCTACCCGCAAGCTATCGACCTGTTGAAAAATGCCCTTGGTAATGACCCGGGTAATGCGGCTTATCGCCTCAAACTATTGCAGTTGTATATGGAGACCGGCAACCGTACAGCTGCGGCGCAGGAATTTGCTGAACTGGAATCTATCGGTGACGCAGATAGTATGGCAGCCGGCAGGTTGGCGTTAGACGGCCACTCCTCAGCGAGTGCTCCCAGGGCTGACTTCGCCACCGATGGCGGTGAGCCGGAGGTTGACCTGTTGGCAGAATCCGAAGCTTCGCTTGAATCGGACTTTAGCGGCCTGGAAATTGAAGAGCTTGAGTCCGACATCAGTCTGGAAGACGAGCTGGATCTGTCCGCGGACTTCGACGATACCGAACTGGGATCCGATGCGGATGACGAGGACCTTGTTATCTCCGCCGACAGCGACGGACTTTCCACCAAGCTCGATCTTGCTCGCGCCTACATGGATATGGGTGACGACGACGGTGCTCGCCAGATTCTCGAAGAAGTGGCAGCAGAGGGAAGCGAAGAATTACAGGCCGAGGCCAAAGCGCTATTAGAGCGCATTGGCTGACCCACACTCGCCTTTTTCGACTGACTTGCTCCCGGCGGGTAGTCGGGTTGTCTGTCGCATCGAGTACGATGGCCGTCACTACAGCGGCTGGCAGTCTCAACCGCAGCTGACGGTAACCACAGTTCAGGATACCCTGGAGCAGGCACTTTCCGCAGTGGCAAATATTGCAGTGAAAGTGGCCTGTGCCGGGCGTACTGATACCGGCGTACACGGCTTCGCGCAGATTATTCATTTCGATGCGCCGGTAGCACGCAGCGCAAAGGCCTGGGTTCTGGGTGCAAATGCCAACCTGCCGTTTGATGTGCGCGTACACTGGGCTGTTGTGGCGGATAACAGTTTTCATGCCAGATTTTCGGCCTTGGCGCGGCGCTATCGTTATGTCATTGCGAATACTCCCGTGCGCCCAGCGCAGCTGGTTGGCCAGGTGACCTGGCAGCGCCGTGCGCTGGATCACCACCTGATGCATAGCGCGGCCCAGCAGTTATTGGGAGAGCGGGATTTTTCAGCTTTTCAGGCGGCGTCGTGCCAGTCAAAAACACCCATGCGGAATGTGCACTCGGTGGTGGTTAGCCGGCAGCGTGACCTGTTGGTGGTGGATATCAAGGCCAATGCCTTTCTACACCACATGGTACGGAATATTGTGGGTTCGCTTATGGCTGTAGGAATAGAGCGAGAGCCGCCGGCATGGATTGGTCAATTGCTCGAGGGCCGCGACCGGACAGTGGCGGCAGAAACTGCACCGGCTGATGGTTTATACCTGGTGGAGGTGGAGTATCCGCAGCAGTTCGCACTGCCCGCAACACCGTATGGACCTTTGTTAGTGGGGCAGCCAGCGGGCGGCTGAGAGTGCGGTTCCGCTGACGCATTGCAGGCGTTCTACTGACATAAGCGCCCCCCATCTGCTATTATTCCCGCCTTCATTTTCCATCGGCACACCAGACCCGTGATCCATACCCGAATTAAAATTTGCGGCATCACCACTTGTGAGGATGCCCGCAAGGCCGTTAATTGTGGCGCGGATGCCATCGGCCTGGTCTTCTATGCAGACAGTCCGCGCGCGATTACCGCTGCCCAGGCGGCAAAGATTGTTGCAGCGGTACCACCTTTTGTATCGGTGGTGGCGCTGTTTGTCGATGAACCGGAAAACAGTATCCGGCGTATATTACAGCAGGTTCCGGTCGACCTTCTGCAGTTCCACGGTGTCGAACCCTCTGGCTTTTGCGAACAATTCCACAGGCCCTGGATCAAGGCCTTGCGCGTGCGAGAAGGGCTGGATATTTCCAGTGAGTGTGCACAGTACAGTGGCGCTCGAGGGGTCTTGCTGGACAGCTGGCAGAAGGGAGTACCGGGAGGGACAGGCAAAACGTTTGACTGGGATCTGGCGGGTGGAAAAATGCCGCTGCCGGTCATTCTGGCCGGTGGCCTCGACGACGGCAATGTCGGCAGCGCTATAGCGCAACTGCGGCCGCAGGCGGTAGATGTCAGTGGCGGGGTGGAGCAGTCACCGGGTCGCAAGAACGCAGCCAAAATAGAGCGATTTATAGCGGCTGTTCGCGCTGCTGATGTATTAAGGGACGGAGCAACTGATGACAACTGATCTGAAGGACGATGTATTTGCCGCAGTACCGGATGTGGATGGCCGTTTCGGCCCCTATGGTGGTAAGTATGTAGCGGAAACCCTGATGTTTGCCCTGGCGGAACTGGAGCAGGTATATCGTAAATTGTCGGTAGATCCTGCGTTCCAGCGGGAGCTGGACGAGGATCTTGCCCACTATGTGGGAAGACCTTCGCCTCTGTATGAGGCAAAACGGTGGTCCGAGCAGATCGGGGGAGCCCGTATTTTCCTCAAGCGTGAAGATCTCAATCACACTGGCGCGCATAAGGTGAACAACACCGTGGGGCAGGCGCTGCTGGCAAAGCACATGGGCAAGCCTCGTGTGATCGCGGAAACTGGCGCCGGCCAGCACGGTGTCGCCACCGCCACCATCGCAGCCCGACTGGGGCTTGAATGTCAGGTGTTTATGGGGGAGGAAGATGTTCGCCGCCAGGCCTTGAATGTTTACCGCATGAAGCTGCTGGGTGCCGAGGTAGTCCCCGTAACCTCGGGCTCGCGCACATTGAAAGATGCGATGAACGAGGCCATGCGGGATTGGGTTACCAATGTCGATAACACGTTTTACATTATAGGTACGGTCGCAGGGCCACACCCCTATCCGTTACTGGTAAGAGATTTCCAGTGCGTGATCGGTAGAGAAGCCCGCCGCCAGGCGTTGGAGCAGACCGGCAAGTTACCGGACGCGCTGGTGGCCTGCGTGGGCGGTGGCTCCAACGCAATAGGCCTGTTCCACCCTTTCCTGCGCGACGACGGTGTACTGATGTACGGTGTGGAGGCAGGGGGCCACGGTATAGCCTCAAATCAGCATGCCGCGCCCCTGACGGCAGGCACACCGGGTGTGTTGCACGGAAATCGCACTTACCTTATGCAGGACGCGGATGGCCAGATCATGCACACACACTCGATCTCTGCTGGTCTGGATTACCCCGGCGTTGGTCCTGAGCACTCGTGGCTGAAGGATATCGGCCGGGTGAATTACGTCGTGGCCAATGATGATGAGGCGCTCAGGGCGTTCCATACATTGACCCATGTGGAGGGCATCATGCCCGCGCTGGAAAGCAGCCACGCACTGGCTTATGCCGAAAAGCTGGCGGCAACGATGACGCGGGACCAGGTGATAGTGGTCAATCTGTCGGGGCGCGGGGACAAGGATATTCATACCGTCGCACAGATCGACGGCATACAGTTTTAGGGAGACAGGCAGTGAGTCGAATAGCGGGCCGGTTCAAGCAACTGGCAGAGCAGGGGCGTAAAGCGCTCATTCCCTACGTGGTGGCGGGAGATCCCGGGTTGGATGTCACCGTGCCTCTGATGCATCGCATGGTCGCTTGCGGAGCGGACATCATCGAGCTGGGTGTACCTTTTTCTGACCCCATGTCAGAAGGCCCGGTGTTGCAACTGGGGCATGAGCGTGCGCTGGCGAACGGTACCAGCCTGCGCAGTGTACTGGCACTGGTGTCTGAGTTTCGTGAGAAAGACGACACTACTCCGGTGCTGCTGATGGGCTATGCCAATCCAGTAGTGCACATGGGCTATGCCGCCTTTGCTGACGCCGCTGCCGCAGCGGGTGTGGATGCATTGCTGACCGTCGATATTCCTCCGGAAGAGGTGGCGCCAGTCAATGCCGAGCTGCAGCGGGTGGGTATGGATAATATATTCCTGGTAGCGCCTACCACCCCAACTGAACGGATCGAGCGGATAACCGCCACGGCCAGTGGTTTTATCTATTATGTTTCCCTGAAAGGCGTGACGGGTGCAGGTCATCTGGACGTGGCCGATGTGGCCTACCATCTGGGCCTGATTCGCCACCGCACCGAACTGCCGGTGGCTGTGGGCTTTGGTATCAAGGACGCGGCTTCAGCGCAAGCGGTGGCAAGCGTGGCAGACGGCGTGGTAGTGGGGAGTGCGCTGGTGGCTGCCATGGCGGCGGCAATCGAGGGTGGCGGTAGTCACGAGGCGGCCATGGCGGCGGTCGAAGGCCTGTTAACAGAGATTCGGGCGGGGATTGACGACGCGGCTTCCTAGTTGCCCCGCAGCACGTTTATAATGGCGTCTTCTATGGAGCGGGGTTCGACATGAGCTGGATTAACAAAATTTTGCCCTCTGGTGTGCGTAACGATGAAGGTGAAAAACGCTCCAACGTTCCAGAGGGTCTCTGGAAGAAGTGCGTAAAGTGCGATGCGGTACTGTATCGGCCGGATGTAGAGCGCAACGATGATGTCTGCCCCAAATGCGACCACCATATGCGTATCGGGGCCAGAAGGCGCATCGACATCTTTCTCGACCCGGAGGGTCGGCAGGAAATACTGACCGACATCGAACCGGTTGACCGGCTTAAGTTCAAGGACAAGAAGCGCTATCGCGATCGTCTCTCGGCGGCACAGCGTGCAACCGGTGAAAAAGACGCACTGATCGCCTTTACCGGTGAATTACAGGGTTTACCCCTGGTGGTGACGGCTTTTGAATTTGATTTTCACGGCGGCTCCATGGGCTATGCTGTGGGAGAGAAATTTACCCGGGCGGCGCAACTGGCACTGGAGCAGCGTATTCCACTTGTGTGTTTTGCCGCCTCCGGCGGTGCCAGGATGCAGGAAGCCCTGATTTCACTGATGCAAATGGCCAAGACCAGTGCCGTCATCGAGCGTATGCGTCTTGCCGGTGTACCGTACATTTCGGTTATGACCGACCCGATTTACGGAGGGGTCTCCGCCTCCCTCGCTCTGCTGGGGGATATCAATGTAGCCGAGCCCGAGGCACGCGCCGGGTTTGCCGGCCCGAATATTATTGAGCAAACAATTCGGCAGAAACTTCCCAAGGGGTTCCAGCGCAGCGAATTCCTGTTGGAGCACGGCGCCATAGATATGATTGTGCACCGTACGGAAATGCGTGCCACTCTCTCCCGGCTGCTCTCGAAGTTCACCCATAAAGCACTTATTCCGGTTGTGGTGGAAACCTTACCCGGCGATGAGGAAGCACCGCCGGGCAGTGGGGAAGTACCGCCCGATAGTGGGGATTAGCCGGCCTTCAGAGCCCGACCGGCAAGGTATGGACGGTGCTCTTCTCACGCAATGGCTTGCCAGGCTGGAGACCCTGCATCCGAATTCTATCGACCTGGGGCTGGAGCGCGTTGCTCGCGTGGCGAGTGCACTCGACATCATTCCTGTCGGTGTGCCGGTTGTTACCGTTGCAGGTACCAACGGTAAGGGCTCGACGGTGGCAGTACTCGAAGCGCTTCTCAGCGAGTGCGGGCACATTACAGGGGTGTACACCTCGCCCCATATGTTGCGCTTCAATGAACGTATCCGGGTGGGCACCCAGGACGCTTCTGACGCGGAAATTGTGGCCGCATTCGAGGCAATTGATCGTGCCCGGGGTGATACCACGCTTACCTATTTTGAATTTGCCACGCTGGCGGCGCTACTGGTGTTTCGGGCGCGTGATGCGGACGTGCTGATACTGGAAGTCGGGCTTGGGGGGCGCCTGGATGCGGTCAATATTATCGACCCGACAGTGGCCGTGATTACCTGCATCGACCTGGATCATCAGGGCTGGCTTGGCACCGACCGGGGCAGTATCGCAAAGGAAAAGGGTGGCATAATGCGCCGTGGAATACCGGTAGTGATTGCTGATCGCCAGCCACCTGCGGAGTTGTTTGCCTGTGCTGAAGCTATCGGGGCGAAGCCTATTTTACGCCTTGGTCATGAATTTGCTTTTGAAGAAAGAGACAGTGTTTGGGAGGGTAGGCTGCTGTGCACTAACGGTATGCAACGGACGTTGCCACAGCAACCACGTAGCTCGTTGATACCCGATAATGTTTGTGCGGGGCTGCAGGCGGCGCTGCAATTGGGCTGTGAGTTCGATAACGGTCAGCTTTCTGCAGCACTGAATTTGGCGCGCCCGCGGGGTCGCTGCGAGCGTTTCCAGGTGGCGGATTACGAGGTTGTACTGGATGTCGCGCACAATCCGGGCTCCGTGTATAATTTGGTTGAGTTTCTAAGCATAACTCATTGTAAAGGTAAGACTATTTCACTTTTTTCTGTAATGGAAGATAAGGATATTGGCGCAATGATCAGGGCTGCCGGACAGAGCTTTGACAGCTGGCTTATTGCCGGACAGCCGGACAATCCGAGGGCGGCCCGCGCTGCGGACATTGCCCTGGTTTTACAACAACAGGGGCAGGTGGTGGAGAGTATCAGCGCCGACATCCGCCAGGCATTTCGGCGCGCACAGCACCTGCTGTCAAGCGGTGACAGGTTGGTGGTATTCGGTTCATTTTTCACGGTGGCGGGAGTTTTGCCGTTACTGGAGCAGACAGCGTGAATGACATTCTCAAGCAGCGGCTGGTGGGTGCACTGATTCTGCTTGCATTGGGTGTTGTATTTTGGCCGATTATTTTTGTTGAGCCGGAGGAGC
Organism: uncultured Haliea sp.; assembly: GCA_963977275.1. Lineage (GTDB taxonomy): Bacteria > Pseudomonadota > Gammaproteobacteria > Pseudomonadales > Halieaceae > JARRPM01. The sequence goes on along the minus strand of CAXBNX010000006.1, from coordinate 43,130 downwards.
GCTATGCCCAGCAACAAGACAGAATTCCGCCGACGCCAGTTATCGATGCAAGCCCTATTGAGTCGCCCGGACCTGACGGCTTGCGTGCGTCAGCCGAGTGGGAGGTGGAGGACATGGGCGCTGAACAGATCTTAGATGAAGATATTGGCCCCGGGTTGGCGGAGTCTTCTGGCGGGCCCGCGATGGAAGAGATTGCTCCCGAATCCGCTGATGCAGTGCCCGATACCCGTGGCACCAGAGCAGAGCCCCCGGTGCAACCGACGTTGGACAGCAAGGGGCTGCCGGTAGCGTGGATACTGCAGGTAGCCAGTGTCAGCAGCTCAAGCAAGGCGAATGAACTGCGTGACGGGCTGCTGGCGATGAGCGAGAAAGCCTACGTCAAGACATTGCAGCGAGGCCAGAAAGACTTGTACCGGGTGTATATCGGCCCCAACGTAGAGCGCGCGCAACTGGAGAGAATCCAGGCCGGAATCGACAAACGTTTTGGCGTGCGTTCAATTATTATCAGGTATGTCCCCTGATGACTGAAGTAGCCATTCTCACCGCTGTGGATTGGGTGATAATCGTGGTGCTTGCGCTCTCGACACTGCTCAGTCTCTGGCGCGGTTTTGTGCGGGAAGCACTATCACTGGCAGGATGGGTGGCGGCATTCCTGATCGCTAATCTGTTCGTTGACCAGATGGCGTCGCTACTGGCCGGTACCATTGGCAATATTACGGGCCGCTATGTTGCCGCTTACGCGATATTATTCGTGGCGACCCTGATTGTTGCCACATTTGTCATTTATCTCGCGGGGCAACTGATCAAGGCGACTGGTCTGACGGTTCTCGACCGGCTACTGGGAACCGTGTTCGGGTTTTCCCGCGGCGTCATCATTATACTTGTCGTTGTGTTTGTCTTGCGCCAGCTGGTGCCGCCGCCTGATGTATTGTGGCTGGATCAGTCCGAGCTGATGCCACATGTGGATATGCTCGGGCAGTGGGCCCGGGAGTTGTTCGACAGAAGCAATAGTGGCCAGTGGCCCTCGATAAGCACCTGAAACATTTGATACAGAGGTAAGAGCGCATGTGTGGCCTGGTTGGAATTGTTGGTAAATCCGCTGTAGCCCCGGAAATTTACGACGCGCTGACCGTGTTGCAGCACAGGGGGCAGGACGCTGCCGGGATTATGACGTGCAGCGGCGGGCGCTTCAGCCAGCGCAAAGGCGAGGGTCTGGTGCGCGATGTGTTTCGTCAGCAGCATATGCAGAAATTGCAGGGCAGCCTGGGCATCGGCCACGTGCGCTATCCCACTGCCGGTAGCTCCGGGACGGCGTTGGCTCAGCCCTTTTATGTTAACTCGCCCTACGGTATTGCACTGGCCCATAACGGTAACCTGACGAATTCGGAGCAACTTGGCCGCGAATTGTTCCAGGACGACCTGCGCCACCTCAACACCGATTCCGACTCCGAAGTGTTGCTAAATGTATTCGCCCACGAAATGCAGACCCTGGGCAAACTGAGCCCGACGGCCGATGATATTTTCACCGCTGTAGCCGCAGTGCATCGGCGTTGTCGGGGTGGTTACGCGGCGGTGGGCCTGGTGGTCAATTACGGCGTCGTGGGTTTTCGCGACCCACGGGGTATCAGGCCACTGGTCGTTGGCTCTCGCGAGAGCGCACAGGGAACCGAATATATGCTCGCCTCCGAAAGTGTTGCGCTGGATGTACTGGGCTTTTCGGTCATCAGCGACGTGGCTCCGGGTGAAGCTGTTTTTATCGATATGGATGGCGTGCTTCATCGGCGTCAATGTGCCGAGAACCCGAGCATGTACCCCTGCATCTTCGAGCATGTGTATTTCGCCAGACCTGATTCACTGATGGACGGAATCTCAGTGTACAAAACCCGTATGCGCCAGGGTGAAGCGCTGGGCAAAAAAATCCGTCGGCTGCGCCCTGATCTGCAGATCGACGTGGTTATTCCTATACCCGACACCAGCCGCATCGCGGCGCAGTCGATGGCGCATGAGTTGGGCATCAAATTCCGTGAAGGCCTGATGAAAAACCGTTACATCGGGCGCACGTTTATCATGCCCGGCCAGAGCGAGCGCAAGAAATCTGTACGCCAGAAGCTGAACCCGGTGCCGCTGGAGTTTGAGGGCAAAAACGTCATGCTGGTGGATGACTCCATTGTGCGTGGCACGACCTGCAGGCAGATTATCGAGATGGCCCGCGATGCCGGTGCAGCACAGGTCTATTTCGCGTCGGCGGCGCCGCCGGTGCGCTATCCGAATGTGTACGGTATCGATATGCCGTCTGCATCCGAGCTGATTGCCCACGGTCGCTCGGTAGAGGAGGTTTGTGAACTCATAGGTGCCGACTGGCTGGTTTATCAGGATATCGAGGACCTGGTGAGCTGTTCACTGGAGGGCAATCCGGAGGTCGATGGCTTCGACTGCTCGGTGTTCGACGGCAACTATATTACCGGCGACATTGACCAGAATTACCTTGATCGGGTGGAGTCGCTACGCAATGATGACGCCCAAAGTGAGCAGCGTGCGGCGCAACAGGCTGGCGGCGGCGATGTTGGTATTCACAATGATGTTTGAACGATGACGGATGATGCAGAAGACAATGCACTCGCGACGGTGCATCTAGACACCCTGGCAATACGGGCGGGCATCGTGCGCACCAGCGAGGGTGAGCACGCGGAACCTGTATTCCTGACGTCCAGCTATGTATTCGATAGCGCAGCGGATGCCGCTGCCCGTTTTGCCGGGGAAGCTTCAGGCAATGTGTACTCCCGCTATACAAACCCCACGGTGCGGACTTTCGAGCAGAGAATCGCAGCGTTGGAAGGAGGAGCGCAGGCGGTGGGGACAGCTTCCGGGATGGCGGCAATTCTCAGCACCTGTATGGCCTTGCTTAAAAGCGGCGACCACGTAATCTGCTCGCGAAATGTGTTCGGCACCACTGTCAACCTGTTTGGCAAATACCTGGCCAAGTTTGGCGTCGAGGTAACGTTTGTACCGCTATTGGCGCTCGATGACTGGCGCAGTGCGGTCCGCCCCAATACCGCCATGCTATTTGTCGAGACACCATCCAACCCGCTCTGCGAAGTGGCTGATCTCAGTGCTATGGCGGAACTGGCCAGAGCGAGCGGCAGCGTGCTGGTGGTAGACAATTGTTTTTGCACACCCGCTTTGCAGACACCGTTGGCATTGGGTGCGGATATCGTGGTTCACTCTGCCACCAAATACCTGGATGGACAGGGCCGCTGTGTGGGCGGTGCAGTGGTGGGTTCAGAGCAGCATATGGCGGAGGTTGTGACTTTTCTTCGTACCTGTGGTCCAACCATGAGTGCCTTTAATGCCTGGGTCTTCCTCAAGGGTCTGGAGACTTTGCGCCTGCGCATGGATGCTCACAGCCGCAGCGCGCTAGAGTTGGCCACATGGCTACAGCAGCAGGACGCGGTAGAGCAGGTTTTTTATGCTGGTCTGCCGGACCATCCGGGGCACGAACTGGCCGCGCAACAGCAGCGTGCGTTTGGCGGGGTGTTGTCATTCAGGGTGCGGGGTGGCCGGCAACAGGCCTGGGATGTAATTGATGCGGTGCGCATCATGTCGCACACTGCCAATCTTGGCGATGCCAAGACCACCATTGTTCATCCCGCCACCACTACCCACGGGCGGCTCAGCCAGGAAGACAGGGCCTCTGCCGGGATTACCGATAACCTAATTCGCGTTGCCGTGGGGCTCGAGCACGTGGATGACTTGCGCGCCGATCTGGAGCGGGGCCTGTCGACACAAAGCTAGTGTTATCGGGCTCAACATAAAAAACAGATACACCGGGGCACAAGAATGCAAATACAGGCGTTGATAGATTCCGCAGTGGCCGAAGTAGGCAAGGTGCTGCTGGGGAAAGAGCCACAGATACGGCTGGCGCTGTGCTGCCTGTTTGCCCGCGGCCACCTGTTGATCGAGGATTTGCCGGGCATGGGGAAAACCACCTTGTCGCACGCCCTGGCGGATGTGCTGGGCCTGTCCTGGAAAAGGGTGCAATTTACCAGTGATTTGCTGCCTGCCGATATCCTCGGCGTGTCGGTCTACAACCGCAACGATGCGAGTTTCAGTTTTCACCCGGGCCCTATTTTTACCCAGCTTTTGCTTGCCGATGAAATCAACCGCACCACGCCGCGTACCCAGAGCGCTTTGCTGGAGGCAATGGGGGAAGGCCAGGTGACGATCGAAGGTGAAACTAGGCCGCTGCCCGAACCTTTTTTCGTTATCGCCACGCAGAATCCCATACATCAGTCCGGTACCTACCCGTTGCCCGAGTCACAGTTGGACCGTTTTCTGATGCGCCTGGAACTGGGCTACCCGCACCCGCATGCAGAACGCGAGATGTTTGAACGCGGGCAGAGTAGTAGCAATAATAGAGTGGTAATAAACCGGTGCATCAGCAATGAACAGTTGATCCAGATCCGGGACCTGGTGGCGCGGGTGCACGCCTCTACGAATTTGTTGGATTACCTGCAACGCCTGGTAGCCTATACGCGCACCGCTGCGGAATTTGCTGTTGGCCTCTCGCCCCGCGGTGCTCTGGCGCTACTGGAATGCGCGCGTACCTGGGCAGTCATGCAGAACCGCGGCCACCTGGTGCCCGAGGATTTGCAAATGGTGCTGCCCGCAGTTGCCGCTCACCGGTTGGTGCCCAGCGGTGATTATGCCGGTGACGGGGTGGCGCTGGTGGAATTAATGCGGCGCAATGTCGATGTAATCCGGGCCTGAGCCCGGCGCCGGGGATGAACGTAATGCAGGGGCGTCAACGCGGTATCCGCACTCGCTTTCGCCGGCGTTTACGCGAGTGGGTAAACCGCCGGATTCCCCCGGCCCGCTCAGTGACGCTCGACCAGAAACGCATTTTTATTTTTCCCAGCCGCACCGGCCTGTTTTTTGCGCTGTGTCTGTTGGTGATGTTGATGACGGCCATCAATTACCAGAACAATATGAGCTATGCACTTACGTTCCTCCTTGCCACACTGTTCGTGGTTGGTATTTTGCACACCTATGCCAATCTCTCGGGGCTTACCATTCGCGCGCTGCGCGCTACCCCGGTGTTTCCCGGGCAACAGTCCGAATTCACGCTGCAACTGGAGCGAGGTGGGCGGCGAGAACATTTTGCGCTACTCCTGAAATGGCCGAAAAGTACCGCCAGTATCGTCAACCTGGTGGAGCAGGATCAGCTGAGGGTCCATTTGCATATGGCGGTGGGCAATCGCGGTTGGTTCAGTCCCGGGCGCCTGTTGCTGGAGTCCACCTATCCGCTGGGGCTGCTGCGCTGTTGGACTTGGGTTGATCTGGATCTCTGCGCCATGGTGTACCCGCAACCGCTGGCATCTGCGGAACTGCCGGGTCTGGCAACAGACGAACCCGACGGTGCCGCCGTTCCCATTGCCGGCAGTGATGATTTTCACGGCTTTCGGGATTATCGTCACGGCGACTCAATGCGCCAGATCCACTGGAAAGGCATGGCGCATGGTCAGGGGGTACAGACCAAGCAATATAACGCCTATGCCAGTCGCAGTGCATGGCTGGATTGGGATATGTTCCCGGGTCTGGGAGCCGAGCAACGGTTGTCGCATCTGTGCTACTGGGCACTGCAGTTTGAAGGGCGCAACGAGGAATACGGCCTGCGACTGCCCGAACTAGCCATCTCGCCGGGAATCGGTGAACGCCACCGCGATCGTGTGTTGCAGGCACTTGCCCTGCACGGCATTAAGCGGCGTCCCGGATGAAGCCCGACCAGCAGGTCCCACGCAACGCCCTGGTGTGGATTATCCTCAGCCTGTTTACCCTGGTTGCCCCACATGCGGAGCGAATTCCGATCTGGGTACTGGCGATTTACGTATTCGCTGCGGTCTGGCGGATCATGGTGTACCAGGGCCGCTGGTCCTTTCCCGGCCGTTGGGTGAAAGCCTGCATGATCGTGAGCTGTTTCGCGGGTATCTACCTCAGCTACGGATCGCTGCTGGGCCTGGAGCCCACTATCGCACTGCTGCTAACCGCTTTTGCACTCAAGCTGATTGAACTGGCACAGCGCAAAGATGGCTATGTGTTGCTGTTTCTCGGATATTTTATTTGCATCACTGAGTTTCTTTTCAGCCAGGATCTGCCAATAGTGCTGTATTCACTTCTCAACGTGATGCTGGTCACGACAGGCCTGGTGGCACTGCACCGGCCAGATGAGCACCAGTTTAACCGCAAGACCATCCGGCTGGCGGCCATTATGCTGTTACAAGCAACCCCACTGATGCTGGTCCTGTTTTTCCTGTTTCCCCGCATCGGACCGCTGTGGTCGGTGCCTATCAAAAGTCATACCGCAAAAACCGGCGTCAGTGATTTCATGAAGCCCGGTGATATTTCCAGCCTGAGCAAATCCGATGACGTGGCATTTCGCGTGGAATTCGAGGGTGATATCCCGAACTCCGCCCAACTTTACTGGCGTGGCCTGGTGCTCAGCAAGATTGAAGACGGCGCGTGGCGCAATTTGCGCTACTGGGACATACCCGCCGGGGAGCGTCGACCGCAGCCGGTGGATGTCTCCGGCGAACCGATTGACTACCGGGTCATCATGGAGCCCACACAGCAGAACTGGTTGTACAGTCTGCGCTATGCACGCTCGCGCTCGCGGGGCATCATGGCAGGCTCGGATTACACCTTGTTTACTCCCGCAATAGTGGAAGATGAACGCCAGTACGAAGTGCAAACCTGGCCCGCAGCGCCGCTGGAGGAACGGCTTTCCGACTGGCGGCGGGATATTGAGTTGCAATTACCCGCGTCGCAGAATCCTGCAACAATTGCGTTTGCGCGGGATTTACACGCGCAGGCGGGTTCTGACACCCGGTTTCTGGAGTCCGTGCTGGACAACTTTACCGAACAGCCCTTTGTTTACAGCCTGAATCCGCCACTGCTGCCTGAGAGCAACCCGGTTGATGCCTTCCTCTTTCAGGCCCGGACTGGATTTTGCGAGCACTATGCCGTGGCTTTTGTCTCGCTTATGCGGGCCGCGGGTGTGCCGGCCAGGGTTGTTGCCGGATACCAGGGTGGCGAGATAAATCCTGTAAACCGCACGGTTATAGTGCACCAGTTCGATGCCCATGCCTGGGCGGAGGTCTGGTTGGAGGGGCAGGGCTGGGTCCGCGTGGACCCCACTGCGGCTGTTTCGCCGGACAGGATCGAGTGGGGTTTGGAACGTGCGCTGGCCGCTGAGGGTAGTTTTCTCAGTGACTCACCCCTGTCCCTGATGCACTTTCGTGGTGTTGCCTGGGTGAACACATTGCGCCTGCGCTATGACGCACTCACCTATCGCTGGCAAAGCTGGGTAATTGGTTTCAATCGCGATCAGCAGTTCGAATTTTTGAACAATGTATTTAACGGCATCAGCGCGCGTAAATTTGTGCTGGTGTTGATGGGTACCTGGCTATTGGTGCTGCTCCCTGTTGCGTTCAGCCTGTTATATCGGCGCGAAACCAAACGGGTGATGCCACACGACAAGTACTATCAGCAATTTTGCGATCGGCTGGCAGCCCTGGGCTTCGTGCGTATGACCGGCGAAACTGCCGCGGACTACGGCGGCAGGGTTTGCCGTGCGGTCCCATCCATGGCCCCTGAGGTCAGGGAGATTACCGGCTTGTACAGCGAGTTGGCCTATGCAGCGCCAGGTACACAAGGTGTGCCGACCCTGCAAAAATTGAAGCGTGCAGTCGTCGGCTTCCGGCCGGCCAGAGTGATTCGTTTCGGTAGGGAATCCGCCTAGGGCGGCTCCCTCAGCGCCTGACCAGGCGGCCTTTCAACGTCAGCGCGGGTTTTTCGATGAGAAACCAAGAGCACGCGGCCAGCAGCAGGGTAAGGCCGAAACCCAGCGCCAGTATCAACCAGGGCCGCTGCGCGCCCAGCCAGAAAATGCAGATTTGGGTTACCGGAAACGCGTATAGGTAGAGGCCGTAGGAGAAATCGCCGTGCTTGCTTAAATCCGGCAGTTTCAGTAGCGGATGAAAAGACAGGTACAGGACAAGGTAACTGAACCAGATGGCGTAAATGACATTGAAACCGGGTGGATGTGTCGCGGGAAGGCTCATTGCGCCAAGGGCCGCGCTCAACAGCAGAAGCCCTGTCAGGTTTAGCGGAATGTATTTGGCATTGATATAAAGCACGGCCCCCAGCAGGAAGTACACTCCCAGCCGCTCGTGTTTTGTGTGGTGCAGTAGAAAGAAGTGCTCCGGGGCGACGACATAAAAAATAACAATAACCACTGAGATCAGGTTGAAAACGGTGCGTCTGGCCAAAATCCCACAGAAACCCAGAGCCGCAACGATCAGGTACATACGAACCTCTACCGGCAAGGTCCACAGTGAACCATTGACGCCGCCGGCGCGAGGGTTGTCAGGAAAAACGCCGGGAAGCTTGTAACTGACATCGGGAAACAGCCAGGCGTTGTGTTGCAGATAGGCCCAGGTACCGGGGTGGGAAAAATAGTCCGGTAGATCGAGGGTTGTCACTGCAGGCCCCATCACCAGTGTGAGCAGCAGCAGATTCAGCCACAAGGCAGGGTAAATACGCAGAATGCGCGCTTCCATGTACACCAGCAGGCTCTGCCGGTTGAGGTAGCTTCTGCATACCAGGTATCCGGACAGCACGAAGAACAGGGCAACACCTATACCCGGCAGCCCTGCCCGGTAAGCTGTGACCGGACGCAGCAATTCAGACAAATAACCCTCGTCCCCCCCCGGGCCATAGCACAGGGCGAAGGTGTGACCCCACAGCACCAGGAATGCACCGAGAAAACGCAGCGTATTGATATTGTTATTGTGCAGTGCCTGTACTCCTTTGCACTCAGTCGTATCTTCATGACACAAAAAAACCCCGCAAGGCGGGGTTTTCCGGCGCTTGTTTACTGTTACTAGGCGCGCATTTCCTCGATCTCGACGGCGGCTATACGCTTGCCTTCTTCCGCACTCTTCTGGAACTCGATGATCTGGTCAAAGTTCATATAGCGGTAAATCTCGTCAGACATCGAATCCAGATCACTCGCGAACTTCAGGTATTCCTCCGGGGTCGGTAGCTTGCCGAGAATGGCGCCCACCGAGGCCAGTTCCGCAGAGGTCAGGTACACGTTGGCACCATCGCCCAGTCGGTTCGGGAAGTTTCGGGTGGAGGTGGACAGCACGGTTGAATTGGCGGCGACTCTGGCCTGGTTGCCCATGCACAGCGAGCAGCCCGGCATCTCGGTACGTGCACCGGCCGCCCCGAAGATATTGTAGTAGCCTTCCTCCATCAGCAGGTGTTCGTCCATGCGTGTGGGCGGCACGATCCACAGGCGGGTGGAAATACCGCCCTTGTGCTTCTCCAGCAACTTGCCGGCAGCGCGGAAGTGGCCGATATTGGTCATGCAGCTGCCAATAAACACCTCGTCAACCTTGTCGCCGGCGACGGATGAAAGCAGGCGAGCGTCATCCGGATCATTGGGGCAACAGACGATAGGCTCTTTGACGTCAGCGAGATCTATCTCAATGACCGCGGCGTATTCTGCATCCGCATCGGCCTTCATCAGGCTGGGGTTGGCCAGCCAGTCTTCCATCTTGCGAGCGCGGCGTTCCAGTGTGCGCGGATCGCCGTAGCCCTCTGCGATCATGGAGCGCAACAAAACGATATTGGAGCGCAGGTACTCGGCAATGGTGTCCTCGTCCAGGTCGATGGTGCAACCCGCTGCCGATCGCTCCGCGGAGGCATCGGACAGTTCGAAAGCCTGTTCCACGGTCAGGTCCTTCAGGCCTTCAATTTCCAGGATACGACCGGAGAAGATATTCTTTTTACCTTTCTTCTCAACTGTCAGCAGGCCCTGCTCAATCGCGTAATAAGGTATGGCATGCACCAGGTCACGCAAGGTAATACCAGGCTGCATTTCCCCCTTGAAGCGCACCAGTACCGATTCCGGCATATCCAGCGGCATGACACCGGTAGCGGCGGCAAACGCCACCAGGCCAGAGCCTGCCGGGAAGGAGATGCCCATCGGAAAACGGGTGTGGGAATCGCCGCCTGTACCCACAGTGTCTGGCAGCAGCATGCGGTTAAGCCAGGAGTGAATGATACCGTCGCCGGGGCGCAGAGAAACACCACCGCGGGTCATGATGAAGTCTGGCAGGGAATGCTGTGTATCGATATCCACCGGCTTGGGGTAAGCCGCTGTGTGGCAGAAAGATTGCATGGTCAGGTCGGCAGAGAAACCCAGACAGGCCAGGTCTTTCAATTCATCCCGGGTCATTGGCCCGGTAGTATCCTGGGAGCCGACAGTGGTCATCAGAGGCTCGCAGTAGGTACCGGGGCGAATGCCGTCGGTGCCACAGGCCTTGCCCACCATCTTCTGCGCCAGGGAAAAACCTTTCCCGGTGTCGAGGGGAACTTCGGGGGTACGGAACAGATCCGTGGCACCCAGGCCCATGGACTCTCTGGCGCGGGTAGTGAGGCCGCGACCGATGATCAGGTTGATACGGCCACCTGCGCGCACCTCATCAAGCAATACATCGGACTTCAGTTCGAATTCACTCAATACGGCGCCGGACTCGGACAGAATCTTGCCGTCGTAGGGGCGAATCTCGATCACATCACCCATACCCAGATCATCCACGGGTGCCTCGAATACCAGTGCGCCGGCGTCTTCCATGGTGTTGTAAAAAATAGGGGCCACCTTGCCGCCGATACAGATGCCGCCGCCGTGCTTGTTGGGCACACCGGGAATCTCGTCGCCGAAGAACCACAGCACAGAGTTAGTGGCTGATTTGCGGGATGAACCGGTACCCACGACATCGCCTACGAAAGCCACCGGGATGCCACCTGCCTGCAGGTCGGCAATCTGTTGCATGGGGCCAGTGACACCGTGCTCGGCCGGCTCCAGGCCGTCGCGGGTCATTTTATACATGGCCAGGGCGTGCAGGGGAATGTCCGGGCGCGACCAGGCGTCGGGCGCGGGTGACAGGTCGTCGGTGTTGGTTTCGCCGGTCACTTTGAACACGGCAACCTTGATGGATTCTGCGACAGCGGGGCGGTTGGTAAACCACTCGCCGTCCGCCCAGGATTGCATAACAGCTTTGGCGTGATCGTTGCCTTTCTCGGCCAGCTCGGCCACATCGTGGAAGGCCTCGAAGACCAGCAGGGTATGCTTGAGCTCGCGCGCGGCGGCTTCTGCCAGCTGGTCGTCGCTCAACAGTGATACCAGGGTTTCGATATTGTAGCCGCCGTGCATATTGCCCAGTAGCACAACGGCACTGGCCGCGTCGATAAGAGGGCAGGGTGTCTCACCTTTTGCCACGGCGGACAGGAAGCCCGCCTTGACGTAGGCGGCCTCGTCTACCCCCGGCGGTACCCGATTGCTGATCAGGTCCAGCAGGAACTCTTCCTCGCCAGCCGGTGGCGCTTTCAACAGTTCTACCAGCGCGGCAACCTGTTCGGCGTTGAGCGGCTTGGGTGGGATATTCTGGCTGGCACGTTCGGTCACATGTTCGCGATAGGCTTCAAGCACGGTAGAGCTCCTTTGTGTTGGCTTAATCACCCCAGTGAGGCCATGGTGGCTTCAGAGCGGGGCGTTTGTCGTAGGTGCGGAATCGGAGCGCGAGTATAGCGCAGGCGCCGTTTAAGATAAATTATCCGGGCGCTATATCGTGCATTCACCGGGGTGATAAAGTACACTTTCACAGTGATTCCCGCTGTTAAAAACCCCGTACGAAATGCCTGATACTACTGCCAAAACCCCTTGTATTGGTGTTTGCTCCACCGGTATCGGTGACAGTGTGTGTCGGGGCTGCAAACGCTTTTCCCACGAGGTTATCGACTGGAACAGTTACACCCCACAACAGAAGCAGGTGGTGAACCGGCGTCTGGGAGATTTTCTTTCACAGTGTGTCAGCAACAAGTTGCAAATCACCGACAGGGCGCTGTTGCAGTGGCAGCTGCAGGTGCAACAGGTGGACTATCCCGCTCACCACGACGAGTACTGCTGGGTTTACAGCCTGATCAAGGCCGGCGCCAGCCAGATCGATGTCACCGCGGATTTCGGTTTTGAGGTGGATCAGGCATATCGTCCGCTGCCGTTGGCAGCACTGCGGGAGATCATAGATCGTGAGTTCTTTATCCTGTCTGAAGCCCACTATGAGCGCTACATGCTGACCCCTGACCTGTTTGTGGGGCAGGGCGAGTGACTGTCGCAGTCGATATAGGCCCCATCAACGATTTCCTGTACTGCCCGACGCCGCAACCATGGGTGACATGGGCGCTGAAGAACCAGGAGCTGCTGCTGATCGATCACGCCAACTGCGAGAAAAAAGCCGCCTCTACCGCACTTAACCTGATGTACCGTTACGTGGGCCATCACACATTGCTCACCCGGCTATCGCGGCTGGCCAGGGAAGAGCTGCGGCATTTTGAGCAGGTCATTGCCCTGATGAAGAGCCGGGACATCGCTTACCCCCAGTTGAGCGCCTCCCGCTACGCTGGTGAATTGCGGCAGTCGGTGCGCAATCATGAGCCGGCGCGGCTGGTGGATACTCTGCTGGTGGGGGCAATAATCGAGGCCCGCTCCTGCGAGCGCTTCGCCGCGCTGGTGCCCGTTCTGGACGATGAGCTGGCAGAATTCTATGCCTCCCTGCTCAAGTCGGAGTCCCGCCACTTCACCGATTACCTGAAACTGGCTGGCGCACTGGGGTCTGCCGAAGATATCGCTGCGCGATTGCCGGTATTGCTGCAACGGGAGCGGGAACTGATTGAATCAGCCGATGACGAGTTCCGTTTTCATAGCGGGGTTCCGGCAGTTGAGTGAATTTGGTGACCACAGGGGATTCCAATAATCACTAAACTACTTTATATTATTATTATAAATTATTGATTTATAATAATATTATTTAATGTAATTTTATCTGCAGACGCCTCCACAAACCAGGCCTGATCATCCCATGCCCCCAGTACCCAGCGCAGCTGATTGGCGTCGCTGTGCCGCGCTGGTCGGTGTGTATGGCCGTGAATCATCTGACTAACACCCTGAGTTTTCATCTCGCGATCGACCTCCAGCAGCGTGACATCCATAATGTCCTCGCTTTTCATACTGGTGGCTTCTGAGCTCATGGCACGCAGTTCGGCGGCCAGTGCGCGCCGGTCTGCCAATGGCCTGGCCAGGAGTTCTCGTTGCCAGCTGGGGTCCCGCGTCATCAGGCGAAACTGTTGGTAATTGCTGTCTGCGGTACAAAGACTGTCCCCATGCATGAGCAGGGTGGGCTCGCCGTACAGATCAATTACGCTTGGGTCGGGCAGCAGCGACGCGCCAACCGACGCGCAAAAAGCGTCCCCCAACAGAAAGTCGCGGTTGCCGCACATGATGAACAGCTCCGGGCCTGTATCGCTGTAAGCTCGCAGTAGCCGGGTCACTTCATGGGAGAGGGGCGAATCGTCGTCGTCTCCCGGCCAGGCTTCAAACAGGTCGCCCAGGATATAAAGTGCCGTGCAATGGGTATGGCCGACGAGAAAATCCGCCAAGGCCCGCGTGACGGTGGGCCTGGCAGTGTCGAGGTGTAGATCTGAAATAAAGCAGGTGCTGGACAAGAGGGGGGTCTGGCGCGGCAGTTTAAGCGGCCAGTTACTCTTCGACGACTTCCACAGATTCGATGATTACCGCATCGGTGGGCACATCCTGATGGCCGCCGCTGCTGCCGGTGGGCACGTTGCGGATCTTCTCCAGCACTTCTTCGCCCTCGACCATCTTGCCGAAGACAGTGTAACCCCAGCCCTGCATGTTCTTGCCGCTGTGGTTGAGGAAGTCATTGTCCTTCACATTGATGAAAAACTGGGCAGTGGCGGAGTGCGGTTCCATGGTGCGGGCCATGGCAATTGTACCGAAATCGTTTTTCAGGCCGTTGTCTGCCTCGTTATCAATGGGTTTGCCTACCGCTTTCTGCTCCATATTGATGTCGAAGCCGCCGCCCTGGATCATGAAGTTATTGATGACCCGGTGGAAGATGGTGCCGTTATAGAAGCCTGCCCTGGCGTACTCAAGAAAGTTGGCGACGGCTACGGGAGCTTTTTCCGCGTCAAGTTCCAGTTTGATGTCGCCGAAGGTGGTGCGAATGATGACCATACTGTATCCCTGCTGGTGAATGTTCAGAGCCGGGCAATGATACGGACTTTTGCCGGGCAGTAAAACACTCTGGGGCGGCAGATGAGCATAAATACGCCTTTATCTGTGGAGCTGAGCTGCTCATCGGGTATTAGGCCCGGCAATCTGTGGCTATAATACGCGCCCTTTTCAGCTATCAAGTGCGCGGAAATTATGGAAAAGACCCCAACCAGCAACTTTCTGGAAACCATCGTCAGCGAGGACCTCGCTGCCGGCCGGGTGAAGGAAGTGGTTACCCGTTTCCCGCCGGAGCCCAACGGCTACCTCCATCTGGGCCACGCCAAAGCCATCTGCGTGAATTTTGGCCTGGCTGAAACGTTCGGAGGCCGCTGCAATCTACGCTTCGACGACACCAACCCGGAGAAGGAGAGCCAGGAATATATCGATTCTATTCTGGAGGATGTGCGCTGGTTGGGCTACAGCTGGGACGGAGAGGTGCGCTTTGCATCGGCCTATTTTCAGCAGTTGTATGACTGGGCGGTGCATCTCGTAAAACAGGGTGACGCCTACGTCTGCGATCTCAATGCCGATCAGGCCCGGGAGTACCGTGGCACATTGACCGAGCCGGGTACGGACAGCCCCTACCGCGGCCGCAGTGTTGCGGAGAACCTGGCATTGCTGGAGGGCATGAGGGCCGGCACATTTGCCGAGGGTGAAAAGGTGTTGCGCGCGAAGATCAATATGGCCGCGCCCAATATGAATATGCGCGATCCCATTATGTACCGTATTCGCAAGGTACCTCACCACCAGACCGGTGACAGCTGGGTGATCTATCCCACCTATGACTTCGCGCACGGCCAGGAAGACGCCATCGAGGGTGTTACCCATTCGATCTGTACCCTGGAGTTTGAAGACCACAGGCCACTGTATGACTGGTATATAGAACACCTGCCGGTGAAGGCGCGGCCACGTCAGTATGAATTTGGCCGGCTTAACCCCAGCTATACGATTACCAGCAAGCGCAAACTCAAGCAGTTGGTGGATGACGGTATTGTGTCGGGTTGGGACGATCCGCGCATGCCGACGATTTCCGGTATGCGACGGCGCGGCTTTACTGCGGCCGCCATCCGCAAATTTTGTCAGATGATAGGCACCACCCGGGGCGACGGTGTCGTCGACGTGGCCATGCTGGAATTTGCGATTCGGGACGACCTCAACGAGAACGCGCCCCGGGCGATGTGCGTGCTAAACCCGCTGAAAGTGGTTTTGACTGATTACCCCGAGGACAAGGTGGAGCAGGTGGCATCCCCGCGACACCCCTCCCGTAGCGAAATGGGCGAGCGCATGCTGCCCTTTACCCGGGAACTGTATATCGATGCCGAGGATTTTCGCGAGGAAGCCAACAAGAAATACAAACGCCTGGTGCTGGGCAAACGGGTGCGTCTGCGCAGCGCCTATGTCATAGAGGCCCATGACGTGGTGAAGGATGCCTCCGGCAATATTGTCGAGGTACATGCCCGTACTATCCCGGATACTATCGGCACGGACCCGGCAGATGGCATTAAACCGAAGGGCGCTATCCAGTGGATATCCGCCAGCGAGGGCGCGCAGGCGACGGTCCGTTTATACGACCGGCTGTTCAATCACGAGTCCCCCGACAAGGGCGACCGTGATTTCCTCGATCACATCAACCCGGATTCTCTGCGGGTAGTTGAGCAGGCGTGGGTAGAGCCTTCTCTACTGGAGGCCACCCCGGAGCAGAACTTCCAGTTCGAGCGCGAGGGATACTTTGTGGCAGATCGGTATGAGCACAGTGCAGAGACACCTGTTTTCAACCGCACTATCAGTCTGCGCGACAGCTGGGGCGGGCAGGGGGGGGCAGGGCAATGAGCCTGTACCTCTACAATACCCTGAGCGGCGAGAAGGAGCTCTTTGAACCGCTAGTGCCCAACACGGTGACTATGTATGTCTGTGGGCCGACGGTGTACAACTTGGCGCATATCGGCAACGCCCGGCCTGTGGTGGTATTCGACACGCTGTTTCGCCTGTTGCAGACCCAGTTCGATACGGTGACCTATGCCCGCAATATTACCGATGTGGACGACAAGATTATCGCGGCCGCCAGGGAAGGCGAGCGCAGTATCGACGCAGTTACCGACGAGTTTACGGCCAAATACCGCGAGGACATGGCCCAGCTGAACGCGCTGCCACCGACACTGGAACCCCATGCCACCCACAATATCGCGCCCATGCTGGCGATGACCGCAACGCTGATCGAAAAAGGGCATGCCTACGAATCGCAGGGTCATGTGCTGTTTGCCGTTGAATCCATGGCGGACTACGGCAAGTTGTCGCACCGTTCACTGGACGACATGCTTGCCGGCGCCCGGGTGGAGGTCGCCAAATACAAGCGTCATCCCGGCGATTTCGTGCTGTGGAAACCCGCCGCAGACGACGAGCCCGGCTGGGACAGCCCCTGGGGGCGCGGCCGCCCTGGCTGGCACCTGGAGTGCTCTGCCATGATTCGCGAACACCTGGGCGATACCATCGACATACACGGCGGTGGTCGCGACCTGATTTTCCCGCACCACGAAAACGAGATTGCCCAGAGCCGCTGCGCCCACGGTGGTGACTACGTGCGCTATTGGATGCACAACGCATTTCTGGATATCGACGGCGAGAAAATGTCCAAGTCACTGGGCAATTTCCGCACAGTGCGAGGTCTGCTGCAGGCCTACCGCGGTGAAGTGCTGCGTTTCGCCCTGTTGTCGGCCCATTATCGCTCCCCCATGAATTTCTCCGTGGACTTACTGGAGCAATCGGAAGCGACTCTGGGCAGCCTCTACAGTACCTTGCGGGAGGTTCGGGATATCGAGCTGGACGTGGAGGTGCCGCTGGCTGACGAGCCATTTTACCAAGCCTTGAACGACGACCTGAACACACCCATTGCCATCGCCGAAATTCACGCCATGGCGAAACAGTTGCATAAGGCCTCCGCCGGCGAGCGGCCACTGTTGAAAGCGCGCATTCTCGCCGCGGGCGATCTTCTGGGTATATTGCAACAGGCCCCCGAGGCCTGGTTACAGGGCGGTGTATCCAGTGATGTCATATCGGCGGATGCCATCGAGGCACTGGTTAACGAGCGGCAGGAGTCCAAACTGGCTAAGAATTATACCCGCGCCGATGAGATCCGACAGGAGTTACTGGCGCAGGGAGTGGTGCTTGAAGACTCCCGCGAGGGTACCCAGTGGCGCCGGGAATAGTCGCTAGCCGAGGATACTCTTTTCGCCCGACTCAACACTCTGCATTATCAGGGTATTGATGGTCATGGGCCCGACGCCGCCCGGTACCGGGGTATAGGCGCTGACCTTGTCCATGAGCGCCGACAGTTCGACATCACCCACACCACCCGGGTGATAACCCGCGTCCACCACCACCGCTCCGGGCTTCACCCAGTCCGCCTTGATAAACTCCGGCTTACCTACCGCACCGACAAGTATATCGGCCTGGGCGACGATGGCAGGCAGATCCTGCGTGCGTGAATGGCAGATAGTTACCGTGGCATTCTTTTGCAACAGCATCATCGCCATGGGCTTACCCAGAATGGGGCTGCGGCCCACAACCACGGCATGTTTGCCCTCGATATCCACCTTGTAATGTTCCAGGATACGCATGATGCCCTGGGGGGTGGCGCAACCATAGGCATCCTCGCCCATTGCCATGCGGCCGAAACCCAGGCAGGTTACGCCGTCTACGTCTTTATTGAGGGCAATTGCGTCAAAGCAGGCGCGCTCGTCAATCTGGGGGGGCACTGGGTGCTGTAGCAGAATGCCATGCACGTCCGGATTAATGTTCAGTTCCTCAATGGTAGCCAGCAGCTGCTCGGTGGTGGTGGAAGAGGGCATCTCCACCGCCATTGAATCCATACCCACGCGGCGGCAGGCGTTACCTTTCATCTTCACATAGGTCGCTGAGGCGGGGTCATCCCCCACCAGAATAGTCGCCAGAATGGGTGTTTTGCCCGCCGATTGGGCTTTCAGGCGCTCAACTCGCTGCAGTAGGGCTGCCTCTGTTTGGGCTGCCAGGGATTTACCGTCCAGGACGAGAGCGGGCATATTGTAGGAATCCTATGTGTTGTGGAAGCTTCTGGGTCTCGGAGAGTGTTTTGCAGGCGGCCCCGGAGGGATGCGCTCGGATCTGCCCCGCTGTATGGGGTATTGTCCCACGAGCGGCCCTCCCAGTGAAAGGATTAGCCTTATTGCCCCGTCAAATTCCCACCATCGACGTTGACGCTATCTGCTCTGGTGAGTATGATGCGCCCTCCTGAAAAACGGGGCCTGGCGCATATGCCGGCATTGAAAGAATCGGGGTATAGCGCAGTCTGGTAGCGCGCCTGCTTTGGGAGCAGGATGTCGGGAGTTCGAATCTCTCTACCCCGACCAACTTTCCGGTCACGAAGGAGAGCTTGGTAACCCGGTTTCAGCACCTCACGATGGTGGCCGTAGCTCATCAGGTAGAGCACTGGATTGTGACTCCGGAGGTGGCGGGTTCGAGACCCGTCGGCCACCCCAATTACCCTGTTATTCAAATCACTTATTTCAAAGCGTGTGTTGCGCGCCAAGCACTCGTTTGCCGCTTTGGCCGGCTCCACTTCAGACCACGCAGATTAACTATCTGGTCATGGTTTCCAATACTTGAAGTCCTGAAAAATATCCCGATGCAGTATTTCGAGTGGATCTCCTGTCGCCACCAGCTCCGCTTGTAGTCGGCTGGCCAAGGCCTGTTTTATCTGGACGTATTCAGGTTTATCAGCAAGATTGTCGAGCTGATACGGATCGAGTTCTACATCAAACAGTTCTTCCTCTGCTCGTTTCTCCACGGCTAAAGAAAAATAGGGTTCTATCGGTTTTTTTGACCTGTTGTCGATTAACAGGTGTTTGTATGCCTCTCCATAACGGGGAGGATCACCCACTGGCCAGCGTTCGGCGTGATAGTTTTTCATATAGACGAATTTTTTTGTGTGAATCGCGCGCCTGGGGTAAGTAAGGTTTTGCTCTCCACCGCGGATAAACCCGCCGTGACGCTCAAAAGCCGTAAAGCTGGCATCGCGTTCGGCATCAATTACGCCGGATTGGTCTGATACCAGTGCATACCTCAAACTGGAGCCGGTTATCTCTTTTGGAATGGTGGCACCGGCCAGCTCGAGCAGAGTCGGTGCAATATCCTGCAGACTGACGAAATCGTCGACCACGCGGCCTCCATTTATCAGTGGGCCACCCAGAACGAAAAGGGTGTGTCTGATGGCACTTGCTCAAAAAACGTCTCAAAATTTGCCGGATAATCGATAGCGCCAATCCATTCCGGTACGGCACGTAAAATCTTGTTATAACGCGGACCAGAAGGTGGATATACCTCCGGGGCAACGTAACCCGGCCCCCAGGTTTTGCCAGTGGACCCGACCCGATACCCCGCCTTTTTCAGAATTCCCTGGAAATTGATCATCTGGGGAGGATATTCCCCCCAGAGGTTTGCTCCGCTCCCCAGTCGCCAAATGGGCTGGCCCGCTAGAATGGACGAGCGAGAAGGTGTGCAACTGGGAGCCGTTGCATAGGTGTTAGTGAAATACACACCCTCGCGTGCAATTTTGTCGAAATTGGGGGTGTTGATAAGTGGATAGCCGGAAAACGACGTGTGTAGTCACGACTGATCGCCAGACAGTATAAAAACAAAGTTGGGCAGTTTTGCGCTGGCTTGGGGCGTGGTAATGCCGTGATCGCCGCAGCCGGCGAGTGACCATATGCCCAACTGAACAAGTGCTACTTTAAGGATAATGTTGTAAATTGCAGATCGCTTCAGGGTGATAGGAGCGGCAAACCTAATATGCTTGTTAATGATACGGAACTCCTGGAATTGACTACTGAAACGCGTCGCTTGGCAATCTTGATCAAGAAACGCACACCCTACCAACATAAAAATGTCCCTTTTATCGTGCTTTGGTCGCAGAAGGCGGGTTGCACCTCGGTTCTGAAGTGGTTCCTCTGGCATGCTGAACTGCTTGAAGAGGCGAATCAATACAAAACTACGGAGCGTGGCTTATCCATACATCTTTATGAAAATCAGGTGTTGAAAAAACTCCCCAACTATCGCCGTGACCTGGTTGACCGTATAGCCGCAGGTGACCCCATAATTTGCTTCCTTCGCTGCCCATACACCCGTGTTTTCAGCAGTTATATGCATTTGCAGAACCGCCTATTTATAGGGCTTGAGCGAAAGGGGGGGCGAACCAGAGGCCTGGATCTGCGCCACACGGTTCTGAAGTCCATTTATGGCAGCGAAGTACCGGTAGACTATCCAATTTCATTTCCGGATTACTTGAATTGGTTGGAGGTCAAGGGGGAAAAGAATGCCGATCCCCATCACAGCCAGCAACACACACCGCTTCACGAGCTTACGAATGTTATGCATTATCGCCTGGAAGATAAGGAGGACGTAATTTCAAGGCTGGAACAAGACTATGGCCTGAATACTTCGAAGCCATACCGGTCGCAGTTTAGCTCGCCGCATCATATGAAAAAATC
Organism: uncultured Haliea sp.; assembly: GCA_963977275.1. GTDB lineage: Bacteria > Pseudomonadota > Gammaproteobacteria > Pseudomonadales > Halieaceae > JARRPM01. The sequence continues at coordinate 22,418 of CAXBNX010000006.1, read as the reverse complement.
CACCATGGAGCCAAACGCGATAATCACCTTGCTGGAACGAGGAGTTCCGCTCAATAGATTACCCAAGAGCACGGTTCCCACAGTGGATCGACATTTACTTGTTAACTCTCCTTTTGGTGATCAAATAGAGCGGATTTTCCGGCAGGATATTTTGCTTTACGACTCTATTCCTTCGTAGCCCTTCGACCACTCGAACTACTGTTGTATACTCGCGTCTCATTAACCGCGCCCATAGCTCAGCTGGATAGAGCATCGGCCTTCTAAGCCGGCGGTCTCAGGTTCGAATCCTGATGGGCGCGCCAATAACCTGCTTGTCCTTTCCGGATACATGGTTTAGAGATTATACCGGGCACATGGTTGATTCAGGGGTGTGCCCGATAATAGTCAACAGCCTCAGATACTTCGGCGTCGCGAACCCCCACGCAAGGGCCACCGCCTTGCCAGTAGTAGGGCATTTTCCCAGCCGCTACATTCTTTACCAGCGCCCCGTGCGGCGTCGGCACAATATCGTCAGCTCCGTAGGTATTTCCGACGCAGCAGGCGACACCCGGGAGATTTTTTTCGCGGCAGTACGCAAGAAACATGTCTTCCGCCTGCACCCGGCACTTCACATATGCCGGCGCCTTGTCAGCCCAGTTAAATGTGTCTTTTTCCGTAGACATTCCGGCGGGGTTAATACCGACGGTGCCATAGGTACTGGTGAATACGAATCGGTTGACACTGGCCACCAGTGCTGCGTCCAGAACACGGCGCAATCCGTCGACATTGGTGGCGTAAAGAGGTGCTGGATCGCGCAACCAGGCGCGAGTGTCAACGATGCAGTAAAATACACTGTCGCAGCCAGCCAGTGCGGCGGCTATGGCACGCGTATCGCTAGTGGCGCGCACCATAATTCGTACCTCCCGGCCAACTGCCACCAACGCCTTCACCACATGGCTGCCCAGAAAGCCACTTGCCCCCATTACCAACACTTTTGACATGCTTTTCCTTATCGCGAGACAGGTCAGCGCTGATTCTCGCTCGACTTTTATAATGCATGGGCACTATAAGCCTTGCCCGTGGTGTCAGGGAGGTCCCCGGGGGCCAAAAACACTGACACCCATAACGGCAACACGTGAAGTGTCAAATTAATGCAAGATTTGGCGCAGTTAGTGCACCTGCGATGTTGACCTGATGTGTCGACTCCTGGGCGTTACCCACAGTGGCTTTTATGGCCATCAGCAACGTGGAGGTGATAAATTTTCTGATTATTATGACTAGGAGCTACTGGAAGCCGTGTGAGAAATCGCCAGGACAACTGAGGGCAGTTACGGTAGCCGGAGAATGAAAAAGGCGCTCAATGGTCTAAGTTATCCAGTCAGCCGGAACAAGGCTCGCAGCGCAGCAGGATGTGTTGAACTACATATCCCTATTTTACAATAACTATCGGCTGCATTCATGTCTGGGCTACAAGAGCCCGAATCAATACGAGGCAGAAATGGTTGAAATGAAGGAAGCCGCTTCACTGGATTGTAAAGAAAGACTGGACCACGTCAGGACTACAGGAAGCGTGCTTTCCTGGCGCACGGGTAAAGTCTGTTGAGAAAACGGGTTGTCAGGAATTGAGGCCTGGAGGGGGCTCCCCGGAGTCGGGAGCAGCGTCGCCTTTTGGTTCATCCCTGCCATGGGCCAGGGTGCCCACGTCCAGTACCGGCGCGGCATCGATATTTTCGGCATCCATCATGAACGCCAGCCGGTGCAGACAGGCAATAAGCATGGTCTTTTCCCATTCCTGCAGCTCCATGAAGCGGTTCGCGAACTGTTCCTGCAAAGGCATGGGCGCGTGACGTAGGGCTTCCACTCCCGCCTCGGTGAGGCGGACGTGCACCTTGCGCTTGTCGACGCTGGAGCGTTCACGCTGAATCAGCCTCCTGTTCTCCAGTCTGTCCAGAATACTGGTGACAGTAGCCTGGCTCAGGCTTACCTCACTTGCCAATTCACCAATCGTTCCCGTTTCATGATTTTGAATGGCCTGGAGTAGCAGAATTTGCGGCGTGCTCAGGCCGGCAGTTTTAGCAAGATGTCTCGAATGCAAGTCCGTTGCCCGAATTACTCGGCGCAGCGACCTCAACACTTCCTTTAATTGATCCACATAGTTCTCCGTTTGGTGGGCCCATCGGCAATTTTCAGGCGCTGCCTGCACTGTGTGATAGCGGGCCTCTGACGGGCATTGTATACGAATATGCGCCAAAGAATATCATTTTGAAAGCGCTTTAATATTGATACAAATTGGAGATTATATTTATAAAATACTTACAGTACGATGTAATAAAATCCTTTATATCGATATAAAATCCTCTATATTTGCTTATAATGTCACTGAATGTATAATCCTCGCTCTGTATTATTTAGAGAGCGATATATTTGATATGATAGTAATTGAGCCGGAAAAAATTGTTACATTGCGTTCCCCTGTCGCCAGTGATGGCCCCTCTATAACCCGCTTGATTCGCAACTGTCCTCCGCTCGATGAGAATTCGATCTATTGCAACCTGCTGCAATGCACGCACTTCGCGGAAACCTCCGTGGTCGGAGAGTTCGGTGGAGAACTGGTTGCTTCTGCCACTGGCTACCTGGTGCCTGCACGCGAGGACATCCTGTTCATATGGCAAGTGGCGGTCAGTGAAAAAGCCAGAGGGCATGCCCTGGGGCGGCGCATGCTGGACTATCTGCTATCGCGTCCGGCATGCGCAGCCGTTACCTACCTGGAGACGACTGTGACAGAGGACAACGGCGCTTCCTGGTCAATGTTCGAGCGCTTTGCTGACCGCTTGGGTGCACAGGTACGACGGGCCACTTTTTTCGACAAGAGCCTTCATTTCGGCGGCACACACGAAACGGAAATTCTGGCTCGTATCGGCCCCCTTCAGGGGGCCCGGAAGACAATGCCGGAGCAACAAATAGCTGCGTTTAAACAGGAGAGCAAGGCATGAAAATTTTTGACGAGATCGAATCCGAAGTGCAGAGTTACGCGCGGTCTTTCCCGCGTTTATTTCATCGTGCGGAGAATGAATTGCTGTATGACGACGACGGCAACGAGTACCTTGATTTCCTTGCCGGCGCCGGAACCCTGAACTACGGGCACAACAACCGGGTGTTTAAAGAGAAGTTACTGGAGTACATCGGCGGTGACGGCATCACTCACAGTCTTGATCTTCATACCCGGGCAAAAGCCGAATTTCTCGAAACGTTCAGCGAGAAGATTCTCAAGCCGCGCAACATGAATTATATGGTGCAATTCACCGGGCCAACCGGGACTAACGCAGTGGAAGCGGCACTGAAGCTGGCGCGCAATGTCACCGGGCGTGAAAACATTATCAGTTTCACCAATGGTTTCCACGGGGTCAGTCTCGGCGCGCTTGCAGTTACAGGGAACTCGCACCATCGCGACGCGTCGGGTGTTTCGCTCAACGGTACCACGCGTATGCCTTACGATGGCTACCTGGGTGACGACTTTGATACCACAGCGTATTTGGATAAGGTCTTGTCGGATTCCAGCAGTGGTGTCGACGCGCCGGCCGCTGTTATTGTGGAAACCGTACAGGGTGAAGGGGGAATCCATGCAGCCTCATTCCAGTGGCTGAGAAATCTCGAAGCTGTGTGTAGAAAACATGACATGCTGTTGCTCATAGATGACATTCAGGCCGGGTGTGGGCGCACAGGCACCTATTTCAGTTTCGAGGAAATTGGAATAAAGCCGGATATCATCACGCTGTCGAAATCGCTGGGTGGTTACGGGCTGCCCTTTGCCGTGGCCCTGATCAAACCGGAGCTGGATCAATGGAAACCCGGGGAGCACAACGGCACATTCCGCGGCAACAATTTTGCATTCGTGACAGCGAAAGCAGCGATCGACCACTACTGGACAGATGACACGTTTGCCAGACAGGTACAGCGCAAAGGGCGCTACGTGTCGCAGCGCCTCGAATTGATAGTGAAAAAATACGGATCCGGGAATTTTGCCACACGAGGCAGGGGCATGTTTCAGGGCATTAACTGTGTTAACGGTGAACTGGCCGGCCAGATCACGCGGAATGCGTTTAGGCAGGGGTTAGTCATTGAGACCAGTGGCGCGGATGACCACGTAGTGAAGTTTCTCTGCCCGCTGACGATATCTGACGAGAATCTTGCCAGGGGTGTCGATATCGTCGAGCGCGCCATTCATGAAACCTGCGCCGGGCACGAGTACATACCGAAAGAAATCGATTACTTTGAGGAACCGCGCAAGATTGCGTGATCATCTGACGAGGTACGCCGACATTCAATCGCAAGCAACGGAACAGGAATCATGATTGTTAGACATCTTAAAGACGCGGAAAAGACCGAGCGCCGTATTGTTTCACCTGACGGCAACTGGGAGAGTACCAGGCTTTTATTAAAAGGCGATAATATGGGGTTTTCCTTTCATATAACCACTATTTACGCCGATGCAGATTTTCACATGCATTACCAGAATCATCTGGAGTCGGTTTATTGCATCTCCGGTAGGGGCGAGGTTACGACACTTGCGGACAAGCGGACCTATCCGATCGGTCCAGGAACCGTATACATTCTGGACAAGCACGACGAGCATGTCTTGCGCGCAGAAACTGAAATGACGATGGCCTGCGTGTTCACCCCACCGCTCAGCGGAAAAGAAACGCACAATGCGAACGGCTCCTATGAACTTGATGCCCAGGAGGTCGTGGCATGATAGGTGGGGTTTCTGTTTCGGAGAGTGTGGAACTAGCATCATGCGCTGATCCCTACCCATCTCGGGTTGGCCAATCTTCTGCCATCCTCACACGACTCGACCCCGTCGTGCATTCACAGAGCTTCGAGGGTGGACCAATCCCAAGGCACCTCGTGGATGAATACGAGGAAAGAGGGTTTCTTGTTCTCGAGAATATGTTCACCCCCCTCGAGGTGCGCAGCCTGCAGGAAGAGGTGGCGTTATTACAGGAAAATCACCGACATGCCGATAACGAAACCTGCATTGCCGAGCCTGGCGGCCACACTCTGAGGTCAATCTTTGCCGTCCACAAATCAGCCTCCTCGTTTGCACGACTGGCTTGCGACCGGCGTTTAGTGGAGCTTGCACAATTTCTGCTGGGGGACGAAGTGTACATCCACCAGTCCCGGTTAAACTTTAAGCCGGGGTTCCGTGGCAAGGAGTTTTATTGGCACTCCGATTTTGAAACCTGGCATGTCGAGGACGGCATGCCCAGGATGCGGGCATTGAGTATGTCGATCACGTTGACGGAGAATATGGCAAACAACGGACCATTGATGCTCATACCGGGCTCTCACAAGCATTACGTCGCCTGCAGCGGCCAAACTCCGGAGAACCACTTTCAGGAGTCCCTGCGCAAGCAGGAGTACGGTGTTCCTTCCGATGAGTTGCTCCTGGGACTGGCCAACGAAGGTGGCGTGTTCAGCGCAGATGCACAACCGGGTAGCGTCATTGTATTTGACTGCAACACCATGCATGGCTCCAACAGTAATATCACACCCTACCCACGTTCCAACGCGTTTATCGTCTACAACTCGCTGCAAAACCAGGTGGTGGTACCATACTGTGAGCGCCCGCCCCGACCAGAATTTATCTGCACCAGAAGCGCTATCGAGCCTATAACCATTCGGGAAGGGGGCATCAGCAGTGGATAAAATTGAAAAAGAGGAGTTGAAGCGGGTCATCAAGGACCGTATCGACGAACTGACCCTGGTACTGCAACCGGGTGATCTGCTGGGGGGGCCGGAAGACCAGGTCATCAAACCGGCCTCCTCCGACGTTGATACCGCAGTGCATTCTTTCGCGGCCCGCGACTTACGCATCCTGCGGCACAACCTCGAATGGTTGGACAGCGCGGATGGCGGTTACTGCGAGCAATGTAGCGGCAAGATCCGGCGTGCCAGGCTGTCAGCCGTCCCGGCAACACGCCTTTGTGTCCTGTGCGCCAGCCAGCGTGAGGTTGCCCGATGAGCCAGCATACGGTAGAAAAAATCGGCGGCACGTCGATGCTGGACTACGAAGCTGTCCGCGACAACATTGTGCTGTGTGCGGCCGCGGCTGAGGGCCAGGCAGTGAATCCGTATAACAGGATACTGGTGGTTTCCGCTTACGCCGGCGTTACCAACAGCCTGCTGGAGCACAAAGCATCGGGGCGTCCGGGAATCTATGCATTATTTGCTGCAAGTAAGACAGACTGTAGCTGGCGGGAAGAAATTGCCGCACAGCGCGAGAAAGTACATGCCATTAACGCGCGCCTCTTCCGGGACAAATTCGGTGAGGAGCGTGCCAATCGGTTTATTGACGAACGACTGGACTCTTGCGAGTACTGTCTGGCGGATTTGCAGCGGCTTTGTCGCCACGGGCACTTTTCCCTGGAGTCGCACCTGTCCACCGTCAGAGAGATGCTGGCGAGTATTGGTGAAGCACACAGCGCCTGGAACACCACACAGTTGCTGCAAAGAGACGACGTTAACGCCCGCTTCGTCGATCTCACCGGTTGGCAGAAAGCGAAGCATGTGACACTGGACGAACGCATACAGGAAACTTTCGCTGATTATGACTATTCGGGCACGCTACCCATTGTGACTGGCTACGCGCATACCCGGGAGGGGCTGGTGTCCAGCTTCGATCGCGGTTATACCGAAATGACCTTCAGCCGGATAGCCGTCCTCACCGGCGCCAGGGAAGCCGTCATTCACAAGGAGTTTCATCTGAGCAGCGCGGATCCCAAGCTGGTTGGCGAGTCCAACGCGGTGCCGATTGGACGCACCAACTACGACGTCGCCGACCAGTTAGCCAATCTGGGAATGGAGGCTATCCACCCGAAGGCGGCGAAGGGTTTGCGTCAGAACGACATTCCTCTGAGAGTGAAAAACACCTTCGATCCCGACCACAGTGGCACGCTTATCACGTCCGATTACATCAGCGACACCCCTAGGGTTGAGATTATTGCAGGGTGTAAGGGCGTCTTTTCGCTGGAAGTGTTCGATCAAGATATGGCCGGACAAATCGACATATACGACCGCGAGATCCTGTCACTCATCCGCAGGTTTGGCGCGCAAATTCTGGCGAAGGATATCAACGCCAACACAATAACGCACTACCTCAACTGCAACCTGAAGACCGTCAAGCGGATTCGAAAAGTATTGGAAAAAGCGTTTCCCGAGGCGGAGATTGACCAAACCCGGGTCGCTATCGTCTCGGCCATCGGCAGTGACCTGGAAGTAACCGGTCTGCTGGCGCGGGCGGTAACAGCGCTGGCCAGGCACAACGTTAGCATTCAGGCCATGCACCAGTCGATGCGTGCGGTTGACATGCAGTTTGTGGTCAGTGAAGAAGATTATACAGAGGCCATTGTCGGTCTGCATCAGCGCCTGGTGGAAGTGCACGATCACGGTAGGGCCATCTGCCTGGCCACTGCCTAAGCCAATGAGCCAACCCGTGTGTTGATCACGTTCCTTCTCTGTCTTTCCGGGTTTACCCTGATCGGCCTGTCCTCAGTCTGGTACAGCCGAGGTACACGCCACGACTACTATCTTGCCGATAGCACTGTAAAACCCTGGTTGGTCGGCCTCTCCGCAGTGGCCACCAACAACAGTGGGTACATGTTCATTGGGGTGATCGGCTACACCTATGCGACCGGCCTGCCGGCGATCTGGTTGATGATAGGCTGGGTTATCGGCGACTTTCTGGGGTCGCTGTTCGTTCATGCGAGACTGCGTGTTGCCACGGAGCGTACGGGGGAGGTGAGCTATGCCGGGGTGTTAAGCCACTGGTACGGTGCCGACAACAATACGCTTCAGCGAATTATAGGGGCCGTATCGCTGGTGTTTCTGCTGGCGTACGCCAGTGCGCAACTGGTGGCGGGCTCGAAGGCATTACACGTGCTGTTTGGTTGGCCGGAATCGACTGGTGCGATCATGGGTGCAGTTTTGGTTGTCCTGTACTGCTTCGCCGGTGGGATTCGGGCCTCGATCTGGACCGATGCAGCCCAGTCGGTGGTGATGATTTTGTCGATGGCAATGCTTTTCCTGGCGGGTATCGATGCCATGGGAGGAGTGCATCTGACTGTGGAAGCGCTAAATGATATTCCGGGATTCACTGACTGGTTTCCCCCGGACCTGATTTTGCCCGGTGTGCCGGGCATGATTTTTTTTGTCGTGGGTTGGCTCTTTGCCGGCTTGTCCGTTATAGGGCAGCCCCACGTGATGGTTCGCTTCATGGCACTTGATAGCGGCGCCCATATGCGCAGGGCGAAGATCTGGTACTACCTATGGTTTACGGCGTTCTATGGGCTTGCTACCGGTGTGGGTCTTTTATCACGGATTATTCTTGTTGAAACGAGTGCCTTCGACGCCGAGTTGGCTCTTCCCAGTATGGCCATGGAGCTGTTGCCACCAGCGCTGGTGGGGTTGATGTTGGCGGGTATTTTTGCCGCCACTATGTCAACTGCAGACTCGCTGATACTGAGCTGCTCTGCGGCGATAACCCATGACCTGGTCTCCCGCAGGATAGAACGCCCAATGTTGATCAAACTGTCCACGGTGGTCATTACCGGCATGGCGTTGAGCCTGGCCCTGGTAAACAGTCAAAGCGTCTTTGCGCTTGTCATTATGTCGTGGTCCGGACTCGCCAGCGCTTTCGCTCCTTTGCTGATTGCCCTGTGCCTGGGGCGCAGGCCAGGGCAGGGGCTGAGTTTGTTCGCGCTCGGCAGTGGGCTCGCGGTTGCGCTGATGTGGCGTGTGGCGGGCTGGGAACAGTATATCTACGAGGGTCTGCCGGGCATGGTGCTGGGCCTGGCAATGCTGCTGCTATCCACAGACCGGCGTGAAAAGCGTCTGCCCCTCTGAAAAATTCCAATCTAAATGTGAGGTTTATTGGTCGTTCCGTCACTGGCTGTGATTAAAAATCTACATATTTAACAACCTCTTAAACAAAATGTATTCCCCATAAACACCGAAAATAAGGCGAGTATTAATGTGATTAATATCGTCATATTATAATTGGATGGAGCGGGGCGCCGGGAGCGTAATCGCCACCTGTTCGCCGACCAAGCGTATCACTGTAGCGAATAAGTGAGGGTTTGTATGGCAAGTCGGTTTCCCATTGGAAATAGAGTAATCGGTGCGACTGATATCAACTCAATGCAGATGCTCCAGTAAGCAAATAATAGGGTATTAGCGCGCAAGAAATACCGTTTTACCAGATAGGGGTCAAAGAATGTCCAGGTACGAAAAACCGCAATCCTTTTACGATGATGTAAAACGCAAGTTTGCCGAGGAACGCGATGCGCGCCTGGCCTACCGCCCGGAAGGTACAGCTCAATTCACTTCAGATCTGGACGGCAAGCTGAATCAGTATGCAATCGACCCGTTTGCAGGCGATGTGAAAGCGCGCGAGCCGATTAACGATGAGGTTGAGGTGTTGTTCATCGGTGGTGGTTTTTCCGCACTGCTAACGTCGGCGCGGCTACGTGAAAAAGGGCTGGAAAGTATCCAAATAGTTGAGCGCGGTGGCGACGTGGGGGGTACCTGGTATTGGAATCGTTACCCTGGCGTTGCGTGTGACGTGGTGTCTTATGATTATCTGCCACTACTGGATGAAATGGATTACATGCCGGACAAACAATACGCTCGTGGTCCGGAAATATACTCACATTGCCAGGCCATTGCCAGGAAATATGATCTCTACGGAATAGCGGTATTCAATACCACCGTCACCTCCACTGTGTGGAATAAAGATGAGCAGCTCTGGCATCTAAAAACCGACCGCGGCGATCACATGCGCGCACAATTCGTCATTTGCGCTAACGGCACCCTGTCGAAACCGAAGCTGTCAAAGATCTCTGGCATGGAAACGTTTGCTGGCCACTCTTTCCACAGCTCGCGATGGGATTATGACTACACCGGGAAACATCTGGAGAACCTGCATGACAAAGTCGTGGGAATCATTGGCACTGGCGCGAGCGCAGTGCAGGTAGTACCTGAACTTGGTAAAACAGCCCGGGAGCTATTTGTTTTTCAGCGTACACCGTCCTCAATAGACATCCGTGAGGATGGCCCGACTGATCCGGCCTGGGCAAGCTCGCTCGCGCCAGGGTGGCAAGCCAAACGCCGCGAAGAGGCAATAGCCATGTCCGAGTTGCCGCTGGTGCAACGAGTGTTGGCAGGCAAGGTTCCCACTGCTGCGGGGCAGGCTGATGATGACTGGGCCAAAGAGCAGGCAAAGATAACGATGATGTCCAGGGAGGAGAAAATACGAGCACAGGAAAACGCCAACATCGACTATATGATGGGAATTCACAGACGTATTGACAGTATCGTGAAAGATAAAGCCACGGCGGAAGCACTGAAACCCTGGTATATGTTTATGTGCAAGAGGCCCTGTTTTCACAACGATTATTTGCCCACCTTCAATCTGCCGAATGTGCATTTGATCGATACGCACGGAAAAGGCGTCACGCTAATAACACCGGAAGGTCCTACCTTTGGAGGTGTCGACTATAAGCTTGATTTACTCATTTATGCCACCGGTTTTGAGGTACAGAAAACGGGCACTTATAACCAGATCATCGGCCAGGGAGGCCTGGATATCAACGATAAGTACTCAAGTGGTATTCGCACCTTGTTTGGCATCCACAGTCTTGGTTATCCCAACCTGTTTGTTATGGGAGGCTATCAAGCGAGTTTCCAGTTTAACTTGACCGACATGTTACAAAGCCAGGGCGATCATATTGCCGAGTGTATCAATTACGTTCGTAACAATCGGTACAGAGCCATTGAACCCACTGAGGCGGCAGAAGAGAGCTGGGTGCAAGAGGTAATCAGATATCGCGGAAAAACGAGTTGGAACGAGGATTGTACCCCTGGATATTACAATTTCGAAGGCGAATCAAATCGCCGACAGGATGGTAACTACAACGGCACATTCCGCAGCTATGTCCAGCATATGCGTATGGCAAGAGAACGCATGGAGGACAATTTTTCGTTCACCAAAGCAGATAGGGCTCGAAAATCTTCCTGAGTTCTGTCCCAATCACGCGCGGCGATAACTATGTCAGATCGAATGGCGAGTGTTGAAGCACTCGGGTTGAATCCAGAAAAAGTTGAGGCCTTGCTAGACCGCGTGAGGCGCGAGGTCGACAACGGCTTATTGCCTGCTGCGCAGGTGGCCTTAGCACGCAATGGTAAAGTGGCTGTAGCGGAAAGTTACGGCAGCGCCAGTAATGAATCGTTGATATGCATTTTCTCCGCCACCAAAGGCATCGTTTGTGCAGCGGCGTGGATACTGTTTCAGGAAGGTAAGCTTGCCGAATATGAAAAGGTAGCGGACATCATTCCTGAATTTGGCAGTCATGGGAAAGACCAGGTTACGGTACAACAATTGTTCACCCATACTGCGGGCTTTCCCTCTGCACCGTTCGCGCCGCTAGAGTGGAATTTGAAGGAAGAAACCCTGGGGCGTTTTGCCCAATGGCATTTGAATTGGTCACCTGGCAGCAAATACGAATACCACCCGACATCGACGATGTGGGTGATTGCAGAACTCATTGAACGGCGAGGAGGGCAGGTCTATACCGAGTTTATTCGCCAGCGCGTGCTCGCCCCCCTGGGTCTACATAGAACTTTCGTCGGCTTACCTGCGGCGCAGAACCAGCGAGTGCTGCCTGTAGAGCATTGCGGTGAGTCAATGACACCGGAGGACTATAAAAAACTGGGGATGCCGGTGCTGTCAGAAACTGAGGTTACTGAGGACGCACTGTTGGCATTCAATCTACCCGATGTCCGAGCGGTGGGTGTGCCGGCTGCTGGTGGGTTTACCTGCGCCCAGGACCTTGCCTTGTTTTATCAGGCGCTGTTACACGGCGGCCTGGATGGTGTGGAAATATGGAACGAAACGACACGCAGTAGCGCACGCAAAATTCGCACCGGCAGTTTCACCGATACCCTGTTTAACACACTGGCAAATAGAGGTTTGGGGGTCGTCATCAGCGGTGATGAAAGCAGAAATTTCCGTGGGTTCGGCACAAGCAACTCGCCAAAGGCTTTCGGGCACAATGGTGCCGGCTGCCAGTTGGCCTGGGTGGACCCGGAGACGGGTATCTCACTGGCATATTTAACACCGGGCCACGATCGCAACATCAGCCGGCAGGTGAGACGCTCCGTAGCGATCGGCACTCTTGCAGCAGACTGCGCACTCTAATCGCGAGGTTTCGCTGAAAATTCCAACTTCAGTTCGGAATGTGAGTCTTCCTTCTAATTTATTGCATTTGGCATACTGCTGGAATAGTCTTTTAGCTATGAGAAGAAAAGCAAAGCAGGCTCGCTCAATTGAGACTACCAACGCGATTTTGATAGCGGCTGCGGAGGTCTTGGAGGATCACGGATATACTCGTGCTACGACTGATCGTATTGCAGACAGGGCAGGAGTTAGCATTGGTTCTGTTTATCAGTATTTCGGTAATAAATTGGAGTTGTTTGAACGAGTGTTCGATCGAGAGTCTGATCTGATTGTCACTGGTCTGCAACACTACCAAATCGATGATAATGCTGCTCCGTATGAAAATCTTCAACGACTGTTGGATATCAGTCGTGGTCGCATGACGCCCGGCCAGTTTCGCGAATTGGCACGTATCCCTGAGTTAAAGGGTAGGATTGCTTATGTATCCGAGGTGGTTATTTGCAGCATTGCAGATTTCGTTGGCCATTTTCAGCCCAATCTTAAAGAGAGGGAGCGAAGAGTTAAGGCAGAACTGATCGTTGCAAGCGCGCAAAGTCTGGGCATTATAGACCGTGATAAGAGGCACCACGCGGAGTTGCTCGAAGAGTTCTACACAATGATAGATCGGTATATCGTCGGCTAATCACAGTGGCAAGCGAGTCCTCATGGACGGCGACCAGTCGCGCTACGTTTGCCGAATGCAAACCGAGGACGCTATCTGCTCTCGCCTGAAATAGACCGATATCATTTGCACTTTCCCGTATAGATGACGAATGCAGAAGATATCTACCATTTAGTGCGTCGCTTCTCAAGATAATGGCTTTCAAAAACCTGAGGTTTTTTAACCAGGCTGCCAGTGACAATAATTGTAATTAGTATTGTATGTCAATGTGTTAAGTCGATTACTCCGCTAGTAAAGACCACCAATAAGGCGAGTACTAATACAATTTCTATCGTCATATTATATTCAAATGGAGCCAGGCTTGGAGGTGCGATCGCTCAATGATCGCTGGAGAAAGGTTTCCATTGAACCAGGAAAGAGAGTGTATTTATGGCAAGATTGGAAGGCAAAGTGGCGATTGTTACTGGCGCCGCAATGGGTTTGGGCTCCGCCGCAGCAACGGCATTGCATGTTGAGGGTGCATCCGTAGTCATTGCAGATATTGACGCAGAGGCTGGCATGAAGTTGGCTGCCAAACTCGGAGAGCGTGCGCTTTTTTTGGAACTGGACGTCACACAGGAAGCTCACTGGGTCGATGTGATTTCAGCCACAAACGATCATTTTGGGCAACTGGATATACTGGTAAATAACGCGGGTGTGGTCGTTATGGCCACCATCGAGGACACAACGTTTGAGCAACTGAAATTTGTGCAGAGTGTAAACATCGACGGTCCTTTCTTGGGCTGCAAACATGCAATTCCGACGATGGCCAAATCGGGTGGCGGTTCTATCATAAACATTTCCTCCATAGCAGCCATGGTCGGCACACCGCCTTTTGCAGCCTATAGTGCGAGCAAAGGAGCGCTCCGTTCGATAACTCAGACCGTAGCGGTGCACTGCAATATGCGGAAAAATGGTATTCGCTGCAATTCTATCCACCCTGGCGGGATGGACACCAACATGGTCGCCTCGCTGCTGGAACTGGGGAGAATGTCTCCGCTCGCTGTAGAGCTTATGCTGGAAATGGGTAAGGAGGATGAACCGAAGGGAAAGCCGGAAGATGTAGCCGCGGCTGTAGTATATTTCGCCTCGGACGAGTCCAGATTTGTCAACGGCAGTATGCTGGCGGTCGATAACGGGTCGACAGCCGCATAAACCGAAGGTCTCGGCCTTTGTCGGACAGTTTTTTTGTAGAAGTGCTGTTGATCCAAGTAGCGATACGATGTCAGAAAGCTCTACTTATGTCCTGTCTCCGATACGAAAAAGTTTACGGCCGGTCTGTGAGGGTAGTGACAAGTTAACGATGGGATGGTTACCAAAACCAGTCCGTGGAACATGAGATTTTCGTAAAAGGAATACTATGCAACTCACAGATAAAGTAACAATCATCACCGGCGCCGGTTCTGGTATCGGTCGTGCTCTGGCAAAGGCCTTTGCAGTAAATGGCGCCCGTGCTGTGATCTGTACAGATCTCAATGGTGACAGTGCCGCTCAAACTGCAAGCTTGATCGGCCCGCAAGCCTTCGCCGAAGTCCTTGATGTCGGTGATGAGTCCGCGATTGAATCGCTTGTTGCACGGATACAAAAAGACCACGATGGCATTGACGTTTTTGCATCCAATGCAGGATACGGCCGACCTTGCGGGCTGGAAATGCCGACATCCGAATGGCAACAGATGATGAACGTGCACACCTGGTCGCACCTTGCAGCAGCGCGGGCCGTCATACCCGGGATGATTGCCCGCGGTGGTGGCTATCTGCTCAACACGGCCTCTGCCGCTGGTCTCTTGTCAGTATTTGACTCAGGCGGGGGGTATGCAGTTTCGAAGCATGCTGCGGTGGCATTAGCTGAGTGGCTTTCAATCAATTATATGGGCCAGGGAATTGGCGTATCGGTTTTGTGCCCCCAAGCGGTACGGACTAATGCGTTGAACTACTTAGAGAACCCAAAGGATCAGTTAGATATAGTGCAAGCGGTCGGCGATGGTATTCTGGAACCGGAAGTTGTTGCAGACCTGTGTATTGAGGCGATGGCCGATGGCCGATTCCTGGTGCTCCCACACGAGGAGGTGCGGACCTATTTTCAGCACAAAGCCAATGATTATGACCGCTGGCTATCGGGTATGCGCCGTACGCGTAGCCGCTTACAACCTGAGGGCTCCGCTTGAGCGTTCACCATCGCCGGGTCTCGGCTATCTTTCGCCCCCAGGGCACGGCTTAATCTGTACCGCCGTTAGTGACACTCAATGTAGGTCGTTTAGTGAGCATACAACTCAGAACTTCTGCGCAAGAGAAGCGATTTTCACGATAGAGATAAGTAATGTCTAAGTATGAGAAACCCACAATACCCCTGCGAAAAAACAGAACTCAGGTTCGGGCTGGAACGCGATGTGCGCCTGACTCACCGGTCAGAAAGTACAGCTCAGTTCACCTTGAATCTGGAGGGAGAGCTCGATCAACATTTTGTTCACTACAGCGGGTGGTATTCGAAACACAAGCTAAGATTTTTGCCAGAGAGAGGAGGTAATACGCAATGCATCCAGGTGAAATAGCGGCGGTAGACCCGAATAAGCCAGCCTACATCATGGCGACTAGCCACGAAGTTGTCACGTTTGCCGAGCTGGAAGCTCGCGCAAACCAATGCGCTCATTTGTTCAGGAGTCTCGGCCTAAAACGCGGTGATCACGTCGCGCTAATGTTAGAAAATCATCCCTGTTTTTTGCAAATTTGCTGGGCTGCACAGCGTGCGGGCTTGTATTACACGCCTGTGAGTTGGCGTCTGCAGGATGAGGAGGTCGCCTACATAGTCAACAATTGTGAAGCGCGCGTGTTCATCACCTCGGCGGCGATGAAGGGAATTGTCGCGCCATTATCAGTGCATACGGAGAATGTCGCCTACCATTATATGATCGACGGGGTAATAGACGGTTTCTCAAGCTTTGAAGAGGCATTGGTTGGGATGCCTGAAACACCCATTTTAGATCAGAGCGAGGGTGCATTTATGTTTTATTCCTCTGGGACTACCGGGTTTCCTAAAGGAATTAAACAAAAGTTGTCGGACATGGAATACGGCGACGGCGGACTGTTATCGGTTATGACACAATTATACGGAGCGACAGACAAGTCTGTCTATTTGTCGCCAGCGCCGATGTACCATGCAGGCCCCCTGGGATTTTCCATGGATTGTCTACGTCACGGTATCACTGTGGTTATCATGGAGGATTTCGAGCCCCAGTTCGCGCTGGAGTGCATCGAATCCTTTCGTATTACCCACAGTCAGTGGGTGCCGACGATGTTTGTGCGAATGTTGAAACTGCCGCAAGAGGTACGGATGCGGTACGACGTCAGTTCCTTGCAGTACGCCATCCATGCGGCCGCTCCCTGCCCAGTTCCCATCAAGGAACAAATGATAGAGTGGTGGGGCGAGATTATCTACGAATACTATGCAGGGAGTGAAGGCAACGGGTTTGTACAGCTCAACAGTGCAGAATGGCTCGCTCATAAAGGTTCTGTAGGTCGACCGATGGCTTGTGAAGTCCACATTTGCAATGGCGCCGGGGAAGAGGTTGCTACAGGTGAAATCGGCACCATTTATTTTGGCGGTGGCAACCAGTTCGAGTACTACAAGGATAGTAGAAAAACCAACACCGGTCGGCATGCTCGCGGTTGGAGTACGCTGGGAGACGTCGGGTTCGTCGATGATGACGGCTATCTATATCTCACTGACCGTCAGGATTTTATGATTATTTCTGGCGGTGTCAACATCTATCCCCAGGAGGTCGAAAACGTTCTGATCATGCACGAGCAGGTCATGGATGTTGCCGTTTTTGGAGTCCCTAATGATGATTACGGCGAAGAGGTCATCGCAGCGGTACAACTTAAAGAGGCAGTAGAATCCAGCGCTAAGCTGGAATCCGAGTTGCTCGATTTCTGTCGCAAGAGAATTTCACATATTAAGTGCCCGCGCAGTATCGCTTTTCACAAAGCTTTGCCACGGCACCCTACGGGTAAACTTTACAAACGCCTGCTCAAGCAAAAATACTGGCCCGCATCCGATAATTAATTGGAGTTTGCCTGTGTCAGAACGAATGGCGGGTGTTGAGGCACAGGGGTTAAATCCAGGCAAAGTTACGGCAGTGCCAGCAATGAATCCTTGATATGCATTTTTTTCCGAGACCTAAGTTATTGTATGCGCTGCTGCAGTGGAATCTGAAGGAGAAAACCCGGGGGCGCTTTACCCAATAACGTTCGAACTGGCCCCGCGCATCGACGCCACCGGACATGCCCCACAGCCATTGATATCAGAATAGGTACTTGGCCTGTAGATAGGTTGTACGGGGGCGAGTGATAAAGGCGTTGTAAGTGCTCGTGCCAAAAGTGCTGGTCAAGGCCACGTCGCTGAATTGGGTGAGTGGTTGCTCGTCTGTAAGGTTTTGCACCAGTAACGCCAGTTCCCAGTTGGAAGCCTGCAGGGCCACTCGAACATTCATTTTGGTAGTCGAACCGATTTTTCCATTGGGATCGAGATTGGAATGTACATTTTTATCGTCCTCATAGTTCAGGTCGAAGTTGGATTGCAGGGTCAGCTCGGGAGTAAGGCTTGCCACATGCGATAAACTGAGGACACCTGTAATCTTCGGCGTATAGGTGCCGGATTTACCGCTGTAGTCACAAAGGGCCAGGCCGTTTACCACGTCACCATCTGGTACCTGGCCGTTATAGCAGTTCCCGTTCTTGTAATCTTTATATTCGTGGTCAAGGTAGGCCAGGCCATAGCTCATGGTAAGCGAATCGGTGAGAGCCCAGCGACCATCCAGCTCTACCCCCTGAACCACGGTTTTCTTGGCGTTGCCGACGGTGAAGCCCAGGCTGCCGTCAAACTGGGACGTTTGCAGATTGTCGTACTCCGTTCGGTACAGGGCGACATTCAGTTCCGCCACCCCTCCCCACAAGGTGGATTTGGCGCCGGCTTCATAGGTGGTTGCTTCCTCATCTTCGAACTCGAAGTTCTCTGGTGAATTTGCTCTGGCGTCAAAGCCACCGGATTTAAAGCCGGTACTGTATGCGGCGTAGAGCATAATGTCATCAGTGGCATCCCACGCGATGTTAATCAGCGGTGTAAATACCCCTTCATTGCGGTTGGCCGACACTGAGTGGCCATCGTATTGTTCGTTGCTAATCCCGAGGGCAGACCAGATAAACGGTACGATAGGGTTTTCGGTGATGGCACCGGTAGAAGAGTCAATGATGTTCACTTCCCGGAAAGCTTTCTTTTCTTCCCAGTTATAGCGCCCTCCCACGGCCAGACGCGTTGTGTTGGAAATATTCCAGGTGGCCTGAGCAAATACGGCCCATAGGTCAGCATCTGCTTTGTAGCGCCGTGCTGTTTCAGTGCCTAATATTGGGCCGGCCGCGGGGATAATTGCACCAAGTACACTGTCTGCGGGGAAGACCAAACTGTCGTTGTAGTGCAGCTTACTGCTCTGGTAGAAGACACCTGCTATCCAGTCCACAGTCTCGCCACCTGGGGAGACCAGACGAATTTCCTGGGAAAATTGATCGTACTTTTCACCGCCGGTTCCCAGAATTACCGGCGCGGCCACCCAGTCACCATCGTAGTGCTCATCGAACTTGTAGGTAACAAATCCGGATATTGCGGTAAGAGACAGGTCGCCCAGTGAATAGTCGATTGTCAGAGTATAGTTTTCGACATCATTGTTGCTGGTTTCACGGCCATCAGTTTGGCGCTTGTTGTTCTGTTTGTCTTCGGTAAGGGCGTCTGGGTAGCCTTTCGAGCTGAGAATTTGGGCATAGTTCATGCCTTGGAATTCTCCATCAGTCGCCGGCTCGTCCTGTACGATTTCTACCGGACGACCCGAGGTGTCAAATCCAGCCCACTCGGCCTTGAGGCCAACGCGCAGGTTATCAGTAGCGTCCCACCGTAAAGAAAGTCGCACGGCTGTCTCGTCTTGCTTCATTTCCTCTTTACGCTTGTAAGAATTGTCCATCCAGCCGTCTTCGTTATATTGTCTCACGGCCAGGCGCCCGTATAAATTTTCAGTCAGTGGACCTGAAATAACACCGGTATATTCTTCGATATCCCCATCTGGCGAGTAATTGACTGCGGCCTGGCCTTCCAACTCATCTGTTGGTGCAGCCGTCGTCAAGTTGAGTGCACCCGCGATGCTGTTTTTCCCGAACAGAATACTCTGTGGTCCGCGCAATACCTCAATGCGCTGAAGATCCAAAAATGGTAAGCGCAGCAACTGGGAGCGGCCATAGTGCACGCCATCCACGTAGGTTCCCACAGACTGCTCGAACGCGGGGTTGTTACCGGTACCGATGCCGCGAATATAAATCTGTGTGCTAAGACCGGTTTCGGTCATCGACAGGTTTGGCACAAAGCTCTGTAGGTCATCGATTTTGAATATGGCATTTTCCGCCATTTTTTCGTTGTTGATGGTGGTAATCGAAATCGGCACGTCCTGCAGGTTCTCAAGTCGCTTTTGCGCAGTAACCACTATCTCTTCAAGTACTTGTGCCTGCGCGCTATTGGCCGCAACAAGGGCACTGCCAGCAATGGCAGTGTAAAGGAGCGTGGGAACGAGTTTCGGAAGTGCGTTGTGCATAGTCATTCTCCTCATGGCGTAAACTATTGTTTTTAGAAAAAGACCTAAGAGTTACTGTGAGGAAATAATATGATCAATTTGTTCATATTCATACTCGCTTTATCCACGGTAAATTCGCACCCGTGGGATATTTCAACTTATTGATTAATATTGAATATATAGGATTATGTGTCACCGCAAAATCACGGTATATCAGAATTACCTCATATTATGATAATTATATTTATCAACAGTTAAGACCTCTAAAGGTGTGCTCGCTTATGGAGGACCAGCTGTAGACAGCTATGGTGGAACGGATTCTGCGGCTCTACAGTGCCTGTGGATACGGATGCGCGCATGTCTATGTGATGCGCAATATTGCAGAGCAACATCGCGTTTTCCTAAGAGGAACGGCAGTCTGCATCAAACTTCACATTGGCTATGCGTTAGCGGCATATACCCGTGCACATTGACGCCGGTAAAAACTGGAACTGACCGGTGCCTTAAGACTGGGAATTGCAGCTGCCTTAAGATCTATTCCCGTCTGGTTACCAGCGTATCTGTACTCTTCGGTCTTATAGCCAGAGTGCGTGAAAGCCGTTACCGGATTTATTGTTCCACGGTTAGAGGTGGGGGATATTATATGAGACTACACGGGATACTATCTCGAAAAATTCTGCTTACTCCATTAAAATAGGGAGTAAAAACAATAGTATAAGAAATATATTTGTACCATTCCTTCGATTATAAACACGAGTAACAAACTGAACTTCTACCTCATATACTGATTTTGGTAGGCGTCATAGCCCGAACCCACAGCCTGACCTCTGAGCCACGACTGGATCAAGGGCTGCATTCATAGACAGCCAGAATGTAACGAAAGGAGAAACAACTTATGAGTTCAAACCCAACTGACACAGCGATGACTGACATGGGGTCTGAGTTAATAAGTAATCTTGAGTTCGATTTGGAGGCCTTGCGCGGGAAGTACCGGGAAGAGCGGGATAAGCGTATTCGCGCTGATGGCGAAAAGCAGTATATTCATACCACTGGTGAATACAGCCACTTCAAGGACGTTGACCCATACGCGGACCCGCTGGTGCGAGACCCTATCACTATCGAAACAGAAGTGTTGGTTATGGGCGGAGGTTTCGCGGGACTTTCAGTTGCCGGACGGTTGATCGAAGCAGGCTTCGGCGACCTGCGGCTAGTCGACAGTGCTGCAGATTTTGGCGGAACCTGGTACTGGAACAGATACCCGGGAGCTCAGTGTGATATCGACTCCTATTGCTATTTGCCGTTACTGGAAGAAACCGGATACATGCCTGTCGAGAAGTACTCATACGCACCTGAAATTTATGCGCATGCCCAGCGTGTCGCCAAACACTATGGGTTATATGAGAAGGCCATTTTCCAAACGGCCATTACGGCCATGAATTGGGATGAGGAAAATCTCGTTTGGCGTATAAGCACCAATCGAGGGGACGTTATCAGGGCGCGTTTCGTCGTCTGTGGTTCCGGGCCGGGAACGGTACCGAGGCTACCCGGTATTCCTGGTATAGATACATTTCAAGGGCATTCCTTCCACACAAGTCGCTGGGACTTCGATTACACCGGGGGGAATAGCAACGGCAATTTGACCAAATTGGCGGACAAACGTATTGCCGTGATCGGAACTGGCGCGTCCGCGATTCAGGTAGTACCGTACCTTGGTGAGCACGCTGAGCATCTCTACGTGTTCCAGCGAACGCCATCGGCCTTGAACCGGCGGGGTAACATGCCCACTGATCCAGAGTGGGTAAAAACCTTAAAGCCCGGTTGGCAACGTGCGCGCCAGGCGAACTTCAACAATGTTGTCGAGGGCCTTCCGTTCGAAGAGGATCAGGTCAACGATGGCTGGACAGATATGTTTCGGAATCTCCAAAATTCGCTACTTTCGGGCAAGGCTGACCCCGCTGGCCTATCGCCAGATAAAGTCGCATTGCTGTCGGAGATAGTTGATGCGAGGAAGCAAAATGGTGTCCGCGATATAGTTGACGCTACTGTAATCGATCCGCAAACAGCTGAAGCTCTAAAGCCCTGGTATCGAACGTTCTGCAAGAGACCCTGTTTTAACGACGAGTACCTCCCTACTTTTAACCGCGGCAACGTTACCCTCGTCGATATAGGCGAATGCAAGGGGGTCGAAAGAATTACCGCCAGGGGTATTGTGGCCAACGGTGTTGAACACGAGGTGGATTGTATCATTTATGCTACGGGCTTTGAGCTCAGCAGCAGCTTCCAGCACCGTATGCCGTACGCGGTAAACGGGCGTGGAGGGCGATCATTGTTTGACTGTTGGGCAGAAGGCCGTAGAACACTGCACGGACATTCTACACACGGAATACCCAACTGGTTTTTTATTGGCAGCTCTCAAGTTGGCCTCTCTGTAAATTATACATCGATGATGGATGACCAGGCGTGTTTGATTGCCTATATTCTTAAGCAAGCGCGGGACAGGGGTGCCAGGGTAGTTGAGGCCAGCGCTCAAGGAGAGGCTGCCTGGGTTAAGGAAATTCGGGATAAAGCAAGCAGTGCTCGCGAGTTTTTAGAAGACTGCACCCCCGGCTATTTTAACAACGAAGGTCAGGGAAAGGACGCGATAGCCACCTTAACCGGCGATGGGTATGGGCCAGGTGTGAACGCTTTCAATAAAGTTATCTCTGCGTGGATAAAACAAGGGGATTGCGAGGGATTGGAGTTCACCTAGCGAGCGCCAGATGTCGAGTTGTCGGAGTAGGGGTTGGATGTGAGCGTAGGAGAGTCACCAGGGTTCGTGTAAATGGATTATGACGATTTGGCATCAAGGTGACGTGGTCTAATGGATCTGCACAACCCAGTTAAGGGATAATACCCATAAC
>CAXBNX010000005.1:0-197211 GCA_963977275.1 uncultured Haliea sp. | reverse complement strand
GTGGCGGCTTGTTGGAAATGGTGCCCGGAGACAGAATCAACCGGCAGCCGCGCTGGGTCGACACACTGTGGCGGCTTGTTGGAAATGGTGCCCGGAGACAGAATCGAACTGCCGACACGGGGATTTTCAATCCCCTGCTCTACCGACTGAGCTATCCGGGCGGAATGGTGTGGTGCGTGAGTTACGAAAGGCGCGTATTAAACCCGCAGAGGCCTTTTGAGTCAAGCGCGGCCCTCGCAGTTTTAGCTTACTGGGTTGGTGGTACGTACCCCTCAGCCTGGTCGTAGTCCTCCCCCGCCAGGAATTTATCCATCTCCTGTTGCAGGTATTTGCGCGCGTCGGGGTCGGCCAGGCTGAGGTGTTTCTCGTTTATCAGCATGGTCTGGTGGGCCTGCCAGTCCTGCCAGGCCTGCTTTGACACTGTTTCGTATATCTCCTGGCCCTTGGGGCCGGGATAAGGCGGACTCGCCAGACCCTCCAGTTCCTTTTGATACTTCTTGCAGACGACTGTTCGAGACATTGTGGCGCTCCAATGGGTTGCGGTTAATCCAGCCTGTCCAGCAGGCTGGCAACGGGGGCGGCGAGGCCGATAGTGGCGGGTTGCCGCCTGTTATACCAGAGCTGGTCCCCGGCTTCCATGACGGCGCCCGGGCTGGCGGGCAGCCCGACCTGCACCGGGCTGATATCGAGGTGATAGTGGCTGAAAGTGTGACGAAACGCTGGCAGCGGGGTGATCCATTCAGGCTCCAGGCCCCAGCGATCAAGGCACCAGTCGCTGGCCAGTTCGGCGTCGTCGAGTTCGGGAAAACACCATAGCCCGCCCCAGATGCCCGAGCCGGGGCGGCGCTCAAGCCATATGTCGCCACTGGCGGCACTGGCGATGATGAATACGGTATTTTTGACGGGCAGTGCCTTGCGCGGTTTCTTTCCCGGAAATAGCTTCTGTGCGCCCAGCGCCAGGGCCTGGCAGTCGGCCTGCAGGGGGCAGCGCTCGCAGGCGGGAGCGGCACGGCTACACAGCGTTGCGCCAAGATCCATCATCGCCTGGGTGTAGTCCGCGCTGCGCTCTGCTGGCGTGTACTCATCTGCGATCTGCCATAGAGCGTCGTGTACAGCTGCCTGCCCGGGCCATCCGGCAACTGCCCGGTGGCGGGCGAGAACCCGTTTTACGTTGCCATCGAGGATAACGGCTCGCTGTTTAAAGGCGATGCTGACAATGGCGCCAGCGGTGGAGCGGCCGATACCCGGCAGCTCGCAGAGGCCTTCAACTGTGTGCGGAAACTCGCCGTGAAGCTCCTGACAAACCAATTTTGCCGCACGATGCAGGTTTCGGCCCCTGGCGTAATAACCCAGGCCCGTCCACAGGTGCAGAACCTCGTCCTCCGTGGCCGCAGCAAGGCTTTGAACCGTGGGAAAGGTAGTGGTGAAGCGCGCAAAATAGGGGATGACGGTTTTGACCTGGGTTTGCTGCAGCATAATCTCCGATACCCACACCCGGTAGGGGTCGATTTTGTGCTGCCAGGGCAGGTCTTTGCGGCCGTGCTGGTCGAACCAGTCGAGTACGCGCAGTGAGAAGGCTGTTGGTGTGGCTGTTACGGCGGTCATACGGGGCTAATCGGTGCTGGCAATCAGTGTCACAGGGTAATGTTGAAACAGGCAGACCGCCAGTGAATTAAGGGCAGTATTCTTTTATAATAGCCCGCTTTTTCGGGGATATACCCCTCAGGTGGAGAAACCGATGGCTGAGCGCAAGGCCACTGTAGAGAGAAATACGCTGGAGACCCAGATCACCGTAACGGTGAATCTGGATGGTTCCGGCCAGACTCAATTTGACACAGGTGTGCCCTTTCTGGAGCACATGCTGGATCAGATTGCGCGCCACGGCATGGTAGATATCGCGGTCAAGGCGGTGGGCGATCTGCATATTGATGACCACCACACCGTCGAAGATATCGGTATCACCCTGGGCCAGGCGTTTGCCAAAGCGACCGGTGACAAAAAGGGCATTCTCCGCTACGGCCACGCCTATGTGCCGCTGGATGAGGCCTTGTCGCGGGTTGTAATCGACTTCTCCGGCCGCCCCGGGCTGGAGTACCACATCCCGTTTACCCGCGCCTCGGTAGGCGGCTTCGATGTGGACCTGTTCATGGAGTTCTTTCAGGGCTTTGTGAACCACGCCCTGGTCACCCTGCACATCGACAACCTGCGCGGCGACAACAGCCATCACCAGGCGGAGACAGTATTCAAAGCCTTTGGTCGAGCGGTGCGCATGGCCCTGTCGGAGGATCCGCGGATGGCAGGGATCACCCCTTCCACCAAGGGTGTTCTCTAACAGAATGAGTGGTGTAGTTGCCGTCATCGATTACGGCATGGGTAATCTTCACTCGGTGGCCAGCGCACTGGAACATGCGGGTGCCGACCAGGTGCTGGTTACCCATGATGCCGAGGCCATCCGCAATGCAGACCGCGTTGTTTTCCCCGGGGTGGGCGCTATTCGGGATTGCATGGCTGAGATTCGCCGGCTCAAGTGTGACCAGCTGCTGGCGGACGCTCTGGTGAACAGGCACAAACCGGTGCTGGCTATATGTGTCGGTATGCAGGCCCTGTTGACTCACTCCGAGGAAAATGGCGGTGTGAGCTGCCTCGATACCATTCCCGGTGAGGTGCGTTACTTCGGCAACCCGTTGGTGAGTAGCGAAGGCGAACGCTTGAAAGTGCCGCACATGGGCTGGAACGAGGTTCAGCAGGTGCGCGCTCACCCCCTGTGGCAAGGCATCCCGGATCTCACCCGCTTCTACTTTGTACACAGCTACTATGCCGATGTAGTGGACAGGAATCTGGTGGCCGGCAGTGTGCAATACGGGGTGAGCATTGATGCGGCCCTGGCGCGGGACAATTTGTTTGCAGTGCAGTTTCACCCCGAGAAAAGTCACACTGCGGGGCTCAGGCTGTTACGTAATTTTCTGGAGTGGAACGGCCAATGCTGATAATCCCCGCAATCGATCTCAAAGACGGCCAGTGTGTGCGTCTGCGCCAGGGCCTGATGGATGACAGTACGGTATTCTCTGATGAGCCGGTAGCCATGGCCCGGCGTTGGGTGGATGCGGGCTGTCGCCGCCTGCACCTCGTTGATCTGAACGGTGCCTTTGCCGGCGAGCCGGTCAATGGCGAGGTCGTTACGGCGATAGCCGCCGCCTGGCCAGACCTGCCCATCCAGATTGGCGGGGGCATTCGCAACCTTGAAACAATTGAGCACTACGTGAAGGCCGGTGTCCGCTACGTCATCATTGGCACCAAAGCGGTAAAGGAACCGGCCTTTGTTGCCGAGGCCTGCGCGGCCTTTCCGGGGCGCATCATCGTGGGGCTGGATGCGAAAGACGGCCTGGTGGCCACGGATGGCTGGGCGGAAGTGTCGGAGCTGCGCGCCACCGACCTGGCGCGACAATTCGAGTCGGACGGCGTTTCCGCCATTGTGTACACCGACATTGCCCGGGACGGCATGATGCAGGGGGTCAATGTGGAGGCCACTCTCACCATGGCCCGTGCTTCCAGCATCCCGGTGATTGCCTCCGGCGGCATTACCAACATGGAGGATATCCGGGCCTTAAAGGCGGTGGCTTCCCAGGGTATTTGCGGTGCCATTACCGGCCGGGCCATTTATGAGGGCACGCTGGATGTGGCCGAGGCCCAGCGCCTCTGTGACGAGAACTGATAGTGGGGCTGGCGAAACGCATCATCCCCTGCCTGGACGTGGAAAACGGTCGGGTAGTGAAGGGAGTCAACTTCGTTGATATACGCGATGCCGGTGATCCGGTGGAAATCGCCATTCGTTACAACGAACAGGGCGCCGATGAAATCACGTTTCTCGATATCACGGCCAGTCACGAGAACCGCGACACCACGGTGCATACCGTGGAAAAGATTGCCGAGGAAGTATTTATTCCGCTGACTGTCGGCGGTGGCATTCGCACCGTGCAGGATATTCGCACCATGCTCAACGCGGGTGCCGACAAGGTGAGCATCAATACGGCGGCCATCCACAATCCCGAGCTGGTGCGGGAAGCGGCTGAGCGTTTTGGTTCCCAGTGCATTGTGGTGGCGATTGATGCCAAGCGGGTAGACGATGTGGACGGCCAGCCCCGCTGGGAGATTTTTACCCACGGCGGGCGCAAGTCCACCCACATTGACGCCGTCGCCTGGGCGGTGCGCATGGCGGAATTGGGTGCCGGGGAAATACTGTTGACCAGCATGGATCGTGACGGCACCAAGAACGGTTTTGAGCTGGGTGTTACCCGCGCTATTACCGACGCGGTGGAAATTCCCGTTATCGCTTCAGGTGGTGTGGGTACTCTCGACCACCTCGTTGACGGGGTTTTGCTGGGCGGCGCTGACGCGGTACTTGCCGCGAGTATCTTCCACTTCGGTGAATTCACTGTGCCAGAGGCGAAGGCCTATATGGCAGCCCGGGGAATCGAGGTGCGTTTATAGCGTCTCTTGCTCGTCTTTCCGCTCCCGCATCCCCAGTATATTAATACCCTTCAACAAGGTCAGAGCCTCGTACAACTGGTTGTCGCTGGCCAGTAACTCGCTCGCCGCCTTTGCCGATGAGGCCCGCGACTTTTTGCTGTCGCTCTCGCCGTTGTTGTTGTCGAGGTGGCCCGACAGGTCGGCCTCGGTAATCTGACCACCGGGGTTATAGGCTGTCACCTGGGCGCGTTCCACGAGAATGTCTGGCACGATGCCCTCGGCCTGGATGGAGCGGCCATCGGGGGTGAAGTAGCGGGCGGTAGTCAGTTTCACCGCCCGCGATTCGGATAGCGGAAGTATGGTTTGCACGGAGCCCTTGCCAAAGCTGTCAGAGCCCATTACCACTGCCCGTCCGCGGTCCTGCAGCGCGCCGGCAACGATCTCCGAGGCGCTGGCCGAAC
This sequence comes from uncultured Haliea sp., assembly GCA_963977275.1. Classification (GTDB taxonomy): domain Bacteria; phylum Pseudomonadota; class Gammaproteobacteria; order Pseudomonadales; family Halieaceae; genus JARRPM01. Next base: position 192,283 of record CAXBNX010000005.1, on the reverse strand, counting down.
CTGCATTTATCAGCACCACTATGGGCGCGCCGTCGATGGCGTCGCCGGGCTGGGCGTCAAAGTGCACATCCGAATTGGGCAGACGGCCCTCGGTATAAACAACCGGCCCACCGTTCAGGAACAGGCCCGCCACGCTGACGCTGGCACCCAATACGCCACCGGGATTGTTGCGCAGGTCCAGTACCAGGCCTTTTAACTTGCCCTTGGCCTGCAGCTTGTTCAGCTGTTTGCTCACGTCCTCCCCGGTGGCCTGTTGGAACTGGGCGATGCGTATGTAGCCATAGCCGGGTTCCAGCCAGCGCCCACGAACACTGGCTACCTTTATGGTGTCTCGAACCAGCGTTACCGTGAACGGTTGGCTTGCGCCGGGTCGACCAATCGTCAGCTCGATCTCGCTGCCCTTTTCTCCGCGCATAAGCTCTATCGCCGCGCCCAGCGACATGCCCTGCACCGGGGCATTGTCCAGCTTGAGAATGACGTCACCGCTTTGCAGATTGGCGGCGGCGGCAGGTGAACCATCAATGGGGGATATGATAGTGATATAACCATCCTCCATGCCCACCTCGAGACCGAGGCCGCTGAACTCACCGGAGGTGCTGTCCTGCAGGTCACTGAAATCGTCTTTGTTCATGTACACGGAGTGCGGGTCCAGCCCCATCAGCATGCCCTGTATCGCATACTCCAACAGGGTGCTGTCATCAATTTCTTCAACATAGCCGATGCGAATCTGATTAAACACATCGGCAAAAGTGCGCAGTTCGTCCAGAGGCAGTTGCCCTTCCGGCTCTGTCGCGGCCAGTCGCCCGCTGAGGCACAGTGCCGTGATTGCCGTGGCAATCAGAAAAACCGATTTGAGAGGAGTATTACAGCGCATGTTTACCGCCGAACAGGCCCGGGGCCATTAGATATAAGGGGCGGCCAGTTTAACCCATTAACGCAGAGGATACGAAAGCCTGTGCAGTGGATGAATGCCGATTTAATCCTTGCACCAGCCGCCGGGATTGGTTGGTTTGCCCTGGTGGCGTATCTCGAAATACAGGGCAGATCGCTCTTGCCCACCGCTGTTTCCCACCGTGCTTATGGGGGTGCCAGCGCCTACCCATTCGCCCACCTCACGCAGTAGGCTCTGGTTGTGGGCGTAGAGGCTCATGTAGCCGTCGCCGTGGTCGATAATCATCAGCAGACCAGAGCCGCGCAGCCAGTCTGCATACACCACCCGCCCGTGGTGAATAGACGTTACCGGCGTACCCTCTTTGGCTGGAATGGTCACGCCCTGCCATCGCATCTTGCCATCGTTGCGCGGTCGGCCGTAGTTGTTTGCGCGTTTACCCGCGAGCGGCCAGGGCATATTACCCTTGGCGGAGGTGAAAGGCTGGTAGTCATTCGGCACCTCCAGGTCTACAACAGCTTTTTCAATCGCCGCAATCAGGTCTTCCAGTTCCTTGCGATTCTGTTCCATCTGCGTGAGCTGTTCCGCCTTCGAGTCGATACTGACACTCAATTCTGCCATCGCCTGTGCGCGCGTTGCCTGTGCTGTTACCAGCTGCGCTTGCTGTTCCTCCAGTGTGGCCTGTTGCTCCGCCAGTTGCTCCAGGGTACTGGCAATACGCAGTTCCAGCGCCTGTAGTTGCGCAAGCGTCTCCCGGTAGCTGGCAACCAGCTCGTTTCGCGCCTTGAAGAAATAGCGATAGTAGGCCATGGCGCGCGCCACAGTGTGTGGGCTTTCCTGGTTGAGCAGTACCTTTACCTGACTCTGCTGACCCAGCTGCCAGGCTGTCTTCAGTTCCAGCGCGATGCGGGCCTGCTGCTTGTCGCGTGCCTTTTCCAGCTCGCCGCGTTGTTGGCCCAGGGAGGCTAGCTCCTCTTCACTGGCCGTGATGGCGCGCTTATTGGCCGCCATATCATTCTGCAGGTGACCCAGTGTGACCTCTGCGGTCTTCAGCTGCTGTTGCAAGCTGTTCTTGCGTTCGTTGTCGGCAGAAAGTTCACCGCTTATACGTTTTATATCAGCGTGCAGCTGCTCCAGTTTTCCCCGCGCCTCCTGTTCTTCGGGGTCAGCGTAGACCAGAGCGGGCAAGACGGCCGCTAAAAGCGTCAGTAACAAGAGACGGTGCAGGCGGCCAGGGGTTGTCAACACAGTGGGAAACACCCTTATTGTCACGGTACAAATCGTTTCTAGCCGGGAACCTGAGCCAGGCTGGTACCGGTCATTTCGGCTGGCTGGGTCAGGTCCATAAGCGCCAGCAGGGTTGGAGCGATGTCCGACAGTTTGCCGCCGGCGGGGTCCAGTTGAACCACCCTGTTGCCTATATAAACCAGCGGCACCAGGTCAGTTGTGTGCTGGGTATGGAGCTGGCCGGACTCGTAATCGAGCATTTGCTCGCAGTTTCCGTGATCTGCGGTTACCAGCGCCTCGCCCCCGGATTCAAGCAGCGCCGCCTCTACCCTGCCCAGGCAGGTATCCAGCGCTTCTACTGCCTTGATTGCAGCGGCGAGTATGCCGGTGTGTCCCACCATATCGCCGTTCGCATAGTTGCAGACAATCAGGTCGTATTTGCCCGAATGAATGGCTGCAATGAGTTTATCAGTCAGTTCGGGCGCGCTCATTTCGGGTTGCAGGTCATAAGTGGCCACAGAGGGGGATTTAACCAGTACCCGATCCTCCCCCAAAAAGGGTTCCTCGCGACCACCGCTGAAGAAAAAGGTCACATGGGCGTATTTTTCCGTTTCCGCGATGCGCAACTGCGTTTTACCGTGCTGTGCCAGGTAGTCGCCCAGCGCGTTGTCGATGCTTTCTGGTGCGAAGGCGCAAGCAGCGTTGATATCCGCGGCATACTGGGTTGTTGTGACAAAGTCCGATAGATGCGGTAGGACGCGGCGTTCAAAACCATCAAAGTCCGGCTGTATCAATGCGCGCGTCAGTTGCCGTGCGCGGTCGGCGCGAAAATTCATAAACAGCACGCAGTCATTGTCTGCGATGACGACAGGTTGCTGATTGTCGGCTGCAATGACCGTAGGCAACACGAACTCGTCATTTTCGTCGCGAGTGTAAGCGGCCTCCAGACCTTCCAGTGCGGTACGTGCTGTGTACGGGCCAGTACCCTCCGTCAGCAATTTATAGGCACTTTCGATGCGGCCCCAGTTGTTGTCTCTGTCCATGGCGTAGTAGCGACCCGTCACGCTGGCAACACGGCCACAATCCAGTTCTTTGAACAGGGCCTCGGCCCGTTCCAGCGAGGGGCCGGCGCTGCGTGGTGGCGTGTCCCGGCCGTCCAGGAAAGCGTGCAGGTAGACCCGGCTGGCACCGCGCTTCGCGGCCAGACGTACGGCGGCAAAAATTTGTCTTTCGTGGCTATGTACGCCGCCTGGGGAGAGTAGCCCCATGATATGTACCGCACCGCCGGCAGCTGTGGCCTTGTCGATCGCGTTGCAATAGGCCGGGTTGCTGTCAAAGCTGCCGTCGGCAATAGCCTGGTCGATGCGGGTAATATTCTGGTAGATGATACGGCCAGAGCCCAGGCTCATATGACCCACTTCGGAATTGCCCATCTGGCCGGCCGGCAGGCCGACATCCAGGCCGGAGCCAGAGACCAGTGTGTGGGGTGAGCCCTGCCACAGCCGGTCCCATACCGGGGTATTGCCCAGCGCAATAGCATTGTCGCGGCTATCCTCCCGGTAACCCCAGCCGTCCAGAATGATTAAAACCGTAGTTTTTTTGTCGCCTTCGTTCATTGTGCTTCCTGTCGATGCTGGCCGTGGCAGATAGTTAGTCTGTGTGGAGCGCGGCATTTTACCGTGTCCGGCATGGTAGCGCATCGCCTATCTGGCCTGGCGATCGGGCGCGCTGGCGCGTGCCTGCGGGAGCGCTAGCGGGGCTGGTTGCGCCCAGCGCTACCCTGTATACTTGCCGCCTTTTCGGACAGCCAGGCTTTTTAAGGGTCGGGCAGTTCCCCCTGTTACCTGTGGTACTGCTACAGGTGCGACCGACTCAAAGATTGCTTTGCTATGGCGTTATTTCTGGAGTTTCTGACCCAAGAGTGGATTCTGACACTGGCACTGCTGATGGTGCTGATTATGCTGGTGTTGCACGAGGCCCGCAAATCCGGCCCCTCGGTATCACCGCAGAAGGCTATCAACCTGATCAATAGTCAGCAGGGCGTGTTCGTCGACCTGCGAGACAGCGCGGAATTCAAGCTGGGCCATATCGTCGATGCCCTGCATATACCGTCGGCCAAGCTGGCTGCAAGAATTGCCGAGCTGGAAAAATACAAGGACAAACCCATCGTGCTGGTGTGCAAGATGGGGCAGCAATCCGCTGCAGCCGGCAAGCAGCTGAATGCGGCCGGTTTCGGCCAGGTGTATAAGATGACCGGCGGGATGATGGAGTGGACCAATCTCCAATTGCCTGTTGTTCGCAAGGACTGAGCAGCGCATTTTGAACGCCGACGTTTCCCTATACACTACCCGCTTCTGCCCGTACTGCGTGCGTGCGCGGGAGTTGTTGGACAGCAAAAAGGTCTCTTACATCGATATCGCAGTAGACGGCTCGCCGGAATTGCGGCAGGAAATGATGGAGCGCAGCGGTCGCCACACTGTGCCGCAGATCTGGATTGGCGAGCAGCATGTGGGGGGCTATGACGATCTCGCCCACCTGGAGCGGCAGGGAAGCCTCGACAAATTACTGAATCCGGCGCCCTGAGCGCCTAAATACATTCGACTTACAAACGGAGAATACACAATGGCTGAAGAGCAAGCAGCAGGCACCCAGGAACAACCACAACAGCAATTCTCGATGCAACGTATTTACACCAAGGATATATCGTTGGAGTCACCTGCAACACCCGGGGTATTCAAGCAGCAGTGGCAGCCGCAGATAAGCGTAGATCTGGCTACCAAAAGCGAGAAGATAGACGAGGGCGGCAACTTTGAAATTGTGCTCACGCTTACCATAACGGCCAAAATTGATGAGCAGACTGCCTTCCTGATTGAAGTGCAGCAAGCGGGTATCTTTTTGATTACTGGTTTCAGCCCGGAAGATCAGCGCCGCGTGATCGGTACCACGGCACCCAATATCCTGTTTCCCTACGCTCGTGAGTGCATAGACAACCTGTGTGTGAAGAGCGGTTTTCCGCCTCTCATGCTGGCACCTATCAATTTCGAAGCCATGTACCAGCAGGCTCTGGCCCAGTCGCAAGCCGGCAAGGCCAATGCTGAGCCCGCTACGCACTAGGTTTGGCGGTAAGCGAGAAAGGAGGCTTTGGCCTCCTTTTTTTATGTACAGGATCTACAGGACGTGCGCTATGCTCTGCGCTCAACTCAGGCTGGGAAACTCGAGCTGGCGCAGGGCCTCGTAGGCTATCACTGCTGCGGCATTGCTCAGGTTCAGGCTGCGGCTGTCCGGTAGCATCGGAATTCGGATGGTGAATTTCTGGCCCAGGGCCTTCAAGACATCAGCGGGCAGTCCCCGCGTCTCAGGGCCAAACATAATCGCATCGTCCTGCCGATAGCTGACTTCGCTATAGACGCGGCTGGCCTGGGTGGACGCCCCGAAGATGCGCGCCTGACCATGCTGTTCCGTGAAAGCGGCGAGCTCCGGGTACACTTGCACGTCAGCGTACTCCCGATAATCCAGGCCGGCGCGCCGCATCTTTTTATCGTCCAGGTCGAAGCCCAGCGGGCCTATCAGGTGCAGTGAGCAGCCGGTGTTGGCGCACAGGCGGATGATATTGCCCGTGTTGGGGGGGATTTCAGGCTGGAATAGCACGATTTTGGGCATGGCTAATGATAGCGGCCAGAGCAGCCTTTCGCTATTCGGTATCCGGCGCTACAGATGAGAGTGCGTCCTTCGAAAGCTGCAATTCCTTCAATTTGCGGGTAAGGGTATTGCGGCCCCAGCCCAGCAGCTCCGCCGCGTCCCGTTTCCGGCCCTGGGTGTGCTGCAGCGCAACTTCAATCATAACCTGTTCGAAAGCCGGGAGTGCGTCTCTGAGTATCTGTTCTTTGCCGTGCAGCAACTCGGCGCGCGCCCAGATCGAGAGCATATCGCGCCAATCTGACGGGTCTGAGCTGGTGGTCTGGGTGGATGTCTGACCCAGTTCCGGAGGCAGGTCACCGAGGTGAATTTCGCGACCGGACGCCATGACAGTGATCCAGCGACAGGCGTTTTCGAGCTGGCGCACGTTGCCCGGCCACTCCAGGCCAGTGAGGAACTCTTCTGTCTTGGCAAGCAGGATCTTGGTGTCACCGCCCAGCTCCTCGGCAGCGCGTTGCAGGAAGTACTGCATAAGCCGGGGAATGTCCTCGCGTCGTTCTGCGAGCTTTGGAATGTGAATGCGGATCACGTTGAGGCGGTGAAACAGATCCTCGCGGAAATCTCCCCGTCGGACCAGTGCTTCGAGATCCTGGTGGGTAGCCGCGATGATACGTACACTGGCATGTACCGGCAGGTGGCCGCCAACGCGATAAAACTCCCCGTCAGCCAATACGCGCAGCAGGCGGGTCTGGGTGTCCGCCGGCATGTCGCCGATTTCATCGAGGAACAGGGTGCCCCCGTCCGCCTGCTCAAAGCGGCCGGTACGCCGGCTATTGGCTCCGGTGAATGCGCCTTTCTCGTGCCCGAACAGCTCGGACTCCAGCAGGTCCTTGGGAATGGCGGCCATATTTAACGCGATGAACGGCTGCTGCGCCCGCGGACTGTGTCGGTGCAGGGCGCGTGCTACCAGTTCCTTGCCGGTGCCAGACTCGCCGTTGATCAGGACGGTAATATTGCTGTGTGCCAGCCTTCCGATGGCGCGAAACACCTCCTGCATGGCCGGCGCTTCACCGATAATCTCGGTCTCTGCCACTTCCTCTGCGACGGGTAAGGTACCGCGCTTTTCCTGCGTCTGCGCCACCGCTCGCTCGGTAACTGCGACAACTTCATCCAGATCGAAGGGTTTGGGCAGATACTCGAAAGCGCCGCGCTCATAGGATGCCACAGCGCTGTCGAGGTCAGAGTGCGCCGTGGTGATAATAATTGGCAGGTCCGGGTATTTTTCGCTGAGCAGGGACAGCAGTTGCAGCCCGTCAGTGCCGGGCATGCGGATGTCGCTGATGATCACGTCCGGCTGTTCGGCATCTATGCGCCGCAGCAACTTGTCGGCATCTACGAAGCTTTCGTTGGCGATATTGGCCTGGGTCAGGGCTCGCTCCAGCACCCACCGTATTGAGCTGTCATCATCAACGACCCAGACTTTAGCTTGTCTATTCATTGTCCTGTCTCATTGGTATATAAAGTGTAAAACGTGTGTTGCCCGGCTCACTTTCGCACTCCAGCAGGCCACCGTGGTGATTGATAACCGATTGGGCAATCGCCAGGCCGAGGCCCGTGCCCTCGGCTCGGCCGGTAACCATGGGTACAAAAATCGCGTGCTCGATCTCCCGGGGAATACCGGGCCCGTTATCGATAATGTCTATCTGGTACACAAGGCGATGCAATTGGCTGCCTATAGTGAACTGGCGTCGGGAACGCGTGCGCAAAGTGATCACGCAGGCGGTAGGGCTGGTCGCCGCCTGTAAGGCGTTGCGCATGATATTCAGTACAGCCTGGATCATCTGGATACGATCGGCGGGAATTTCGGGCAGGCTTGGATCATAGTCGCGTATGAAGGTAACGCTGTTGCCCGTTTCAGCCAGAGTGAGGTTGCGAACGTGCTCCAGGACTTCATGGATATTGAGGGGTTTGAGCTCGAGTTGCTGGTGGGGCCCCAGCAGGCGATCGACCAGGTCTCGCAAGCGATCGGCTTCGCGGATAATGACCCGGGTATATTCCGCCAGTTCCTCGTTTGGTAGCTCCCGCGCCAATAATTGTGCCGCGCCACGAACGCCACCCAGGGGATTCTTGATCTCATGTGCCAACCCCCGAATAACCGCTCGGGTGGTCTCCTGGGCGTGTAACATGCCCTCCTCCCGGCTGATCTTGAGCAGGCGGTCCACCGGCTGTAACTCAACCAGCAAACGGTTGTCAGCTTGATTCCCCACGGGTGTGATGATCAGGTCGAAGTGGATTTCCTGCCCGGTGGACAGAGTCAGTGGCATACCGCGCCGGGTCAGGGGGGTATTGCTGCTAAGTACCAGCTTCAGGTCCTCCAGCCACTGCGCGGAGTCCAGCACCAGCTGGCCCGCGTGTACGCCCAGGCAGCGCGCCGCGGATGTTTTCAGCAGGGCCTCGCCGGAGGCATTCAGGCTGGTGACGCACAGCCTTGCATCCAGAGCGAGAACGCCCGTGCTTATATTGTCCAGAATGTCCTGGTCTTGTTCCATTGCCGCCCCAAATCTGATCACATACTCGCCACAGGCATGTAGGATTAGCAAAAATAGAGCCAAAATCTGCCTTGAGGCGATATAAAGCAGTTAAAACGCCAATAACTGGCTCGGCGTGTATGTAAGCGCTTACTTCAATCTTGAAGTACGGGAACACCTGGTACTGTGGGCCGTGTTAAGGGGCGGGACTAAAGATCCTGCCTCTCAGAGCGCACCATAATGGTGCATTGTGGGAGTGGGGGTGTCCAGTGGAATTAGTTGCGGTTTTTGAAGTTGGTTGAGGGGCGCAGTACGTAGACCCGGACAGCTTCCGACTCCGCCACCGGGTCGTTCCTGTTGCTGACGACCGCGACCTTCAGATCGTGGGCTCCGCGGAAAACGTTGGTGAGAGTCCAGCTGTTGCTGGACTGGGGGTTACCCGAGGGTGAGCCATCCACATAGAGTTGCAGCAGTGCGCCCTGGCTGAGCGCAGGTTCGACTGAGGCGCTGATGGAGAAGTTGCCGGGGCCCATGGGTATGGTGGTTTCATTGGCGGGGGAGGTAATACTAACGCTGTATTCGGCGCCTTCTTCCTCGTCTGCTGAATCGTTACTTGAGGCAGCGGGTGCAACCATGTCAGGGGCCGGAGTGCTGTTTGTCTCTTGCAACTTGACCTGTTCCGAGGGCCCGCTTGCCGGCGGCGTGTCGGAATAGCTGACATTGCCCTGGTCATCGGTGGACTTGTAGATCTGGGCCGTACCCAGCAATGGCAGCAGTAGCAGTGTTGCCAGTAGCAGTGTTCTCATCATTGTCACCTAATAACTGACGCGGAAAGGCAACACACTAGCAGAAAACCCGCAGGCGGAAAAAGCTTCATCGCGAAACTGTGGGGGGCATTAATAATGCGAGCGATATGCTGGCCAAAAAAATGCCCGCTTGGAGAAGCGGGCTATCGTGAGAATCAGCGATTCTTACATCGAGTAGTACATCTCAAACTCAATCGGATGAGTCGTCATGTTCAGACGCTGAATCTCGCCTTCCTTTAGCTCGATATAGGCGTTGATCATGTCATCTGAGAAGACACCACCGGCTGTAAGGAAACTGCGGTCCTCATCGAGAGCGGCAAGCGACATTTCCAGACTGGAAGAAACCGTGGGAATCAGCTTGCCCTCTTCCGGCGGCAGGTCGTACAAGTCCTTGTCGGCGGGCTCGCCGGGGTGGATCTTGTTCTGGATGCCATCCAGGCCAGCCATCATCATGGCGGCAAAGGCCAGATAGGGGTTGGCCATGGGGTCCGGGAAGCGCGCCTCGATACGTTTGCCACGAGCGCTGGGCTCGTACGGAATACGGATGGACGCTGAGCGGTTGCGAGCCGAGTAGGCCAGCATCACAGGTGCTTCAAAGCCAGGCACCAGACGCTTGTAGGAGTTGGTGGACGGGTTGGTGAAAGCATTCAAGGCACGCGCATGCTTGATGATGCCGCCGATATAAAACAGCGCATCATCAGAGAGGCCAGCATAGCCGTCGCCTGCGAAAACATTCTTGCCGTCTTTGGCGATGGATTGGTGGACATGCATACCGGAGCCGTTATCTCCAACCACCGGCTTGGGCATGAAAGTAGCCGTTTTGCCGTAGGCATGCGCCACATTGTGCACGCAGTATTTCAGGATCTGTACTTCGTCGGCCTTCTTCACCAGGGTGCTGAACCTGACGCCGATTTCGCACTGGCCCGCTGTGGCTACCTCGTGATGGTGAACCTCAATATCCAGTCCCATCTGTTCCATCGCGGTACACATGGCGGCGCGGATGTCATGCAGGGAATCAACAGGAGGCACAGGGAAATACCCGCCTTTCACACCTGGCCGGTGGCCGGTGTTGCCCTCGTCGTACGCCAGGCCTGACGACCAAGCCGCTTCCTCGGCGTTGATCTTGTAGCTGGCACCGCTCATGTCGACTTGCCACTTCACGTCGTCAAAAATGAAAAACTCGGGTTCCGGGCCAAAATAGGCGGTGTCACCGATACCGGTTGTTTTCAGGTAGTCCTCGGCGCGCTGGGCCACAGAGCGGGGGTCGCGGTCATAGCCCTGCATGGTTGTGGGTTCAACCACATTGCAGCGCAGGATTATGGTGGCGTCATCAGTGAACGGGTCCAGAATGGACGTGGAATCGTCAGGCATCAGGACCATGTCGGAATCGTTAATACCTTTCCAGCCCGAGATGGAGGAACCGTCGAACATTTTGCCGCCTTCGAAGAAGTCTTCACTAACTTCTTTTGACGGTATCGTGACGTGCTGTTCCTTGCCGCGGGTATCGGTGAAGCGCAGGTCTACCCAGCGTACTTCGTTCTCTTTAATCAGGTTCAGAGTGTTCTCTGACATCTCAATTCCTCCATGGGGTGGTATTCGGGCCAGTCGTGCCGGCCTGCGTTGCTTGGTGCTGGTTACTGCAGGATCGGAGTAACCACGTGTTCCTGGCGCTTCAGTAGCAGCAAGAGCTGTGCCAAAATGATGCTTTATCTAAATCGTTGATTTTATTAGTTTTCCTATCTAGAAATGTCGCGACCCACTTGGCCATGCACCCAAGTGGTGCGTTTGTGCACTACTTTGGGGCGTCGCATCCCGGTTTATGAGGATTGTCGGCGTGAACTACACAATTCCCCGTCCTGAGCCCGTATACTACGCGCCGGACCGGCCGCGACGTTATCCCCCCTATGAAATTCGTTGTCAAGTACTTCTCAGAAATCGCTATCAAGAGCAAGCCTGTGCGGCGCAGATTCGTCGCGCAACTTGCGAGAAATTTGCTCGCGGTGCTGCGCGAGATTGATCCGGACATAAAATTACACCGGCATTGGGATAAGCTCAAGCTGGAAACCCTATTGGTGGACGAGCAGGTGCTCGCTCGTATGGTAGAGGCAATGCGGCATGTCTCTGGTATTACCTACATACTGGAGGTGCGTGAGTACCCTCTGCCTGCGCTGGAGGAGATTGTTGAGCAGGTGTTGCCCGTGTACGCGGCGCAGTTGGAAGGGCGTGCGTTTGCTGTGCGCTGCAAGCGTACTGGTAGCCACGACTTCACTTCTATTGATGTGGAGCGCGAGGTTGGCGGCGCACTGTTGGCGCGCAGCGGCGCTGCCCGTGTGCGTCTGAAGAAACCCGAAATCACCGTGGATCTGGAAATCAGCAAGAACACCCTGTTTGTTATCGCGCGCCGCCATCGCGGGCTGGGGGGCTACCCTGTCGGCAGCCTGGACCCGGTATTGTCGCTGATTTCCGGTGGTTTTGACTCTCCGGTGGCCAGTTACCTTACGATGCGTCGCGGTATGCGAACCCATTTTCTGTTTTTCAATCTCGGCGGGCGCGATCACGAAATCGGGGTAAAAGAGGTGGCGCTATACCTGTGGCAAAAATACGGCTGCAACCAGCGCGTGTTGTTTATCAGTGTGCCTTTCGACGAGGTCGTGGCTGAATTGCTGGAAAAAATTGAGGACAGCCAGATGGGGGTCATCCTGAAACGCATGATGCTGCGTGTAGCGGACCGTCTGGCAGAAGACCTGGAGATCGATGCGCTGGTTACTGGAGAATGTGTCGCTCAGGTTAGTAGCCAGACTCTGCGTAATCTTGCGGTAATTGACCAGGTAACAGAGCGCCTGGTGCTGCGACCTCTGATAGCCACGGACAAAGAGGACATCGTGCGCATGGCAGCGGCCATCGGCACCGAGGAATTTGCTGCGAGCATGCCGGAGTACTGCGGCATCATCTCGGTTAACCCCACCACCCGAGCCAAACTGGGCCGGGTGCAGGCTCACGAGAAGAACTTCGATATGGCGATTCTTGATCGGGCGATTGCCGCGGCACGCCAGAGCCGTATTGACCGGTTGGCAGAGGAGGATTTGTCGCGCGTGGAGGTCGAGGTGCTCACCGTGCCGCTGGCCGGTAGTACGGTAATCGATATACGGCACCCGGAAGAGACAGAGCTCAGTCCTCTGGAGCTGCCGGTGCCAGTTTTGCACATTCCGTTCTATCAATTGCATGCCAGGGCGGGCGAGCTGCCGGCTGGCAGCTATATGCTCTACTGTGGCAAGGGCGTCATGAGCCGCTTGCAGGCCAGTCACTTACTGGAAAATGCAGATCTGGACGTAAAAGTCTACGCGCCATAATTGCCCTGTCCCTGGCGATCAGCAATAGTGTATAATCCGCGCCCTTTTTATGTGCAGGATGTACGGTACATCGCGAGAGGCAGAACGCCGGTAGCGATGTTCTCCTGTCGAAGAGCTGGCCGTAATCAGAATCGGGCCCTGGTGCCCTGAGGTAATCCCCTTGATCGATAAGCTTCGCAATATTGCCATTATTGCTCACGTAGACCATGGCAAGACAACCCTGGTTGACTGCCTGTTACAGCAGTCTGGCACCCTGGATAGACGTTCAGAGGGTTCTGAGCGGATCATGGATTCCAATGATCAGGAGCGCGAGCGAGGCATTACCATCCTGGCCAAGAACACCGCGCTCCGATGGAACGACTACCGCATCAATATTGTGGACACCCCCGGGCACGCTGACTTTGGCGGAGAAGTAGAGCGGGTATTGTCCATGGTCGACTCGGTACTGTTGCTGGTGGACGCGGTGGATGGCCCCATGCCCCAGACCCGTTTTGTCACCTCCAAGGCGTTCGAGCAGGGCCTGAACCCGATTGTAGTGATCAACAAGGTCGACCGCCCCGGGGCGCGTCCCGACTGGGTGGTGGATCAGGTATTCGATCTGTTTGACCGCCTGGGTGCCACCGAGGCGCAGCTGGATTTCCCCGTTATTTTTGCCTCGGCCATCCAGGGCATCTCCGGGCTCGATCATGCGGATATGGCGACGGATATGCAGCCACTGTTCGAGACCATTGTCGACAAGGTTCCGGCTCCTGCGGTGAACTCAGACGGCCCGCTGCAAATGCAGATTTCCGCGCTGGACTACAGCAGTTATGTGGGTGTCATCGGCATCGGTCGCATCACCCGCGGCAAACTGGCGCCCAATACGCAGGTCGCGGTGGTAGACCCCGAGGGCGGCACGCGCAAGGGTCGCGTATTGCAGCTTATGGGCTATCACGGGCTGGACAGGCTGGATATTGAGTCCGCCGAGGCAGGCGATATTGTCTGTATCACCGGCATCGAGGGCTTGAATATTTCTGACACCCTGTGTGATCCGGACAAAATAGAGCCGATGCCGCCGCTATCGGTAGACGAGCCCACAGTGAGCATGACCTTTCAGGTCAATAATTCACCCTTTGCCGGCAAGGAAGGCAAGTACGTTACCTCCCGCAATATCAAGGAGCGGTTGGAGCGGGAACTGATCCACAACGTGGCGCTGAGGGTGGAGCCGGGCGACAGTCCGGACAAGTTCAAGGTGTCCGGTCGCGGTGAGTTACATTTGTCGGTACTGATCGAAAACATGCGTCGTGAGGGCTTCGAGCTTGGCGTGTCCAGACCTGAAGTGATCCAGAAGGAAGTGGATGGCAAGATGCACGAGCCCTACGAGCAGTTGGTCATTGACTGTGAAGAGCAGCATCAGGGCGCGGTAATGGAAGAACTGGGCCTGCGCCGGGCAGAGCTTGAAAATATGGTGCCGGATGGCAAGGGCAGGGTCAGGCTGGAGTTTATTGTTCCGGCCCGGGGCCTGATCGGTTTCCGTTCCATGTTTCTCACCATGACGTCCGGCGGCGGTATCCTGACCCACGTATTCGATCACTACGGCCCGGTTAAGAATGCTGAAATTGCGAGCCGCATGAATGGCGTGCTGGTATCCATGGTCAAGGGCAAGACGCTGGGTTTTTCCCTGTTTAACCTGCAGGACCGGGGCCGTCTGTTTATTCATCCCAACGTGGAGGTGTATGAGGGCCAGATCATTGGTCTGCACAGTCGCAGCAATGACCTGACGGTGAACCCCACCAAGGGTAAGCAGCTCACCAACGTTCGTGCCTCCGGCACCGACGAGGCCCTCACCTTGACGCCACCTGTGCTCCACACTCTGGAGCAGGCGTTGGAGTTCGTTGAAGAAGACGAGCTGGTGGAGGTCACGCCCGAAAGTATTCGGCTGCGCAAGAAATTGCTGCTGGAGCATGAGCGCCGTCGCGCCGACCGCAGCTAGCTATTGGTGAAAGGCCTGCTGCAACGGGTTTCCAGCGCCAGTGTGCGGGTAGGTGAAGAGGTGGTCGGTGAGATAGGCGTTGGCCTGCTGGTGTTTCTCGGGTTGGATAAGGGAGATGACGAGGCCACAGCGAGCCGTCTGCTGGACAAGCTCCTCGCCTATCGGGTTTTTGCTGACCAAACAGGTCGCATGAACCGTAGCGTGGCTGACATCCAAGGGGGCGTATTGCTGGTATCCCAGTTCACCCTGTCTGCGGACACCGGCAAGGGCTTGCGGCCGAGCTTCTCCCGTGCGCTGCCCCCTGCCGAAGCGGAGCCCCTGTACAACTATGTGTTGAATGAGCTGCGCGCGCGCCATACTCCTGTTGCTGCCGGTCGATTCGGCGCCGACATGCAGGTCAGCCTGACCAACGACGGGCCGGTAACCTTCCTGCTTGAGTGTGCTGCCGTCTGAGTCAGCCGGGGCGTGCGTATACCATCTGAATGTGTGCTATGCCGTCTTCGTCAAACACCTCGCCAGCTGATACAAAGCCCAGGTCGGCATAAAACGCCTCCAGGTATGCCTGGGCATTTATCCGGATGCTGTGGTCCTGCCAGCGCAGCAGGTTGTGGTCGATGCCGCGTGTTACCAGCTCTTTTCCCAGTTTCCGGCCCCGCGCCTGCGGGCTGACGACGATCCGGCCAATAGCGCTTTCCACAAAGTGTGTTCCCGGTGGCAGGCAGCGCTGGTAAGCCAGTAGCTCGCCCTCCTGCCAGCAGAGAATGTGTACTGCGCCCTGGTCGAGATTGTCGATATCCTGATAGCGGCAGTCTTGTTCCACTACGAATACGTCCTGCCTAAGCCGTAACACGGCGTAGAGTGCCGCGCCGTTCAGTCCGGCAAATTCAGTTGTCTGCCACTGGTAATTCATGGCTGCGGGGCCCTCATATGTGGATTGGCGCTTTTCTCTCACCGCAGGGCTAACTCGGATAGTTTTAACAGGCCCTAATTGTTACTATAGGCTGCAAGCAGCGGCGGGAAAAGGTGTACACTCACCCGCGACCGTTGCACTAACAGGGGTGCAATCCACCGGGTGCGCAGACCGCAACCGGGATATATCGGACAGGGGTTTACCGATGTTGGCCGATACTGAACTCACGCAGGATTTTACCTTACTCACCCAGCAGTACGGCGAGCTGATCGAAGCGCTGTTGGGTGTAGTGGGCATGCCGGGCTTGCCGCTGGAAGTGGCGCCAGCCAGCGACGGGCATTTTCGTGGTTATGACGGCAACCAGTTTTATGTGGTGCAGCGTGGGACAATCAGCGCGCATTATCAGGGTAAGATCGTCTATACCCTCGAAGAAGGCGAAATATTACTACCCGACATAGCCGGTAGCACCGAAGCCGAAAGTGCTGTTTATTACCGCAGCGCCGCCGGCGCAAGACTGGACTGCTACCCGGCCCTGGAGTTTTTGCGCCGGGTCTTCAGTGAGCCTGCAGCAATGCGTCTGTGGAGCCGTGTGTTGGTGACCTACAGTGGGCTTATGTTGCGCATTACAGCGGCCAGCGTGCCTGATGATGCGCCGGCCACCCCGGGCTTTGAGGATTACGCAGCCGGTGAAGATATTATTCTTCAGGGCGAAAAAGCCGATTATGTATTTACTATGTCCAGTGGAGTTGCAGAAGTGCTGGTGGACAATGTGACCGTTGGGCGCATAGGCGAGGGTGAGATTTTTGGCGCCATGGCGGCACTTACTCATGCTGACCGCAGTGCCACTGTGCGTGCCAAAACTGCCTGCTCGGTGGTGAAAGTTCCCAAGGAACAGTTTACCGAGCTTATCAAGAGCAACCCCGCGACTATCCACAGCCTGTTGGTCGATATGGCGAACTCAATCGTCAATCTCAACGAGCAGTTGGTGGGCCTTCGCGGCAGTTATGGTGTGAATTAAACACCAGTACCCGCCGGCATCGCCGCCGGGCCAGCAACAGATTTTTACCTATCCCAGCTTAACTAGACAAAGACAGGCCAGTAGTAATGTCTGACATTATTGAGATTGATAACGACGGCATCGAGCAGGTGTCGCTGATGCAGTATGCCGAGAAGGCTTACCTGGATTACTCCATGTATGTCATTCTGGACCGCGCCTTACCGCACGTTGGCGATGGCCTGAAACCGGTGCAACGGCGCATCGTTTACGCTATGAGCGAGCTGGGCCTTAAGGCCACTGCCAAGTTCAAGAAATCGGCGCGTACTGTGGGCGACGTCATTGGTAAATTCCACCCCCACGGTGACAGTGCGGCCTACGAGGCCATGGTGCTGATGGCGCAGAATTTCAGTTACCGCTACCCGCTGGTGGATGGTCAGGGAAACTGGGGCTCACCGGACGACCCTAAATCCTTTGCCGCCATGCGCTATACGGAATCGCGCCTGACTGCCTACGCCGATGTGTTACTGGCGGAGTTGGGTCAGGGTACCGTGGACTGGTCGCCCAACTTCGACGGTACCCTGGAGGAGCCTCGCGTACTGCCGGCCCAGGTACCCAACGTTTTGCTCAACGGCACAACAGGCATAGCCGTGGGCATGGCCACCGATGTGCCGCCGCACAATCTGCGGGAAGTGGTGTCGGCAACAATCCGGTTGCTGGATGCACCGAAATCGACGGTGGCAGAACTATGCGAACATGTACTGGCGCCGGATTTTCCCACGGAGGCAGAAATTATCACGCCCAGGGAAGATATTCTGGCCATGTACGAAACCGGCCGCGGCGCCCTGCGTATGCGCGCGGTGTGGGAGCGAGAGGGCGCTGACCTGGTAATTACCGCACTGCCCCACCAGGTGTCGGGGTCGCGGGTGCTGGAACAGATCGCTGCCCAGATGCAGGCGAAAAAATTGCCCATGGTCGCTGACCTGCGCGATGAGTCAGACCACGAGAACCCCACACGTCTGGTTATCATGCCGCGCTCCAACAGAGTCGACTTCGATGGCTTGATGATCCATTTATGTGCCACCACCGATCTCGAGCGCAGTTACCGCATCAACCTGAACATGATCGGCATCGATGGTCGTCCCGGTGTGAAAGGTCTGGTTCGCATACTGCGCGAGTGGCTCACATTTCGTACAGATACTGTTCGCCGTCGTCTGGAATATCGTCTGGAGCGAGTGCTGAAGCGGCTGCACATTCTGGAAGGCTATCTGACCGCTTTTCTCAATATTGACGAAGTGATCCATATCATTCGCACAGAGGACAAGCCCAAGCCGACCCTGATGGCGCGTTTTGAGCTGAGTGATACACAGGCCGAAGCCGTACTGGATTTGAAACTGCGCAATCTTGCCAAATTGGAAGAGATGAGCATTCGCGGTGAACAGGATGAATTGGCTATTGAGCGCGATGAGCTGCAGAAGATACTGGGCAGTGCCGCCCGCCTGAAGACACTGATCAAGAAAGAACTGGTAGCGGTGGCGGAAAAGTTTGGCGATGAACGCCGCTCGCCGCTGGTGGCGCGGGAGGAGGCGAAAGCGTTCAGTGAGCTGGAATTGGTGAGCGCTGACCCGGTGACGGTGGTTATGTCGGAAAAGGGCTGGATTCGCGGCGCCAAGGGTCATGATATCGACCCGACCAGCCTCAGCTATAAATCCGGTGACGGTTTCAAAATGGCGGTGCGCGGGCGCACTAACCAACCGGTGGTGATACTCGATTCCACCGGCCGCTCCTACACGGTGGCCAGCCACAACCTGCCATCGGCAAGAGGCCAGGGCGAGCCCGTCACGGGGCGTATCAACCCCCCGTCAGGTGCCAGCTTTGAGGGCATGATGATGGGCACCGAAGACCAGCTCTACCTGCTGGCCAGCGATGCTGGTTACGGATTTGTCGCAAAGCTGGCTGATCTACAAACCAAGAATCGTGCCGGCAAAGCGGCGATTAGCCTGCCCAAAGGCGGGCAGGTATTACAGCCTTCTGCGATTCACGCCGTGGAGGGTTCCTGGGTAGTCGCGGTGACGAACGAGGGCCGACTGCTGGTATTCCCACTGGCAGATCTGCCACAACTGGCCCGGGGCAAAGGCAACAAGATTATCGGTATTCCCTCGGCCAGGATCCAAAGTCGCGAGGAGTTCGTGGTTGCTGTGCAAGTCATCGGCGAACAGGACAGTCTGCTGGTGCACGCCGGCAAGCGGCATATCAAACTGAAGTTTAGCGAGCTGGAGCACTATCGGGGGGAGCGAGGCCGCCGCGGCAACAAGCTGCCCAGGGGCTTCCAGAAAGTGGACTCAATAAGCATCGAGGGCTGAACGGACTCAGCTCCGGGACGGGTCCGTTAGTCGCTTGAGAATCAGGCGCAACTGGCGCTCGAGTAAATCCTGGTAGGGGTCAGCGAACTCCTCCAGCACGGCGAAGTCCATCACTTCGGTGGCAGCGTGTTGCAGCCGTGATGCCACGTCAGCATCCTCGCAAACCACCGGAGACAACATCACCCGCGGCGGACGGTTGGCGCAAAGAGTTTCCAGTTCGTCCAGCGTGTGCTGGATATACAGCCCGGGATAAATGTCTGCCCTGTCGCCCGCACCCAGTTCACTCTGGGAAATAGCCATCGCCATGGACAGGCTGCGGCGTATCTTTTTCTCCAGCTCGCGGCTCGCAGCCCGTATCAGCCACGCACAGGAGGCTGCCCTGAATGCGGCACTTCCGGCGCTGTTGTGCCCACTGAAGTAGATGGCGAGGCCGAACTGGCGGGCAACCTGGAGGTCGCCGGCGTAGAAATCTGATGCCGCCAGCACCAGATGGTGCAACCTGTCGGTATAGCGGTGCAGCGCCTGCTCGTCCAGTGTGTCAATGTAGTCCGCGAGGCTGGTCAGGTGCAGGTACAATACTGCGGTGGTGCGATAATTTTCTTCCCTGGGATTGGTTTCGCTGCGTGTGCGCAATAAATCCATCGGCAGCGCGGCAATGTTTTCCTCCAACAAGGCGACTTCGTTGTGGGGTTTGGGTCCCTCTACCTGATCATCCAGCCCGATGGCACTGGCCATAGCCGCCAGACGATTTGCGAGGCGCTGCCCAAAATGTCGAGTGGTAATGTATACGGTCAGGCTGAGCAGAACTGCCAGCCCTAACAGGCTTAGCACGAATTGTAATCGTGCAGCGCCTGCGGTGTCGGTACTGATGGTGATGACTACCAGGCCGGCGATGTCCGATTCCACCTGCACCGGCGCCTGGTACTGCTGCAGATTCTGGCCCAGTGCATCGCCCGCCTGTCCAAGAGCCTTGCCCTCTACATCGAATATGGCCACCTCCTCAGCAGAAGAGGTTTCCACAAAGAGGTTCAGGGAAGCCGACGCGCTGAGTAAGTCTCCCGTCTCCAGGGCTGCGCTGATACGCGTGGCAATTTGTCGAGCCAGCGCTGACCCGTATTCTTCCTGTTGCTGCAGCTGCATATGCCGGGTGGAAATGGCCGCCAGTGTGACCAGTGCCAAGCTGACCAGCAGGCACAGCCCCGCGCTGACTAATGCCAGTTGTTGACCAAGGCCGCTGTTTTCCAGGGGGTTCTTCAAGTGGGTTAGCCGTATTGAGACGGGCGCCAGTATAAACCACAGCTGTCGCCGTGCCAGACTTTTTGCGGCGAGAGCATGCTCGCAGGTGTGGGGTGGCGAGCTTTCTGGCTTCACTTCCCAGCAGTTGTCGGCAGCGGGTAGAATAGCCGCGTTGCCACTACCCAGAGATTGTATCGTTGAATGACATACTGCTGATCAGTATTTCCGGTGAGGACCAGCCGGGCCTCACGGCCGGGATTACCGCCATTCTGGCTGGGCATTCCGTCAACGTGTTGGATATTGGCCAGGCCGTGATCCACGCCACGCTGTCCATGGGCGTGCTGGTGGAAGTGCCAGTGGACTGCGATTCTGCAGCCATGTGTGCCGAGGTAACGGGCTACGCTGAACGCCACAGAATGCAGGTTCGCATTACCTCGGAATCCAGGGAAAGCTACCACCTCTGGGTGCAGGCACATGGCCGTGCGCGCTACATTATCACGCTGTTGGCTCGCAAGATTACGGCGGACCAGCTGGCGCGGGTGACTGCTGTGGTTTCGCAGCACGGCCTTAACATTGACGGTATCAGTCGGCTGTCGGGCAGAATCCCGCTGGGTGAGTTGCCCGCTCTCAGCAAGGCCTGTGTGGAATTTTCCGTGCGCGGACCACTGCAGGACTCCAGTCTATTCAGGCGCGACCTGCTGGAGGTTGCCGGGGCGCTCGATGTCGACCTGGCCTTTCAACAGGACACTATGTACCGGCGCAATCGCCGTCTGGTGGTGTTCGACATGGATTCCACGCTGATAGAGGCTGAGGTCATCGATGAGCTGGCACGAGTGGCGGGTGTTGGCGAGCAGGTCAGCGCCATTACCGAACGCGCCATGCGCGGCGAGATCGACTTCAGCGAGAGTTTTCGCACCAGAGTTGCTTTGCTGAAAGGGCTCAATGAAGAGGCGCTGGCGCAGGTGGCGAGCGAGCTGAAGGTCACCGAGGGCGCTGAACACCTGCTGGCTACTCTGCACACACTGGGATACAAGACAGCGATTGTTTCCGGGGGCTTTACCTACTTTGCGCGCTATTTACAGGCGCGTCTGGGCATAGACTACATCCACGCCAATGAGTTGGATATTGCCGATGGAGCGGTTACTGGCGAAGTAGTGGGCACCATAGTGGACGGCGCCCGCAAGGCCGAGCTATTGCGGCAACTGGCTGCGGACCAGAACATCGATCTGCAGCAGGTGATTGCGGTGGGTGATGGTGCGAATGACTTGCCCATGTTGAGTATCGCGGGGCTGGGTATTGCCTTCAGGGCGAAACCACTGGTGCAGCAGTCTGCCGAACAATCCATATCAACCCTGGGTCTGGATGCGATTTTGTATCTACTGGGCTTGTCAGACCGTTACCAGAACCACGCGGCGGCGGCCCGCTAAAGCGGCGGGCACAACATTTTTAGGTTCAGATATTGGTCCACAGGGAGTCGAAGCGGGAGTCGCGGGGGCGGCTCTTGTCCTCAGCCAGCACTTCATCCAATTGCTTTATATGCCGAAACTCGAATTGTGCGAAGGCACCGGTTACGGCGACCTGCCGCTGCAGCTGGATGAAATACTCCTCGTCGTGTCGCGCCAGTACGATTTTTTGTCGTTCCCGGAAGCCTGCTCGCGGTGTAATCAGTGTGGGAGGCTGCCCCACCAGGTTGATTTCGGGCAGCAGCATTACCCGTATGGGTTCAGCATCCTCGCCTTTTTTTTGCGGCTGCATGCGGGCGCCGTAGGGTTTGGCCTCCGGGCTCAGCAGCTCCAGCCCCAGTAGAGTCTTGTCATTATCCACCTGGCTCACCCAACGTATGGCAGCAATTGCCCAGCGCGGGTTCTCCTCTTCCCGCACGCAAACGAGATCGCCGGTTTTAATATCGGCTGGCAATTCCGCTGTCCACTCCAGGCAGTAGCCACCCGGGCTGGCGTCGATCATCATTATCTGATGTGCTTCATAGCGCTGCGCGTCGGACAAATCGTCGTCATTCTCACCTGCCAGTGCAGCCAGGGTTTGCTGGTCCAGCGCGACTTCGTGCGACATTTTTTCGTCGCGTGGCGTGTAGGAATTCCCGCTGAAATCCTTTTGCGGGTTGGCCTGTTGCCAGAGATCGCCCTTGTTCTGCTCGTGCAGGAAGGGGTTTCCACTCGGCCTTTGTGCAGAGGGGGAAATATACTGAGAGCCAAACACGACTTGTTCGAAATTTTTCTCCCCCCCCATATAGAAATGACAGGCGTTGAAACCAACCGAGAGCCACATGGTCCTGGAGACTTGCCTGCGAGTGAAATTGCGCATGCTCATCTTGCTGAAGGACGCCACCAGGTGATCCAGCAGAACCGGCCCGATTACAGTGTCTTTGTCAAATACGACACTTTGTCTGCTGTCGTCGTTAAGCAGTTTCTGTAAGTGTTGTTCCAGCGGGTCCGTATCGATATAGCGGGCTCTGGGGCCGGGAGATTTATGATAGAGCTGGCTGTACAGAGGCGGGCGATCGCTGTCCAGGTCGACCAGGAACAAGCCGTGCTGCTTGGGTTGTTGCTCAACTTTTATCAGTGCGCCCCATTCCTGCAAGCCACGGAAGATCGCGGCGAGATCATTTTGTCGCAGCTGGTTTGGTTTGCAGCAGCCCAGTATCAGTGCCTGCATATACGCGGTGGTAATCGTGCCACTGCCGGACAGGTCGTCTTCGACTGTTAGTTGGGTGAGCCGTTGACCCTCTGCGAGAGCGTAGAGCTGGTGCAGAGCCAGCCAGCCGTACAATGCAACTGGCCGGTAGAGTTGGAAGGTCTGCAATATCCGGGCACCTGCAAAGCGGGTTGCCCGGTGAATCGATTCACAAACCAGGCGCGCGGGATTCACCTCGCGAATGCTGTCCCGGCGCTGGATGGCATGCACTGCGGCAATGGTGTATGCCGTCCCCGCTGCAGTGAGGAGCTCATCGGCCAGTTCCGCCATGTAGCGGGGCTCGGCCGGCATGATCAGGGGTTGTTTAAGAAAACGCCTGGACAGGCTGGCGGTGGCGATGAGCAGGGGTCGGCGTAATTCCTCCAGAATGTTGTAGCGCAGCTCCGGGGCCAGCTCTATACGATTGAGCTCCCCCAGCACTGCCGCCAGCTGTTGTGCGACCTGGCTGGAACTTGTAGCAGGAAGTGCAAGCACCCAGTTGCGCGCACCCGCAGCCGACAGGGGGAAGGCATCGAAACCCTGCAGATCCTGTCGTGGTAATCGTAGCTTTACCGGTGGATCGATGCTCATTGGCTAGGGGTCCTTTCGTATTATCAGATCTAGTGGGACCATCATGCCTGCAGTATCTTATAAAACTGCGATGCCCGCCAATGTCAAAATGCCCTATCTGCCATTGGTCCGCTGCCTGAGTTATCATTGGCGGCTTTTCATACAGACACGAGATCACCATGGCTAATTACTCCACCAACGACTTCCGTTCCGGCCTGAAGGTTATTCTGGATGGCGAGCCTTGTAGCATCCTGGACAATGAATTTGTTAAACCGGGAAAAGGGCAGGCGTTTAACCGCGTGAAGCTGCGCAACCTCAATACCGGCAGGGTGTGGGAGCGTACCTTCCGCTCTGGCGAAACGCTGGAGGGCGCCGATGTTATCGATCTCACCATGGAGTATCTCTATACCGATGGCGAGTTCTGGTATTTTATGGAGCCGGATACATTTGAACAGCACCGGGCCGACGAAAAGGCGGTCGCCGACGCACTAAACTGGCTGAAAGAGCAGGAGCGCTTTGAGATTACTCTGTACAACGGAGCACCGCTTATTGTTACGCCTCCGAATTTTGTCGAGCTGGAAATCGTTGAGACCGATCCCGGGCTCAAAGGTGACACTGCACAGGGCGGTAGCAAGCCGGCAACACTGAGTACCGGGGCTGTAGTGAAAGTGCCCTTGTTTATCAATCAGGGCGAAGTGATTCGCGTTGATACACGCAGCGGCGAATACCAGAACCGCGTCAGTAAATCCTGAGTTCCGCGGTGGGCTGGCAACCGTCCGCGAAGCTGGACACGCTGCGGGCGCGCGCAGGGTTGCTGGGCCGGATACGCAATTTTTTTGCCAGTCGTGAAATTCTCGAGGTAGAGACGCCACTGCTGTGCAACGCGGGCGTTACCGACCCTGCACTGGAGCCGCTGACGGTTGAGCGCGGCTCATCCATTGCAGAGTCGCGTTTTTTACAGACCTCGCCGGAATATGCCATGAAGCGCCTGTTGGCCAGTCATGGCCAGCCGATTTTCCAACTGGCGAAAGCGTTTCGCGATGGTGAGGCCGGTGCCAGGCACAATCCTGAATTCACGATACTGGAATGGTACAGGCCGGGCTTCGATCATCATGAACTGATGGCCGAGGTGGCTGAGCTGGTGCGTTATTGCATCGGCGGGCGAGAATTGCACACTTACAGCTACCGTCAGCTGTTTCGTGAGCTGCTGTCTGTGGACCCATTTACTGCCACCGTTGCCGAATTACAGGCCCTCGCCAGCTCGCGAATTGATACGGGTACCCTAACCGGCGATAAGGATCTTTGGCTGGACCTGCTGATGAGCCATGTTGTTGAACCACAGCTGGCCACCAGAGATATGTGCTTTGTCCATGACTACCCGGCATCACAGGCAGCGCTAGCGCAGATTTCAGAAGTGGATGGCGTACAGGTGGGGCACCGCTTTGAACTGTATGTTGACGGCCTGGAGCTGGCCAATGGCTACCGCGAGCTTACCGACCCCGCTGAGCAACGTCTGCGGTTTGATCGTGACAATCTCCAGCGCCGAGACCGAGGCCTGGCGCAGCGGCCGCTGGATGAGCGGCTGCTTGCCGCCATGGCACACGGCCTGCCGCAATGCAGTGGTGTGGCTCTGGGGGTGGACAGGTTATTGATGCTGGCCAGCGGCCACGCAGATATTCGCGATGTGCTGGCCTTTGACTGGGCACGAGCGTGATGCCAAGGGCAGTCTGCGGCCGCTTGACAATTATCGAGCACAGATACTGTTCACTGAATGCCGGTACTTGGCAGGCCACGCCGTCATCTCAAGACCGTTCAAGTAATATTAAAATAGCTCGTCAGTGCATGCAGAATGTTGTTGACGGCCACTGAGGCCAGCACCAGGCCCATTACGCGGCTGACGATACTAGCGCCCGCATCGCCTATTACTCGCTGGATGGGGTTCGCCATTAAAAAAAGTACCAGGGTAATGACCAGTACTGCGAGTACGGCACCGGCGGTAAAGAACTGTTCAGAGACGGTATAGCGGTGATTGTCGGTAAGCATTACCACCGCGAGCATGGCACCGGGGGAAGCCAGTGAGGGAACCGCCAGGGGAAATACTGCCAGGTGGCTGGCATTGCCGCTGATTTGTTTCCTTTCATCATCGATTTTACTGTCGCCGAAAATCATGGTGAGCGCAAAGAGGAACAACACAATACCACCGGCGATCTGGAAGGCCTGCAGATGAATTTCCAGGGCTTCCAGCAGGAACTGCCCAGCGACCAGGAAGAACATCAGGATGGCAGCGGAGATAGCGGTCGCTTTGATGGCAATAGAGCGTTTTTCGGTGACGGACAACCCGGCAGTGACGGCGATGAATATGGGGATAGAGCCGATCGGGTCTATAACCACCCACAGTGCAATGAATTCCTTGATGATGATATCCCAGTTCATGGTGCGGTAACTCAGCCGGAAAAATGTTGGGTGATTGTGGGTCAGTGCGCTGGTAGTAGCAAGCGGTCAGCGCTCGCCTAGCTCTGCTCGCTCAGAATCGCGGGGCCGTACCCGGCCAGGAACTCCGGGGGCAGGCGGCGCGGCCTGCCACTGCTGATCTCGATACAGACGAAACGAACGGCAGCGCGCAGCAGGGTCACCCCGTCCGTGGGGCGAACTATCTGGAAATGTCGCGTCATGGACAGTTTTCGGTCCCAGCTCACTATCCAGGTGGCCGCGACAATTTCGTCCCCTTCGCGGGACGCCTGCAGGTAATCGTACTCGCTGTGAGCGATGGCCATGGCGCGATCCAGTGTCCGGTAGCAATCAAGGTCCAGCCCCAGGCTTACCGAATGTGCCCACGCCACCTGTTCACACCACTTTACATAGACCGTATTGTTGGTGTGATCCAATCCGTCGATATCCTCCGCTGTCACCCGGGTCTGAAGCGTGTGGGGCTGGGGGTGGTCCCAGATTTTGGGAAGTTCACTCATACGGTGTCTGCCTTTACTGTTGCTGGCGCGGTTGGTTTCAGTGCGCACCCGGTGAAGCCGTAGACAATGGCAATTATCGGGCAAAGCAGGTTGAAGAATGCAAAGGGGGCGTATTGCAGTGTGGCAACCCCAAGGGTGGCGGACATATACGCGCCGCAGGTATTCCAGGGGATCAGGGCCGATGTCAGTGTAGCAGAATCTTCCAGTGTACGGGCCAGATTGAGCCGAGACAGGCCATGGCGATCATAGGTGTCTGCATACATTCGTCCTGGCAGGGCAATGGCAATGTACTGGTCGGCCGCCAGCGCGTTGGTGCCAATACAGGTGCACACTGTGGCGGTGATCAGCGAGCCGTCACTCTTCACGCGCTTCAGCGCCCACTCCAGCAGGTAGTTGAGAATGCCTGTGCGCTCGAGCACGCCGCCAAAAGCCAGTGCGCAAATGATCAACCACACAGTGTGGAGCATGCTGCCCATGCCGCCCTTGCTCAGCAGTGCGTCGAGAAACTCGTTGCCGCTGTCGGATGTATAGCCATCGAACAGGCTGATCCAGATACCTTTGAACAAGTCGAAAAAGCCTCCACCCGGCAAGCCCCCGGCCAGCCTGATGATGGCCTCTGGTTGGAACAAAACCGCGAAAACTGCGCCGGCAAGCGCGCTGATAATAATGGCGGGATACGCAGGAAAACGCTTGTAGACCAGAGCCAACATCAGACCCAGAGGCAGCAGCAGGTGAAGGCCGATATTGAATTGCGCCGTTAGGGATTGCTGCAGGGTGCGGATTTCACCCGGGGCTGCTGCGTTGCCACTGCCGATAAGGGCAAAGATCAGCAGCGCCAGTCCGAAAGCCGGAATGGTCGTCCACAGCATGTGGCGAATATGGTCGAACAGGTCAACACCGGTGGTGGCGGCTGCCAGGTTTGTGGTGTCCGACATGGGAGACAATTTGTCGCCGAAATACGCCCCGGAAATGATGGCGCCGGCGGTAATCGTCGGGGATAGTTCAAAACTGCCCGCGATGCCCATCAAGCCGATTCCCAGTGTGCCGGCCACGGTCCAGGAACTGCCGATACTGATGGCTATCACCGCGCAGAGTGCCGCGCTGGCGGCATAGAAAATACTGGGATTGATAATTTGTACGCCGTAGTAAACCATCGCTGGTACGGTGCCACAGAGAATCCAGGTGCCGATCAACATGCCCACGGAGAGCAGAATCAATATGGGGCCCAGGCCTAGGGAAATGCCCTGGATCATGCCCTGTTGGCTTTCGCTCCAACTCACTCCCACTTTGCGGCCAACCAACGCAGCGACACAGGAGGCCAGCACCAGTGCGACCTGGTTGCCACCGGCCGAGGAGTCGGCGCCAAACAGGTAAACCGAGCAGCCCAGCAGGGCGATCAGGAAAATAATCGGTGTAAGTGCGAGCGCCGGTGACAAGTCTGGCTCGGGTTTGGTGTTGTGGCTCAAGTCTTTCTGCTCTCGCATATTATAAGCATTTGGCAGTTCAGAATGCCCTAAAAGCTCCAGGCGGTATAGGGCGGGGCGATGTGTGCCAACTGGTCTCGGATGCCCCTTCTGGCTTTGTCCCGCCGATGACGTAAAATATGCCCGGAATTTCCAGGCCCGTCGTGCCAACTCGAGAATTTATGCAGGTGCACCAAAACACCGATCGCCAGGCCTTGTTCTACGGACTTGGTGCTGTGCTTGCCTGGTCCACGGTTGCCACCGCGTTCAAGTTGGCATTGCGGGAAATGGATGTACTGCAACTGGTGGCCTACTCGGTCTGCTTCTCAGCTCTCGCTTTACTGCTTATCACCTGGCGCCGTGGCCGCTTGCCCCTGTTGTGGGAGTACGCTGCTGCAACACCGGGCTACTTCCTGCTTATGGGGTTGGTCAACCCGGTTATCTATTACACCGTGCTGCTGAACGCCTACGATTTGTTGCCGGCCCAGCAAGCGCAGGCGATCAATTATACCTGGGCCATTACACTCGCACTGCTGGCAGTGCCGGTGCTGGGGCAAAAGCTGAAGCGGCGCGACGTGCTGGCGCTGGTATTGGGCTATAGCGGGGTACTGATCATCGCCACCCGCGGACAGGTGCTGGCGCTTGAGTTTGACAGCGTGAAAGGTGTTGGTCTGGCGCTGGTGAGCACGGTCATCTGGGCACTTTACTGGCTGCTATCCACGCGCAACAGGCGCGACCCCATCGCCTGCCTCTGTCTCAACTTCCTGGTGGCCGCGCCGGTTGCACTGGCCCTGTGCGCAGGATTTTCCGAACTGGTATTGCCCGGCTGGAGCGGCATTGCGGCGGCGGCCTATGTTGGCCTGTTTGAAATGGGCGTAACCTTCGCGTTGTGGTCGACGGCGTTGCGACTGTCCAGTGGTGTGTCGCGAGTCGGCAACCTGATTTTCCTGTCGCCGCTGATATCGCTGGTGTTTATCGCTACCATTCTGGGCGAACCCATCCACTATGCCACCGTGGCGGGTCTGGCACTGATCATCCCCGGTGTGCTCCTGCAGCAACGGCAACAGCCGGCCCCTGCGGTGTAGGTGCAGATTATGGATACGCAGGCCCCTGCCAGCATGGAACTGCCGCCACATTACTACCGCGACAATTTCCATACATTATGTGACACCGTTGAGGCGCAGTACGGTGACCTGCTGACAGAGTCGGAGCAGCAGTTTCTGCAGGGCTTTCGCGAACTGCCCTTTGCTGCCCAGTGCCTTTATGTGCGGCTGGTGTCCAGGGTCGGTCCCTGGTTTCGCGAGAGTAAGCTCTCCTATCTGGAACTGGGCGCGATTTCGCCTGCGCTCGACAGCCTGTTCGAGTCCGGCATGGCTGAGATTGCTGAGGCGTTGTATGTCGAAGAGTTGGGTAGCCTTTATACTGTCCCTGAACTGAGGCAGGTCTTTGGTCCACGGCTTGGCGATTCACTGCCCCGCAACAAGTCGCAATTGTTGCAGGCGATCGAAGCGTTGGCGCTGGAAGATGACGAGATTTTCGGTTTACTGGAAGCCGTGGACAGCGAGCGCATCATCGCACCCTGTGGTTTGGCCGAGGTAGCGCTGTTCCAGCTGCTTTTTTTTGGCAACCGGCATCAGAGCCTGACTGAATTTGTGCTCAGCGACCTGGGCCTCGCCCGCTACTATCCCTACCCGTTGGACCGGCAACACCGCCTTTTTCCCCATCGCGAGGCGGTAGAGGAATACCTGGTCTGCGCCGAGCTAAGCGATTACTGGTATGAACTTCGCGAAGGCGAGGATGCCTCCGCCCTGCCCCGGTTGGCTGCAGAGCTATTGAGCCTGGAAATCCGGTTTCCCTCAAGTGAGGGTCGATGGCACCGTCTGTGTAATGGTCTGGCCAGGGATCTCGAGCGTTTGGGCGAGCTGAATGCGGCAGCGAGTCTGTACGAGTGCAGCTGCCGTCACCCTGCGCGAGAACGCCGCCTGCGAATCATGGAGCGCCTGGAGGACTGGTCTGGTGCGGTGCAACTTAGTGAGCAGGTGCTTGATGCGCCCTGGTGTGAAGAGGAACGCGACGCGGCGGAGCGCATATTGCCGAGGGTGCAGCGAAAACTTGGCGCCCCGCCGACACGGCGGCGTCGGGATAATTTTTCCAGGTTGGACCTGGAGCTGATCAGGGAGAAGAAGCCGGTGGAAGTGTTGGCCGCCCGCCAGCTCGAATCGCAATGGGGGCAGGTGCACTACGTGGAAAACACCCTGATGAACGCGCTGTTCGGGTTGGCTTTCTGGAAGGAGATATTCGCTCCTGTTCCGGGCGCATTTCACAATCCCTTCCAGGGTGTTCCTGCCGACATGTACAGTCCCGAGTTTCGCGCGCGGCGGCAGCTGGGGCTGGCAGCTCGTATGGCTGAACTGCGGGCGGAGGGTGTTGCGCCCTTACTGCAGGACGCCTACAAACGGTACGCGCCGTTTCAATGCCGTTGGGTGGACTGGCGTCGTTTTGATGACGCTCTGTTAAAGGCCGCCACACGGGTGATTCCCGACACACACCTGTTGGCGGTGTGGGAGCGTATGTTGTTTGACCCGCGGGAAAATCGCCGGGGTTTTCCCGACCTTGTCGCGCTGGGGGAAGCGCCGGGCGATTATTGCCTGATAGAAGTGAAGGGGCCGGGCGATGCCCTGCAGGAAAGTCAGAAACGATGGCTGCGTTTTTTCGCGCGAAACGATATCCCGGCAACGGTCGCCTGGGTCTCCTGGCAGGAGCCGCTCGATGATTGAACTGGGTGTCACCGTGGGTGAGCTGGTGTCCTTCTGCCATCGTGCCGGCGATATAGATCATCGCTTTGCACCCTCCCCTACCGGTGTGCAGGGGGTGGCGGGACATCAGCTAATCTATCGGCGCAGAGGTGAAAGCTATCGCAGCGAGTATCCAGTGGAGTACCTGCATGCCCAGGGTGGCTTGCAGTTACGGCTGCGCGGACGTGCCGATGGCTACGATCCGGCGGCGGGCATGGTAGAGGAAATCAAGACCTGCCGTATTCGCCCCTCCCTGATCCCGGTCGCTGTGAGCCAAATGCATCTGGCGCAGGCACGCCTTTACGGGGCGATTATCGCTATCGACCAGAACCTGCCCACACTGGAAGTGCGGTTGACCTGGTTTAACATCGACAGCGGCGAGGAAACGGCCCTGTCCCAGACGTATTCGCGGCAGGAGTTGGAAGAGTTCCTTGCAAGGTCACTGGCGCTATTTTCCGAATGGATGGAAGCTCTCGCAGAGTTGCGCAAACGGCGTGATCTGGCCCTGCAAGGTCTCACATTTCCCCACGGTGAATTTCGCAAAGGCCAGCGCGAGATCGCCGAGCTGGTTTACAAGTGTGTCGATCAAGGCGGTGAGTTATTACTTGAGGCACCCACCGGTATCGGCAAAACCGCCGCGGTGCTTTATCCGGCCCTCAAAGCGCTGGCTACCGGTAAACACGATCGCATCGCTTATATCACGGCCAAAACCATTGGCCGGCGCACGACAGAGGAAACCCTGGATACTTTTCGCAGAGCCGGCCTGACCCTGACTGCGCTCAGCCTCACGGCCAAAGAGCGGGTGTGTTTCTCGCCGGGCAAGGCCTGCCACGGCGACGATTGTCAGTTTGCCAGGGGCTACTATGACCGCCTACCCGCTGCGTTAGCCGCAGCCATCCGCGCACCCTCGCTGTACCGAGGCGATATCGAGACGCTGGCCCGTGAGTTCGATATCTGTCCCTACCAACTGGCGCTGGACCTGCTGCCCTGGGTAGATCTGGTTATCGCCGACTTGCACTATGTCTACAGCCTGACTGCCACCCTCGGCAGCCTGGTACAACAGGGTAATCGGCGCTGGACGGTCCTGCTGGATGAAGCCCACAATCTGCCAGAGCGCGCCAGGCGCATGTATCGGGCAAGCCTGGCCAAGGCTGACCTGATGGCGGTGCGGCGGGAGTCCCCGCCGGGACTGGGCGCGGTACTTGATCGCATTAACCGGGCGCTGCTGGCCCTGCAACGAGAGCAGTGGCGGGAATCGGATTACGACGCTAGGCTTGAGATACCTTCCGCTCTGCAGCACGCGCTGGTGGATTTTGTTGCGCGGACCGGTGAATTACAGGCCCGGGAGCCCACGGTGTTGCACCGCCAGCCGCGCCTGCTGGATTTCTATTTTGAGGTGCTGCAGTTTCTGCGTCTGGCCGATCACTGGGGTGAGGATTTTCGCTTTGAGCTGACTCGCGGCAGTGGCAGCCAGAGCCTGCGACTGACCTTGAACTGCCTTGATCCTGCGCGCCTGCTGCGGGCGCGGCAGGAGACACTACACGCGATGACGGCATTTTCTGCCACGCTGTCGCCACCGGACTGGACACGCCAGGCCCTGGGGCTGTCAGCAAGTGCGGTATTCCGACGCGAGGCCTCGCCCTTTGACAGTGACCAGCTTGAGGTATTTCTGGCAACCGGGGTAGACACGCGCTACCGGCAGCGCGAGCAGTCGATGCCTGAACTTGCGGCAACCCTGATGGCCTGGCTGGGGCGCGAAAGTGGCAACTGCATCGTGTATTTTCCTTCCTACCGCTACATGCAGGACTGTCTCGCCCTGCTGTTGGCAGCGGGCCTTGAGTCCCTGCGGCCGAACCTGTGGGTACAGGAGCGGGAGCAGGCGGACACTGGCCGTGACCGATTGCTGCAATTGCTGGAGCAACGCCGGGATGTGGCTGCCTTGTGCATCCTGGGGGGTATTTTCGGGGAGGGCATCGATTTGCCTGGTGACCGCCTGACCAGCGTGGTGATCGTGGGTGTGGGCTTGCCCCAGTTCAACCGCGATACCGAGCAACTGCGCGACTGGTTTCAGCAGCAGCACGGTGCGGGTTTTGAATATGCTTACCTGTATCCCGGTATGCAGAAGGTCGACCAGGCTCTGGGCCGCGTCATTCGTGGCAGCGAAGACCGGGGCCGGGCGCTGCTTATCGACAGCCGCTACGGCGAGCGGCAGTACAGGGATTTACTGCCGCCCTGGTGGCGGTACAGTCAGTGGCAGCCAGTGGAATAGGTGATGGACTTTAATCCTCCGGGGCAAGCTCGGCAAACCGATAAGCGGGCTTGGCAAAGGCCAGTTGCACGGTGCCGATAATGCGCTCCCGGAAACCGCCTTCACAGTAGGCCAGATAAAACTCCCACATGCGGATAAAGACTTTGTCGAAGCCCATGTGACTGACACTGGCTTCAGCTGCGAGAAAACGCTCTCTCCAGTGCGCGAGAGTCAGCGCGTAGTCGCGGGTAATATCGCGCAGGTGTACCATCTGCATATCGGTATCCTTGGCCAGGTGATCTGCGATAACCGCCACAGAGGGTAGACTGCCACCGGGAAAAATATAGCGCTGGATAAAGTCTACGGACTCCCGCGCAGCACCATGGCGCTGGTCGGCTATCGTTATCGCCTGGATAACCATCT
Organism: uncultured Haliea sp.; assembly: GCA_963977275.1. Classification (GTDB taxonomy): domain Bacteria; phylum Pseudomonadota; class Gammaproteobacteria; order Pseudomonadales; family Halieaceae; genus JARRPM01. The sequence goes on along the minus strand of CAXBNX010000005.1, from coordinate 159,216 downwards.
TGCCATCGGCTTTTAACAGCTTGCTGCAGTGTTGGAAATAATTACTGTAGAACGCATGGCCAACGGCCTCTATCATCTCCACAGAAACCAGCTTGTCGTAGCTGCCCTCTAAATTGCGATAGTCCTCGCACAATACAGTGACACGATCTTCAAGGCCTTGAGCCGCTACCTGCGCGAGGGCGAATTCATATTGCTTCCTGGATATTGTGGTGGTGGTAACTTTGCAGCCGTAGTGCTTGGCAGCGTGGACGGCCATGCCGCCCCAGCCGGTGCCGATTTCCAAAAGATGGTCGCTGCTCTTCAGTTCCAGTTGCCTGCAAAGTTCTTCGAGCTTGGCCACGGATGCCTCATCGAGCCCGGTCTCATCCGATTGGAAAACTGCGGCCGAGTACATCATTGTCGGATCCAGGAAGAGCTGGAAGAAGTCATTGCCCAGATCGTAGTGGGCAGAGATGTTTTTGCGCGAGCCGCTGTGTGTATTGCGGTTCATGGCATGGGACAGCTTGAGGCCCAGACGCACCAGCAATGACTGCTTGGACTCCAGCAGCTCCAGGGTGGTCAGATTGGCACTGAACAGGCGCATGACCGCCACCAGGTCTGGCGAGGTCCACAGCCCCTGCATGTAAGCTTCGCCGGTCGCGATGCTGCCGCCAGTCAGCATCTGCCGATACAGGTTGCGGTCGTGCACATGTACCTCTGCGTGGGGTGCGCAGAGGGCTTCTGTTGAGCCGAAATGAAAGGTGTCGCCGCCGTCGTGGATGCTCAGGCTGCCTATTTCAATATTGGTGAGCAGGCGTACACAGATCTTCCTGGCAAATTGCTGGCGAAAGGAAAGGCGATGTCCTGGCCGGGCCAGTCTGAGGCCGCTGGCAGTCAGTTCGCTAGAGTTACTCATTTTTCGGCTCCGGATGGTTTATTGTTGGGGTGGGAATGCAAAGGTGTCCCCTTGATGAACAGGCGCAGAGCCTGCCAGTAAATCGCCAGCGCGATTTTTGCGGTCATCAGGGGGTAGCGCCATAGTGTGCGATTCAAATTTTTGGCTGTCATGGGCCTGGCAGACAATGACAGGCTGGCATCGAATATTCGGGTACCGGCATCGGTGTTGGCCAGGTGTAGCACCAGCCTGCGGTCGGGTGTGCTGCTGCGCCAGTGATAGCGCATATCCATGGGGTTAAACGGCGAGACGTGAAATTGTTTATTAAATTCTGTTTGTAGCCATCGACCCTGCTCGGGGCCGGGCAGCACATAACTGTGGCGCTCGTTCCAGGGTGTGTTATTGACCTCCGCAACCAGATACTCCAGGCGTGACTCGTCTTCGTTGAAGCAGTAGTAACAGGCGATGGGATTCATGGCGATGCCAAAATACCGCAGGTTGGCTAGCAGGTAGATAGGTCCCTTGTGGGAGATACCGGTCTCCTCCAGAATTCTACGCCTGACCTCCTGATCAAGCGGTAATTGGGGGTCGCCCAGAAAATCGCTGCGCTTGAAGCGGGCCGGCGCCCAGTGCCGCGCAGACCAGAGCCAACGGCCGTCGAACAGTTCGGGTAGTTCATCCAGGCGAATATAGGGCATAAATACCCGGTAACTGAACTGGTGGGAACGGGGGTGTAGTCGCCGATGGCGTATCACACCCTCATATAATTTCGATTTCACGCGGCGGCCTGTCGTTGCCGATTGAGCGCTTCTGCCACACGCCGGGCGCTAACCACGCCGTCCTCGTGAAAACCATTGTGCCAGTAGGCACCACAAAACCAGGTATTGCGCTGCCCGTTGATCTCCTGCCAACGCTGCTGTGCGGCTATGCCGCCAATGGAGAACACCGGGTGCTCATAATTGAAGCGACCCAGAATTTTTACCGGGTTGATCGCGGCGGTATTGTTGAGTGTGACGCAGAAGGTCTCTGGCGCTGTGATGCCCTGCAGGATATTCATATTGTAGGTGACCACAGCACGTTGCTGTGCGACGCCCAGCGAATAGTTCCAGCTGGACCAGGTTTTGCGATTGTGCGGCAAAAGCCGGGTATCGGTATGTAATATTACTTCGTTCGACTGATAGGGAAGAGCCCCGAGTACGTCGCGTTCGGCGGGGCTGGGTTCCTCCAGCATGGACAGGGCCTGGTCGGAGTGTGTTGCTATCACTACCTGATCGAATGGCAACTCGCGGCCATCCGCCATAATGAGGGCGACCTTGCCGGCCCGTCGGTTCACCTGTGAAACCGCGCAGCCGGTGTGAATCCGGTCCTCGAAGCGCTGGCAAAGAGGCCGCAGGTACTCCCTGGAGCCGCCTTCTATTACTCGCCATTGGGGCCGGTTTTGTACTGACAACAGGCCATGGTTGCGAAAAAAGCGCAGGAAGAAGCTGAGGGGGAAATCCAGGATAGTTGCGCAATCGGCCGACCAGATCGCCGCGCCCATGGCAGTGAGGTATTGCCGGGTAAAAGCGTCGCTGTAGCGGTTGCGTTCCAGGTACTCGCCCAGGGTTTGATTGTCATTGACCCGGCCTGCATCCAGGTCCGCCACTGATGCTTTGTTGAAGCGAAGTATATCCCGCACCATGCTCAGGAAACGCCAGGACAGCAGGTTTCTTCTTTGGGCGAACAGGGTGTCCAGACTGCTGCCGGAATATTCCAGTCCGGATGTCTCGTCGCGAACGCTGAACCCCATTTCTGTCGGCTTGGTGGCAACACCGAGGCTATCCAGCAGGGTAATGAAGTTGGGGTAGGTCCAGTCATTGAACACAATGAAACCGGTGTCTATTGCGTAGCGGCGCGTGCCCAGTTGCACATCCACGGTAGCCGTATGCCCACCAACCTGCTTCCCCGCCTCGAACACGGATACCTCGTGATTCGTGCTGAGGTAGTGGGCGCAGCTCAGGCCGGAAATGCCCGACCCGATGACAGCTATTCTCAAAATGCCGTTCTCCAGTTAAAGATTCGCAGGGCTGTGTCAGCTCAGCGAGTTTGTGTATTGAGTCCTTTCTACGTGGCGGCCCCGCGATTGGATCTGCCTGTACTTTATTCTAGTACGCGGTGATCCGGCCTACAGCAGTTGGCGTATACTGTTTTGAAATCTGCAAGAAGAGAGAACCGTTCCAGTGGTAGAAACCCCAGAAGGAACAAGGGCTTACAAGCAGGATAAAGTTGGCCGACGCACCGATGCATGGAGCGAATGTCTGGTATTGATAGCCAGCAACGAGGACCGGGCGGCGTTCACGCGATTTTTTCGTCACTTTGCGCCGCTTATCAAGGCTTTTGCCCTGGCGGGGTCCAAGTTGTCGGCCACTTTGGCGGATGAGCTGGTGCAAGAGGTGATGCTCAAGGTTTGGCAAAAGGCCGGCGGGTTCAACCCGGAGAAGGCCGCTGCCAGTACCTGGGTTTATACCATAGCCCGCAACTGCCGAACCGACATGTTCCGTCGCTTGCAGAAATTTGATACGCCCCTGGCAGAGGAAGATGTAATTCCCGACCAGGGTAGCGAGGAACCTTTTGCCATGCTGCAGGACAAGCGCAGTCAGCAGCGGGTGCGGGAGCTGATGCAGGGGCTTCCGCCAGACCAGATGCAGATACTGGCGAAGGTGTATATGGAAGGGAAATCACACACAGAGGCCGCAGCCGAACTTGACTTGCCTCTGGGCACTGTTAAGTCCAGGGTCAGGCTGGCCATTCAGAAACTTCAAATCCAGATAGATCGTTAACATTATGGCTAAATTTCATCCAGAGTTGGACCTTTTGAGCGAACATGCGGCGGGCAATTTGCCCCTTGCCCAGGCAGCTTGCGTGTCGGTGCACATGAATTATTGCGAGCAGTGTAGGCGAGCTTCAAGTCAGCTGCAGGACATGGGAGCCGCCCTGTTCGAGGGGCTGCAGCCCGAACCGGTTGGCGATACCCTGCTCAATGCGGTGCTCGCTCGGCTGGACGATGAGGTGCCCCTGAGTTATGCAAAATCTTCCGATTGGTCCGCCGGTAAAACCCCTGCCATACTGCAACGGCTCATGAGTGGTGACTTCACCGATCTTATATGGAAAAAAATCACCAGCACCTTGAGCATCAGTTACCTCAAGACCGGTGACCCAAACTATGAGTTTGCCCTTTACCATATAAAGGCGGGTGGCAAGATTCCAGAGCACACCCATCGTGGCTCAGAGATGACCCTGGTGCTTGAAGGCGGTTTTTCCGACGCAGACGGGAGCTATCATCAGGGCGACTTCCTGCTGCGCCTGCCCAGTGACGTACACGCACCCACTGCAGTGCAATCTGAAGATTGCATCTGCCTGGCAGTGCTGGACGCGCCGCTGAAATTCACCGGCTGGAAATACCGCTGGATGAATCCCTTCCTGCAGCTCCGTGCCGGCTGAGCTGGTACGGCCCATTATTGCCAAGGGCACAAACCACCATCTGGTAGATACCCCGCTGGTTGTTCATTGACCTAATCCAGACCCAGCCCCGGTCGCCGGAATTCATGTCGTGAATAGTGGTCATTGTTCACCCCGGGTGCCCGCTGTGCTACAGTCGGCGGCTGCCCGTTCCCCGGGTAATAGAGATACGCCGGTTTCAGCGACTATTCAGCCTTTCGCGGCTCGCTGAAGCTGGCCGGCACAACCGGCCACAGGCACTGACAATACACAGGTAGGGGGTATACACCGCAATGCGCATCGCCATTCCCAAGGAGACACACCCGGGAGAAAACCGGGTTCCCATCACGCCGGATACGGCCAAGAAACTGTGCCGTATGGGCGCTGAACTGGTTGTTGAAGCCGGCCTGGGTACGGGGTCAGGTTTTGCCGATTCTGAATACAGCGAGGCCGGCGCCACTGTTAGCAACAACCGCAACGAGCTCATCGGTTCAGCTGATGTATTGCTGCGCTTGCGCAAGCCTTCGGTTGAAGACATCAGCCTGATGAAGCGGGGCTGTATTCATATCAGTTACCTCGATCCATTCAACGAGCGAGAACTGGTCACTGCGTTGAAAGACGCGGGTATAACCGCCATCAGCATGGAAATGATACCCCGCACCACACGCAGCCAGAAAATGGACGCACTAAGCTCCCAGGCCAACCTGGCGGGGTATGTCATGGTGCTGCAGGCGGCGGCTCATCTTCCACGTATTTTCCCCATGATGATGACCCCGGCCGGTACTTTGAAGCCGGCCAACGTGTTTGTTATCGGCGCCGGTGTGGCTGGCCTGCAGGCCATCGCTACCGCCAAACGTCTCGGCGCCAAGGTAACGGCATTTGACACCCGGCCGGTGGTAGCTGAGCAGGTGCAGTCACTGGGTGCCAAGTTTCTGGAAATCGACCTGGGTGAAACCGGGCAAACCGAGGGCGGATACGCGCTGGAGCTCACTCCCGAGCAGGTTGATATGCAGCGCCAGGCGCAAAAAGACGTGATCGCCAAATCCGATGTGGTGATTACAACGGCTCAGGTATTCGGGCGCAAGCCCCCTGTGCTGGTAACAAAAGACATGGTGGCAGGCATGGCAACCGGCTCAGTGATAGTGGATATGGCAGCTGAGACTGGCGGCAACGTCGAAGGCTCCGTGCCCAACGAAATAGTCAAAGTGGGTGGTGTCACGATAATTGGTCTGGGCAACCTGGCCGGCGAGGTGGCGAAAGATGCCAGTCAGATGTATTCAGCGAACCTCTTCAACCTGGTGGAAGACAACTGGAATGAAGAAGAAAAGCAGTTCGTGGTGGATTTTGAAGACGACATTCTGCCGGGCTGCATCATCACTCACGGCGGTGAGGTGGTGAACGAGGCCATCAAGAAGATCATGGAAGGGGGTGCATAACATGATACCTGAAGTAGTTTTCCTCACATTTATCCTTATGCTGGCCATCTTTCTCGGCTTTGAGCTGATCAACAAGGTGCCCGCAACCCTGCACACGCCGCTGATGTCCGGTGCCAACGCTATTTCCGGTATTACCGTAGTCGGCGCAATAAGCCTCGCCGGTACCGGCCAGCAGGATATCTCCAATTGGTTGGGTGCAGTAGCAGTTGGCCTTGCCACGATTAATGTCGTGGGCGGCTATATGGTGACCGACCGTATGCTCGCCATGTTCAAGAAGAAGGGGAGCTAAGCGCCATGGATAACATGATTCAATTCAGTTACGTGGTAGCAGCCGCCCTGTTTATTCTTGGCTTGAAGCAGCTCGGCTCTCCCGCGACCGCGCGTCGCGGCAACATGATTTCAGCCGTCGCCATGCTGATCGCCATAGTGGCAGCCCTGCTGGACCAGGGTATTGTCGAGTATCAATGGATCGCGATCGGCTTTTTGGTCGGCGCCGTTATCGGCGGCCTGGCCGCGCGCCTGGTACAGATGACTTCGATGCCGGAGATGGTGGCCCTGTTCAACGGCTTTGGCGGTATGGCCAGCCTGTTGGTGGGCTGGGCGGCTCTGGCACCCGGTTCCGCAACATTTACCCTGGTGACGATCATCCTCTCCATTTTGATCGGCGGTGTGACCTTTACCGGCAGCATGATCGCCTACGGCAAGCTGAGTGAGCGCATAGGTAGTGGCGCGGTGCTGTTCAATGGCCAGAAGGTGGTCAACAGCCTGATAGTGCTTGGTATTCTCGGTAGCTCGGTTATGTTCTGCCTGCAGCCGGACAATCACAACTGGCTGTATCTGGTGGTTGTGCTGTCATTGATATTTGGTGTGATGGCGGTCATCCCCATTGGCGGTGCCGACATGCCGGTGGTGATTTCACTGCTGAATTCCTACTCTGGCCTGGCGGCTTGCGCGGCGGGTTTTGCGGTAAACAACAACATCCTGATTGTGGCGGGTGCCCTGGTGGGTGCCTCCGGCATCATTCTCACGCAGATTATGTGTAAGGCGATGAACCGCTCTCTGGCCAATGTGCTGTTCAGTGGTTTCGGCAGCGGCAAGACCGAGACGACTGCGGTCGAAGGCGAGATCAAGCCGATCACCGCGGAGGATGCTTACTACATTCTTGAAGCGGCCAGCAATGTGGCCATTATCCCCGGTTACGGTATGGCAGTCGCTCAGGCCCAGCACGTGGTGAAGGAGCTGGCAGGACTCCTGGAAAAAAATGGCGCCGAGGTGAACTTCGGTATTCATCCGGTCGCCGGCCGCATGCCAGGCCATATGAACGTATTGCTGGCCGAAGCCGATGTGCCTTACGACCAGCTACTGGAGATGGATGATATCAACCCGCGCATGGAAAACGTCGACGTGGCCATCGTGATTGGTGCCAACGACGTGGTGAACCCCGCGGCACGAGAAAACGAGGGCTCGCCCATCTACGGCATGCCGGTGATCAACGTGGATAAGGCACGCACGGTGTTTGTGCTGAAGCGCTCCATGGCTTCCGGTTTCGCCGGGATCGAAAATCCGCTGTTCTACAAGGACAACACGCGGATGCTGTTTGGGGATGCCAAGGAGTCCATCAGCGGTCTTATTCGCGAATTCAGCTGACAGTTAACTGTACTTTCAACGCCGGCCTTGTGCCGGCGTTTTTGTTTACGCCCAGTGGCAGATGCGCTATCACAAGCCACATGCTGAGCAGGATCAATGTTTTAGTAGCCCGAAGGGGGTTAGGGTAGAATTGTAAATTTTACTGTGTACCGGAGATTCGATTGATGGTGACCAAAAACTCGAATGTGGCGAAAAAGCGTGTGCCTGCGGCGAAAACAACCGCTCGCCGGAAAAAATCGGCTGCGACGATCAGTACCCCAGACAAGAAGAAGCCCCGGGCTGAAACCGGGAGCCGGTCGGTCGACTCAGCTGAAACCACTGTCAGGCCCACTCCCCCACTGATCAAAACCCTGCGCGCCGAGCATCGTCACATAGCCAGCGTTATGGAACTGTTCCGTGAGCAGCTGGATGCGATCGATGCCGGGCAGGCAGTGGACACGCATGTGGTGTACGAAATAATGGACTACATGGTCACCTGGCCGGACCGCTTTCACCACCCCCGGGAAGATCTGATCTATGGTCGGGTGGCGGAACTGGATGCATCCGCAGCCGATAATGTGGACAGCCTGCAGCGCGACCATGACGCCATGGCCAAGTCGGGCCAGGAGGTGCTGCGGCATATCCAGATGTGGCAGAACGACGAGGTATGCGGCGCGGTGCCGGTTGAGTCTGGACGCGCCTATGTGGATCATCTGCACCAGCATATGAACAGTGAGGAAAGCCTTGTCTTCCCACAGATAGAACACATCCTGAATGCGGCGGATTGGGCGGAACTGGAGCAGGACGACCAGTTGATTCCCATACCCGACCCGGTATTTGGCAAGCAGGTGCAGCGCGAGTTTCGAAATATGGCGCGCAAGTTGCGCAGCAGTATGCGCCGCGGTGTTGAGCGTGGAACCCTTGTTGAATGGCTTGGTATAGAGGCGCTTACAGAGGCTATGGATGTCGTTTCCATGGCGGTTGAATCAGCGCGAGGCAGTACCGGCGAGCACGCCAGGATGGCCTGGGAGGAGGGCCTGGAGATGTTTCGCGAATCGTTTGTCACAGCGCCTTTGTACTGTGCCGCTAATAACGCCCGGCTGGGCCTGCGTCTGGCGCAGGAAGTCGCCGAGATTTCCCGGGATGCCATGGATGACCTGGCGCGCGTTAACGAGGAGAGGAAGTCCCGGATGCGTCTGTTGGATAGCTAGCCGCCACCGCGGCATCAGGTTCCGTGTCACGGAACTGCAAACTGGCCAGACGCTGGTAGAGCTCGCAGATTTGCATCAGCTCTTCATGTGTTCCAGTGGCAACCAACTGGCCCTGGTCCATCACTGCAATATTGTCTGCGTGCAGTATGGTAGAGAGACGATGCGCGATGATGATGGTGGTGCGGTTTTTCATTAACTCGTGCAGGGCCTGTTGCACCTGGTATTCACTCTCTGTATCCAACGCACTGGTGGCTTCATCCAGCAACAGGATTTCCGGGTCGTTGAGGATGGCCCTGGCCAATGCGATGCGTTGGCGTTGGCCGCCGGACAATCTCACACCCTGCTCCCCCAGGTGGCTGCCATATCTCTCGGGTAGTCGCTCGATAAATTCCTCGGCATGGGCGGCCCTGGCTGCGGCAAAAACTTCAGCATCGCTGGCATCGGGCCTGCCGTAGGAAATGTTGTAGCGGACGTCACCGGTAAATAGTGCTGGCTGTTGCGGTACCAGTGCGATGTGGGCGCGCAGCTGCTGCAGGCCAAGCTCTCGAATATCCTCGCCATTGAGCAGTATGCGCCCCTGTTGCGGATCGTAAAAACGTTGCAGTAATTCGAATACCGTGGATTTTCCAGCCCCCGAGGGACCGACCAGGGCGAGACTCTTCCCCGCCTTGATGGGCAGAGAGAAGTCCCGCAGGGCCGCCTGACCGGGCCGGGTGGGGTAGCAAAATGTGACCTTGTCCAGCCTCAGCTCGGGCCGCTGGGGCTGTTGTACTGGGAGGTCTTGCGGGCCGGGGTCTTCAATCAGGCTGCGGGTGTTAAGGAGCTGTATCAGTCGTTCGGCAGCGCCGGCGGCCCGCTGTAATTCTCCCCAGACCTCCGAAACAGTTGCCACCCCGCTGCCCACCATAATGGCGTAGAAGACGAATGCCCCCAACTCGCCACCGGTCATGCGGCCGCTGAGCACGTCCTGGCCCCCCTCCCACATCATGGCTGCCATACCCGTGAACACCAACAGGATTGCGCCCCCTATCAGTAGAGACCGCTGCCAAATCCTGCGCCGGGCAATTTCGAAAGCCCGTTCTACTTCGCGCGCAAACGCGGTGGACTCAAATTTTTCCTGTGTGTAACTCTGAACAACCCGGATATGTTGTATAACCTCACCGGCGTAACTGCCCACGCTGGCGATGCTGTCCTGGCTTTGGTTTGACAGACGCCGTACACGGCGGCCAAAAAACAGAATGGGCAACAGTACCAGCGGTACGCCAACAGCAATGATCAGGCTGAGTTTCAGATTGGTGATGAACATCATCACCAGCGCGCCAATCATGGTCAGGCTGCTGCGCAGCGCCATACTGAAGGAGGAACCGATAATGCTCTGTAGCAGCGTGGTATCCGTTGTCAGGCGCGACATGATTTCGCCGCTGCGGTTGAGCTCGAAGAAGCCGGGATGCAGGCCGACCAGATTGTCAAAAACGGCTTTACGCAGGTCGGCGCTCACACGCTCTCCCAGCCAGGATACCAGGTAGAAACGGATAAAAGTGCCCACCGCGATGGCGGCGGCAATGACTATTAGCAACCCAACAGCAGCGCTGAGATCGGCGCTGTCACCACCGAAGCCACGGTCTATCAGTACCTGCAGGCCACGGCCCAGGGACAGGGTGGCGGCTGCTGTGAACAACAACACCACGCTCGCGGCCACCAGTCGCATCTTGTAGGGTTTAAGGAAACCGAGGATCGGCAGCAGTGAGGGCAGGCTTGCAGCCCCCGGGCTTGGTTGCCACCGGCTATTCAGTTTCCGGGGGTTTGTTACGGATAATTATACGACCAAAATAGACCCCGATTTCAAACAGCAACCACATCGGAAAGGCCAGTAACGATTGAGAAATAATATCCGGAGGTGTGAGCACCATGCCGAGGACAAAGCACCCCACGATGATAAAGGGCCGCTTCTTCGCCAGGTTATCCGGCGTGGTAACACCGGTCGATATAAGTAATACGGCGGCTATAGGTATCTCAAATGCCACGCCGAAGGCGAAAAACAGTTTCAGCACGAAGTCCAGGTAGCTGTTGATATCGGTCATGATGGTGATATCTGCCGGGCCGGTGCTGGTAAAGAAAGCGAAAATCAGCGGGAACACCACAAAGTAGGCAAATGCCGCCCCGGCATAGAACAACAGGATACTGGACGCGAGCAGTGGCATGGCCAGCCGCTTTTCATGTTGATACATGCCGGGCGCGATAAAGCTCCACACCTGGTAGAGCAGGTAGGGTATTGCCAGAAATATTGCAGCTACCAGGGTGAGCTTGAAGGGGGTCAGGAAGGGCGATGCCACCTCGGTGGCGATCATGGTCGCTCCCTCAGGTAACAGCGCCCGCAGTGGCTCCGAAACAAAAGTGTAGATTTCGTTGGCAAAGGGGAACAGGCAAATGAAGACTATCAGTACTGCCAGCAGAGCGCGCAACAAGCGATCGCGCAGCTCTGTGAGGTGGGCAATCAGCGGTAGTGGCTGGTCGGTGCTTTCCGGTTCGCTCATTCTGCGGGTTTATCCGTCGCTTGGGTTTGTGTGTGTCGCGCGGGGCTATTATCCGGCGCGGAATCCGTGAGCCCGGCGGCGTTGTTCTGTAGATCGAGACCGAACTCGTCGGCCTGTGACTTCAGCTCTCGTCCGGTTTTACGCAGTTCCTGCATTATCTCGTCATTGTGCAACTCTTGCTGCACCTCCCGCTTGATATCGTTGAAACCGCGCTTCAGTCGGCCCAGCCAATGGTTGGCTGTGCGGATAGCCCCCGGCAGCCGTTCAGGCCCGATGACCAGCAGGCCCACAACGCCTACCAGCACCAGTTCGGTGAAACCGATATCGAACATTCAGAGCTTACTTGTCCTTTTCGCCGGAGGAAGCGTCTTCCTCCGGCTGGTCTTTCTCCGCTGCGGGATCTGCGCTGCCATCATCGTGCATGGTCTTGCGAAAACCTTTCACCGCACTACCCAGGTCGCTGCCCAGAGTTCGCAGCCGCTTGGTGCCGAACAACATGACGACGATTGCCAGTATGATCAACAGTTGCCATACACTTATTCCACCGATACCCATTTTAATCTCCCGCTTATCTATTCCGTTTACTGTTTGTTTCGCCCGGCTTTTTCATCAATCCCGGAGATGCCCATGCGCTCGCTCAGGCAGTCGGTTACTTCGTTTATGCTCACGTCCAGGTGAGACAGCATCACCATGCTGTGAAACCACAGGTCGGCGACCTCCGCGATTAACGCATTGCGGCCCTGGTCTCCCCGCACATCCTTGGCAGCTATTATGACCTCCGTGGCCTCTTCGCCCAACTTTTCGAGAATCTTGTTCAAGCCCTTCTGGTGCAAGCTCGCCACATAGGATGTATCCGGTTCAGCACTCTTGCGCTGCTCCAGAGTAGCTGCCAACTTTTCCAGCACATCACTCATGGTGTTTTTCCGTACATTTCTTCAGGCGATTGCAACACCTTGTCAGTTACCTGCCAAGCGCCATCTGCGCTTTTACGATAAAAACAACTTCGACGGCCGGTGTGGCAGGCGATTCCTCCCAGCTGTTCCACCTTCATCAATACCGTGTCGGCATCGCAATCAATTCGCAACTCTTTGAGCTCCTGCACATGGCCCGATTCTTCGCCCTTGCGCCACAACACCTTGCGAGAGCGGGACCAGTAGATAGCCCTTCCCTCGCTGAGGGTAAGCGCCAGGGACTCGCGATTCATCCAGGCGAGCATCAGTACCTCGCCTGTTTGCCAGTCCTGCGCAATTGCCGGCACGAGCCCGTGCTCGTTCCATTTGATTTCCTCGACCAGGTCGGCTGTGTCGTTACTCATCGTACTGCCCGTTTTTGGCCGCCCATTATGACACAGGGCTGTCGGTCGCACATTCCGGTGATCTCCCAGCTATCTTTCAGTTCGCCCGCGGCCACAGCAGCGCCAGGGCCAGCCCTGCCAGTAGCCAACTGACCAAAGGTGCATCTGCCAGCTGTTGCCACCCCCCCGGGAATACCGAAACAGCGGCCCCCACGCAGGCAACTGCTGCCAGCAACTGGCGTCGTTGGCGGCGCACTTTGGCGATATTTCCTTTGAGCAGCTCCTGTGATTGCTGTTGCTGCCGGGTGAAGCGCATCTCCATGTCGCGGGACTGCTGCAGGTTGTCCATCATGGCGTCGGGTAATTGCGGCAATTGCTCCAGCCAGGAAGGGGCCTGTCGCTGGAGCCGGCGCAGCAGGGACTGGGGTGAGTAGCGTTCCTGTACCCAGTCCTCCAGAAACGGCTTGGCGGTATCCCACAGGTTGAGACCGGGATAGAGCTGCCGACCGAGGCCCTCTATGTTCAACATGGTTTTTTGCAGCAGCACCAGTGATGGCTGTATTTGCATATCGAAGCGACGCGCGGTGCTGAACAGGTAGATCAACAACTGGCCGAAGGAAATTTCACCGATGGGGCGTTCGAATACCGGCTCGCAAACCGCCCGCATGGCGGACTCGAAATCCTGCACCCGAGTCTGGGGAGGCACCCAGCCGCATTCAACGTGCAACTGGGCTACCTCGCGGTAATCGCGTCGGAATATGCTGAGGAGGTTACGAGCAAGGTAATACTGGTCGGAGTCGCTGAGGCTGCCAATAATGGCGCAGTCTACTGCGATATAAGTAGGGTCTGCCGGGTCAGTGGCATCAACGAATATGTTGCCCGGGTGCATGTCGGCGTGAAAGAAGCTGTCACGAAATACCTGGGTGAAAAATATTTCCACGCCGCGCTCAGCCAGCAACTTCAGGTCTGTTCCCCGTGCTTCCAGCTCCGCCATATCGGTGACCGGTATGCCGTTGATGCGCTCCATGACGAAGACGTTGCGGCAGGTGTAGTCCCAGTAAACCTGCGGGACATATACCAGTTTGCTGTTTTCAAAGTTGCGCCGCAGTTGGCAGGCATTTGCCGCCTCGCGGCCCAGGTCCAGCTCATCCAGTATTATCAACTCGTAATCCGTTACGACTTCAACCGGGCGCAGGCGCCTGCCATCGGGAAAATACCGCTCGACCAGTTTAGCCAGGGTGTACATCAGCGCCAGATCCTGGCGAATAATGGGCTCAATATCGGGGCGTATTACCTTGACCACCGCCTGTTCGCCGCTGTGTAAGGTGGCGGCGTGTACCTGGGCGACAGAGGCCGACGCCATTGGCTGGGCGTCAAAACTGGCGAACAGCTCAGACACCGGCTTGCCCAGGCTTTTCTCGATGATGTCGATGGACTGCTGTTGCGGGAATGGCGGTACTTTGTCCTGGAGCTTGGCCAGTTCGTCCGCGATGTCTGTGGGCAGCAGGTCGCGCCGGGTGGACAGCATCTGGCCAAACTTGATAAATACCGGCCCCAGTTCTTCCAGTGCCCGGCGCAGGCGTACACCTCGCGGCAGGTCCGGCGCGGTTTGCAGGCGCCAGGGCGCCAGCTTAAGGGCCAGTCGTGGCACAGTGCCCAGGCGATCCGTATCGATAAACTCGTCCAGGCGATAGCGCGAGCCTGTGCGGAAAATTTTAACAAGTCGTGCTGCGCGAGACATGGCCGGCCTATTCCTGCAATTTCTGTATGCGTTTGCGCAGACGCTGGGTGCGCGATTCCAGGCGCTCTACCTGCAGACCCAGTTGACGCACGTCGGTAAAAAAGTCTTCGAGCTCAAGTCGTGGTGGACTCAGGCGTGCCTCTTCGTGAATAAATTCCTCCAGTTGCCGGCTCAGCCCGCTAGAGGCCTGGCGGCCCCACTTGTAGGCCCCGCGTAGCAACTCTGCCAGCTGATGACCGGCAACATCTCCCAGGGCATTGACCAGTGGGGCTTCCCAGTCAATTTCCAGGCGGGCGATGATTTTCTGCAATTCGATCAGCGGTGCGCTGTCGCCACTGAGTTCCAGCGCGCCATTGATCAGAGCCGCCGTCGGGTCTTTGGCTGTGGCCAGTTCAGCGAAATCGGAAGCAGAGCCGCGCACACTGGTGGTGACAGGCCCATCGTAATACCCCATCAGTCGAATACTGCCATTGCCCGGTTGCAGGAAGGTGTCCAGCGTCGGCGCGGTGCAATGCAGCGCGAAGACATTATCCGCCAGGCCGGCTAGTGCCGCGGCGCTACCGGGGGACAGTTCAAGCGCCTGGTTAACGACTCTTTCGAGCGTCGCCAGCGCAGCAGTGTGCAGGGTGGGATCGATAGCGGAAGCCATTTCAGGCTTTGACACCTTTGTGAAGTGCCACGACACCGCCGGTCATATTATGGAATTCGCAGCGGCTGAAGCCGGCCTCTTCCATCATGTCCTTAAGTGTTTCCTGGTCAGGGTGCATGCGGATGGATTCGGCGAGATACTTGTAGCTGTCTGCGTCATTAGCGACCAGTCGGCCCAGCAGCGGCAGCACGCTGAAAGAGTATGTGTCGTACGCTTTGCTCAACAGCGGGTTGTGCGGCTTGGAAAATTCCAGCACCAGCAGGCGTCCGCCGGGTTTCAGTACGCGCAGCATGGAACGTAGCGCCAGGTCTTTGTCGGTGACGTTGCGCAGGCCAAAAGCGATGGTGATGCAGTCGAATGTGTCGTCGGGAAAAGGCAGATACTGGGCGTCTGCCTGCACGAATTCCAGGTTTCCCATGCGCCCATTGTCCAACAGTTTGTCCCGGCCCACCTTTAGCATGGAGTCGTTAATGTCAGCTAATACCACGCGACCGGTGGGGCCGACAATATCGGCGAAGCGGGCCGCGAGGTCGCCGGTGCCGCCAGCGATATCCAGTACTGCGTTGCCTGTACGCACGCCACTCAGCTCAATGGTGAAACGCTTCCAGATCCGGTGTATGCCGCCGGACATCAGGTCGTTCATCAGGTCATAGCGCGAGGCTACCGAGTGAAATACGTCTGCCACCATGCCCGCCTTGGCATCGGTGTCGACTTCACTGTAACCGAAGTGTGTCTTGTCTTTGTCGCTCATGGGGTCTGCGCCCTCCCACCGTGGAACGGCGTATTGTAGCGCGATGTGGGCCGGTGTAGTGGATCAAATCAGCAACCACGACTCTAGGGCTGAAAATGCATAACCTGTACGTCGGGGTCGCGACTGGCGCCGGCCTCATTCAGCCGGTCGAGGTAATCCTCCCAGCGTTGTGACTGCTGGGTGCAAAGCTCATACAGGTAATCCCAGGAATAGAGACCGGTGTCGTGGCCGTCGTCAAAAACCAGCTGAACCGCATAGCGGCCGACGGGCTTGATGGCGGTAATCCCGACATGGATTTTTCCGGTTTGCAGGGTTTCCTGACCGCTGCCGTGGCCCCGCACCTCCGCTGAGGGCGAGTACACGCGGAGGTATTCACAGGGCAGTGAATAGCGCTCGTCACCGGTGTACTCCAGCTCCAGTTCACGGGAGCGCTGATGCAACTTCAGGCCCAGCGGTTTTTTGTATTGCTCGGCACTCACCCGATTAGAGAATGAAGCGCGACAGGTCGTCGTCTGCGCTCAATGCCTTCAGTTGGCTATCGACGTAGTCGGCGTCCACCCGCAGGGGTTTTTCATTCAGGCTGGCGTCGGCAGCACCGAAGGATGACTCCTCCAACAGGCGCTCCATCACGGTGTGCAGCCTGCGGGCGCCGATATTTTCAGTTCGCTCATTCACGTGCCAGGCGGTCTCAGCAATACGGCGAATGCCATCTGCGGTAAATTCTACTTTCATGCCCTCCGTGCCCAGCAGGGCCTGGTATTGTTCCGTGAGGGAGGCGTTTGGTTCCGTAAGAATACGCTCGAAATCGTCGGGCGTGAGCGCGGACAACTCAACCCTGATGGGCAGCCGCCCTTGCAATTCCGGTATCAGGTCCGATGGCTTGGCCAGGTGGAATGCGCCGGAGGCAATAAACAGGATGTGGTCAGTCTTGATCATGCCGTGCTTGGTGCTGACGGTGGACCCTTCGATCAGAGGCAGCAAATCCCGCTGTACGCCTTCGCGGGAGATGTCCGCACCAGCGCCCTCGCTGCGCTTGGCCACCTTGTCCAGCTCATCAATAAACACGATACCGTTCTGCTCAGCGGTATTGACCGCTTTCTGCCTGAGCTCGTCCTCGTTGACCATCTTTGCGGCCTCCTCATCGCACAGGGCGGAGAAGGCGGCCTTGATCGGCAACTTCCGGGTTTTTTGCTGCTGCCGTGACATATTGGAGAACATGCTCTGCAGCTGGTTGGTCATTTCTTCCATGCCCGGGGGGGCCATGATCTCCATGGCGGCTGCGTTGGTGCTGATGTCCACCTCGATCTCTTTCTCGTCCAGCTCGCCTTCCCGCAGTTTCTTACGCAGTAGCTGACGTGTGCCGGCGCCGGATTCGGTGTCCGTATTGCGGGCCGGTGGCAGCAGGATGTCGAGGATTCTCTCCTCTGCCATCTCCTCCGCGCGAAAGCGTACCCGATTCATTTCCTGCTCCCGCAGCATCTTGATGGACACGTCCACCAGATCGCGGACTATGGAGTCCACATCGCGCCCTACGTAGCCCACCTCGGTAAACTTGGTCGCCTCCACTTTAACGAAAGGCGCGTTGGCCAATTTCGCCAGCCGCCGTGCGATTTCGGTTTTGCCCACGCCAGTGGGCCCGATCATCAGGATATTTTTGGGTGTAATTTCAGCGCGCAGTTCCTCCGGCAGTTGCATACGCCGCCAGCGATTGCGCAGGGCGATTGCCACAGCGCGTTTGGCCTCATCCTGGCCGATGATGTGTTTATCGAGCTCGTGAACGATCTCGCGGGGGGTCATATCGGACATAGGTCTGCCTAGAAATCCAGTTGTTCAATGGTGCGGTTATGGTTGGTGTAAATACAGATGTCGCCCGCTATCGCGAGGCCTTTCTCAACAATGTCGCGGGCGTCGAGCTCGGTGTTGTCCAGCAGCGCCCTGGCCGCGGATTGCGCGTAGGGCCCCCCCGAGCCAATGGCTATCAGATTGTCTTCCGGTTCGATCACATCACCGTTGCCGGTGATAACCAGCGAAGTGCTTTTGTCTGCAACTGCCAGCAGTGCTTCCAGGCGGCGCAGAGCGCGCTCTGTGCGCCAGGCCTTTGCCAGCTCGACAGCGGCTCGCACCAGGTGGCCCTGGTGTTTGTCCAGTTGGGCTTCGAATAACTCAAACAGCGTGAAGGCATCGGCGGTACCGCCGGCGAAGCCTGCCAGCACCTGGTTATTGTGTAACCGGCGCACCTTGCGAGCATTGCCCTTCATGACAGTATTGCCCATGGAGACTTGGCCGTCCCCACCAATCACCACGCTATTCCCCCTGCGTACGGACAGGATGGTGGTACCTCTGTACTGTTCCAATATGAATTACCTCACTGCGCATTACCGGGGGGCTTATGTGAAAGATATGGGGAGGTAGTCGCGGAAATTCAAGGCTCCGCTGTCACAAATCAGGTCGTGCCGCGTTTCAATAGCAACGTATCGATATCCTGGGCGGCGGTCAGGCTGCGGGCCCGGGTCATAGCCGAGTGTGAACCGAAGGGGCCAAGGTATACGCGGAACCAGCGGCCGTTGTCGCTGTTGGTCTCCTCGATCCGGGGGTCCAGCCCCAGTAGCAACAGTTCGGCCCGGCGTCGATCGGCGTCCTCCCGCTGACGGAAGGAGCCAGCCTGCAGCAGGTACGTCACCTGGGCGGCGCCGGGAGGAGGCTTGGCGACTTCTGCCGGCTCAACCGGGCCGTCCAGGGTCTGCTCGGGCAGCATGGTGTAAAAGTCGAAGCGCGGTCTGGGTGGCTCCGCAGGTACCGCAGTGGTGGGGGTGGCTTCCGGCGCGGTACCCGGGTGATTGGCGGGTGGGAGCGTGCCCAGGTACAAGAGAAAGCTCAGGAATACGCCGCTCAGCAGGCCGGCGCTGTAGGCGCGCCAGCGACTCCCCTGTTGGGGTTGGGGGGCGTTTCTGGAAGATTGGCGCGCTGCGGTGTTGTTCTTGCGCGGTGCACGGCTGCCGTTTTTTTTCGTCTTGGCGTAATCCCGCGCCATGTCTTACATCTCCTCCGGGGCGGACACACCCATCAGGTCCAGCCCATTTGACACAACCTGCCGCACTGACTCGCTCAGGGCCACGCGGGCATTGCGCAGGGCCGGCTCTTCCACCAACACCTTATGAGCGTTGTAGCAAGTGTGAAAGTCGCCCGCCAGTTCCCGCAGGTAGGTGGCCACATTATGTGGCTCCCTGCTGGCAGCGGCGCCTGCAACGATCTCAGGATAGCGGTCAAGCTGGCGTAGCAGGGCTTTCTCGTGGTCCTCCGTCAGGCGATCCAGGTCGGCCAGGCCGGCCTGGACAGACCATTCCCAGCCCTGCTCCGCAAGCTTGCGCATCACACTACAGGCCCGTGCGTGCGCGTATTGTATGTAGTACACCGGATTGTCGTTACTCTGGGAGAGGGCGAGATTGATATCGAAGGTGAGCTGGGAGTTGGCTGCCCGGGCCGCGAGAAAGTAGCGCGTGGCGTCGCAGCCAACCTCGTCGATAAGGTCACGCAGGGTCACATAACTGCCCGCTCGCTTGGACAGCTTTACTTCTTCTCCGTCGCGCATGACGGTGACCATCTGGTGCAGAACATAGTCCGGCCAGCCCTCGGGTATACCGGATTCCAATGCCTGTAGCCCGGCCCGGACACGAGTAACAGTGCTGTGGTGATCCGCACCCTGCTCGTTGATGACGGATACAAAGCCACGCTGCCATTTGTTGAGATGGTAGGCGACATCCGGCAGGAAATAGGTATAGCCGCCCTCGCTCTTGCGCATCACGCGGTCCTTGTCATCGCCAAAATCTGTAGTGCGCAACCACAGCGCGCCATCCAGCTCATAGGTGTGGCCGCGTTCGATCAAACGTTGCACAGTTGCCTCTACCTCGCCATTTTCATAGAGGGAGGACTCGAGAAAATAATTGTCAAAGTGCACTGCAAAGGTCTGCAGGTCGAGATCCTGTTCGCGCCGCAGGTAGGCGACGGCAAAGCGGCGTATGGCATCCAGGTCGTCAGGGTTGGCTGCGCCGCTCACATGTTGGTCGCTGGTATCGACGCGGTCGCCGCGCAGGTAGGCCTTTGCCACGTCCTCGATATAGCCACCGCGATAGCCGTCCTCCGGCCAGCTCGGGTCGTCGGGGCCCCGGCCCTGGCAACGGGCTTGTACCGACAGCGCCAGGTTGGTGATCTGCTGACCCGCGTCGTTGTAATAAAACTCCCGGCTGACGTCCCAGCCAGTGGCCTGTAGCAGGCGGCAGATACTGTCCCCCACTGCCGCACCGCGGCCGTGGCCGACGTGCAGGGGGCCGGTGGGATTGGCTGATACGTACTCCACCTGCACCTTGCGCCCCTCTCCCGTGCTGTTGCACCCGAAGGCTGCACCCTGCTCCAGGATTCGCTGAATCACGGCCTGGCTGCTGGCCCCGGAGAGGAAAAAATTGATAAATCCGGGCCCGGCGATCTCGGTGCGCGAAACGAAGCTTGCGCTGGGCAGCGCGTCACAGATCAAAACTGCCAACTCCCTGGGATTTTGGCCGGCCGCCTTGGCGAGCCCCAGAGCGACATTGCTGGCGAGGTCGCCGTGACTGGGGTCGCGGGTGCGATCGACATTTATCCGCGCCGGGAGATCTGCGGCCAGTTTGCCCTGCTGTGCCAATGCGTCCAGCGCCTGGAGTATGAGCTGGCTGATGTGTTCCTTCATTGCGAGAGGGGTTACCTGAATTAATTCAATTGCTTATCGGAGCTTCGGTGGACTGACTGAGGCCTTAAGGTCCGCTGGCCGGCTATTATCCTTGTAAGTCCCTGCTATGGCCAGTGTCAGAGGTGCACTAGTACAAATCCTGAGGGTCAATATCAATGGTCCATTTCAGGTCGCGCCGGGCTTTGGCCGCCTCCGCCAGAGACACCAAAAGGCTGGCAGCCGCATGGGCAGCCCTGCGATCGGGAGCGAGTATTATCAGTTGGCAGCGGTACTTGCCTGCCCGCCGTTGCATGGGCGAGGGCAGTGGGCCTATAAGCTGACTTCCTCCGGGCAGCGCGTTACCCGCCTGATCGCGAAGGTGTTGCAGGAATTGTTCCCCGTGGGACGAATCATCGCAATCGCTGCGCAGCACCACCAATTGACCGGCCGGTGGCATACCGGCGGCAGTGCGCTCCGTCAGCATCTTTCGTGCCTGGTCGGCATAATTCATTGAGAGCATGGCCTGTAGGGCCGGGTGATCCGGGTAGTGGGTTTGCAACAGTACTTCACCGGGCATCTCCGCTCGACCGGCGCGACCCGCCACCTGGGTTAAAAGTTGAGCCATGCGTTCCTCGCCACGAAAATCCGCACTGAACAGCATCGCGTCGGCATCGATAACCGCTACCAGGCCGACCGCCGGGAAATGGTGGCCCTTGGTCAGCATCTGGGTTCCCAGCAGTATTCCCGGCTCGCCCTGGTTTATCTCGCTGACCAGCTCTCGCATAGCGTGCCTGGCCTGCATTGAGTCGCTATCAACGCGGAAAACTGGCCATTGGCCAAATCGCTCGCGCAGAAAAGCCTCGGTTTGCTCGGTACCCAGCCCCGAAGTCATCAGGTTGCTGCTGTTGCATTCGGGGCACTGGCGCGAGAGGGCCTGAGAGGCTCCGCAGTGGTGACAACGCAGCCTGGAAGAGCGCCGGTGTACGGTTAACCTGGCATCGCACGCACGACACTCCGCCACCCAGCCGCAATCGTGGCACTGCAGGGTGGGGGCAAAGCCGCGGCGGTTGAGGAATAGCAATACCTGCTGCTTTGCCGCCAGTTTGTCGTCTATGGCCTGCAGCAGTGATGCCGACAGTCCGGCTTGCAGTGCCTGGCGTCGAATATCAATAGTGGAGATCGTTGGCAACTGACTCATACCTGCTCGCTGTGTCAGGCGGTGCAACGTGTAACGGCCGGTTATCACATTGTGCAGGCTCTCCAGTGAGGGGGTGGCACTGCCCAGCAGCACCGGGCAACCTTCCAGTTGTCCGCGCTTTACCGCCACGTCGCGCGCGGAGTAGCGAAAACCGTCCTGCTGTTTGTATGAGCTGTCGTGTTCTTCATCAACGATAATCAGGCCCGGCGCCCGCAGTGGCGTAAATATGGCAGAGCGGGTACCGATAACGATATGCGCGCTGCCATCGCGGGCAGCTTCCCAGGAGCGGTAGCGCTCTGCGTCTCCCAGGCCCGAGTGGAGTGTGACAATACTGGCCTGGAAGCGCTGCCTGAAGCGGTCCAGTGTCTGGGGTGTCAGGCCGATTTCGGGAATCAGCACCAGGGCTTGCCTACCACGCTCAAGGCAATCGGCAATGAGTTGCAGATAGACCTCGGTTTTACCACTACCAGTGACGCCTTCCAGCAGGTGACTGCTGAACCCTTCGCTTGCCTGCAGCAGTGCCCTTACTGCCACCATCTGCTCGGGGTTGAGATCCAGGCCGGGCCGACTGATTGTCGCAGTCGGCAATTCATCCAGCAGGCATTTTTCGGCCAGGCCCTTGGTCAGCAGCTGTCGCAACACCGCCGTTTTGATCCCTTTGTCGGCAAATTGGCTGTTGGCGACAGCTTTGCTCGCTTGCATCAGCGCCAGCGCCTCGGCTTGCCTGGGTGACCTGGCCAGGGCGCCTGGGGGCAGTCCCAGTCCGCGGTTTGTCAGCCGCCAGCCCGGTATCCCTGTGGGCCGGTGTTCTTTTCCCTCGCGCAAAAAGCGTGGAAAAGCGGCACTGAACACCTCGCCCGGGGGGTGGTGGTAGTAGCGGGATGCCCATTCACACAGCTGTATAAGCGGGGTTGAGATAAGCGGTTCAGGGTCGAGTATGGACAGGGCGTGCCTCAACTTCGCCGTCGGCAGTTCACTTACCTCGTTTACTGCTACAAGGTATCCAGTAACCCGGCGGGGGCCGAAGGGTACGACCAGGCGCTGCCCGGGCCGCAGGCCTTTTATCTCTGCATTACTGGTACCTTGCGGGGGCAAGTAATCGAAAAGACGGCGTAACGGCGACGGTATGGCGAGGCGGAGTACGGACATTGCGCCCCTTTGCGGGCTGACGAGGTGAAAACCCATATTGTAACAAAACAGACGGGTGAATATCGTTGACCGTGACTAGCAGTGCGGGACTTATGCCCCGTTCGGTAAGCTTTTGACAGCGCTTGCTTATGTTCCCAGCTCTGGTAAGATGCGCGCCTATTTTTTTGGTGCGGTGCCCGGCAGGGATCGGGTGGCGGCGCCATATGATGAGGAGTAAAACCATGAAAGCAGACATTCACCCCAAGTACGAGGCTATCACTGCTACCTGCAGTTGTGGCAACAAGGTATTAACGCGCTCAACTCTGTGTGAAGACCTTCACATTGATGTTTGCTCCGAGTGCCACCCCTTCTTCACCGGCAAGCAGAAGGTGATGGATACTGGTGGCCGTGTGGATCGCTTCAACAAGCGTTTTGGTAATCGCGGCAGCAAGCGATAGTTTTATCGGCGCATCGCGCCAGAAACGACTCTTCAAAAGCCAGGCCCTAAACAGCCTGGCTTTTTTATGCACAGGACGCTGGTAGCGACGATGCACAGGACGTGCGGTATGTCGCGGGAGGCAGGAGAGCCTGCCCCGCATTGCCGGTAGCGGCAATCTTATAACAATACGGTCATTTGTCGCCTTGTTACCCGTCGCCCTTTTCTATATCCTTTCGACCCTTTTTTCCGACAAGTGAAAGCCATGTCAAAGGACTTTAAACAGGCCGCTCTGGATTATCACTCTGGCCCCGTTGCTGGCAAAATCAGTGTGGAGCTCACCAAGCCTGCGGAGACCCAACTGGATCTGGCTCTGGCCTATAGCCCGGGTGTCGCCGAGCCCTGTCGCGAGATAGCCAGTGACCGCGAAAACGCCTACCGCTATACCGGCAAGGGCAACCTCGTCGCCGTTATCACCAACGGCACGGCGGTTCTCGGCCTGGGTAATCTCGGACCTCTTGCCAGCAAACCTGTTATGGAAGGTAAAGCGTTGCTGTTCAAACGGTTTGCCGGCATTAATTCGGTCGATATTGAAGTCAACACCGAAGATCCCCAAGAGTTTATTGATACCGTTGCTCGTATCGCGGACACTTTCGGCGGGATTAACCTGGAAGATATCAAGGCACCTGAGTGCTTCGAGATAGAGGCATCACTGGTCGAGCAGTGCTCCATTCCGGTGTTCCACGACGACCAGCACGGCACCGCGATCGTGACTGCTGCGGGTTTGCTGAATGCGTTGGAAGTGCAGGGCAAGAAGCTTGAGGACGCGATTATTACCTGTCTTGGGGCAGGTGCAGCGGCAATCGCCTGTATGCGACTGTTGGTGAGTCTGGGTGCCAGTCGTGAAAATATCTTTATGCTGGATCGGCGAGGTGTAATTTATACCGGACGTGAAGGTGTTAATGCCTATAAGCAGGAATTCGCCAACCAAACCAATAAACGCAGCTTATCAGACGCGATTAACGGTGCAGACGTGTTTATCGGCCTCTCCGGTGCAGACTTGCTCAGCGTGGAAATGCTGCTGTCGATGGCACCCCGGCCTGTGGTCTTCGCCTGCTCCAACCCGGATCCCGAAATCAGGCCCGAAAAAGCGCTGGCCGCACGCAACGATGTGATTATTGCCACTGGCCGGTCCGATTATCCCAATCAGGTGAATAACGTGCTGGGATTTCCCTACATTTTCCGCGGCGCGCTGGATGTGCGGGCTTCCTGTATCAATGAAGAGATGAAAATTGCGGCCGTGCATGCCCTCTGTGAATTGACCCGGTTGGACGTGCCCGCAGCAGTGCTGGCCGCTTGTGAAATTGACGCACTGGAATTTGGCCCTGAATATATTATCCCCAAGCCGATGGATTCTCGCCTGCTGGGGCTGGTTGCTCCTGCGGTAGCGCGGGCGGCGGTGGCCAGTGGTGTGGCACGCTTGCCCTACCCCGAGAACTATTCCCCAGGCCAGTAATTCCCGGGGCGGCGCCGCCCCTAGAAAATATCCCTCACCAGTCCATCAGTACCCTGGCTGCCGGGGTTCTCGCTCGAATCGTTGCCCAACTCGCCAGGAATATCCTCTTCCGGGAAGTATTCGAAAATCGCGTTTGCCTGACCGGGATTGGCCAGCAATCCGGTGTCCGGATCAATCCTGACACTGACGAGACCGGGTGGCACAGGGCGCTGTTGCTCGGGGCTGTCGCGCAGAGCCTGGCGCATGAAGTCGATCCAGATAGGCAGCGCGGCTGTGCCGCCGAATTCCCTGCGACCCAGCGGGGTGTAGTTGTCGAAGCCCACCCATGTGGAGGTGACCACGTCGGCGTTATAGCCGGAGAACCAGGCATCCATCGGGCCGTTGGTCGTCCCTGTTTTTCCGGCAATGTCGCCGCGTTTGAGAACCAGGGCTTTGCGCCCGGTGCCCTTGGTAATCACGTCCCTCAGGATACTGTTGATCACGAAGTTCGCCCGGGCCTCCATGATACGCGGTGCGGCTGGTAAGGCCGGCGCCTCGGTATCATCCCCTTCCAGGATTTCTTCCATGCTGAGCTCTTCGGGCATTTCTGTCTCGGTAGCTTGATCACAGCCACGGCAAACGGTTAGTGGTCTGGCACGGTAAATCTCTTCGCCATCCATATCCTCGATGCGGTCTATCAGGTAGGGCTCGACGCGGTAGCCGCCGTTGGCTAATACCGCGTAGGCTGAGGCCACGTCTATCACGGTCATGACGTGCGTACCAAGCGCCAATGACAGATCCCGGGGAAAGCTGGAGGTGTCGAAGCCGAAGCGGGCGATATAATCCAGCAATTTATCGACACCCAGCTGCTGCAGCAGGCGGATGGAGACCAGGTTGCGCGATTTGGTGAGCGCCCAACGCAATCGGGTAGGGCCATAGAACTTGCCCTCATCGTTTTCCGGTCGCCACATGCCTTCATCGAGGGAAACATCTTCAACGACGACAGGGGCGTCGTTAATAATGCTGGCAGCGGTAAAGCCTGATTCCAGTGCGGCGCTGTAAAGAAAGGGCTTGAAGTTGGAGCCGGGTTGCCTCTTCGCCTGTGTTGCCCGATTGAATTTACTGAGCTCAAAGCCCATGCCGCCCACAATACTGATAATGGCACCGTCGTCCGGGCGCAGGGAGACCAGTGCGGCCTGGGCTGCAGGAACCTGGCTCAGATGCCACAACTCTTCTTCATTGCGGGTCACCCTGATCAAGTCCCCCACTGCCAGGACTTCGGCGGGGCTGTGCGGTCTTGGTGCTACTCTGCTTTCACTGATGTAGGGTGACGCCTGCTTGATGCCGTTCTCCCACAATACGGTCTCTCGGCTACCGTCGGCAAAAACAATAGAGACCTGTTCCTCGCCCACCTCGGTAACCACAGCCGGCAACAGATTGGCAATAACCCCTGTCTGGGCAAGCACGTCCAGCCAAGCCTGCAGAGGCGCTTCGCCGCCCTCCCCCTCCCCGGCGGGCAGTTTGCGCTCTGGCCCGCGATAGCCGTGCCGGTCATCGTAGGTGAGCAAGCCATTGACCACAGCCTCGCGGGCCACTTTCTGTAGTTCGGTATCGATAGTGGTGTAAACCTGATAGCCATCGTTGTATGCGGCCACCCCGTAACGATCCAGCATTTCCTGGCGCACCATTTCGGCGGCATAGTGCGCGGTAAAACTCAGCTGTTCGCCGTGGTGTGTTGCCGTGTTGGGTTGTGCCACGGCAGCACTGTATTGGGCACGATCGATATAGCCCAGATCGCGCATGCGACCCAGAATCCAGTTGCGACGCTCCATACCTGCAACAGGGCCGCTAATCGGGTTGTTCCGCGAGGGGGCTTTCGGTATGCCGGCCAGCATCGCATGTTGCGCCAGATCCAGCTCGCTGATGCTTTGGCCGTAGTAAACCTGTGAGGCGGCCTCAAAACCGTAGGCTCGGTGCCCCAGGAATACCCGGTTGAAGTACAGTTCGAAAATTTCGCGCTTGTCGAGGGCACGCTCTATCTCTATCGCCAGCAGAATCTCGTTGAACTTGCGCATAAAGGTGCGCTCGAGACTTAAAAAGTAGTTTCTCGCCACCTGCATGGTGAGTGTACTGCCGCCGGAGCCTTTTTCTCCGGTCAGTACCAGCTCCGATACCGCACGCATCAGCCCTGTTATATCAATCCCTGAATGACGGAAGAAGCTTGAGTCTTCCGCCGCGAGCAGGGCTTCCACGAACTGCGCCGGTATCGCTTCAAAGGGCAGCGGGCTGCGTTTTTGCTCGCCAAACTGGCCAATCAGCTGGCCCTCACGGGTATAAACGCGCATGGGAGTCTGCAGTTTTACATCTCGGAGAGTGGCCACATCGGGCAAATTTGGGCTGAGGTATAGATAGATGCCGGCAAAAAGCCATAGGGCTCCAAAGAGACCAAATAGGGACAGGCGTACAACAGCGCGTAGGATTTTCATTTATCCCTTTATAAACAGAGGCTTGAGGTAATTTTTTATCGGAATGGAGCCGCTCATTTGGTAATTATATGCTTTTTTTCAGTTTGGATATATTTTCGACTGTGTTATATCTAACAATTAATGTAGCTACACATAAAAATATCCTAAGTTAGTGATACTGATAGGGAAAAAAACTTGCTGGGGCGAATGGGGAAGAAAAAAGCTGCGCCGGTTCTCGGGCTGGACATAAGTTCAACAACCGTAAAGTTGCTTGAGCTGAGCTATACGGGGGATCGCTATCGCGTGGAGAGCTACGCGGTGAGCTCTTTGCCGCAAGATGCGGTTATCGAGAAGAACGTCAATGACGTCGACGGCGTGGCCAATGCCATCCGTAGCGTCGTAGCGCAGTCCAGAACCAAGCTAAAAACGGTCGCTGCGGCGGTAGCGGGCTCGTCGGTCATTACCAAGATGATTGATATGCCCCAGGGTCTGAGTGAGGACGAGATGGAAACCCAGCTCACCCTGGAGGCGGATCAGTATATTCCCTACCCACTGGAAGAGGTGGCCATCGATTTCGAGGTGCAGGGCCCCTCTCCCGAACGCAATAATATGGTTGAAGTGTTACTCGCCGCCTGCCGCAGGGAAACCATCGATACCCGGGTAGAGGCGATAGAAGGCTCCGAGCTTGTTCCCAAAATTATGGACGTGGAAGCCTATGCCATGGAGCGCGCATTTTCCCTGCTTCAGAGCCAGTTGGACCTGGAGGAAGAGAGCACGGTAGCGGTAGTGGATATCGGCGCGACTATGACCACACTCAGCGTATTGAACAACGGCCAGACAATATACACCCGGGAGCAACTCTTCGGCGGCAAACAGCTTACCGATGAGATCATGCGCCGCTACGGTTTACCCTTGGAAGAGGCAGGACTCGCCAAAAAACAGGGTGGGCTCCCGGATGATTATGAGCCAGAGGTATTAGAGCCCTTCAAGGACGCGGTGGTGCAGCAGGTTGCTCGTTCGCTGCAGTTCTTTTTCTCGTCCAGCCAATACAACGATGTCGATTACATTATCCTGGCTGGCGGTGTGTCCTCCATGGAGGGACTGGCGGAGCTGGTACAGGAAAAACTGGGTACACCAGCCACTGTGGCAAACCCCTTTGCCAATATGTCGGTATCACCCAAAGTAAATGCCGTGGCACTGAGCAGCGACGCGCCGGCGTTGATGATCGCCTGTGGCCTGGCCTTACGGAGCTTTAACTAATGGCACAGATTAATTTACTGCCATGGCGCGAAGAGCGGCGACAGGAGCTAAAAAAGGATTTTTTGATAACCGTCGGGCTGGTGCTTGCTCTGGGAGTGGGCCTTATCCTGCTGGCCGACGGTGTTGTCGATACCCAGATCCAGGACCAGAATAAGCGCAACCAGTATTTGGTAGAAAATATCAAGGTTCTGGACGGACAGGTCGCCGAGATTCGCGAACTGGAGAAGAAACGCAACCAGTTGCTCGACCGCATGCGCGTAATTCAGGAATTACAGGGTAACAGGCCGATTATTGTGCGGGTACTGGACCAGTTGGTGCGCACCGTCCCGGACGGCGTGTTTTACACTGCCTTGCAAACGAAAGACAAGACTATAACCATTCGTGGGGTCGCCGAATCAAACAACCGGGTATCGAGTTTGATGCGTCGCCTGGACTCTTCCGACTGGCTGGCCAGCCCTAATCTGGATGCGGTGAGGTCAGCGCCAGAGTACGGGGAGCAGGCAAACACCTTCAACTTGACGGTGAAGATTCAGGCGCCCGATTCCGAAAAAACAGCAGGGGAGGGTTGAGCGATGGCATTTGAAGATACCATGCGCTCGCTGCGCGAGTTTGATGTTAACAACCTCGATTTTGATAACGTCGGATCCTGGCCTGTACCGATAAAAATATTGATTTGGGTGGTGCTTGTCAGCCTGGTGCTCGCAGCCGGCTATTACTACCACATCGAGGAACTGCAAGCGCAGCTGGCCAAGGTAGAGGCACAGGAAGTTGAGCTCAAAAAAGACTTTGAGAAAAAGGCGTTTCAGGCCGCGAACCTCGAGGCATATCGCGAGCAGATGGTCGAAATGGAGGAATCTTTTGGTGCCCTGGTCAGCCAGTTACCCAGTGATACCGAGGTTCCAGGATTACTCGAAGATATCACCAACAAGGGCCTTCTGAATGGGTTGGAAATTTCCAGTATCGATCTGCAAACGGAAACCGCCAGGGAATTCTATGTGGAGCTGCCGATAGCGATAAACGCCTCCGGGTCTTATCACGATCTGGGCGCCTTTATCAGCGGTATGGCGGGACTTCCGCGAATTGTTACGCTGCACGATTTCACCATCAGTTCCAGCGGTAACGATGCCAATCACTTGAAAATGAATATTGTGGCGAAAACCTATCGCTACAAGGACGGGGAAGCATAGCCATGATCTGCTTTTCCCGGGCCTTTACAATAAGCTTGTCGCTCGGCGTGTTACTCACCGCCTGTGCAGACAAGAATTTTTCAGACCTGGATGCGTTTATGGCATCGAAACGGGACCGGCCGGGCGGTGTGATTGCGCCGATACCGACTTTCAAGGCATATGAGGCATTTTCCTACAGTGCGACCACCCTGCGCAGTCCATTTGACCGGCCAGTAGAGGTCAGGGAAATTGCTCAATTGCAGGCGATTAGCGCTATCAAGCCCGACGAAGATCGGGCCAAGGAGTTTCTGGAGCAGTATACTTTCGACTCACTGCGCATGGTCGGGACATTGGAGCGCGATGGTATTAATTGGACCCTGATCACTGACCCTGACGGCGGCGTACACCGCGTAACACTGGGAAATTTTCTTGGTAGGCACCACGGCAAGATTGTCGAAATGACTGACAGCTACGTGGCGGTGGTGGAGATCGTAAGTGACGGGACCAAGGACGGATGGGTGGAGCGCCCCCGTACCATTAAACTGAGTGGCGTATAAGCCGGGGCCAAAGGTGATTGCCATGAATAGTAAAAAACAATATCTGGGGAAAAAGGCCGTGGGGAAAACAAAAGAGAGCATCGCGACGGGGCTGCTGATTGTAGCAAGCGCCCTGTTGATGACCTTATTATCGGGCGCGCTGCACGCAGCCACGATAGAAGATATCGAGTTCAGCGCCAGGCCCGGCAGCAAATTTGAAATTCGCATGGATTTCAATGAGCC
The DNA here is from genome assembly GCA_963977275.1 of uncultured Haliea sp. Lineage (GTDB taxonomy): Bacteria > Pseudomonadota > Gammaproteobacteria > Pseudomonadales > Halieaceae > JARRPM01. The sequence goes on along the minus strand of CAXBNX010000005.1, from coordinate 128,997 downwards.
ACCGCCGGAGATAAAGGCTTACACAATCGATAAACCGGCTCGCATTGCCATCGACTTTCCCGACACAAAAAGCGCACTTGAGCGCAAGCGGTATTCCCTTCCTTATGGCAACGCAACGGGCGTAATTGTACTGGAATCGGGGGACCGCACACGTCTTGTAATCAATCTGGTCAAAGTGGTGCCTTATGAAACCCGCGTGGATGGCAATAGTCTGTATGTTGTTGTGGGTCAGGAATCTGCCGGTGACTATATCAAGCAGAGTGCCGATCCCTATCGCATGGTAACCACGGTTGAGCCTGTCACCGAAGTGACTTCTGAAATTACCGATCTGCAATTCCAGCGAACCGGTGATGGCGAAGGCCGACTGACTCTGGAACTCACTAACCCCTCTGTTGACGTTAACGTTTTCAGTGACGGGGGTGATATCAAGGTACAGTTTGTGGATACCAGCGTGCCGGAAAGGCTGTTGCGTCGCTACGATGTAACAGATTTTGCCACCCCAGTTACCAGTGTCGATGTAAATACAAGCGAGCGTGGCGCAACACTAACGCTGAAAAATACCGGTGACTTCGATTATCTGGCCTACCAAACAGATAACCAGTATGTGCTGAGTGTAAAGCCTCTGTCGAAGAGAGAAGTGGAAGAGCGTCGCAACGAGTTCACCTACGTAGGTGACCGGATTTCATTGAACTTCCAGGACATAGAGATTCGCGCAGTCCTGCAATTGATAGCCGATTTTACCGAGCTCAACCTTGTTGCAAGCGATACGGTTCGCGGCCGTATTACCCTGCGTCTGCAGAACGTACCCTGGGACCAGGCGCTGGAACTGGTGCTGAAAACCAAAGGGTTGGATAAGCGCCAGATTGGCAACGTGTTGATGGTGGCTCCCGCCGCTGAAATCGCTGAACGAGAGCGGCAGCAGATTGAAGCCAACAAGCAAATTGCTGAGTTGGCGCCGCTGGTGTCTGAGTTTGTCCGTATTCGTTATGCCAATGCCGGCAAGATTGTGAACTTGTTCACCGCTGGCTCCGAAGAGGGTGGCAGCCTGATATCTGGCAGAGGGTCGGTGGTGGTAGAGCCTCGCACCAACTCCCTTATTATTACTGAGACTGCACCCAAGCTGGCGGAAATCCGCTCTTTGATCGAGCTCGTGGACATCCCGATCCGCCAGGTGATGATTGAGGCCCGTATTGTTATCGCGCAGTCAGACGCCACCAAAAACCTGGGTATAGAATGGGGTGGCGGATACCTGAATAATGACAACGGCGATATTACTTCGGTCTCTGGCAATACCGAAAATGTGGTAAGTCTTAACCAGTCGGCGATTAACGGCACGCAACCAACGGTGAATTATCCGGGAGCGTTGCTCGTTGACCTGGGGGTTACCCGTAACAGTGGTTTCGCGGTGGGTTTTACCAGCGGCGACCTGTTCTTGACTGCAGAGCTTTCTGCATTGGAGGCGGCGGGCCAGGGAGAGGTGGTATCACAGCCGAAGGTTATCACCGGTGACAAGCAGGCAGCTTCGATCAAGTCCGGTACAGAAATTCCCTATCAGGAATCCTCAGCCAGCGGCGAAACTACGGTGACATTCAAGGACGCAGTGCTGCAACTGGATGTTACGCCCAATATTACACCGGATGACAGAATCATGCTGGCCTTGCAGGTGAACCAGGATTCTGTGGGTGAATTGGTGCCCAGCGGTTCGGGGGGCTTTATTCCGTCCATTGATACCACGCAGTTGAACACCCAGGTTCTGGTGGGCAATGGGGAGACGGTGGTGCTTGGCGGTGTGTTCAAGACGGAGGATATTGAGTCGGTAAACAAAGTGCCGTTCTTCGGAGACCTGCCCTATATTGGCGCTTTCTTCCGGAATACGTCCACCAATAACACCAAGACGGAGACCTTGATCTTCATCACACCGCGCATTCTTGCCGAAACCCTACTCGACTAGGGTCTTTTCCGAAAAGAGATGCCAAGACTTCACAGGATATTCCTCGTCGGCCCTATGGGGGCCGGCAAATCCACAATTGGCAAATACCTGGCGCAGCACCTGAAGTTGCGATTTGCTGATACCGACGCAGAAATCGAGGCACGCACCGGCGCGGATATCCCCTGGATTTTCGATGTTGAGGGAGAGGCCGGTTTTCGCGAGAGAGAGCAACAGGTGGTCGAAGAAATGACTCTCTGGGACGATGTGGTGTTGGCAACAGGTGGTGGTGTGGTGAACCGTCCCGAAAACCGGCAGGCGCTGGCTGGCCGGGGTTACGTCGTCTATCTCTACGCCACCGTCGAAGAGCAGGTCAGGCGAACCCGTCGGGACCGCCGCCGGCCCCTGTTACAAAAAGGGGATCCAGAGGAGGTGTTGCGGTCACTCATGGCAGTGCGCGAACCCTTATATCGCGAAATTGCTGACCATATTATCGAGACAGATGGTTGTAGCCCCAGAACCGTGGCCCAGCGATTGATGCAGGAGTTGCAGTAAATACCAGGTGGCGGTAGTCCCGTGGCCACCAGAGGCTGTTTCAGCTCACTACTAAGCGGTATCATCCCTCTCTTCTTTAGTCCCTACCCGAGGAGTTCATGTGTCGGTGTTGATGCATACCTTGCATGTTGATTTGGGGGAGCGCAGCTACCCCGTCTACATTGGCCGCGATCTTCTTGCGGATCCTGAATTGTTGGCCAGCCATATCAGCGGCTCACAGGTTGTGGTGGTGAGTAACGACAATGTGGCACCGCTGTACATGGAGCGTGTGCGCACGGCGCTGGGTTCGAGGAAGCGCGTGACGGAGGTTTTGCTGCGGGATGGGGAGGAGTACAAAACACTGGGCACGCTGAGCGATATTTTTGACCAGGTGATGGCGGCCGGACACAATCGCACAACCACTTTCATTGCCCTCGGTGGCGGAGTTGTGGGAGATATCACCGGATTTGCTGCCGCCTGTTATCAGAGAGGGGTTCACTTTATTCAGCTGCCCACAACCTTGCTCGCCCAGGTGGATTCCTCTGTTGGCGGCAAGACTGCGGTAAATCATCCTATGGGCAAGAACATGATAGGCGCGTTTCACCAGCCAGAGGCAGTGTTAATAGATACCAATACATTGCAGACCTTGCCCCCGCGAGAATTTGCTGCTGGCCTGGCGGAAGTAATCAAATACGGGCTGGTCAGTGACGAGCCATTCTATCACTGGCTGCGAGAGCATCTGCCGAAGCTGCTCGCCAGAGAGGAAGCCGCTCTTGCCGAGGCCATTGAGCGCAGCTGCAGCAACAAGGCGAAGGTGGTGGCGGCCGATGAGCGCGAGGGCGGGATCAGGGCGATTCTGAACCTGGGGCACACCTTCGGCCACGCCATTGAAACAGACCGCGGCTACGGCCAGTGGCTGCACGGCGAGGCTGTAGCGGCGGGGATGGTGCTGGCCATGGAACTCTCCCGCCGGCGCGGTTGGGTTGCGCAGGAAGATGTAGAGAACTTGCGCGCGCTTATCCTGGCGGCGGGGTTGCCGGTTGTGCCGCCGGCTGATATGACTGCTACTGCCTTTCTTGAGCTGATGGCCCGGGACAAGAAAGTGGTAGACGGGCGTCTGCGCCTGGTGTTGTTGAGGGGCGTGGGAAGCGCCTGTATTGTCGACGATGTCACAGATTCCGAATTGGAAGATTTGCTGACAGTGCGCGAAATAAACACCTGATTTGCCTCAAGCTGCGGGGTTTGTCCGCTGCGGTTCATATGTGTAAAATGGTCGGCCGCCTTTTGGCTCGGAAGCTACCGTGGCGCCGGGTGTTCCGTTTTAACTTTTTGATTTTACTACTTATTTTGGACTGACTATGAGCGCAGGCCTTTTTAGACCTGAAGAATTCCGTGACAATTGTGGCTTCGGACTGATCGCGCACACGGCGGGTGACGCCAGTCATCGCCTGTTGCTCACGGCTATCGAATCGCTTACCTGTATGACTCACCGCGGTGGCATTGCCGCCGATGGCAAGACAGGAGACGGCTGTGGTCTGTTGATGCAGATGCCCGATCAGTTTATGCGGACTGTGGCCAGTGAGTGCTTTGGTGTGACCCTGGGCGAAAACTACGGCGTAGGCCAGATTTTCCTGAGCAACGATTCCTCCCGCGCCACCGCGGCGCGAGCCGCAACCGAGCGGGCACTGACAGATCAGGGGCTGCGCGTATTGGGGTGGCGAGAGGTTCCCACGGACAGCTCGGTATGTGGTTCCATTGCCCTGGCCAGTCTGCCCGCCATCGAGCAGGTCTTCGTAGAAGCCCACGGGGTCTCCGATGAGGAATTGAACGCCAAATTGTTTGTCGCCCGCCGCAAAGCCGAAATTGCGACCGCTGACGACAGTGAATTTTATATTTGCAGCCTTTCCGGGCGGGTTATTGCGTACAAGGGTCTGGTGATGCCGGTAGATTTACCGCGTTTTTACCTGGATCTGGATGACGCACGGCTGGAGACTGCTATTTGCGTTTTCCACCAGCGCTTTTCCACCAACACCATGCCGCGTTGGCCATTGGCCCAGCCGTTCCGGCTGCTGGCACATAATGGGGAAATCAATACCATCGAGGGCAATCGGAATTGGGCCGACGCGCGCACGGCCCGATTTGAGAGTGAGAGCTTGCCGGATATCCAGTCCATCGCCCCGCTGGTCAACCGTACGGGCTCCGACTCATCCAGCCTCGATAATATGCTGGATGTGCTGCTTACCGGTGGTGTCGACATGCCCCGGGCGTTGCGGATGCTGATTCCGCCCGCCTGGCAGAACATCGAATCTATGGACCCGGACCTCAAGGCTTTCTATGAGTACCACTCCATGCACATGGAGCCCTGGGATGGACCGGCGGGAATAGTACTCACCGATGGCCGCTACGCGGTCTGCCTGCTGGACCGCAATGGGCTGCGCCCTGCTCGCTGGGTGACCACCAAAGACGGCTTTATCACACTGGCGTCCGAGGTAGGTACCCACGGTTACAAAAACGAAGACGTGATCGCCAAAGGCCGCGTTGGGCCCGGCCAGATCCTCATGGTGGATACCCAGACTGGCGAGTTGCTGCAAAACGACGAAATCGACAATCGCTTGAAAGCCCAGCATCCCTACAAGCGCTGGCTCAGGGAAAAGTCTCAGCGCATAGAGGGGACCTTCGGTGGCGAAGTGGCCACGGGAATCGACGCGGCCAGACTCACCAACTATATGAAAATGTTCCAGGTCAGCTTCGAGGAGCGAGACCAGATACTCAGGCCGCTGGCAGAGACCGGCAACGAAGGCGTAGGCTCCATGGGAGACGATACTCCCATGGCGGTACTGTCTCGTCTGGAGCGTTCGCTTTACGATTATTTCCGGCAGAAATTTGCCCAGGTAACCAATCCGCCAATCGATCCCCTGCGCGAAACTATCGTTATGTCGCTGGTGACAGATCTGGGGGGTGAAAAGAATGTCTTCCAGCAGGGGCCTGAGCACGCCGACCGGGTTGTGTTGTCGTCGCCGGTGTTATCCCAGGGTAAATTCACCACCTTGTTACAACTCGATCGCCCCGGCTTTGTGGTGCAGACAATCAATTGCACCTACAACCCGGCGGAAAAGAGCCTGAAGCAGGCTATTGAAGACATGGTCGCTGCAGCGGAGGCAGCGGTGCGCGGTGGCGTCACGATTCTGGTGATTTCGGACCGTGGTATCGAGCAGGACCGATTGCCTATCCACAGCCTGCTGTCAGTGGGGGCGCTACACCACCACTTGATCCGCACGGGACTGCGGGTCGATGCCAATATAGTTGTCGAGTCAGCCAGTGCCCGCGACTCGCACCAGATCGCCTGCCTGCTGGGCTTCGGGGCGACAGCGGTGTACCCCTACCTCGCATACAGTGTATTGGAAGACCTGATTCGCAGTGGTGAGGTGCTGGGCGAACCCAGTGCTTGCTACAAGAATTATCGCAAGGGGATCAACAAGGGTCTGCTCAAAATCATGTCCAAGATGGGTATCTCTGCCGTCAGTTCGTACCGTGGCGCCCAGTTGTTTGAAGCGGTGGGCCTGTGCCGCGAGGTGGTCGATCTCGCCTTCAGAGGGGTTGCCTCCCGTATTGAAGGTGCCGACTTTGGTGAGCTGGAGCTGGATCAAAAAGCCCTCGCTGCCAGAGCCTGGACCCTGCGCAAGGGTCTCGAGCAGGGCGGTCTGCTGAAATATGTCCACGGGCAGGAGTACCACGCGTTCAATCCGGATGTGGTGATGACGCTGCAGGAGGCTGTGGCCAGCGGTGACTATGCCGTCTATCAGCGCTACAGTTCCCTGGTGAACAATCGTCCAGTGGCAACTCTGCGCGACTTGTTCAAGCCGGTGGAGGCTGCCGTGCCGCTGGCGCTGGACGCTGTTGAGCCGGTGGAAAATATCCTGGTGCGCTTTGACTCGGCCGGCATGTCTTTGGGGGCCCTCAGTCCGGAGGCGCACCAGGCACTGGCCGCCGCGATGAACCGTATGGGGGCGCGCTCGAATTCGGGCGAGGGCGGGGAAGATCCGGAGCGCTTCGGCACCGAACGGGTGTCGAAAATCAAGCAGATAGCCTCGGGCCGATTCGGTGTTACTCCACACTACCTGGTAAATGCCGAAGTCCTGCAGATCAAGGTCGCGCAGGGGGCAAAACCCGGCGAGGGCGGCCAGCTGCCGGGCGGTAAAGTTAACGAGCTGATTGCACGGCTGCGCTACTCCGTGCCTGGCGTGACGCTGATATCGCCGCCGCCGCACCATGACATTTACTCCATTGAGGATCTTGCCCAGCTGATCTTTGACCTCAAACAGGTCAACCCACAAGCGCTGGTGTCCGTGAAGCTGGTGTCTGAACCCGGCGTGGGGACCATCGCCGCTGGTGTGGCCAAGGCCTATGCGGATCTGATCACAATTTCCGGCTATGACGGCGGCACGGCGGCCAGCCCGCTGACGTCTATTCGTTACGCCGGTTCTCCCTTTGAGTTGGGTCTGGCGGAGGTACAACAGACTCTGCGCGGTAATCACCTGCGCGGCTTTATTCGTTTGCAGGCCGATGGCGGCCTGAAAACAGGCCTTGATGTGATCAAGGCGGCCATTCTTGGCGCCGAGAGTTTCGGTTTTGGAACTGCGCCCATGGTGGCGCTTGGGTGTAAGTACTTACGAATCTGCCACCTCAATAACTGTGCGACCGGTGTTGCTACGCAGAACCAGAAATTGCGTGATGACCACTTTAATGGAACGGTCGAGATGGTGATCAATTTCTTCACCTTCGTGGCTACCGAAACCCGGGAGTGGCTGGCTCGTCTGGGTGTCCCCTCACTGCAGGCCCTGATCGGACGGACCGATCTGCTCGAGCTGCTGCCGGGCGAAACGACGAAACAGAACAAGCTGGATCTCTCGCCTATTTTATACAAGGCACCAGAGGCCGAGGGGCAACCCGAGTTTTGCCAGGTGACCTCAAATGTACCCTTTGACCGCGGCGAAAAGGCCGAAATGATGCTGGCGGCGACACTCGCCACAATCGATTCGAAAAGCGGGGGCGAGTTCGAGTTCCAGGTAACCAATTGTGACCGCTCCATCGGCGCGCGCCTTTCCGGCGAAATTGCCCGCCGCCACGGCAACATGGGAATGGAGGGCAATCCGCTGGTGCTGCGGCTTACTGGCACGGCGGGACAGAGCTTCGGGGTGTGGAACGCCGGCGGACTTCATATGTACCTGGAAGGCGACTCCAACGATTATGTGGGCAAGGGAATGGCCGGTGGCAAGTTGGTGGTTTATCCCGGGCGGGACAGCGAATTCGAATCCCATAAAACAGTGATTATCGGTAACACCTGCCTGTATGGCGCGACCGGTGGACGCCTGTTTGCTGCCGGTATTGCGGGTGAGCGATTTGGCGTTCGTAACAGTGGCGCTCACGCCGTGGTAGAGGGCGCAGGCGACCACTGCTGTGAGTATATGACCGGTGGCGTGATTACCGTGCTTGGCCCCACCGGCGTTAACTTTGGTGCAGGCATGACCGGTGGGTTTGCCTACGTACTGGATCAGGATCGTGGCTTTATCGACAGATTCAACAGTGAACTGGTGGAAATTCATCGGGTTAGTGCAGAGTATATGGAGCCCTACAGGCATCATTTGCGCAGCGATATCCGCGAGTTTATGACAGAGACCGGGTCCAAGTGGGGCGCGCACCTGTTGGAAAATTTTGAAGACTATGTTGGCAAGTTCTGGCTGGTTAAACCCAAGGCGGCGGATCTCGATCGCCTGCTGTCGCGCTTGCGCAATACGGATTAGAGCCTTAACCGGCTCCGGGAAAAGCTTATGAGTAAACGTTTGGAAAACAATTTCCAGTTTATCGACGTCGGCCGCAGTGATCCCGACAAGAAAACTCTGCGCTCGCGTAAAACAGAGTACGCCGAGATATACAAACCCTACACTCAGGAGCAGGTTGCGGATCAGTCTCACCGCTGCCTGGAATGCGGCAACCCCTACTGTGAGTGGAAGTGCCCGGTACATAACTTTATTCCCAACTGGCTGAAGCTGGTCGCCGAGGGCAATCTATTCGAGGCCGCGGAACTGAGTCACCAGACCAATACCTTGCCGGAAGTCTGCGGCCGGGTCTGTCCCCAGGACCGACTTTGCGAGGGCGCCTGTACCCTCAACGACGGCTTCGGTGCTGTCACTATCGGTGCCTCGGAAAAATATATTACCGATACGGCGCTCGCCATGGGTTGGCGTCCGGACCTCTCCGGAGTTGTGCCCACGGGTAAGTCAGTGGCGATTATTGGCGCTGGGCCGGCCGGCCTGGGTTGCGCCGACGTCCTCACGCGCAATGGCGTTAAGCCGGTAGTGTTTGATCGCTACCCGGAGATTGGCGGGCTGCTGACGTTTGGCATACCGGAATTCAAGCTCGAAAAAGAGGTTATGGTTCGTCGGCGGGAAGTATTTGAGGGCATGGGCATAGAGTTCCAGATGAATACCGAAGTGGGTAAGGATATATCCATCAGCGAAATCCTTGAGAAGTACGACGCGGTGTTTATGGGCATGGGTACCTACGCCTATATGCGCGGCAACTTTCCCGGAGAAGACCTGCCCGGTGTTTACGAGGCCTTGCCCTACCTGATAGGCAATGTGAACCACAACCTGGGTTTTGAGCAGCCAGCTGATGCCTATATAAACCTGAAGGGCAAGCGGGTTGTTGTTCTTGGCGGCGGTGATACCGCAATGGATTGTGTGCGCACGGCGGTGAGGCAGCAGGCGGAGCAGGTTGTGTGTGCCTATCGGCGCGACAAGACGAATATGCCGGGCTCCCGCCGTGAGGTAAAAAATGCGAGCGAGGAGGGTGTTGAGTTTCTGTACAATCGACAACCTCTGGAAATTGTAGAATATTTTGGCCAGGCCTGTGGCGTGAAGATGATCAAGACCAAAATGGGCAAGCCGGATACAGATGGTCGGCGGCGAGCCGAGCCCATTGCCGGTAGCGAAGTAGTGCTGGAGGCTGACGCCGTGATAATCGCCTTCGGCTTCCAGCCAAATCCACCCGAATGGTTGGGGGATATCGAGGTGATTACCAATGACTGGGGTGGCGTGGTTGCCGAGGAAGTCCAGCCATTCAAATTCCAGACCAGCAACCCTAAAATCTTCGCCGGCGGTGATATGGTGCGCGGTTCTGATCTGGTTGTGACGGCCATTTGGGAAGGCCGTCAGGCGGCCGAAGGCATACTCGATTTTCTGGAAGTCTAAAGTCCGGTAAGTGTTGCAATCCTACTAATCAGATAGAACATACTGAGGCCAAAGCCCGCATGAGTGAACTCAAAAACGACCGCTTCCTGCGTGCTCTGCTGCGCCAGCCCGTGGATCAAACTCCCGTTTGGATGATGCGCCAGGCCGGGCGGTATTTGCCGGAGTACCGGGCGACACGGCAACAGGCGGGATCGTTTCTCGATCTTTGCAAGAATACTGAGTTGGCCTGCGAGGTCACTATGCAGCCTCTGCGCCGTTACCCGATGGACGCGGCAATCCTGTTTTCTGACATTCTAACGATCCCTGATGCATTGGGGCTGGGCCTGTATTTTGAAGAGGGCGAAGGGCCGCGCTTTCGCAAAACGGTTCGCAGCGAGGCAGACCTTGCGGGATTGAACAGCTTTACTGCTGACGATGATCTCGAGTATGTCATGGCTGCCGTGCGCACAATTCGCCGGGAATTGAATGGTCAGGTGCCCCTGATCGGTTTTTCCGGTAGCCCCTGGACTCTCGCCACTTATATGGTGGAGGGAGGATCGTCCAAGGATTTTGCCCGGGTCAAGGCCATGGCCTACGACCGGCCCGAGTTGATGCACCAACTCCTGTCCCTGCTGGCGGACGCGGTGGGTGATTACCTTGCAGCGCAGATCCGGGCGGGTGCCCAGGCCGTGCAGATTTTCGACACTTGGGGCGGCAGCCTCAGTACCACGGGTTATCAGGAATTCTCCCTGCAGTATATGCAGCGCGTGATCTCCCGCCTGCCGACGGAATCCGCCGGCCGCCAGGTACCGGTAATTGTCTTTACCAAGGGCGGCGGTCAGTGGCTGGAGGTGATCTCAACGTGTGGCGCTCAGGCGGTGGGCATTGACTGGACCACGGATATCGGCCTCGCGCGTCAACGAATCGGCAAAAAAGTGGCTTTGCAGGGAAATATGGACCCGAGCATGCTGTTTGCCTCACCCGCCAGAATCAGGGAAGAGGTCGGTGCCATTCTAGCTGCCTATGGCAATGGGCCTGGCCATGTATTCAATCTTGGCCACGGCATTACTCCCGGGGTGAATCCCGACCATGTCACCGCTTTTGTTGATGCGGTGCAGGAACTCTCACCGCAGTATCACCAGCAGAGCTGACGCGCTCCCTGCGGCCGTATCAGCCCGCTTTTTGATTTGCCGCCTGTTTCTGGGCAGCGGCCTCGTCGCAGCAGAAATCGTGGTCCATTTCCAGAGCTGGCTGATCGCAAGCCGGTCGTCCAACCACTTTGGCCGGTACGCCGGCGACAGTCGTGTGGGGCGGCACATCCTCCAGCACTACACTGCCCGCGCCTACCTTTGCACCTTCGCCCACCCGGATATTTCCCAGGATCTTGGCGCCTGCGCTGATCAGCACTCCGTCGCCGATTTTCGGGTGGCGATCGGCCTCGTCCTTCCCCGTTCCTCCCAGCGTGACAGACTGAAGGATAGAGACGTTATCGCCCACCACGGCAGTTTCGCCGATAACCAGGCCGGTGGCGTGATCGAGCATAATGCCGCTGCCCATGCGTGCGGCGGGGTGGATGTCCACGCCGAACTCGATGGTCATGCGGTTCTGGAAAAATAGCGCCAGCGGTTCGCGACCCTGCTGCCAAAGCCAATGGGCTACCCGGTGGGTCTGCAGAGCGTGAAATCCCTTGAAGTAAAGAAAAGGAATATAGAGTTCATGACAGGCGGAATCCCTGTCCAGAACCGCTTGCAGGTCGGCACGGACGGCCTTGCGAATGGAGGCGTCGCTGTCGAAAGCCTGCTGTATGACATCGCGCAGCAGCAACGAAGACGCGGTAGGGCTTTCCAACTGGCTGGCCAGGTGGAAGCTCAGTGAGCGCTCGAGCAAAGGGTGGTTGAGAATGGTCGCGTATAAGAAGCTGGCGAGCATGGGCTCATCGCGCGCATGTTGGAGCGTTTCTTCGTGTATACGATCCCAAAGGACGTCGTTGCTTGCTTGATTCATAATATTTACCTCGGTCTCTATATGGCACTGTAGCCTAGATAGGGGCTTTCGTCACGGTGTGGCCAGCCAGGTGCGGCCGGCGAGGGGCTGCCCGGACAAAGCCTGTGTACTCGCGTTGATTGCACCGGTAAACGCCCATAGCTCGTGCCCGCTCTCCATGTACTTGAGTTCAAACAGGCTAAGAGGGGTAACCGGCATTACCCGGGAAACGCCGCCCGGGTGCGCCGCCAGGTGCATCGCCACCCCGAATTCCTCCACGTACGCCTGCCAATTGCTGCGCAGTTCGATGCGGCCGCCGAGTTGCAGTAGCCAGAAAAACCCGCCACAACCATGGACTCTGCGCTGTAAATGTTTTGCCTTTGGCCAGGGGTTAGGATACAGCAGGTAGTGATAGTCCGCCGCGATATCCCGCTCCGCCAGCATTTGCCACAGGCCCTCGCATTCAGCGTGTAGCAGAAGGGTGTTTTCCGGGGAGTCGTCGGGCTGTTTGGCAAGGCGGTGGCCAGATTTGTCGATGCCTACCACCAGATGTCCGGGATGCTGCTGCGCCAACGCGGCAGTGCTATGGCCGGTGCCGCAAAAAGAATCCAGCACCAGTGGGCGCGGCTGATCCGCCAGCGCCTGCAACAGCAACTCGAGGGCCGCGGCATTGTGCGATGCCACCGGCTTGCGTGACGGCGCCTCAAGATGCCTTCGAACAGTGGCAGCCAGCTTTGGGTGCATGTGTTCCTGATTGCTGGTGGGCTGGCGTGACAGGGCGTGCAAGAGCGGCAAAATCCTTTTGTATCAAAGCAGTTAGCAGCGGTGAGTTTGATGTTGATCACTGCCGCTGCGATGATACCCCCCGATAATGAGCACATCCACAGCAGAGACGATATAGCATGCGCCATGATTTGCGGCCCCACTGGTTAAAAAAGAGCTACCTGAACTTCAGGCACTGGTGGGCAGAATACTTCTTGCGGCCGGAGTGCGCTTCACTGGGACCTTTCCATACGATCATGAAACCCTGGTATGTGCACATCACCGGCAACAATATCGCGATCGGGCGCTGTTTCACCGCCATCGGTGAGCCTGGGCAGCGGGTGGAAGTGGGCGTGTGGGGCCGGGAAGACGGCGAGGGGCGAATCACCATAGGCGATTGTGTTCTCATGAGCCCGGGTTCGCGTATCAGCGCCAGCGATGAGATCACCATTGGTAATGGGGTGATGCTGGCCAACGGCGCCTATATCACCGATTCGGACTGGCACACGATCTACGACCGGACCAAGCGAGACGAACGCGTAACACCTGTCATTATCGGCGACAACGTGTGGCTGGGCGATCATTCAACGGTGCTCAAAGGTGTGACCATTGGTGAAAACAGTGTCGTGGCCGCCCGGGCGGTAGTGATTAAGGATGTGCCTGCCAACGTGGTGGTCGCCGGCAATCCGGCCAAGGTCGTAAAAGAGCTCGACTCTGAACGCGGTTTTGTCACTCGCATGGACTATTTCAAGGACCCTGCCGGACTGGCGCAGTTCTTTGAAGCGGTTGATCGCGAGGTGCTGGCGGGGAACACATTTTGGCGCTGGTTTTGGTCTGTGGTCTACCCGGGGTCTCGTCGGTGACACCTGCTACCGTTAATTATTTGCATCCTTTGGTTTGGATGGGTTCACGGCGAGTTTCACAAGGGGATATCAGTAGCTGTACCGTCCTGGATCAGACGAACACCAACAGCCACGAAGGCGTCGCGATGAACTTTGGGGCAATGTACAAGCCGGGTTTTTGCAGCCACATCGAGGGCATTTGTTAGAGAAGCTGTAGCGGCTCTTCCTGCAATGCCGACATCTGCTCGCGCAGCTCTAGAATATGATCGGCCCAATAGCGCTCGGTATTGAACCAGGTGAAACTGTGGGGGAAGGCGGGGTCGTTCCAGCGGCGGGCGAGCCAGGCGGCGTAGTGCGTAATGCGCAAGGTTCGCAGGGCTTCCAGCCAGCGCAGCTGGCGTGGATCAAAGTCGCAGAACTCAGAATAGCCCTCGATCAATTCCGCGAGTTGTAGCTGACGGTAGGGCCGGTCGCCACTGAGAAACATCCACAGATCCTGAATAGCCGGGGCAGTGCAACAGTCGTCCAGATCAACAAAATGGGCGGTGTTGTCGCGCCACAGGATGTTGCCCACGTGACAGTCACCGTGAATGCGTATCGTATCGTCTGGTTTCACCTCTGCATATATCGTCGACACGGTTTGCAGCAGATCTGCCGTCAGGGTGCTGTAAGCCGGCACAAGTGATTGGGGGATGAAACCATCCAACAGAAATTCACGGCTTTGTTTCAGCATTCGCTCCACAGTGATTTCCTGGCGTGCTGCAAAATTTGCAGCCTTGCCTACACCGTGAATGCGCCCAAGGGTTCTGCCCAGCACCAGCAGGTTATCGAAATTGTCCAGTTCCGGGGGATGGCCACCACGACGCTTGAACAGGGCGAAGCGAAATCCCTCAAACTCATGCAGTGTCTTGCCGTCGCCGCTGACCATGGGGGCGACGACAGATATCTCCGCAGCCTGCAGCTCCAGGCTGAAGGCGTGCTCCTCCAGAATTTGGGTATCACTCCAGCGCTCTGGGCGGTAGAACTTCGCAATCAGCGGCGTGCCATCTTCAATGCCAACCTGATAGACCCGGTTTTCGTAGCTGTTGAGCGCCAGCAGACGCGCATCGCTGAGATGGCCGGCGGATTCCACGGCGTCGATCACCATGTCAGGGCCCAGGCGTTCGTAAGGGTGCTCACTCATGATGATCTGCCGAATCCATTAATAGCGCCGCGCTCTTGATCTGTGCAAACAATTTGTCTCCCACCTGTAGTTGTAGTTTCGCTGCGGACTTACGTGTGATGCGTGCCAGCAGGTATTGGGAGCCCAGGGCAAGCCTCAGCAATACCCGCGCACCGCCCTCGCCCTCCGTCTGTATCTCCCGGAGCGTCACCGGGAGTATATTCAGGATACTGCTGTCCTTGGGCTTTTCGCGACACACGCTGACATCGCGTGCGGGGACGCGCAATCTGCGCTGCTGCCCCGGGAGATGTTGTTGTTGTGCCACAAGAAGCGTTTGCCCTTCGACTTGCAGTTCTGTGAGATCGAACTCCGGGTCGTCTTTTCCGATTGTGCCCAGCAGGATCGCGGCAGCCTGCTCTTCCCGGGAGAGCCTGGTGTCCAGGCTGCCACAGAGATCCAGTAGCGACCCCTGGTCCACCACCCGGCCGTTTTCCAGCAGCACCAGGTAATCTGCCAACTGACTTACTTCCTCAATATCGTGACTCACATAAAGCATGGGCAATTGCAGTTCTCTCGTCAGCCTTTGCAGGTAGGTCAGACACTGTTGGCTGGCCTCGTGGTCAAGGTTGGCTAAAGGCTCATCCAGCAGCAGTAACTGAGGCGCTGACAACAGGGCGCGGCCTATGGCGACACGTTGCCGCTGGCCTGCGGAAAGCACTGTTGGCGAGCGAGGCAGGAACTCTGCCAGATCCAGCCAGCTTACCACCTGGTTTATGTCAGGCCCCTCGCCCGGTTTTTTCCGAGTCTCCGCGTAGTGCAGGTTTTGTTGTACCGTCAGGTGAGGAAACAACCGGCCGTCCTGGAATACGTAGCCTACCCGTCGCTGCCAGGGCGGAATGAAAGTACTCCCTGTCATCCACCCTGTGCCGCGAAACCGCACAGTGCTGCCGGAGGCGGGCCGACGCAGCCCCGCGATACAATCCAGCAGCGTGCTTTTACCGCTGCCACTGGGGCCGTAAATAGCCGTGACTCCGACAGCGGGCAGTGCGCAATTTACTTGCAGTTGAAAGTGCTGTTCCCCGGTGTAATCGAGCTGCAATTCAAGATCATTCATGCGCGAACCCGCCAATTATCGCGCCGGTCGCGTCGGTATAGCAGAATCAGGAGAAACAGAGAGAAAATCACCAGGCCTCCGGCCAGTCGGTGAGCCTCGGCAAATTGCAGGGATTCCACATAATCATACAGGGCGATGGACAGCACCTGGGTTTCACCCGGAATGTTGCCGCCTATCATGAGCACCACGCCAAATTCGCCCACGGTATGGGCGAAACCCAGACTGGCAGCGGTCACGAAACTGCGTCGTGTGAGTGGCATCACCACGGAGCGGAACTGATCCAGCGGTTTTGCTCCCAGCGTGGCGGCTGCTTTGAGCAGGTCTTCTGGCACCCGCTGGAAGGCGGCCTGCAGTGGTTGGACCACGAATGGCAGGGAATAAATGACCGAACCAATCACCAGGGCGCTGAAGCTGAAGGCCAGTTGAGTGCCGGTGAGCTGATGCCAGGCGCGGCCGATAGCGGTGTCAGGTGCGAACAACAGCAACAGGTAAAAGCCCAGTACTGTAGGTGGCAGGATCAGCGGCATGGCGACCAGCGCCTCTACCAGGGCCGGCCACTTTGCTTTTTGTCGGGACAGCCACCAGGCCAGCGGAGTGCCGAAGATAAGCAACAGGATGGTGGTGATGCTAGCCAGCGCGATGGTCAGGCCGATGGCATCGAGCTCGGCATTACTCAAGGGCAAGGTTGGTAGCCCGCTTTGGAAATCAGTGCGCGCACGGTATCACTTCTGATCCACTTCAGGTAGCTCTCCAATGCCTTGTTGCCGTGAACTGGAGTGAGTGAGATAGCAAATTGATCCAGTGGTGCGTGCCAATCCGCGGGGACGTTGGTTGCGCTGGGGGCGAGCGCTTTCGGCACTAGCGCCAGAGCAGTTCCGCCACTGTGCCAGAACTGGTAGGCCTGCACGACGTTGGTGCCGCGCACCAGTTTGCGGCCCTGGCCGGCGGCGAATTCAGGGCGTGCCAGAACGGCCATTGCGGCAACGCCATAGGGGGCGGTGGTCGGGTTGGCAATCGCCAGGCTTAGAACCGGGTTGGCGAGTTGTGGCAGTTCTCCGTTACCACCCGCCAGTACCAGGGTTCCTCTGGCATAGCAGAATGGCTCTCCCCGCTGAGTGTCCTTGTTTGCCAGCATCTCGGTACTCGCCTGATCGGCGGAAAAAAACAGGTTGAAGGGTGCACCGTGCAAGATCTGGCTATACAAAACACCGGTGGACCCTGAACTGAGGACCACCTGGTGGCCTGTCTGTTGCTCGAATAGTTCGCTAATCTGCTGCAGGGTGCTGCGGAAGTTGGCAGCTACCGCTATCCGCAGTGGTTCCCCGGCCGTTACGGGAACAGAAATTGCCAACATCAACAGGAGCAAGTAGTGCATTGGGGGTCTCAGTTTCAGAACAGGCCCCCGGACTCATCAGTAATCGGGGACTGGTGTTCGGGCCAGGCACCATACTTCGACATGGTCCGCACCTGCGCCACGCAGGGTGGCCGCCAGCGCCGTCGCCGTGGCGCCCGTGGTAAAGACGTCGTCAACGATAGCTACCCGCAGGTTGTCATAGCGCTTGATGGCTGTAAAGGCACCCTTCAGGTTGGTGCTGCGTTGGGCCGCGCTGATGCCTGATTGCGCCTGGGTTGCGCGGGTGCGCTTTACCGACCGGTGATCCAGTTGTGCCGTGTGGATCACGGGTGAACAGGAACGCAGCTGCCGGCACAGCAACTCGGATTGATTGAAGCCACGGCGCAACAGGCGGCGCCAGTGCAGCGGCACAGGAATAAGGACATCCACCTCGGGCAGTTCTTCGGAACCTTGCAGCCAGAGCGTTGCAAGCAGTGGGGTCAGACGCCGGTCGGCATGAAATTTCCAGCGCAGTATCAAGTGTGCCAACAGTTCGCAGTAGAGCCATGGGGCCAGGACCCGGTCAAAAGGCGGGGGCGACTGCAAACAATTTCCGCACAGTGCTTCAGCGGATTGTGGCCGTGAGGCGGACAAAGGAATGGCGCAACGAGGGCAACTACTACTGTTGGCCTGTAGATCCTGCTCACACGCCAGGCACAGTGGTAGTGCGCGGGAACTGGGCAGCCCACACAGCGCACAGTATTGTGGAAACAAGCCGCTGAGCAGCGCATTCAGTGGCTTGTTAACCATGACTGCCTCGCCTGGTTGACAGGCTAGTGGTTGCCGCTATCATTGTGGACCTGTCTTTTCGTCTTGTCCGGGTTTGTTATGTCCTTAGCCATCAGTGTTGCACCCTCCGATCTCGCGCCCCAGCCGAGCGAAATTCGCCATGATTGGTCCAGGCGGGAAGTAGAGGCGTTGTTCGCCCTGCCCTTCAACGACCTGTTGTTTCAAGCCCAAACGGTCCATCGCCGTTATTTTGACCCGAATCAGGTGCAAGTGAGCACATTGCTTTCCATCAAAACCGGCGCTTGCCCGGAAGATTGCGCCTACTGCCCGCAAAGCACCCGCTATGACACTGGGCTGGAGGTAGAGAAGTTAATGGAGGTGGAAAAGGTGCTGGCGCAAGCCAGGCTTGCTCGCGAAAGTGGTGCCACGCGTTTTTGTATGGGCGCCGCCTGGCGCTCACCGAAGCAACGGGATATGCCTCATGTCGTGGCCATGGTGAAAGGCGTACGGGACCTTGGTTTGGAAAGCTGCATGACGTTGGGCATGCTGACAGAGGGGCAGGCACGGGAATTGGGTGAGGCCGGTCTGGATTACTACAACCACAATCTTGACACCTCTCCGGAATTCTACGGCGATGTTATCACCACGCGCACCTACCAGGACCGACTGGAAACGCTGGGTCATGTGCGGGAGGCGGGCATGAAAGTGTGCAGCGGCGGTATCGTAGGGATGGGCGAGCAGCAGGGAGATCGCGCCGGCTTGTTACAGCAGCTGGCGAATTTGCCACAACACCCCGAAAGCGTTCCCATCAATATGCTGGTTCGCGTCAAGGGCACGCCGCTAGCCGAAGAGGAAGACCTCGACCCGTTTGAATTTATCCGCACTATCGCGGTTGCCCGGATTATGATGCCGGCCTCCCACGTTCGCCTCTCCGCCGGCCGTGAAGAAATGAACGAGCAGATGCATGCGCTGGCCTATTTCGCCGGCGCGAATTCAATATTCTATGGCGAGAAACTACTTACTACACCGAATCCCCGTGCCAACTCAGACATGGCTCTGTTTGCGCGCCTGGGTATAGCGCCAGAGCAGCGACAGGTAGAGCGGGCGCCGGCCACACCCGACCCCCGCTTCTATGACGCGTCATTGAGCGCCGATGCCAAAGTACAGAGCGCCCATTAGCTCGACGTGATACCTCACTGACGATGGGAGCTTTAAGCGACCGGCTCGATGCGGGCCTGGCCTTGCGCCGGCATGAAAACCTCATTCGCCACCGCCAGACCTTGCAATCTGCCCAGGGACCCCTGGTGCAGCTTGGCGGCAGGCAATACCTCAATTTTTGCAGCAACGACTATTTGGGCCTGGCCGCCCACCCCCGGATTATTGCTGCGTTTAAACGTGCCGCTGACCGTTACGGCGTAGGCAGTGGCGCGTCCCACCTGGTCTGCGGCCACAGCGAAATGCACCACCAGTTGGAGGAGGCGCTCGCAGATTTTACCGGCAGGCCACGTGCACTGCTGTTTTCCAGCGGTTATATGGCCAATACAGGGATACTCACCAGCCTGCTTCAGCGCGGTGACTATGTATTTGAAGACAGGCTCAACCACGCCTCGCTATTGGATGGCGGCTTGTACAGTGGTGCGCGTTTTCAACGATTTCCCCACGGCGATGTGGCGGCTTTGGAGCGTAAGCTTGTCACAGCTGGCAAGGGTGCCGCAGAAGGGGATAGACGAAATGGCGCAAAGGGGAGCGTAAAGCTGGTAGTGGTGGACGGTGTTTTCAGTATGGATGGCGATATCGCGCCGCTGCAAGAGCTGGCTGCATGCTGCGCCCGGCACGATGCGAGCCTGATGGTAGATGATGCCCACGGCTTTGGTGTAATGGGCAAAAATGGTGCCGGAAGCACAGAAGCTGCAGGCCTTGGTTCGACTGAGGTGCCTGTACTGATGGCTACGCTGGGCAAGGCCCTGGGCACCAGTGGTGCGTTTGTCGCCGGTAGCGAGTTGCTTATCGAGGCACTTATTCAGCAGGCCCGAACCTATATCTACACCACGGCCCTGCCTCCGGCTGTCGCTGCGGCGAGTCTTGAATCGCTGCGCCTGTTGCACGACGAGTCCTGGCGTCGTGAGCATCTCGCAAGCTTGATAGCCCGTTTCCGACATGGTGCCCAGCAGCTGGGTCTGCCACTGATGCCGTCCACTAGCGCCATCCAGCCATTGATGGTGGGAGATGCCGCCAGGGCGTTGGACCTGAGCGACAAGTTGAGACAACGGGGCCTGTTAATCGGCGCCATTCGGCCGCCCACGGTGCCTGCTGGTACATCGCGCCTGCGTATCACCCTGAGTGCAGCCCATAGTGAGGAGCAGGTAGACCAGCTGTTGGAGCAGACCGCCGTTTGCTGGACCGGGCCCTGAGGTGCGGGTAGACGCCGAATACCTGCCCGCTACTACGGGAGCAGACCAGGAACTGGTGCTGCTGCACGGCTGGGGTAGCAACCGCGAAATCTGGCGGCCAGTTCTGGCCACACTGCGCCCCTGGGCGAATGTTACTTTGCTGAACCTGCCGGGTTGTGCGCCGGGCCTTGGCCAGGGAGCTGAATTCGAACTGCAGGCGTTGCTGGTAGCAGTGCTAGCAGCCGCACCCCCGCAGGCCGTATACATGGGGTGGTCTCTGGGCGGGCAGTTGGCGTTGGCGTTGGCCGCTCATCATACTGATCGGGTGTCGGCGGTGATTACTGTGTGCAGTAATCCGCGTTTTATCGCGGAAAGCGAATGGCCCGGGATGGAGTTGGACGACTTTGACCGTTTTCAGAAGGCCTACCACGCGGCGCCCGCGGCGGGTCTGCGGCGCTTTGCCCGTTTGCAGTCCCGGGGCGCAGAGCGGCCGCGCGAGCTACTAAGGCAAATGCAGAGCCTGCAGTTATCCTGTGGCCCTGAACTATTGCCGGGGCTGGATTGGCTGCGAGAGCTCGACCTGAGGCCGCAACTACCTCTACTGCAACGGCCCCAGTTGCACCTGTTGGCGGAGCGCGATGGCCTGGTTCCGGCATCGCTTGAGCTTCCGCTGACGGAGTTGCTGCCTCGCCACTCGACGGCGCAAGTGCAGGTGCTCCCTGCTGTCAGCCATCTGGCTCCTCTGGAACGGCCGCGGGAACTGGTGTCACGCTGTCGCGAATTTCTCGAAATAGCGGGCCTGCTCCGGGTGCCGGTCACCCGGGAAGATGCACTGGCCAAGGAAGATGTTGCCTCTTCTTTCAGCAGGGCCGCTAATTCCTATGACTCAGTTGCGAAGTTGCAGCGCGAGGTGGGCAAGCGTTTGCTGAGTAAACTGGATACCTCGACCGCAGCGCCCGGTAGAGTGCTTGACCTGGGTTGTGGAACAGGATTTTTCCGCGCGGATTTGAGCGCCAGGTACCCCGGCGCTGACTATGTTGGGCTTGATCTGGCTCCGGGTATGGTCGAGTACGCGCGTACTCGGTCGTCGGGGCAGGGCCTCTGGGTTGTAGGTGATGCAGAATCGCTTCCGTTGGCCACGGCAAGCGTTGATGTCGTCTTCAGCAGCCTGGCAGTGCAGTGGTGCCACAAGCCCGAGTGGTTCCTGGCTGAGTTGGCCCGTGTGTTAACACCCGGGGGTCGCTGTGTATTCACTACCCTGGGCCCGGATACGCTGTGTGAACTGCGTCAGGCCTGGGCAGCGGTGGATTCCTACCAGCATGTGAACAATTTTCTGCCTGCGCAGATGCTGAATGCTGCGGCGGCGAGTGTGCCTGGAATTGAGCTGAGCCTGAACACCGAGCGCTACTGCATGCAATACCAGCGGGTGGGCGAATTGCTCACAGAACTGAAATCGCTGGGGGCGCACAATATGAATCGGCGCAGACCCACCGGGCTTACCAGCCGAAAAATGCTGCAGGGTATGTTGCAGGCCTATGAAAGCTGGCGCATCGATGACCTGCTGCCTGCCACTTACGATGTGATTTTTGCTGAGGTGAAGAAAGTATGACGCGAACATTGTTTGTGACGGGTACCGATACCGGCGTGGGGAAAACGGCCATCAGCTGTGCTCTGCTTATTGCCGCCCGCGAGGCCGGCCTGAAAACCGCCGCAATCAAGCCCGTGGCCGCAGGCTGCGACGAGGAGGGTCATAATGAGGATGCGCTGCAGCTGATGGCCTGTATGACCGAGCCCCTTGATTATGAGCAGGTTAACCCGGTTGCTCTGCGTGCCGCCATTGCGCCGCATATCGCCGCCCAGCGGGAGGGCAGGATATTGCAGGTCAGTCGTCTGGCGGGATTGTGCAGGGGAGTCATGTCCGGAGAGGCAGATCTGGTTTTGATCGAGGGGGCGGGAGGATGGCGCGTCCCGCTTAATGCCAGCGAGACGCTGGCAGACCTCGCCGTGCAATTACAGGTCGGTGTTATCCTGGTTGTGGGTATGCAGTTGGGTTGTATCAATCATGCGCTGCTGACGGCCGAGGCAATTACTCGCGATGGCCTGGAATTGGTTGGCTGGATAGCCAATCAAACGGGGGAGGCGATGGCCTGTTATCAGGAAAACCTGGAAACTCTACAGCGACGCCTGCCGGCTCCCCTGTTGGGTGAAGTGCCGATGTTGTCGCCGTTTGATGCGCTGCAGGCATCTAAAAGTCTTTCTATCAGTGCGTTAAAAGCAGTGTAAGCGCTCACTTTCTTTTAGCAGCACCGGTGTTTTTATAGCTGTTTTATCGGGAGTCCGTACCTTTCAGGTACAAAAATATATTTGACTTCCGGCGAGAAAAGCCCAATATGTGAGCACTGAACACATGGCTCTTTCAGCACGCTCGTGCAAGACTTTTCGCGAGCCACGATAACCAAGAGGTAGTTACCATGCCAGCTTACAAGGCTCCCCTGCGCGACATCAGTTTTGTTATGAACGAACTGCTCGAGTCCGAAAAGCTCTATCAGACTTTGCCCGGCTATGAAGAGGCAACAGCGGATCTCATGAATGCCATTGTTGAGGAGGGCGCCAAGTTTGCGGAGAACGTACTGTCACCTCTCAACCAGCCCGGAGACGAAGAAGGTTGTCACTGGAGCGAGGAAGGTGTGACTACCCCCAAGGGCTTTGCCGATGCGTATCACCAATATGTAGCCAACGGTTGGCCCGCTTTGAGTGCAGGAACCGATATCGGCGGCCAGGGCATGCCCAATCTCATGGGTATTGTCATTAATGAAATGGCGGGCACTGCAAACTGGTCCTGGCTCATGTACCCGGGCCTCAGCCACGGTGCCGTGAAAACCATCGAGGAACACGGTGACGCGGAGCAGAAAGAGAAGTACCTGACCAAACTGGTGGAGGGTACGTGGACCGGCACCATGTGCCTGACGGAAGCCCATTGCGGTAGCGACCTCGGCCTGTTGCGCACCAAGGCAGAGCCACAGGCGGACGGCAGCTACGCAGTCACCGGCACCAAGATTTTTATCAGCGCCGGTGATCACGACATGGCGGAGAACATTGTCCACATCGTATTGGCAAGGCTGCCGGATGCTCCCGCCGGCACCAAAGGTATCTCGCTGTTCATTGTTCCCAAGTTCAAGATTAACGAAGACGGCGGTCTTGGCGAACGCAATGCGGTGACCTGTGCATCCATCGAGAAAAAGATGGGTATCAAGGCTTCAGCCACATGTGTTATGAATTTTGACGGCGCCAAAGGATACCTGATCGGGCCGCCCAACCGCGGCCTGAACTGCATGTTTACCTTTATGAATACCGCCCGTATTGGCACAGCACTTCAGGGTCTGGCCCATGCACAGCTGTCTTATACGGGTGCACTCACCTATGCAAAGGAACGGCTCGCAATGCGCAGCCTCACGGGCCCCAAGAACCCCGATGGCCCGGCGGACCCGATCATAGTGCACCCGAATGTGCGCCGCATGCTGCTTACTCAAAAAGCGTTTGCCGAGGGAAATCGCGCCTTTATCTACTTCCTGGCACAGCTGGGAGACATAGTGGATGCTGGCAATGAGGAGCAGGCCAAAGAGGCAGATGATCTAATGGCGCTGCTGACACCCATTGGTAAAGCTTTTGCCACGGAAACCGGTTTTGAGGCCGCCAATATGGGCATCCAGATTTATGGCGGCCATGGCTTTATCCGCGAATGGGGCATGGAGCAGATCGTGCGGGATTCGCGCATTTCCATGTTGTATGAGGGTACCACCGGCATTCAGGCGCTGGACCTGCTGGGCCGCAAGGTCATAGGCAGCGGCGGGAAGTTGTTGTTGGGCTTTACTGGACTAATCGAGGAATTCTGTAATGCCAATGCGGCGCCGGAAGATGCCGAATTCATCGATGTCCTGAAAGCCTACAAGGATGAGTGGCTGGGCCTGTCGATGAAAATCGGCGAGTCTGCCATGCAAAACCCGGACGAAGCAGGTGCCGCCGCCGTGGACTATATGATGTACAGCGGTTATGTGACCCTGGCCTATTTCTGGGCGCGTATGGCTGTGTTGGCCAGACACAAGGTTGCCGAGGCCGACGGAGACGTCTCGTTCTATGAATCCAAGTTGCTTACGGCCCGGTTCTATTTTGAGCGCCTGTTGCCCCGCACCTTGGGGCACAAGGATATGATGTTGTCCGGCGCTGAAAACCTCATGGACATGCCGGTAGCCCTGTTCGAATTCTAGAACGCAAGTTGCTGCGCAGGATGCTTACCCCAAAGGGGTGACTTTCCTGCCCTGAGGGGAGAGAATGCTTGTTGTTCTCTTCCCTTTTTTTTGAAGCCTAAAATGTCTGAAACCAAACCTGAAATGTCTGGACCTAAAGATACTAGCTATGAGAATCGCCTGCACCCTGAAGACCAGGCTCGGGTTGATGGGTTTATCAAGCGTGGCGTCAATTCTGTGGAGCGCAAACCATTTCGCCCACTGCGCCTGCTGCTGATTCTCATTGGAGTTGTGCTGGGCCTCAGTTTATTCAGCCAATTTCTGGCCCGCTGGGCCGGTGTTTATTAGGGCGGACGGAGTGGGTCAGCCTTTGAATTGGTTCTCTGGTGCGCTTTTGGTATAGTGGCGCGCCCTGTAATATCGGTGTGTGGCGCAGCCTGGTAGCGCACTTCGTTCGGGACGAAGGGGTCGGAGGTTCGAATCCTCTCACACCGACCAATTTCAACACGCTATACCCCATCCACTCCCATTTTTGATGGAGCTCCGGCCACCTCTCTGACCAGCTTGGGAACGAGGTAACCTGAAAGGGTGTTGGTTAGCTCCGTGATCAGGCCACAGGCCTTCTCTTCGTTTACGTCAAAATGCGCTGCACCCTGCACTTTGTCGAGAAGGTGCAGGTAGTAAGGAAGTACACCGGCAGTAAAAAGTCTCTCGCTAAGTGCGATAAGGGTATCAGCGCGATCGTTGATACCGGCCAGCAGGACGGCCTGGTTCAAGAGCGCGATACCGCCCTGCTGCATGCGCTGGAGGGCAGCGGCCACAGAGTCGTCAATTTCGTTGGGGTGATTACAGTGGATTACCACCACAGTTTGCAGGCCGGGACGGCGCACAGCCTCCAGTAATCCCTTGCTTACCCTGTCTGGAATAACCACGGGCAGCCTGGTGTGTATGCGCAGACGGCGGATGTGCCCGATGGCGGCGATTTTTGTCACCAGTTCGTCGAGGTATTTATCACTCGTTATAAGCGGGTCGCCGCCGCTGAGAATGACCTCACTGATGTCTTTGTCCCGGGCTATATACTCCAGGGCCTGATCCCATTCGGCCCTGCTGTTCTGGTTGTCGTTATACGGGAAGTGGCGGCGGAAACAGTAGCGGCAGTTTATGGCACAGCCGCCACTTACTATAAGCAGGGCGCGGCCGCGATATTTTTGAATAATGCCCCTGGCCGGGTTGGCCTCACCGACTTCGTCGAGGGGGTCAATGCTGAACCCCGGCACTTTAATCATCTCCTCCTGGTGGGCGAGCACCTGCAGTAGAAGCGGATCCTTTGGGTCTCCACAGCGCATTTTGCGCACGAAAGCGAGTGGCACCTTCAGGGCGAACTCAGCGGCAGCCTGCGGGCTATAGCCCACATCTTCCGGAGCCAGGCCCAGCATCGTCAGCAATTGCTCTGCGGAGGAAATAACATTGCGCAGCTGGTGTTGCCAGTCGTCCTGCTGCTGTATGGACACTGTATTGGCTGTCACGGTTGGTTTACCACAATAGGGGTGAGAGGGGCTTACCGCCATTCTACCAATGAATGTCGACAAAGTAGCAGCCACGGCTGGCGCGTCGGTTGAGGCGCCGACGCATCGCGGTCAGCCGATGCGGTCCCGCAGGCTGTAAAACAACATGCCAGCCACCAGGCCAGGCCAACGCAAGAGGGTGCCGCCGGGAAATTGGCTGGCGGGGACACCGGCCATCACATCAAAGCGCTCGGCGGTGCCGCTGATCACTTCGGCGAGTAATTTACCCGCGAGAGTGGCCGTTGGTACGCCGTGACCTGAATAGCCGTGGGCGTAGAAGGTATTGGCGGATAGCCTGCCGAAGTCCGGCATGCGCTTTAGCGTGATAGCCAGGGTGCCGCCCCAGCCATAGTCGATGCGGGTGTCGGCAAGCTCGGGGTAGATACGCAGCATATATTTGCGCACAAACCCTTTTATATCTGTTGGAAAACGAGTGGAGTAGGACTCTCCGCCGCCGAACAGCAGGCGATTATCTGCGGAGAGTTTCCAGTAGTTGATTACAAATCGGCTGTCGGACATGGAGGTGTCGTCTCGGCTCACGCGTCTGGCCAGGTCGTCCGACAGTGGCTCGGTTGCCAGCATATAGTTGTTGATCGGCATAATACGGCCGGCAGCGCGCGGCTCAAGTTTTTCGAGGTAGCCGTTGCAGGCCACGACCAGGAAGCGGGCGCGCACTTCTCCCTGGTCGGTTCTGACGGTTACTTGCTCGCCTTCGGTGTAGGACAGCACGCGGCTGCCCTCATGTACTTGTGCACCCAGTGCAAGCGCTGCCCGGGCGAGCCCCAGCGCATAGTTGAGCGGGTGGAGGTGGCGGCAGCCGCTATCGAGGGTGGCTCCGCCAAAACCCCTGGCTGAGGTCATGTCCCGCAGCTCCGTGCTGTCTACATAGCGAATCTGGTCATAGCCGTAGACCTTCTGCAGATGTTCCACTTCACCGGGAAGGCTGGCGATGTCGCCAGCCTTGGACGCCATATGCAGGTTGGCCTGTTTTAACTCGCAGTCAATGTCGTGTTGGTCAATCAGCTCGCAAACGGTGTCCACCGCTTCCAGCCCAAGCTGCCAAAGTGCCGTGGCCCGGTCCAGGCCCAGCCATTTCTCTAGGTGTTCCTGATCAACGCGTTGGCCGGTGCCCACGTGTCCACCGTTTCGACCCGAGGCGCCCCAGCCCACCCGGTTAGCCTCTAATACCGTGACGCCATAACCCAGCTTACGTAAGTGTATGGCGGCAGAAAGGCCGGTATAGCCAGCGCCAATAACGCAAACGTCCGTGCTCACCGCTCCTGTCAGAGGAGGGAGGTCCAGTTTCAGATTAGCGCTGGCGCTGTACCAGGAATCGACATGTGCTGCGTTTTGCATGGCGTAACTATACCGTTTTCTGGAGGAGTCGGGAGATAACACGTTAGGGGTAGAGTCAATGAAAAACCTTGAAGAGCGCTTCGGGGAGCTGCGATACTGGGTTTTTCGTGCAATTCGAGGAATCTATGGACGCCGAAGCAAAGGTCATCAGAGAGTGGCTGAAGCGACACAAAATTTCAGAGGTTGAGGCACTCGTGCCTGATTTGACCGGCAGTGCGCGCGGCAAATTTATTCCCGCGCACCAGTTTTTGAGCAGGGGAAATCCGCGCCTTCCTGAAAGTATCATGATACAGAGTGTCACCGGGGAGTACTCAGACAGTCACTGGGATTATGTTGAGCCCACCGACGCCGACATGATTCTCAAGCCCGACGTCAGCACCATGCGTCTTGTGCCCTGGGCGCGGGAGCCCACAGCGCAGATCATTCACGACTGTTACACCATGGACGGCCAGCCACACCCCCTTTCAACTCGCAATATATTGCGAAATGTACTGCAATTATTCGAAGCCGAAGGCCTCAGGCCCGTTGTGGCGCCGGAAGTAGAGTTTTATCTGGTAGCCAAGAACCTCGACCCGGATTACGAGTTGGCCCCGCCTCAGGGCCGCTCTGGCCGCAACGAATCCTCCCGCCTGTCCTACAGTATTGATGCCGTGGCGGAGTTCGAGGATTTTGTTGAAGACATGTACGACTATGCCCATGCTCAGGAACTGCAGGTTGACACGCTGATTCACGAAAATGGCGCCGCCCAGATGGAGATCAATTTTCTGCACGGCGATGCCCTTAACCTGGCTGACCAGGTGTTCACGTTCAAGCGAACAGTACGCGAAACTGCCCACAAACATGGGGTCTACGCGACCTTCATGGCCAAGCCCATGAAGTCGGAGCCCGGCAGCGCGATGCACATTCACCAGAGCCTGGTGGATGTAACGACTGGAAAGAACATATTCAGTGACCACAAGGGGGGCTATACAGACACGTTTATGAGTTACATAGCCGGGTTGCAGCGTTACACCCCCGAACTGATAAGCCTGTATGCGCCCAATGTGAATTCCTACCGGCGCCTGGCCCCGGAAATCTCGGCACCTATAAACTTGAACTGGGGTGTGGACAATCGCACTACCGCCTTCAGGGTGCCTCATGGTGATGCGGCGAGCACCCGAGTAGAGAACCGTTTTCCCGGAGCCGACGTGAACCCCTACCTCGCCTTCGCTGCCAGCCTCGCCAGTGGCTATCTCGGTATGAAAGGCAAGCTGAAAGCGACCGCCCCCCACCAGGGCACGGCCAATGAGGATGAAGTAGAGGTAGCGCGTACTCTGGAAGAGGGCCTGCGCCACTTGCATGACTCTCCGGAGGTGCAGGAGGTATTCGGAGAGCTGTTCCTGCGGGCCTACGCGGCGGTAAAGCTGGACGAATTCGAGGAATTCAACCAGGTCATCAGTTCCTGGGAAAGGGAGCATCTACTGCTGCAGGTTTGACGATAGATGGAAGCGCGCAAGTCCTATTTCGGTAACGACACCCGGTACCGCCTGTTCCAGACAGCGAAGTACGTCATATACCTGTTGCTAAGCCTCAATATCTATCTGTTTCTGCAGGAAGAATTGCTGGCCTTGTCTTTCACTTTTGCCGATGGCATAGAACCGGGCCAGCTGATTCAGGCCTTCTCCGCCACGATAGATACCGCCGCCTGGGTTATTTTGTTGCTGATGTTTGAACTTGAAACCTCAGTGCTCGATGACCGTAAGATCAGGGGCCCGGTCAAGTGGGGCCTGCACGGCCTGCGTGGTTTTTGCTATATAGCACTTACCTATGCTTTCACCGGCTATTATCAGGAATTGGTAACGCTCTATGAGGTTGCCCCGCTGTCCTTTGGTGACGCCTGCTCATGGGTAGCGGCAGATTATTCGCTGCTTGTAGACCTGGACGAATATGTGCCGCTGGACGCCGTCAATTGCGCGGCACTGGGCGGGCAGGTGTTTACCTTGTCGGGCTTCAACATCCTGGCGGACAGTGAGACTCTACGCTCCGCTCAAATTCTCGCCTGGGTAGATGTTATCAATGCGGCAGACTGGATATTGGTTGTGATAGTACTGGAAGTGGAGGTTCGTCTGCAGCTTCGGGGCAACTTGTCCCACCAGATCATGGCAGCTACCAAGGCTGTCAAGGTTCTGCTCTATTCAATCCTGTTCCTGTGTGCGGGCTACTGGGGCTTTGCGGGTGATTTTCTCGATTTCTGGGATGCTTCCCTCTGGTTGTTCGCCTTTATTTTCATCGAGCTCAACGTATTTGAGTGGCAACACGAAACTGATCAGGAACTCCCGGTTGCCAGCTGATAGCTCCCCTGGCGTGCACATTGCTGACGAATTATGCAGTATACGCTGGAATGCCGGGTGCGAGGCCGCAGAGGTTATCGATCAGACCTTGCTCCCCCACACCTTACAGTGGTGCCAATTGCAAAGCCTGGAGTCTTATTGCCATGCCATCGCCGCCATGCAGGTTCGCGGCGCGCCGCTTATTGGTATTACTGCCGCGTTTGGTCTGGCGCAGGCGATAGGGCGAGATCCATCCACGGATAATATTCAGCGTGCCGCCACTGCCCTGCTGTCCACTCGCCCCACCGCAGTCAATTTGCGCTGGGCCCTGGATGCGGTGACAGCCTCTGTGCGGGGCCTGCTGCCGGCAACGCGTGGCGGGGTCGCCCTCGCCAAAGCCCTGCAAATGCGGGCCGAGGACATTAACCATTGCGCGGCTCTGGGCGAGTACGGCCTGCAGTTACTGCGCGAGCTTAAACCGGCTGGCGAACTCAATATTATGACGCACTGTAATGCCGGCTGGTTGGCCACGGTGGAATGGGGTACAGCGCTGGCTCCAGTTTACAAGGCGCACGCCGCTGGTATGGCAGTGCATGTCTGGGTGTCGGAAACCCGGCCTCGCAATCAGGGTATGAACCTCACCGCCTGGGAATTGCAGCGTGCGGGGGTCCCGTACACGCTGGTCGCAGACAATGCCTGCGGGCAGCTGCTGCGGCAGGGGGCGGTTGATTGCGTGATAGTGGGTAGTGATCGCACTGCGGCGAATGGTGATGTGTGCAACAAGACAGGCACTTATCTCAAGGCGCTGGCGGCGCGGGCGAATGGTATACCGTTTTATGTGGTACTGCCGGAATCGACTATTGACTGGCTCTGTGCCAGCGGCGACGACATTCCCATCGAAGAGCGCGATGAATCCGAGTTACTGGTAATTCGCGGAGTCGACGCCGATGGAGAACTGCGGGAGTTAAAGTTGGCGGCAGTTGGCAGCCGGGCTTATAACCCTGCCTTTGATATCACCCCGGCAGAGCTGGTGACGATACTTGTTACCGAACACGGTAATGTCGAGCCCGGCCCCACGGGGATGAAACGCCTGCGGAATCAGATATCCTCATCCAGTCCGATATGAGCGATACGGGGGTATTCCCGCCATTGGAAAGTTTGCTTCTGGTTGCAGATCAGGCAGCTGTGTTCGATGTCTCCGGTATCCGGGTCCATTTCCCCCGAGCGGGACATCATGCCTTTATCACAGGCGTCGCAGAGATAGTTGATCTCGATCGGCCGCACTTCTCGTTTAATTTCTGGCATCAGCCTATTTCTCCCTGACTTTAGAGCGTCTCATGCTATCGCGACCACGACAAGTTCTGAAGGCTTTTCGCGACTGTCGTCGCTATAGCTGCGGGGCTCGGCGTGTTTGATGGCGCCGGTCAGCCAACTGCCCCCGTCGGCTCCCTGCAGAATATCACCGACACCCCCGGGTGATTGATGGTCAGGGTCCAGTCCACCGGCTGCCAGCACTCGAGCCACCCGGCAATGTCGTCACCACTCTGGAAGTGAGCCATCTCAAGAGCGGTATCATCGGCGGTGGTGCCATATTTACGAAAATAGGCGATCAGCGCCGCAGTGGTTGTAGGGGGCGCATTGAACTGCTCGGCAGCCAGATGGGGCGTTGCAAGGGCTCGCTCTCCTGAATGTACTATTTATCGGCAATGTATAGGAATGACAGGCCCTTGCCCACTATCCCCTGCTGCGGCAGGGTAATTACTGAAGTGCGGGTCGAAACCCTGCACTTCGCCAGGGTAAATTACCGAGATGGATCGGCTTGTGGATTAAGTCGGTAGGAAAGAATAAGGATATGACTGCAGAAGGAGGCTGGCGCTGTGTTGCCCGGCGCGTGAAAGGCCGCCGGGACAGATGTCACCTAAATGTCGTCGAACTCCAGGTCATAGTAACCCAGCTCGTCGCGTAAACGGCGCTGTTCCAGGCGCTGCTCAGCGCGGCGGCGCTTGGCTGCCAGGCGCTGTTTTTCGGACGAAATGGGTGCCAGTTGGGACAACTCATCATCTTCAATATCGCCAAGCACGGGATCGAACATGTCGTCGATAGACTCTGCTGATGTGGACTCTTGGTTGCGTTCAGCCATAGATCACCTCCCGATGACTTTATTGCGGCACTTCGCGGCAATATCCCTCACGTTTTGCGGGCTGTAAATCTTTTTTTTAATATATTTTTTACAAAATGGTGACTAAAAATGGGCCTCCGCGGTGCCTCGGGTAAGGTGATCAGCGACCTGCCTGCTATCCCTGGCAATCCTTTGCCGGGGCCTACATCCCTGTAGACGCCGTCCGTGGCACGTTTAGCACTCCCCGGCAGGCCGCCTTGAAACAGATAAGGCAATTCCCGTGCCAGCGAGCACGCCGGGGTTTTGGCCGGATAACAGGCTTTTTCGCTGTGGTATCAGTTGAGCGTACATGTCCGGACATGTCCGGGAGGGGTCGTCAGGGCAGCGCCAGCGCTGTCAGTATCGCCGTGGCGACGGTTTCCGGGGTGCCCGCTGTGGCGTCAACGCTAAGATCTGCATAGCGCTTGTAGAGTGGAGTGCGCTCGGCAAAAATATCCACAAAACCCTGGTCGGCAGTGCAGGCTATCCCACGCAGGGGGGCAGCGGCTACCCGTTGTTGCAGTGTTGCCATATCGGCCTCGAGATATATCACCGGGCCGGCTGTTGTGAGCTTCTGCATGACGGCCTCGCTATAAACCACGCTACCGCCGGTGGCGATGATTGCCCCCTCTAGTTTGATGCCTAACAACACTTCTTCTTCGAAGGAGCGAAGGTAGCGATAGCCCTTGGTATCAAGAATTTGCTGCAGGGTTGCTCCCGCCTCCACCTGAATATTCAGGTCGGTGTCCACAAAGCGAAGCCCGCTGAGCTTGGCGAGCACGACACCTATGGTGCTTTTGCCCGCGGCGGGCATTCCTATCAGGCTTATCGTAGTGGTTGGCATTGTGTTGCTACTCTCTGGTATTTTTTCTTGCGGGGTAGGCCACAGCCATTATCCGTGCCCGCCAGCCGAGCGCCAAGCACGCTGTACCTTGCACCGGTTTCACCCGCTGGTTAGAGTGTCGCCCATATTATTACGTATCTACTGGCGAAGGAAAAAACTGTGACATTACTGACCACACCGCTGGACGCACTGCACCGTGAATTAGGGGCAAAAATGGTGCCCTTTGCCGGTTACGATATGCCAGTGCAGTATCCTACTGGGATCATCAAAGAGCATTTGCACACCCGGGCGGCAGCGGGGCTGTTTGATGTGTCGCACATGGGGCAGGTGGTGATAGAGGGCGCCGGCGCAGCCGCCAGGCTGGAGTCGCTGGTGCCGGTTGATCTCGAGGGGCTGGGTATCGACCGGCAGACCTACGCCCTGCTTACCAATGAGCGCGGTGGTGTGCTGGACGATTTCATCATCACCCGCTGGGCAGCCGACAAATTCTTCCTGGTGGTAAACGCGGGCTGCAAAGTGGCGGATATTGCCCACCTGCGGGCGCATTTGCCGGGGCTGAAGCTCGCGGTGCTGGATGAGCAGGCGCTGCTGGCCCTGCAGGGGCCACAGGCAAGGCAGGTGATGCGCGGGTTGTGCTCGGCTGCGGCTGAGCTGCTGTTTATGCAGGGATGCCACTCAAATATCGACGGGGTGCAGGTTTACATCACCTGTTCGGGGTATACCGGTGAGGATGGCTTTGAGATTTCCGTGCCGGCAGGCCACGCAGAGGCATTGGCCAGGCGATTACTGTCACAGGACCCGGTGCAGGCGATCGGCCTGGGCGCGCGCGATTCTCTTCGCCTTGAGTCCGGCTTGTGTCTTTACGGGCACGAATTGACACCGGACATCGACCCGGTGCAGGCAGATTTGTTGTGGTCTATCAGCAAAACGCGCCGGTCGGATGGCGCACGCCCGGGTGGGTTCCCCGGCGCGGAAATAATTTTCCAGCGGATGACGGACGGCGCTCCCCTGCGCCGTGTTGGCCTGGCGGTAGAGGGAAAGCGGCCGGTTAGGGAAGGCATGGACGTGATGGATGATGCGGGCCGCAAGATCGGCACCATCTGCTCGGCCTGCTACGGTGCCAGTGTCGGCAGGCCCATTGCCATGGCTTACGTCGAGCGGTCGCTGGGAGAGCCCGGTACCGGACTCTATGTGGATGTGCGCGGTAAATCACTGCCGGTCACTGTGACCAGAATGCCATTCACTCCCCAGCGCTATTATCGGGGTTAAGTCGCTCGGGCAGGGCGGGTTTGCGCAGGTCCACCAGTGTCTTCCATCCAGCAGCCAGCGCAGCTGTCAGCGCGGCAATCGGCAACCGCGCCAGCAGTTTTCGCGCCAGCCAGAGTGCGAGGATCAATAGTACAACTCCGCCAGCTGCCAGCAGCAACTGACGGGGGGTGATGCGCACGGCGCGGGAGGTTCCATCGCTCTCGCCGACCGCGCCGGTGCCGACACTTACCGCCGTTGCCGGTAGCGTCAGCACCTGTAGATCCTCGTGTTCGGTATTCCACCAGAAGAAGTCCCGGGCGGGTAGCAGGTACTGCCCACCGGCCTGCACCACATAACTTATTCGCTGGCTGCGAATGGCGCGTGTTTCACCGCGGTTACTGCTGTTTTCGAGCTTCGGTGGCGAAGGGTAGGCTGCCAGCCCCGGCAACTCCTCAGCAGTAATTGCCGGTAACATCATGGCCATAACATCGCTGGCCTGGAACACGATTTCACGCTCAAAGGCATCTCCCACCTGCAGTTTCTCCAGGGGCTTGTCAAAGCGTTGCTCCACGCTAAAGTCCGGTGTCGCAACCCATTGCGCAACATCAGACAGGCTTGCGGGAAGTGACACGGTAAAACCTACTGCAGTACTGGTCAGGTTTCCCGCCACATCCCCGTCGCCGCCGTTGACTTGCACTCGGGCGGATATGGGCGGGATGGTGAATTCGCCCGCCCGCTGTGGATACACATCAAGCGTCCAGCGTTGAATCACCCAGTTTTGATTGCCCCGGCGTTCGCTGGCGTTGCTGGCGAATTGTTCAGTCTGGAGAATGACCAGTCCGGGTACCTCTGGCAACTTGATCCGGGTGCCCCCGGAAAACCAGCGGTCAGTGGCTATTTTCAGGGTAAGCGTCAGTTTTTGCCCCGGCACCAGCAAACCAGCGGGAGTCAGTTTATTGCCTATTTGCAGATGGCCTGCGTCGACCAGTTCCTCAATGTCGACGGTTGCAGCTATGGCAGGTGCGCAAGCCAGCAAGAGCACGGCTGATAGCAGCCTGCGAAACCATGAGAGCCCCCTGAGCCAAATCACCGCTGTGACTCCTCATCGGCTTTCTGTCGCTGCAACTGCATGCCGAACTTGATCGCGAGAAAATTGGACGGGTCCTGCTGCACGCTGCGCATCCACATTTCAGCGGTTTCCGGGTCCTGCATTATGTCCTCAGCGCTCAGGGTTACCGCGTCCGCCTGTTCCCAGGCGATTTCCTCGGCCCCTTGCGCCGGTATTGCATCGTCGCTGCCCAGTTCCTTGTCTTCACCACTAACCCCTGCTTCTTGTTGCTGGTTTTCGCTGAGACGGTTTATTTCATCGATTATCGCCTGTACCCGCGCCCTGTTTTGCTGTGCGCCGGGATACTCGGGGTTGCGCGCCAGCAGACGATCGTAGCGATTTACCGCCCTTACATAGTCCCTTGTGTGAGCTCTTGCGTTGGCTTCATTGAACAGCGCGTCGTCACTGTCGCTGCGGGAGAAATATTCTGCCGCCAACATAAAATCCTCTGCGTAGTAAAAGGCCAGCCCTTTCCACAACGTGTTGTCGAAGTGGGAGGCCGCTGCCCGATAGTCACCTCCCTGCATCAAAAGTCGGCCCTGTTGGTCTCCGGTCAGCCACAAATCGGCAAACCATTGCAGTGGCGTCCAGCGATTTTCAGTGGCGGTTTCGGCCAGGATTTGGGTGTCTACATTTGGGTTTGTCTGGGCTTGCACCGGAACCGGGTTGCCCGCCAGCAGCCATGGCAGCAGCAGCCATCCCCAGGTGAGCGTCCAGCCGCGCCGGAACCACATCAGGAACAGGGCCATGGCGGGAAAAACCAGTACGTAGCCGCTGTCCAGCCAGGGCAGGGCGCTGTTCTCAATCACCACATAGTGGCTGTCTATTCTGCGATTGAGCCGGCGCACATCACTGTCATCCACCGAGATGTCCCAATAGCTGCCCCCCGTGGCGCTGGCCAGCTGTTCCAGTGAGCGGCGCTCCAGTGGCGCCAGACCTTCCTCTTCTCCCAGCGTGCCCACGCCAACAATCAGCAGCTGGTCCGTCGACGCATCGAAGTAGCTTTCAAAGTCGGCAGCACTGTCCGACCCCAGGCCGTCGGTAAACATCACAAGGGTTGCCGGTGCATCCGACTCGCGCAAAACCGCTTCGACCAGGGGCAAGCTGTACTCGGGAAATTTTCCGGCTCTTGGCATAATGGCGGGTGTTATCGCGGCCAGGTACTGCTTGAGAATCTCCCCGTCAGCGGTCAGAGCAAGCACTGTGTGAGCGCTGCCCGCATAGACGATTAGCGCGGCCTTCTTGTCCGGCCGCAGGGCCAACAGGTCGCCAATTTTTTGTTTTGCCCGCTGCAGGCGGCTGGGCTGCACGTCAGTTTGCTCCATGGATGCCGACACATCCAGCAGGATCACCAGGGCTGCCTCGTCCTGGCTCAGGGGAGAAGGTTGCTGGCGCCAGCTGGGGCCCATCAACATCAACACCAACAGAACCGAAACAACCCGGGTGAAGTTGACCGGGTTCAGCCAGCGCGACTTAAAACGCTGCAGGCGCAAGTGCTCCAACAGGTGTGGGGCGATAATGCCGCCAAACATATCTCTGCTGGCGTGGCGCCGGCTCTGCACCACTGTGATGATGATCCAGGGGATTATTGCCAGCGCCCAGGCAGGGCGCAGGAAATGGAAGTGCTCCAGGCTGGCCAGCTCAGGTAGCACGGGCGGCTCTCAGGCGACGGCGGGTCAGCCAGGCAGCGACACTGTGGTAGACGAGATACAGGCCCATGGCCAGCCCCACCGGCACCCAGTGTAGACTCTGCCGCGGCCGAAAGCTGATGGTCTCGTAGAGCTCGGGTTCGAGTTCGCCTATTGCCAGGTATGCCTGGGCGAGCTCTCCCTGATCGAGCGCCTGGAAGTAGCGGCCACCTGTTAGCTCGGATACCCGCTGCAGCGTTTCGATATCCAGCGCTTCCTCCCCCACAGAGGCCGGATCGCCAATGGCGATGGTGTAAATACGGATATCCTGGCTGGCAGCCACCTTGGCGGCATCCACTGGAGGCACCATGCTGCCGGTGTCGTTGCCATCGGTCAGCATGATCAGCACGCGGTTATCGGAATCGCTTTCCCGGAACAGCTTGATCGACAGCCCGATTGCGTCGCCGAAGGCGGTGCTCTGGCCCGCCATACCAATATCGGTTTCCGCCAGCAGTTGAGCCCATACCTGGTGATCATCGGTAAAGGGGCTTTGCAGGTAGGGTGCATTGCCGAACACGATGAGACCCAGGCGATCAGATGTGCGCTGGTCTCCCAGTTCCGCCAGTACGTATTTCACCGCCTCCAGGCGGTCCACGCTGGCTCCGTCCGGCAGCGTGAAATCCCTGGCTTCCATAGAGCCCGAGAGATCGACGGCGATCATCAGGTCGCGGCCTGATTTCTGCTGTTCAATAGGTGGGCCTATCCACTGGGGTTTGGCAGCGGCGAGCACCAGGCACAACCACATGAACGCCACCAGAAATTGTTGGGCGCGATCCCGTCGTAACACCATCGCGCCGGTCTCGGGGCGTTGTTCACTCAGCTCCACCAGCTTGTCGAAGAAAGGCACCTTAATGGAATCCCGGCTTTCCTTGTAGGCGGGCAACAGGCGCATCAGCAGCGGCAGTGCCAGCAGAGCCAGCGCCCAGGGATGTGCCAGCTCAATCATTCGTGGGGTTCTCGTGTTGTTGCACCCACGCGAGGCCGGCGTTGAGCAAATGCTGCCCGGTCTCCGCCCCTACCGAACGCCCGGTGTATGTTGCCTCCGATAGTAGTTGGCCGTGCTCTGTTGAGAACGGTGCCGTGGGGCAATGACGGTTGAGAAAATGTACCCATTCGTCTCCTGACAGGCGCGCTACCTGCTCTCGGGAAAAGGCCGCCATAGCGGTGATTTTCAACAGGCGGTTAACGTCGGCAACCAGCTCCGGTGCCTCCGTTGTTGCGGCAAGTCGTTGCAGCCTGCCAGCAGCTTCACGACGATAGCGATTGCGATACCAGTGCTGCAATAACCGCCAGCCGCGATAGAGCGCGTAGCCCAGCAGGATACTGCCCAGCCACCACCAGCCTATAGTCTGCGGCCACCAGCTTATGGCCTCGGGGGATGTTACCTCGACAAAATCGCCCAGCGCATAGTTGCCGAAGATATCCGGTAGCGGCGGCGCGCTCACTGCAGAATCCTCTGTCCGCCCAGCTTTTCCTGCAGCTGTCGTGTGACATCAGTGACGGTGTCTACCGGTAACACGGGAATGTGGTGGCGTCTGAGTTCGCCCTGTACGTGGCCTACCGAACTCTGGAAGCTGGCTTCGAATTTCTTGCCCAGCTCCTGGCGCTCCGGGTCGATTTCCAGCTGGAATTTGCCGTCGCTGACGACCAGTTGGCTGGCGCCTGAAATATCCCGCTCCAGGCCATCGAACACCAGCGAGCAAATGATGTCATTGTGACGATTAATGCGGCAAATAGTGTTCAGCACCGCCTCGTTCCAGCCGTAGAAGTCCGAGATGATGACCACCAGATAATCGTGCCCCACAGCGCGTTCCAGCATGCGCAAGGCGTCGTGCAGCCCCTTCGGGTTGCTGCTTTGCCCGGGTGCGACGGACAGTTCGTTGTTCATCGCCACCAGGTCACCCAGCCAGCCGATAACCCGGCGGTCATTGCGGGTGGGCTTTGCCTCTACCTGGCGGGTGTCGTTAAACAGTATCGCGCCCACGCGGTCGCCGACACCCAGTACGCGCCAGGCGGTCAGTGCGGCCACCTCGGCGGCAATAACCGATTTCATTTTTCGCTGGCTGCCGAAGAACATGGGCAGCCTCTGGTCTACCATCACGATAACGGGCCGGTCGCGCTCCTCGGTATACACACGTACATGGGGTTTGCCTGTGCGGTTGGTTACGCGCCAGTCCATGGTGCGAATGTCATCGCCGGGGCGGTAGTGACGCAATTCGTCAAAATCCAGGCCGCGCCCGCGCAGGCGCGAGCGTTTGCGGCCACTGAGCAGCGAGCGCACCGGCTGGCGCGGCAAATAACTGAAACCGCGGGCGCTGTAGCGCAGCCGCATCAGCGTATGCAGGTCGGTGTAAATGCCATCCACGGATGCGCTGGCCACCGGATCAGCCCACAGCGACCTGTTGAATGATCTCGTCGATGATTGCGTCCGGTGTTATCTGGTCGGCGAGTGCGTCGTAGCTGATGATCAGCCGGTGGCGCATGATGGCATGCAGTACAGAGCGCACGTCGTCGGGTGTCACGTGATCGCGGCCGTCCAACCAGGCGCTGGCCCTGCTGCTGCGGTGCAGGGCAATGCTGGCGCGCGGGCTGGAGCCGGAATCGATCCAGCGCCCCAGCTTGTCGCCGAAGCTTCCGGGCCGGCGCGTGGCCATGACCAGGTCGATAATGTATTGCTCGACCGGTGCCGATATTTGCATCTTCTGGATGGTGTTTCTGGCCGCGAAGATACTGTCCTGGGAAATCATGTCCAGTTCCTCTCCCTGATGGCCCTCTTCAGCCTGCAGCATGCGCACAATAGCGAGTTCCGCGTCAGATTCAGGGTAATCGACGGAGATTTTCATCAGGAAGCGGTCCATCTGTGCCTCTGGCAGCGGGTAGGTACCCTCCTGCTCGATGGGGTTCTGGGTGGCCAGCACCATGAATAACTCGGGTAGCTTGTAGGTTTTGCCCGCCACCGTGACCTGCCGCTCCTCCATGGCCTCCAGCAAGGCCGATTGTACTTTCGCGGGTGCGCGGTTGATTTCATCTGCCAGTACCAGCTCGCTGAAAATAGGCCCGGGTTGGAACTGCAGTTCCGATTTGCCCTGATTGTCCTGGTAGATTTCGTTGCCGGTGACATCCGAGGGCAACAGGTCGGGGGTGAACTGGATACGTCCCAGTTTGGCCTTTAATACCTGTGACAGCGTTTTAATGGAACGGGTTTTGGCGGTGCCGGGCAAACCCTCCAGCAGCACATTGCCGTTGCACAGCAGGGCCAGTGTGAGTGTACGCACAACTTCTTCCTGGCCGATAACGGATTTTTCCATCTGTCGCATCATGGAGTGAATGGCGTGGTGGTGATCGGTCGACGTGTGTTCCGCAGACAATGGACGGCTCCCTTATTTGTGAGGTTGGGCCGTTGGCCCGGAGGTTTACCCGTGGGTAATTATAGCCTTAACTGGCCCAGGCCCGCAGGCCCCGAAACTGTTTCGAGAGGTAGTCCATCTGGTCCGCGAGAATGCGGTCCTTCGCGAGGAAGTGCCATTCAAAGGGATTGGGCTTGAACGGGACTGCCATCAGAGGCATATCCGCCTCTTCCGGTGTGCGGTCATCCTTTTGCCAATTACAGCGCTTGCAGGCCGCGACCACGTTCTCCCATCGATTGGTGCCCCCTCTGGAGGTGGGTAGCACGTGATCGCGGGTCAGTTCAGTGCGACTATATCGCTGGCCGCAGTAAAGGCAGCGATGATTGTCCCTGCGGAACAGCGTGCGATTGCACAGCGGTGGGCTGAAGCCCCGGATAACTCTGCCTTGTATCGCAATAATCGGCTGCAGGTCTATGCGGGAGCGCTGGCCGGTGAGTCGTTGGACGCCGCCGAAATAGGGCGGCAGAGTTTCCCCGATGCCGTAGATGACATCGCCCTTGGCGTAGGCAGAAATTGCCTCGTGTGCAGTGATCCAGCCTCGCGGCTGACCCGCCACATCCAATCTGAGGATAGTATGCATGGACCTCAACTCACAGACGTGGCTAAAAACTACTGCAAAAACGTGAACTTAACAATCGCAAATTATGCCGGCATTGATGCAGTCGACGATGGATTTACTGCGCAACCCAGCTTGCGCGCACCAGAACTTCCTCAGCTGAGAGCACAGTACCCTCGAAACGCTCCCCTTTGGTGATGACTCCCACACCCGAGGGTGTGCCGGACATTACGAGGTCGCCATCTTCCAGTGTGGTGAACTTCTGCAGTTCGGAAAAAATGATCGCCGGTTTGTATATCATCGTTTCTACCCCGCCTGCCTGCCGCAGCTGACCCTCCACGTGCAGCTGCAGCGACAGCTTGTCGACGCTATCGGGCAGCGGCACGAATTCACTGAACACGGCCGCTCCGTTGAATGCTTTGGCGCGCTCCCAGGGCAGGCCTTTTTTCTTCAGGCTTGATTGCAGTTCCCGCCGGGTGAGGTCGATGCCAAAGCCAACGTCGGTAAACTTGTTGTTGCGCACGAGAAAAACAATTTCGCCCTCGTAGTGTAGGGCTTCGCCCTCAATGCTGGAGTGGAGCGTGTTGCTGATAGCCGAATTGGGTTTGATAAACACCACCATATCTTCGGGAATTTCGTTGCCCAGCTCCCTGATGTGTGCAACGTAGTTGCGGCCAACGCAGACAACTTTTGATGGTGTTACGCGGGTGCCGTTGCAGGTCACGGTATGCATAGTAATTAGTCCTGGTGTTTGATTGGCGATGCAGCCGGTGTCAGATGCCCTGGCAGCGCGTAAGCCAACAGGTGATCGGAGGCACCGCTGCGGCCGCCCCAATGGCTGCCCGCCGCGATGACTACCATTTGTCTGCCGTCGGGCGCGAGATACGTCATGGGAGTCGCCGCTGCGCCGGTGGGCATGCGTGTGCTCCAGAGCTCTTCGCCGGAAATGGTACTGAAGGCGCGGAAGTTGAAATCGCCCGAACCGGCGATAAATACCAGGCCGGATGCTGTCAATGCGGGGCCGCCAAGCCCGGGTGTACCCTTGAAGAACCAGAAAGGGAAGGGAGCCATGTCGCGAGTGGTACCCAGTGGTACACTCCACATTTTCCGGCCACTGGTAAGGTCAATGGCATCCAGTGTGTTCCAGGGCGGCGCGGTACAGGGCAGTCCCCAGGGCGAGAGCAGTAGGTCGGGGGTAACACAAAATGGCGTGCCTTTTTGCGGGTGTGCCGTGGGGTGCTGGTCACACTCGGCCTGCGGAATAAGTTGCACAATCCCGGCCAGGTGATTGGTTCGCAAAAGGATAATTTTGCGCTGTGGGTCGATGGCGGGGGATCCCCAGTTATTGCCGCCGCCCTGGAAGGGGTAGGCGATAGTTCCCTGCACGCTGGGTGGCGTAAATATACCGTCCCAGCGAGCCCTGGCAATGAGCTCGCGGCAGGCATCCTTTTCCCAGGGTGTGATCCCCCAGGCAGCATCGGGGGAGATCGTTTCCGCCACCAGCGTCTCTGGTATCGTGGGGAAAGGTTGCGTGGGAGCGTAGTATTCTCCGGGCACATCACCCGCAGCCACTGGTCGCTCCTCCACGGGGAATAAGGGCTCACCGGTCTCGCGATTCAATAGAAACAGGTGCCCCATCTTGGTGGGCTGGGCGAGCGCCGGGATGGTGTCGCCGTCGCGAACAGCCTCGTACAAAGTGGGTTGTGACGGCGTATCGTAATCCCACAGGTCGTGGTGCACGGCCTGGAAATGCCACACCACCTCGCCGCTGCTGCCGTTCAATGCCACGACCGAGCTGGAATAGAAATCCAGCCCCTGTTTTAATCCACCGCGATGACCGCCGTAGTAGTCCGGGCTGGTGTTTCCGGTGGGTACAAAGACGAGATTGCGCTGCGAATCGACAGACATAATAGACCACACATTGGTGGTGCCCTTTTGATAGTGCTGTTTGTCATCCCCGAGCGCGGCTTCCTCGCCCGGGGGCAGTGGGTCCCAAAACCATTTCAGTTTTCCGGTGTGAACATCAAATGCCCTGACCACGCCACCCGGGCTATCGGTGCGTCGGTTGTCCAGAACCATGGCGCCGGTTATGACCAGATCACCGAGAATGGCCGGTGGTGATGTGATGCCGTACTCGCTGCGCAGATGGTCGCCGAGGCCCGCGTGCAGGTCCAGCTCGCCGCTGTCGCCAAAGTCTTCGCAGGGCTTGCCCGTGGCGCCATCAAGGGCGATCAGCCTGCCGTCCAGCGTGCCGGTAAAAATGCGATGGTCACAGGCGTCACCTTTTGGTGTGGGGTTCTTCCAGCTGCTCACGCTGCGGCAGTTGGTCAGCATAACGGGGTCGGTATCAACACCCGGATCGTATACCCAGCGCTCTCGACCCGTTGCTGCATCGAGAGCAAATACCCGGTTAAAAGGGGTGCAGTAGTAGAGGGTGTCACCGACCACTATGGGGGTTACCTGCAGTGAGCTTTGCGGACGCGGCCCGACCGGGCTGGCGAATGTGCTGCCTTCCACACCTTCATATACCTCCCGAAAGTCCCCTGAACGATGCTCCCAGGCGAGCTCCAGCTGGTCCACGTTCAGCGCATTGATCTGGGTGAGTTCAGAGTAGTGACCACCACCGGGGCTGGCGCCGTAGCTACCCCAGGGCTCTTCGCCCAGCGCGGTCATCGAATTCATGGCTGCGAGCGCCATGCTAAACGTTACTAGCCGGCATCTGTGAAAGTTTGGCTGCTTGGTTCCTGCAGTGGTCACGCTGGTTCCCCGTGCTCGCTGTGGCAGTTTGGATAGTAACACTAGGTCGGTGGATCGGCGCGCAATGTACCCGAGCTGTTCAGGCGGAACCAGCCGGCGATGGAGAACCTGTCGCGCCGGGCGGGCAGGACCTCGTGC
Source organism: uncultured Haliea sp. (assembly GCA_963977275.1). Taxonomy (GTDB): domain Bacteria; phylum Pseudomonadota; class Gammaproteobacteria; order Pseudomonadales; family Halieaceae; genus JARRPM01. The sequence continues at coordinate 85,554 of CAXBNX010000005.1, read as the reverse complement.
TCAAAATCCTCACTCAAGAACAGCGCCAGTGTGCCGTGGGCCGGTGGTACTCTGACCCCCCCTGGCTCGCTTTGTCCAGGGTACAGCACGAGTTCACCGCCATCTTCTGCGTGCCATTGGGGGTTGAGGTAGAGCACCAGGGACAGAATTCGATTGCCCTCCCCTTTGAACGCGTCGAGATGCCTCTGATAGAAATCCCCCGGCCGGTAATGCGCGAAGTGACTTTCGAATGAGAACAGCCCCAGATACAACTGCTGGTTAAGATTCCGCTGCAGACTCTCCGCCCATTGAAGCCATTGCTCAGAAGCTGGGACGTCCCCGGTAATCCAGCTGATCCTGTCCCGGCGAACAGTATGATCCAACACCTTGTCCCCGGCCCGGCCGATACCGGCGGGCGCAAACTGGCCGCCGGGAGTCATCAGCAACTGCTGCAATAATGCGTCCACCAGCAAGGGCGGCAGGGCGTGGTGTTTGATGCTGTAACCGCTGTTTCGCAAATCATTGGCAATGTCGTTGAATAACGGTGCCTGTTGTTGCGGGATCGCGTCGTCTTCAGTCGTCGGCATGGATAAAGTTCCAGAGCAGCAGAGGGGCATGCTGTTGCGCACCATAGACATCGCGATCACCCGGCGCACCGGAGGAGATTTCGCGCGGCAGGCAGATCTTGATGGCCAGGGCTGGATCGAAAAAAATGATGTCGAGTACCTGCTCCCGCGCTATGCCATAGAGTTCGGCAATCAGTGCCTTGTCAATCAATCTGCGGGACTTGAAGTCCTCGTAATCACTCGCCTCCCTGAACATGATGTCCAGCGAATAGGTGAAGGGGCTGGTGTTCTTACTGCGTACCACCAGCGCTATATCCCGTAAGCAGGCCATGGTCAAAGCTCCACTATCGAGAGCGGGAATAGCGAGAGTGCGTCTGTTTGCAGCAGATGGTAAACAGAGAACTCGTAAACCTCACCGGCTCTGAGATCCGAGGGCGAGAACGGAAATGCCAGGTTGCCGGCAGTTGCAATGCGGCCCTCGTAGCCAAAGTGCAGCAGGGTAGAGCGCGTCAGGCTGCACAGCGTGTCCGCGGCTTCCGGATTGGGGCAGACCGTGTCGATCACAATGCCCAGCTCGTGGGAGAGCTTTTTGCGCTGGGGCTCCCGATCTCCCATTACAGCATCCCTGCCATAGATGTGAAAGTGCAGGCTACCTTGCTGCAACCCGGCGGGATGCAGTTCATTCACCCGCGACCGCACCTGATCAAGAATCTCAGCGATGGATGCGATCATGATGGGGTCGCGAATGCCTGCAATGGCAATACTGCGATAGCCCACCCGGCGCGCGCCCTCGATTTTCAGGTAATAGTCCTCAGAGGGTGTAAAGCGGCTGCCACTGACCGCGACCCTGCCCTCACCAATGTTTTCAAAGCTTACATTGCGCAGGTCTAGGCTGCCTCCCGGCCCCGGCAGTATGTACGGATCAGATTTTTCATACAGGGTATGGGCCGCCACTGAGGCAGCCGTGAAGCTGCGGCTCTCGCTCAGAGGTTGCAGAATGAAGCGATCGTCTTCCAGTATGCCCAATGCGCAGTCGGATCCCGACCCGGGGCTGGCGGCGATGGCGGCACATTCCAGAATTTTCCCCAGATGCAGTGCAAGCCCGGCGTCGTATCCGCGCAGTATTGGCAGGGCCGCAAATACGGCTGGATCATAGGCGCGACCGGCGACCACGACATCGCAACCGGCGTTCAGGGCCTGTTGTATTGGCTCCACCCCCATCTGGGCCACCATTGCCCCGGTCTGGTACAGGGTGTCTGCTGTGAGGGGGCCGGCGCCCGTAAGTGCTTCTACGCGGTCCTGTTGTAGCCCCTGGAGCAGGACCTCCCTGGCCACATCTGCGGCGACTATCCCCAGGCGGAAAGAAAGAGCCAACTCGCCAGCCAGTTCCTTTACGATATCGACTGTCCATTGCAAGTGTGGTTGGGCGCCGGCGCCACCGGCACTGCCGATTACCAGCGGGATGCCCCGGCTTACCGATGCGCGCAGCAGCAGGGAGAGGTCCCGACGCACAGCGGCCCGATCAGTAAAGGATTTGCCGGCGCCCAGATAGTAGGGGCCGGGATCTGCGGAGCCGGCGTCCACCGCTATCAGGTCCGGGTTGTGCGCCAAGCCACGCTCGAAAGACGACTCCGGGAAACCGTATCCCAGAATCGCGGTAGGGGACAGGATAGTAAATCGTGCCATGGAGTTTTCCTGATTTCTTGCGGTATTACGCTATTGCCTTGCGCACTGAGTTGACACCGTCCAGAATTGACTTCAAAAGGCAATCCATTTATTGTTGCCGGCTGTTTTTTGAGCAGATTTGCGTGCTCCACCAGCGCAGGCGCTACCCTAATCCCGGACGCCATAACATGCAAATCCACCACGGCGGCTAGTCGGGTTGTGAAAGCCCGGCAGCAATGGAATCTGCCGTAACCTGGCTCGTTTGGGCCTGTACATTTCGCCAGCGGAATTTGGACGAATACTATGAATGCACAGAGCCCGGCAGGGGTTATAGCGAGCCTCGAAAACCCGTTTGCAGAGACGGATGAGCAGGCGTTTACGGTGCCGGGGCAACTCGCCTCAGCGCCGGGACCTTATGAAGAGTCACTGAAGGCGGGTTGGGAGCTGCAGCAGCGCCCCTACGAAACCGCCGGTGTGAAAAATATTCAGCGGCAACACCAGAAGAAACGCATGACGATCTGGGAGCGGATTCGCTTTCTCAGCGACGGCGAACCGACTGTGCTCTACCAGAACTGGGGTCCCAATCTCGACGGCGCTTCACTGGTCACCGCGATTATCAAGGTCAACGGTCGCGATGTGGCCCTGTATGGTCACGATTTCACGGTGCGTGCCGGCTCCATGGATGCCACCAACGGCGCCAAGCTTGCTCGGCTCTTTGAGCTGGCGGCGCGCCAACGCATCCCCGTAGTTGGCATCAATGACAGTGCCGGAGCCTATATCCCTGCTGGTGTGGGCGGGCTTGACGGCTACGCGGAGGCTTTTGCCGCGCTGCGCAGAATCAGTGGCGTGGTGCCCAGTATCATGTGTATGTTCGGTTTCAATGCCGGCGGTGGTTCCTATCTTCCGCGTCAGGGCAGCTTCCTCATCCAACCCAACGAAACGTTTTTCGGCCTGACCGGGCCCGGCGTGGTCAAGTCGGTATTGGGCGAGGATGTCACGCCGGACGAATTGGGTGGACCCGCGGTACACAGCAAAAGCGGCGTGACCGATTTTGTTGTGAAAGACGAGGTGGCGGGACTGCGCAAGGTGCGCGAGCTGCTCAATTACCTGCCCAGTTACAACGGCGAGCTGGCACCGTACCAGCCCAGCTCAGACCCGCTTACCCGCAAGACCTGGGATATCGACCTGTTGCTGAAAAAAGCCTTTAATTCACCCACCGGTTTTAATACGCCAATAGATGTTACGATTTTGATTCAGCAACTGTGCGATCACGGCGACTTCCTGGAGCTGCAACCGGATAGAGCGCGCAACACAGTGACCGCATTGGGCCGCATGGGCGGTAATGTTATCGGCTTTGTCGCGAACAATTCGGCAGTGGCTTCAGGCCAGATAGACATCGACGCTGCGTACAAGAATGCGCGTTTTATCCGCTTCTGCAACCTATATAATATCCCTGTTATCTTCCTTGAAGACACCACGGGTTTCCTGCCGGGCAAGGAGCAGGAAAGTGGTGGCATCGTTCAAGCGGGTCGCGCGATGCTGGATGCCATTGTTGATTTGCGCACACCGCGCTTCCTGGTATTAGTACGCAATGCCTACGGCGGCGCCTACGCGTCGTTCAACAGCCTTCCAACAGGCGCAGATTTTGTGGTGGCGCTGCCCACCACGCGCCTCGCGGTTATGGGTCCGGCCGGTGTCGAGTACGTTTACAAGACCGAGTTGCGGAAAATTCGCGGTTCTGTCGCTGAACGCGTTAAGACGGAAACCGCAGCCCAGGTGGCGGCAGGTTTGTCTGAGGAGCAGTCAGCGGAAGCAGCTTCCGAACTGGTTGCTGATTGGGTGAAGTCAGAGGAGGCGCTGCTGGGAAAACGTTACGAGCGCGAGTTGATGAATCCCAACGAGGCGCTGAGCCTCGGCTCAATTTCACAAATTGTGATGCCTTCCGAACTGCGACAGGTGCTGGCGGAAAATATGGCGTTCTACTTGCGTCGCTACCAGCCGGGCCCATTACAGGCAGTACAGCGCGAATTCCACTGATCGCCCCGCACATAAACACTGAGGAACACAGGCGTGTCCAACGATTATTACCTGCACAACCCGCTTATTCATCGCCAGCGTATGCTCGGAAAGAGCAGTACAGTCTGGGTGAAGCAGTTCGACTGCACCCACATTCACCCGTTGATTATTTGCCGCGGCCCCATTCGCAAGGAGGCTATGGATGTCTTTGCTGAGATGGGCATAAAACACTACGGCATCCTGCTGTCAGAAAAAGACTCCATCGTCTACCGCAATGCTCTGGCTCCGGAGTTGCGCTCGCTTACCGACCCTGACCGGGTACACCGGGTGCCGGATTACAGTGGTGCCAACAAGGAGGAGCGGGAAGCACGCATAAGGCAGATTATTAATATTGCCCGGGACAATAACTACAATGCGATCTTTGCCGGCTACGGCTTTATGGCGGAAGACGAGATGATGGTGGCCGCGATGGAAGCGGCAGGCCTGAATTTTATCGGCCCCTGCTCTCGCACCGTGCATGACGCGGGCCTGAAAGACGAGGCCAAGCGCACCGCCCTGAAAGTCGGCGTATCCGTTACTCCGGGTATCGACAATGGCACTGCGCTTACTCTGCTGAAAAAATATCCCGACCTGGCGGCACTTAAGGTTCTGGTGGCGGAGCACAAACTCGCGGTGGAAGATGCGACACTGGATAATGCGTCCGTCACGCTGGAGGACAAGGCCGACATCGTACTGGCGGCGTCCTATAACAAGGGAGTTGATCTCTATACCGTCGATGAACTCTGCGCCACCCTGACCGAGGCCGTAAATAAAATGGCGGCGGACTATCCCCAGAACCGGGTGCGTCTCAAAGCCATCAGCGGCGGTGGAGGCAAGGGCCAGCGTATTCTCGGGATAGGCGAGTCCGCTCGCACAGCCGAGATGGTGCGGGAGATTCTCAACGAGGTTAAGACCACAGGTGTCGGCGACAACAAGAATGTTCTCGTAGAACTCAATATCGAAACCACCCGCCACCAGGAAATTCAGGTGATCGGCAACGGTGTGTGGAGTATGAGCATGGGCGGTCGGGATTGCTCATTGCAAATGCATGAACAGAAACTTCTGGAAGTATCAGTCACCGTGGAGTCATTGAAGGCCGCCATTGATGAAGCGGAGCGCAGTGGTCAGTCTGAGGAGTTGCAGGTACTACGCCAGGACCTGTTGACGCTGGAGGCCATGGAGGACGAAGCGTCTCGTTTTGGCGAGGCAGTGGGGTTGGACTCGGTGTCCACCTTCGAGTGCATTGTTGATCGTGACAAGCATTTCTTTATGGAGATGAATACACGTATCCAGGTTGAGCACCGGGTCACTGAACTTTGTTATGCGCTGAAGTTCTGCAATCCGGATAAGCCGGAAGAGCATTTTGTGGTGGAGTCCCTGGTGGAGGCGATGGTGCTGCTTGCGGCCCATGCCGAGAAGCTACCTCGGCCGGAGCGCGTGGTGCGGAATCACGACAGTGTGGAAGCTCGGCTCAATGCGACCAACCAGGCGTTGCAGCCCCATGCGGGCGGTGTGATTGAATTTTGGAGCGATGCCAGCCATGGTGAAATTCGCGATGATCAGGGCATCAGTCTGCATAACCCCGATACCGATGTTTTCATGAAGTACACTCTGGCGGGCGCCTACGATTCCAATATTGCCCTGCTGTTGACGGTTGGCACCACACGTCTGGATACCTATCAACAAATGGCCGAGACCATACGTCGGACCGGCATGCGCGGCAAGGATCTCGCAACCAATCTTGAGTTCCACTACGGCCTGGTGAACTGGTTCATTGCCCAGAATGTCAACGCGCGCCCGACCACACGCTTTATCGTGCCTTACCTCACTGCAGTCGGCGAGCTGAAGCAGTGCGCCAACAATCTCGATATCGATTTTGCCTACAAGGCTATTGGCAAGACGGCATTGGCGGGGGTGGCGGGCGAGGCGGCGACCGCTCTTGCTGAGGCGCTGCAGTTGAAGGAGTCTCTGTTGTTGCGGCCCTTGCATCTGCTGTTGGGTGAGCCGCATACCCTGAGTGGCTGGCTCAGTATCAACCGCGATTGTTACACGCTGATCGACGGCAAGATAAGCTGGAATGAAAATCCGCTTGAATTGCTGGCGGATACCTATCACTTCCTGAACATGGATGATGACAAAGACCACGACGATGCTGCCGCCAGCATTATCTGGGACCACGACAACAGGATTCTGCAGCAAGCCATTGCCTTCTACGATGAACTGAATAACCGCATTGACGCCGGTGATTGGGTAGAACTCTGTTCGATACTGGATTCTGACGAAGCGCCAGCGGGTATCGATGACACCATGTGGGCCAGTGTGCGTGGCGCTCACCTGGGTTTCCAGGCCGGTGTCGACATCATCGCCGTTCTGCCCAGCATCGCCGAGGCCACGGGTTTCTATGATTTGCGGGTTAACGCGGATTTGACTGTGCACATTCCCGAGCGTCTCAATGATGAGGTCTTGCAGAAGACCATGGCCAAGGTCCTGGTGCCGCCCCCGGTGGCAAAGTCGGATGAGATTCTGGCGGAGAGCGGGGGCATGTTCTATTCGCGAGAAACTCCTGAGCACGAGGTCTATTTGCAACAGGGCGATCACTTCGATGCCGGCGACCCACTGTTCATCATCGAAGTCATGAAGATGTTTAACAAGTACTATGCGCCGTTTGCAGGCACGGTCGAAAAAGTTCTGGTGGAATCCGATGGCATGATCATCAGCAAGGGCCAGCCCATCTTCAAGATCACCCCTGACGAGCGCCCGGTTATTGAATCACCGGAGGACATCGCAGCACGCAGGGTCGATATCACATCGCAGTTCCTGCACCAACTGTAGTTGAAAAAAATACCGGGAGAAAAGAGATGATTACAGCCCTGGACCACATCGCTATAGCGGTGCCCGATCTGGAAAAAGCCATCAAGCGTTTTATGGAAGACTTTGGCCTGCCACTGGGCGGTACTGAAGACGTACTGGAAGCACAAACCAGCGCCGCCTTCTTTCCCCTGCCGCCCACAAACATCGAACTGGTACATCCGCTGGAAGGCAAAGGGCCGGTGGCTGCCTATCTGGAAAAAAGAGGTGGTGGCCTGCACCACCTGTGTTTCCGCTCCGACAATATTGACGAAGATGTGGCCAGGCTGCGAGAAAAGGGCTACGTGTTTCTGGCAGATGCCCCGACACCTGGCGCTCACAACTCCCGGGTTATTTTCATTCATCCGAAAAGCTGCGACGGCGTTTTGATAGAGATAAACCAGCCAGCCGACGATCACCATTGAGTGCACTGCGAGGATTTCGCCCATGACTGACAAGATTTACGACAAGACCGGGGCGACGCTGGATGCCTGGCATGAGTTGGCCACGAAACAGATGAAAGGTCGCAGCCCGGAGGAACTGGTCTGGCAGACTGCTGAAGATATTCCGGTCAAACCGCTTTACACGGCGGCCGATGTGGCGGATCTGCCTTATGCCGACACTATGCCCGGCATGTCACCCTACATACGGGGTCCCCAGGCCACCATGTATACCGGGCGGCCATGGACTATTCGCCAGTACGCGGGCTTTTCCACGGCCGAAGAATCCAATGCTTTTTATCGCAAGGCGCTGGCGGCCGGTGGTCAGGGTGTGTCCGTTGCATTCGATCTGGCCACCCATCGTGGCTATGACTCCGATCACCCCCGGGTAGCAGGAGATGTGGGCAAGGCCGGTGTGGCGATCGATTCTGTTGAGGATATGAAAATCCTGTTCGACGGTATCCCGTTGGACAAGGTCTCGGTATCTATGACCATGAACGGCGCTGTACTGCCGGTGCTGGCGGGCTACATCGTCGCTGCAGAAGAGCAGGGCGTGTCGCAGGAGCAACTGACCGGCACTATCCAGAATGACGTTCTGAAAGAATTTATGGTACGTAACACGTACATCTACCCGCCCAAGCCGAGCATGAAAATCATCGGCGACATCATCGCCTACTGCTCCGGCACTATGCCCAAGTTCAATACCATTTCCATATCCGGCTATCATATTCAGGAAGCCGGAGCCAACGCGGCTCTGGAATTGGCCTACACCCTGGCGGATGGCAAGGAATACATACGCACAGCGATAGCTGCCGGTCTGGGTATAGACGATTTCGCACCGCGTCTGTCGTTCTTCTGGGGCATTGGCATGAACTTCTATATGGAGATTGCCAAGATGCGCGCGGCGCGGCTGTTGTGGGCCCGCATCGTCAGCGAGTTTAATCCGACAAACCCCAAGAGCTCCATGTTGCGTACTCACAGCCAGACCTCCGGTTGGTCACTCACCGAGCAGGACCCATACAACAACGTGGTCCGCACCACTATTGAGGCGATGGCGGCAGTGTTTGGCGGAACCCAGTCTCTGCACACCAATGCACTTGATGAGGCGATTGCGCTGCCTTCGGCGTTCTCTTCCCGCATCGCCCGTAATACCCAGCTGGTGATTCAGGAAGAGACGGGTATTACCAAGGTTGTCGATCCCTGGGGCGGCTCTTACATGATGGAGAGTCTGACCCAGGACATGGCAGACAAGGCCTGGGCGCTGATCCAGGAAGTGGAAGAGGCCGGTGGTATGGCCAAGGCTATTGAAACCGGGATGCCCAAGCTGCGTATCGAAGAAGCCGCCGCCAAAAAGCAGGCCAGAATCGATCGTGGCGACGATGTGATTGTAGGTGTCAACAAATACAAGATGGAAAAAGAAGACGATGTCGAAATTCTCGAGATCGACAACGATGCCGTGCGTGAGTCCCAGGTCGCTCGCCTTGCCAGCATTCGCGCCAGTCGTGACGAGGCCGCAGTTGAAGCTATACTGGAGGACATATACCAGAGCGCGGTAAGCAGCGAGGGCAATCTGCTGGCACTGGCTGTTGAGGCCACTCGCCGACGCGCCACTGTAGGGGAGATATCCTTCGCCATGGAACGTGAATTCGGACGTTTTAATGCACAGGCCCAGACGGTATCGGGAGTCTACGGTTCGGCCTTCCAGCAGGATGAGAACTGGCAGAGTATCAGCAAGGACATCGACGGCTTCGTTGAGAAGCACGGTCGTCGCCCGCGTATGCTGGTGTGCAAGATGGGCCAGGATGGTCATGACCGCGGCGCGAAAGTGATCGCCACGGCCTTTGCTGACGTTGGTTTCGATATTGATCTGTCCCCCATGTTTTCCACACCTGAAGAGGTGGCGCGCCAGGCCATCGAAAACGACGTGCACGTGGTGGGCGCATCCTCATTGGCCGCCGGGCACAAGACGCTGGTGCCGCAGTTGGTTGAAGAGCTCAGAAAGCAGGGCGCTGACGAGATTGTTGTTATCGCCGGCGGTGTTATCCCGCGGCAGGATTACGATTTTCTCTACAAGGCTGGCGTCAAATGCATCTTCGGGCCGGGCACACCCATTCCTGTGTGTGCACGGGAAGTACTCGATGCGGTGAATGCGGCGCAGGTTTAATACTGATGAGTTTTCGAACGGGACAGAGCCGCTGGGGTGCGGAGGGTATTTTCTGGACCGTTGAGGCCATGGATGAGCCTGGTCCGCGTTCGGGATACGAGCGTACATGGATGTATTCATGGCGGGTCCAGGAAATACCCTCCGTATCTCAGTGCCGTCTAGCCTGGCAATGGATCAATACTCGCCGAGACGCGGCTGCAGCTGGAGGGCTTTTCGGACCCGCCGTGAACTCGTCCATGGGGGCTTGTTTCGGACATCCATGTCCTCAACAGTCCGAAAAGCCCTCCAGCTATATCCACGCCTCTACCCCTGGTTGCAGCAATGAGTATCTTTGATCTAGAGGCTCTTCTCAGTGGTAACCGCCGCGCACTCGCCAAGGCAATCACCCTGGTTGAAAGCAAGCTCGATTCTCATCGCGAGCAGGCGCAACAGATTCTCGAGCAGATTCTGCCGCAAACCGGCAATAGTATTCGTATTGGTATTACCGGCGTTCCCGGGGTGGGGAAATCCACGTTTATCGAAGCATTCGGTCTTTATCTGATATCTCAGGGCAAGCGCGTTGCTGTGCTGGCTGTTGACCCAAGCTCGCCGATCGCCGGTGGTTCCATTCTTGGTGACAAGACCCGAATGGAAGAACTGTCGCGCCGCGAGGAAGCGTTTATACGGCCCTCGCCCGCTGAGGGTGCGCTGGGCGGGGTGGCGCAGAAAACACGTGAGTCCATGCTGTTGTGTGAGGCGGCGGGTTACGATGTGATCCTGGTGGAGACGGTGGGTGTGGGCCAGAGCGAGTATCAGGTGGCCGGCATGGTGGATTTCTTTATGGTGTTGATGCTGCCCGGTGGCGGCGACGAATTGCAGGGCATCAAGAAGGGCATTTTGGAGCTGGCCGATGCTCTGGTGATAAACAAAGCCGACGGCGAGAGCAAGAATCTGGCGAAGTTGAGTCGCACGCATTACACCAGCGCGATGAATCTGCTGCGTCACAACACCTTCTGGACACCCCGGGTGATGACTTGCTCCGCCCTGGAGTCGGCGGGCATAGACGCGGTGTGGGGCATGGTAGTGGACTACTATTTCCAGGCGATTGAGCAGAGGGCCTTCCAGGCCAAGCGCGCGCGGCAGAACCGGGACTGGATGCATCAGCTGGTCAAAGAGATGTTGCTGTTGAAGCTGACGCAAAACCCGGCGGTGAAAGACATGTTGCCGATGCTGGAGCGACAGGTGGAAGACCGCAAGACCACCGCCTACTCCGCTGCCCGGCAGATTATGGCCCAGTTATAGGTCGGGCCTGATGCGCTTCTATCCCCTGGAAAAACTTATCAACCTGCACGATTCTTATTCCGGGCTGTTCAAGATCGATAACAGAGATTTGCTACTGATCCAGCGCAAAGGCGAGCGCTATCTGGTCGAGGGGCGCTGTCCCCACCGCGGCCATCCACTGGATGTTGCCGCGCTGGATGGCGGTGTGATCCAGTGCGTTCTGCACCACTACCAGTTCGCTCTGGACGATGGCCGGTTACTGCATGCGACGGAGGAGCCCTGTCGCAGCCTGAGGACCTATGATCTGGTCTACGCAGGCAACGAGGTGGGTGTTATGCTTGAGGACGGTTGACTTGAGAGGGCGAGATTCAGCAGCCTGAAGAAGGGAGTATTGATGAAATCTTTTTTTCTTTTTGTCTCGGCAGTACACTACTGCTATGCCTGGCGGCTGCTTTTGCACAGTAAGCACCCGCCCCGGGAACACCTGATGATACCATTTTAGTCCTCGACGCCTCTGGCTCAATATGGGGACAAATCGATGGCGTTAACAAAATCGCTATCGCCAAAGATGTGGTGGAAGAATTGGTGCCCTCGCCAGATTGCTGGAGGGAAAAGGCCTCGATTTCACGGTTCATGTCATCGGCTTTGATGTCATCGTTGAGGAGCGCAAAGGCCTGCAATGCATCGCGGATGAGACCGGCGGGAAATTTCTGACAGCCGACAATGCCGCGCAATTGACCGGTGCTGTATCTGAAATTGCGATCGCCGAGGGTCCTCCTGTGGAGCAGGCGGCTTGAACACCTGTTCCTTCATCGCTTGCGCTGAAAGCAACAATCCTGGCCAATGGCCCCCAGATTATGTCGACGCTTTCCTGGAGCGTGACCCCAAAGCTGGAGGCGACGCGGTTTACAGCGCCGAGAATACCTGTGCTACGGAGACGGAAATTATTTCCGGAGACTGACGCCAGAGGATGTGGCCATACCCGTGGTCTGGTCGGGTCCCGATGGCCAGGAAGCAGGGTGTGAATGCAGATGTTTCACTGGACGCGCGAGGTGAGGTGCAGGCCAAGACAGATGTTTTTGCGGCAAAGGCGGTGGCTGCGACCAGGGAGCAACTGACATCCGAAGGCTGGGTGGAAACCGGGTTTGCACAAGCCAATACTGCCATGGCGCAAATCAGATTTGCCAAAGACGATCGCATCACCAACGTGAACTTTATGGATACCGGTACCCAGCGCGCGGTGCAATTGGTTACCATGACGCTGTGAAATAGGGTTCCTGTAAAGTGGCAGCGTAGAAATCACAGTCTTGTACCATGGCTCCGATTATTGGTTTGGAAATACTATATGCCGTTAAGTCGAACACCAGGCTATCTTCCTGTGATTTCTTTAGGCGCGTTATTGGTAATATTGGCACTCGGGTCAACGCTGCGATATCAGGCTTTCGCGCGCAGCGTTGTACCTGACTACCCGCGTGCAGACGCGGCTGAGTATTTTCTGTCGGCGTATAATTTAATCAATTTTGGTGTTTACAGCTCCGGTAACTTGGTCTTACTGCCGGCAAGCACCGATAAAGTTGTCGCCAGGCAGGAGATAAAGCCAGACGCTATACGAACACCCGGTTACCCACTGTATTTGAGTCTGTTTCTCGGCGGAGAGTATTCTAAAAGCCAAAGCGATGGTGCCCGGCTGGGGCAGGTAATTTTGAGTTCGCTCACTATGGTATTGGCGTATCTCGCGTTCGTCCAATTTGGCAGACTCTATGCGCTGGGTATCACGCTACTGGTCGCATTAAGTCCGCATCTGATCAATATGAACCTGTTTCTACTGTCGGAAACCCTGTTTTGTTTTTTTCTCATGTTATTTGTTTTGATACTGAGTCACCTGAAAGCTTCCAGCCATATGTGGATGTTTTTTCTTGCAGGTCTGTTTTTAGCGTTGGCGACGGTGACTCGACCCTGGATTTTGGGGTACCTTTTTGTCATCACAGCTTATGTGATGTTCTCAAAATTGAATTTTAGCCGGGACCAGATTTTCCTGCTTTTGTTCGGCGCAGCGGTAGTGATTACGCCCTGGTTACTGCGCAATGCAACAGTGTCAGGGGATGTGCCTGCCCCGAGTCAGCTAACAAAAAGCATTCATCACGGTATGTACCCTGACATGATGTATGAAAACGACAGCAAATCGTTGGGGTATGCATACAAAGCGGACCCGCTGAGCCCTGAGCTGGACAAATCGCTCGCTTTGACGCTCGCCGAGATAGTACGTCGTGCGCGCATCGATCCTGCAAAATATGCGAATTGGTATCTTGTCGGAAAGACGAAAACCATTCTTTCATGGGAAATAATGCAGGGCGCGCATCCACTTCTGGTCTATCCAGTGGAAAACAGCCCCTACTTTGAAGTGCCCAAGTTCTATATATCCGCTTACTATATGGAAAAGATACACGCCAGCTTGATGGTGATGGCGCTTATAGGATTACTGTTAGTGTGGTTGCCCGCAAGGCTACAACCCTGTGGTGATGGAAGGGTGTTTTTTATTCGAGCGGCATCGCTGTTGCTTATATATTTCCTGCTTATGCATACGATTGTGGCACCCTACCCCCGGTACGCTATTCCGATGAGACCGATTCTGTATGCGATGGCGCTTTATCCAATTGTATTCCTGGCTGGGTTGGGTTGGGTTGGGAAAAACAGGCAGGCTCGAAATTCAGCTCTACAATAGTACGGCGAAGCCCTGGCCGTTGGAGAGCTGGAGTATTTCGGCTGAAACTGATTTTGGGGCGCATAACCATCTGCTATGGCTATCAGCTGCTCTGATAAGCAATCATTCCACTATCTGCCCGAGGGCATGATGACCTTTGAGCGCTTTCCCGGCTGGATAAACTTGCCGGGTTCGCGCTCCGGCGAGATCAAAATCCGTAAAGCGTCTTGTATGCCGGATCCTTGTCCGCGATCAGCTGCGCCAGGTCTACCATCACCTTGCACTGCTTCCAGGACGCGTCGTCCTGCATCTTGCCGTCCACCATCACCGCGCCACTGCCATCGGGCAGCGCTTCAAGCACACGTTTGGCCCAGATCACCTCGTCTGCGGGTGGGCTGAATACGTTTTTCGCGATTTCAATCTGGCTGGGATGCAGTGACCAGGCGCCGACGCAGCCCATAAGGAAAGCGTTGCGGAACTGATCCTCGCAGCCCAGCGGGTCATCGATCGCGCCAAAAGGGCCATAGAAGGGTAGTGCACCTACACCGACACAGGCGTCAACCATGCGACCGATGGTGTAGTGCCAGAGGTCCTGGGCGTGGGTGTCACGGGGGCCCTCCGGGTTGGCGGGGTCCGGGTCATTGCGCACCAGGTAGCCAGGGTGGCCGCCACCGATGCGGGTGGTTTTCATTCTTCGCGATGCGGCCAGGTCGGCCGGGCCCAGGCTCATGCCCTGAATACGCGGGCTGGCGTTGGCAATCTCCTCGACGTTCGCGACGCCGAGGGCGGTCTCGAGTATGCAGTGCAGCAGAATGGGTTTTTTCAGACCGGCCCTTGCCTCCAGTTGGGCGATCAGCTGGTCGGCGTAATGAATGTCCCAGGGCCCCTGCACTTTGGGCAGCATGATCACGTCGATCTTGTCGCCCACTTCGCTAACGATGCGCGTGATGTCATCCAGGAACCACGGGCTGTCCAGGCTGTTCACCCGGGTCCATAGTTGGGTGTCGCCGAAGTCGTTGTCCCGGGCGATATTGATCAGGCCCTCACGAGCGGCTTCCTTGTTTTCGATGGCGACCGCGTCTTCCATGTTGCCCAGCAGGATATCCACTTTTGCAGCAATCGCCGGCGCTTTTTCCGCCATCTTGGGATTGCTGGGGTCAAAGAAATGAATCATCCGTGATGGCCGCACCGGAATATCGCGCAATGGCTGTGGTGCTCCCAGCGCCAGTGGTTTGAAAAAATCTCGTGGGCTACGCATGTATGTCTCCTGGTTGTAAAAGGTTTTGTCTCATAGTCTCGTGTTGCTCAAACAGTGACAGGTTTTGCTCTGTCAGTTTTTGTAGCAGAGCGGGTTCTCCACCCAGACGGGCGATACCGTGGCTGCCGAATTCATCCTGCAAACGTTTTAGTATCCATTGTGCCTGGTAGCGGCAGCGCCGCAGCTGCAGCTCACCACTCTCCGCGAGAACTTGCCGGTGTTTCTGCAAGGCGTCAGCAAGCGCATCGATACCGGTGCCGGCGGTGGCGCTGGCAGACAGTACGGGCACTTCCCAGTTGCCGTCGGTATGCGCCCGACACAGCGCTGTACCCAGTTCAGACAGAGTACGTCTGGCAACTGCGCCCATGTCCTCTTTGTTGACTACCAGCACATGCGGAACTTCAAGAATACCCGCTTTCAAAAACTGTACGCTATCACCAGAGCCGGGCTGTGCGACGAAGCAGGTGGTATCGCACATGCGTGATATGTCGATTTCCCGCTGGCCCACACCGACGGTTTCTATTATCACCACATCAAAGGCCGCCAGCATCACCAGGCTCATCGGCCACACCTCGGCACTGAGGCCACCGAACTCGCCGCGGCAGGCCAGTGAACGGATAAACACGCCATCATCATCGGCGCTGGTTTTCATGCGCAGGCGGTCTCCTAACAGGGCACCGCCGCTGACAGGGCTAGACGGGTCCACCGCCAGCACCCCCACCCGCAGCTCCCGTTGCCGCCAGACGTCGATCAAGGCAGCTGTAAGTGTTGATTTTCCGGCACCAGGCGGGCCGGTCATACCGATCAGATGGCTGTGAATGCTGCCCTCATTGGATTGCAATTTTTGCAGGAACTCGGCTGCCTGCGCGCGTGACTGCGGGCGACGGTTGTCCAATAAGTTAAGTGCTTCGGCAAGCGCTGCGCGCTCACCCCGTTGCACCGCAGCCGCAAGTTGCTCAGGGGGTAACGTAGGTGCCGGCTTCTTCACCTTCTGCTCTACGCCAGTTCTTCCAGGCCATTATTTCGACGGATGATGTTGACCATGTTTGTCATGATGACGTTCATGTCGACATCTTTCGGGGTGAATACAGCCTGCACCCCGTGAGACAACAATTGTTTCGCATCGTCCTCCGGGATGATGCCGCCGATGATCAGGGGCACATCCGTCGCGCCGATTTTTTTCAGTTCTGCCTGTATGTCTTCCACCAGCTCCAGGTGGCTGCCGGACAATACAGACAAGCCGATGAGGTGCACGCCTTCTTCCTGCGCAGCGCGCGCAATATGGGACGGGGTCAGGCGAATGCCCTCGTAAACGATTTCAAATCCCGCGTCGCGGCCTTTTACTGCAATTTGCTCGGCGCCGTTGCTGTGTCCGTCCAGCCCGGGCTTGCCGATCAACAGGCGCAGCGGGCGCCCGAGTTCCTCACCGGTCTGGCGCACCTTGGCACGTACTTCATCCATTGCCGCAGACCCTGCCTGTCCGGCCATGGCGATATCGATACCCGTGGGTGCCCGGTACTCGCCGAAGGCCTCTCGCAACACCTCGCTCCACTCTCCTGTGGTCACGCCGACGCGTGCGCAGGCAATAGAGCAGGGCATGATATTATCGCCGTTTGCAGCGGCCTTGCGCAGGTCCTCCAGCGCAGTGTCTACACCATCCTGGTCGCGGCTGGCGCGAAAGGCCTGCAGCGCAGCAATCTGCTCGCGCTCTGCCTGCACATCCACTTTCATGATGCCGGAGTCGCTGCCACCTGTGAGGGGTGACTCTGCTGTCTGTGTATAGCAGTTCACCCCCACAATCTTGAGGTCGCCGCTTTCAATGTCACGCATGCGCAGGGTATGGCTCTTCACCAATTCGCGTTTGACGTAACCGTTCTCGATGGCCTGCACCATGCCGCCCTGTTCAGCCACCCGGGCTATCTCGGCCTCGGCGCCGGCGATCAGCTCCTGCACTTTTGCTTCTACAACGGGTGAGCCATCTAACAGGTCACCGTATTCCAGCAGATCGGTTTCCAGTGCCAGCACCTGCTGCATTCGCAGAGCCCACTGCTGGTCCCAGGGCCGTGGCAGACCCAGCGCCTCGTTCCACGCGGGTAACTGAATGGCCCTTGCCCTGGCGTTTTTCGACAGCGTCACCGCAAGCATTTCCAGCACAATACGCTGTACATTATTTTCCGGCTGAGACTCGGTCAGGCCGAGAGAGTTGACCTGCACTCCGTAGCGAAAACGCCGCTGCTTTTCGTCGCTTACTCCATAGCGTTCTTCTGCCAGCTTGTTCCACATGGCACCGAAGGCGCGCAGCTTGCAGGTTTCCTCCACAAAGCGAATGCCGGCATTCACGAAAAAAGAAATGCGGCCAACAACTGTGGCAAAGCGCTCTGCCGGCACCTGGCCGGAGTCCCGCACGGCATCCAGTATGGCGGTGGCAGTGGACAGCGCGTAGGCCAATTCCTGGGTGGGTGTGGCACCCGCTTCCTGCAGGTGATAGCTGCAGATATTGGTGGGGTTCCACTTGGGGATATTTTCAACTGTGTAGGTAATCAAGTCTGTGGTGAGGCGAACCGATGGCCCCGGGGGGTAAATATACGTGCCCCGGGAGAGGTATTCCTTGAGCACATCATTCTGGGTTGTGCCCTGTAGTTGAGAGGGGTCAACTCCCTGCCGCTCGGCTACCGCCACGTAAAGCGCCAGCAACCACGGTGCCGTGGCGTTGATGGTCATCGACGTGTTCATCTGGTCCAACGGGATATTGTCGAACAGGGCCTCCATGTCGCCGATATGATCGATGGGCACACCCACCTTGCCCACTTCGCCCCTGGCGAGAGGGTGGTCTGAGTCATAGCCCGTCTGCGTCGGCAGATCGAAGGCCACAGAGAGGCCGGTCTGGCCCTTGCTCAGGTTCATCCGGTACAGCTCGTTGGATGCCTGTGCTGAAGAATGGCCTGAATAGGTGCGCATCAGCCATGGTCGATCCCGTTTTACCGTCTCGCTCACAGTGTTTTCCTCAGCCGGGGCGACGTCTGATTAACAGGCGTCGCTCAATTTCAAAAATCTTGGCCGGGATTTTCTCCTTGCCGAGATTACGTTTGCTGTCTTCTTTGATAAACAGGTCCACGCCAAATTGCTCCAGGGCGCTGGCGGCGGAAATATTTTTTATGCCGATCAACTGCATGGTAACGGCGGCGTAGCCGTCGGCTCCCGGCACATCGTCTACCGCGAGGATGCGGCTCAGTGCACCTACCGTATCGCCGGCAAAGGCAGGTTGGGTGTGATAACCCTCGGTAAACCCCATTTCCCAGACCGCGTGTTCGCTGACGTCTCTGCTGGCCAGTCCGTCCAGCCAGGCAAATACCAGGCCGCCGTAGACAATGGGTTCGCCGCTCATTTTGCCTGACAGGCCGCTGGAGAAAATACGGTCGAAGTGTAGTGGGTGGCTGTTGCCTACCATATAGGTAAGGGCCATGTGCTCTTCAGTAATGGTGCGTCCATTGGCGTGTACGATGATATCGCCCGGGCTGAAATCCTCGGCGTAGGTATTGGGGCCGGTCAGCCCGCGAGCAAAACCCTCGCCTGCCAGCGGCAGTTCCACGGCGGGCGAATCGTCCCCCGGGAACGCTACCGTAACTTCCGGCGCAGGTGTTGTGGGCAGACGGTCGCGGCGCCAGGCCACCATGATCTTGCGCTCGTACTGCAGTATCACCTGGTTGTTCTGGTTAACTCCCACGGTGCGGATGCGGGCGATGCCCGGTTTGTCCGGGCCTCTGTCCTTACGCTCCAGTACTTTGGTAAAGGCACGCAGGGTGTCTCCCGGGTATACCGGCTGCAAAAACTGCACCTGGTAGTAACCCAGGTTGGCGATGGCCTTTTCCGAGTCGTTTTGCACGCCCAGCGACAGCGTGACGTTAAATACCATTTGTGGGCTGGCCAGCAGGTCCCGAAAACCCGATGCGGTGGCGTACTGCAGGTTCAGGTAAAGCGGGTTGGTTTGCATGAAGGTGCGGGCGAAATTCAGCATATTGCCGCGCTCAAAAGTGTAACCGCGGGGGTGCTCGAATACCTGTCCGGGCGCCAGTTCATCCAGATAGCGGCCGTATTGCGGCTGCCGGGTGCGCGTCAGATCTACCGGCACATCGGCGGCAATTTCGGGCTGGGCTGTCAGTTGCAGGGAAAATGCCATGTTTGTGTCCTATCCAAAGTGTTACAAGCCAAAGTGTCGCGAGTGTACCTTGCCAGCTTAAGGCCCCTCAGACAGCGTTCTCTACCAGTGAGCGCGTGATAACTTTGAGCGCCAGCGTTTCCTCCGCGCCCTCAAAGATCGACAGTACCCGGGCATCCACGAAGTAGCGGCTGACCGGAACTTCCTCGGCATAACCCATACCGCCGTGGATTTGCAGTGCTTCGCGGGTGACCCACTCAGCTGTTTTACAGGTGAACAACTTGGCACCGCTGGCCTCCATTTCACCCTTGCCCTCGTCCATAAGGCGCGCGACACCATACGTGATCTGGCGGCAGGCGGCGAGGTGTGCAGCCATGCGCGCCAACTTCACCTGGGTGAGCTGGTAATCGCCGATGGCATGCTTGAATACCACTCGCTCTTTTGAGTAGGAGATGGATTTTTCAAAGGCCGCCCGCATTACACCAACGGCACGGCCGGCTGTCTGGATACGACCCCCGGCGAAGCCTGCCATGGCGAGATAAAAACCACGGCCCTCGCCCTCGGGGCCGCCTATCATGTTGTCAGCCGGTACAAAGAAGTCGTCAAAGAACAACTCGTAGGAGTGCATGCCGCGGTAGCCCAGGGTGGAGATGGCCCGCCCCGTGAGTTTACCGCCGGTGTCCGGGGTAACTTCGAACTCGTGGCCATCACTACTGGGTTTCTCCACCAGGAACATGGACAGGCCGCGGTGACCTTTTGCAGAATCCGGGTCAGAGCGGGCCAGTACCATCAACACGCCGGCCTTGCCGCCAAAAGTACACCAGGTCTTGGCGCCGTTGAGCAGCCAACCGCCCTCAGCAGGTGTGGCTTTCAGCTTGACGCTGGCAACATCGGAGCCATAGTTGGGCTCGGTGACTGCCACCGCACAGAGGGGTTCCCCTACCGCGAGTTGCGGCAACCAGTGTTGTTTCTGCTCCTCAGTACCGCCCTTGAGCAGTGCCCGGGCGAGAATTTCCGGCCGGGTTATCAGGCTGCCGGCCGCCCCCAGGGAGCCTCGCGAGAGCTCCTCGGTAACGATAATCATGCCCAGCGTGTCTTCCTTGTCATCTTCCTGCAGGCCGCCGTAGCTTTCGGGGATAGAGAGACCGAACACACCCATGTCTTTCAGCGGCTCAAGGATCTCATCGGGAATTATCAGGTCCTCCCGGTGCACGGACTCCGCCAGTGGCATGACCACCTCATTGGCAAAACGGTGAAAAGGGTCGCGCATCATGGTATGACGTTCGTCCAGGGCGTCCGGCCCCAGGTCGGGGCCTCGGTCGACCACCTCTGCTCCAATAGCGGCAATATTGGACGCGCTCAATTGGCTTGCGAGAAACGCTTTCGCGCCATCACCTGTAAGCACGGCAGCGATATCCTCATCTTCCAGCTCGAAGTCTGCCAGACGGGACCGCAAGCGGGCACAAGTGGCGCTAACGGCTTCGGCGCAGAACAGTGCGCAGAGGCGGTTGGTAAAGTCGTCCTGGCAATGCCTGGAGTGGTCCAGCATGAAGCCGGCGGCACAGCATTCGGCCCAGCTCAGGGACAATTCGTAGGAAATCAGCTGGTGCGCGTCCAGTTTGGCGCTAGAGAGGCGGCCGTCTTCGACGGTTTTTGCCTTTAAGGTGCTGAGCGCCTTGCCAATGAGGCCCTGGGTGCTTGCCAACACCTTCGCAGCCGGCTCAAGTAGTTTCCCGCCTGTCGGAGAGACGTCAGTCATGGTGCTTTCTGCCTTTTGTGGTCAAAGAGGTGGCGGCAAGGGCTGGCTGGGGCTTGGTCACCCCGGCGCCCTTGCTGAAAAGAGCCGGGTATTTTATCGCTCGCGGCATGGGCATACAACCGCGCTATCTTCGGGTACTGCTGCCCTGCTAGTTGCCGAAACATTGATCCAGTCGCTATCCCCGATATATACACCTCTTCGCCCCTGCCATGGCGATTCTCAAGGCGCTGCCTGGGGGTGGGGAAGAAACCGAATACCCTGAGCCGATTCTGGAAATGGCCCTGATCCGCAAGATCGACGCCGCCGTTAAAGCGGCCTACCAGCGAGGGGATCTGCTGAACAAGCGGCGGGCACTTAACGGAGGACTAGGAGCAAAATGCGCAGCAGTCGCCCCGTTTGGGTTTGAGCATTGTATGGCAGGATTATGCATTCGTAAAACCACCGGCAGGCCGTTCGTCAGTCGCACCTTTTCAGGTCACTGTGGGCGGGAATGGTGCGCGAGACTGTCTATCCGGGTAGCCAGGTAACCCCTCTTGGAGCTTCGGTTACACAATAAGTCGTTGATATATAAATATAATACCTATTATGGCACGGCTTTTGTTACGTACTGGATAGTTCTTTCATCACACCTCGGCTATCTCCCCGGGCAATGGCGTCCTCGCATTCTGGCTGCCTTCAGTCGAAGCGAAGGTGTGGCCGAGTGTTCATGCAATATAAGAGGTAACGCGTGATCTGTATCCAGGTAAGTTCTCTTACACCCGCCCCTCGCCGGCTTGCTGAGGTGTGCGCAGCCCTGTTTGGTCTGCTCCTGCCCTGTTTTGGAATGGCCGCAGCTGGTCTGGGCGAACCGGAAAAAGACGAATTGACGTTTGGTTTTATCAAGTTGACCGACATGGCGCCGCTCGCGGTGGCCTATGAGCGGGGCTACTTCGAGGATGAGGGTCTGTATGTCACGCTGCAAGCCCAGGCCAACTGGAAGGTGCTGTTGGACGGGGTGATCGATGGTCAGCTCGATGGCGCGCACATGCTCGCCGGACAACCCCTGGCCGCCACCATAGGCTATGGCACCAAGGCGCATATCGTCACACCGTTCTCCATGGATCTGAACGGCAATGGCATCACTCTCTCTACTGCCGTGTGGGAACAGATGAAGCCAAACCTGCCAAAGATGCCTGACGGCAGGCCGGTACACCCCATCAAGGCCGATTATCTTAAGCCCGTAGTGGACAGCTACCGAGAACAGGGCAAGCCGTTCAAGATGGGCATGGTGTTTCCCGTATCCACGCACAACTATGAGTTGCGCTACTGGCTGGCTGCCGGCGGCATTCACCCCGGTTACTACGCCCCGGCCAGGGGAGACACCTCAGGCCAGGTGAGCGCGGACGCACTGCTGTCGGTCACACCACCGCCCCAGATGCCGGCCACCCTGGAGGCGGGCACCATCTACGGTTACTGCGTGGGTGAGCCCTGGAACCAGCAAGC
This sequence comes from uncultured Haliea sp., assembly GCA_963977275.1. Taxonomy (GTDB): domain Bacteria; phylum Pseudomonadota; class Gammaproteobacteria; order Pseudomonadales; family Halieaceae; genus JARRPM01. The sequence goes on along the minus strand of CAXBNX010000005.1, from coordinate 63,222 downwards.
CGTGATCAAAGGCATCGGTGTGCCGGTGATTACGGATTACGAAATCTGGAAAAACAATCCCGAAAAAGTCTTCGGAATGACGCGCGGGTTTACCGAGAAATATCCCAATACCACTGTGCGTATCGTGAAGGCAATGTTGCGCGCCGCGCGCTGGCTCGACGAGAACGATAACGCGAATCGCCCGGAGGCTGTGGAGATTTTGTCCCGTTCGGAATATGTGGGTGCCGACGAGGAGGTGATCGCCAACTCCATGACGGGTACCTTCGAATACGAAAAGGGCGACACCCGCGAGGTGCCCGACTTCAACGTCTTCTTCCGTTACTACGCCACCTATCCCTACTACTCAGACGCTGTCTGGTATCTCACACAGATGCGCCGCTGGGGCCAGATAGCCGAACCGCAAACCGACGACTGGTACTTCGAGATTGCACGCAGTGTTTATCGTCCGGATATCTACCAGCGTGCAGCCCAGGCCCTGATCGACGAGGGTGAAATGGCGGCATCGGATTTTCCGGAATTTGACAGTGAGAGCGGGTTCCGTCCACCCCAGTCCGCATTTATCGATGGGGTTACCTACGACGGCACTCAACCCAATAACTACCTCGAACAGTTTCCCATTGGCTTGCGGGGCGACGAGACCATCTAGCGCCAGCGGAAGCTGTAACCACCGGTTGTGCAATCAGGAACAGGAATAATGTCAGACTCAGCGATAACGATGAAACAGGATGACCGTTTTGAGCGGATGGTGGCCGTGTTGAAGCCACAACAACTGGCGGACGTACTGATACTGCCAGCACTTGGAATACTGTTCTTCCTGATGGTCTGGCAGTTTTCCGCGAGCCGCATCGAGACCTCTCTTGGCCTCTTTCCCGGGCCGTTGCAGGTATGGGAACAAATGCAGGGTCTGGGCCAGGAGCATGTGAGAGAGCGAGAGAAAGAGGCGGCATTCGACCTGCGCCAGGAGGAGCGCAATGTGCAAAAACTCGCCGCCAACCCCGAGGCAACAGTGAAGTGGCGCAAGTACACTGGTAAACCGACCTTTGTCGACCAGGTTTTCACCAGTCTGGTGACCGTAGCGGTCGGTTTTCTGCTGGCCAATATTGTGGCCATACCCGTGGGCGTATTGTGTGGACTCAGCAGCGGCGTGTACAAGGCGATCAACCCGCTGATACAGGTCTTCAAACCTGTTTCACCCCTGGCCTGGCTGCCCCTGGTCACCATGATTGTGAGCGCAACCTATAGCGTAGAGGATCCCCTGTTTCACAAGGCATTCCTCAATTCGGCTATCACCGTGGCCCTGTGTTGCCTGTGGCCCACTCTCATCAACACTACCGTGGGTGTGGCCGGTATCGATCGTGACCTGGTGAACGTGAGCCGCGTTATGGCCCTGTCCCCGCTGGTGCACGTGCGCAAAATCGTGATACCCGCGGCCATCCCCATGATCTTCACTGGCCTGCGCCTGTCCCTGGCCACCGGCTGGATGGTGCTGATAGCGGCAGAGATGCTGGCCCAGAACCCGGGGCTGGGCAAATTTGTCTGGGATGAATTCCAGAACGGCAGTTCCGATTCGCTGGGCAGGATCATGGTGGCAGTCATCACCATCGGCCTGGTGGGTTATATGTTGGACAAGCTCATGCTCACTCTCCAGAAGCGGGTGAGCTGGGATAAACAAGCAGTTTTGCGTTGAGCAGGAGTGGCGTTATGAGCACGAGGTACCTGGATATTACCGGTGTGGGAATCGAGTTCGATACCGGCGGCGACAAATACCGAGCGCTGCAGAATGTGAATCTTAAAATGAACCAGGGCGAGTTTATCTCGCTGATCGGGCACTCCGGTTGCGGCAAATCGACCGTGCTCAATATTGTCGCCGGACTCTATCAGGCCACCGAGGGCGGCGTGGCCCTGGAGGGAAAAGAGGTGACAGACCCGGGCCCCGACCGGGCTGTGGTATTTCAGAACCATTCACTGATGCCCTGGCTCACTGTGTACGAAAACGTAGCGCTGGCGGTAAACCAGGTATTTCGTCACAGCAAAACCCGGGCTGAGCGCAGGGAATGGATCGAGCACAACCTGAGGCTGGTAAATATGGATCATGCGATGGGCAAACTGCCGGGCGAGATTTCCGGTGGTATGAAGCAGAGGGTGGGAATTGCCCGCTGTCTCGCCATGCAACCCAGGGTATTGCTGATGGATGAACCTTTTGGTGCTCTTGATGCGCTGACGAGGGCGCAATTGCAGGACTCGTTAATGTCTATTCAGGCGGAGCTCGGCAATACCGTGATGATGATTACCCACGATGTGGACGAGGCGGTATTGCTTTCTGACCGGATCGTGATGATGACCAATGGTCCGGCGGCCACAATTGGCGATATTCTATCGGTCAACCTGCCCCGACCTCGCGACAGGCTGGCGTTGGCGGAAGATGCTGATTTTGTTCACCTGAGGCAGCAGGTGCTTGAGTTCCTGTATACCAAGCAGGGGGTGCACGCCAGCCTTGCTCCGCACGAAGTCGATACGCCGGCACTGGCGACGGTTCCCCGGGGTGAGGTGAGCGCAATCACTGGCAGTAGCGATGCCAGTGGGAGTGAGGCCGCCTAGTGTCTAACCGTCTCGTCATAGTGGGCGCCGGTATGGCAACCGCCTACCTGTTGCAGGAGCTGGGTCGGAAAGCCGCCGGTATGGAAATCGTTGTGCTCGGGGAGGAGGCGGATGCCTGTTATAACCGGGTGCTTTTATCCAACGTGCTGGCCGGCGACACTGCTGAGACCGAACTTCAGATGCTGGAGCCCGGCACAATGCCTGCATCGGTTACTTTTCTGTCGGGTACCCGGGCTGTTTCGGTAGACAGAACCAACCGCCTGGTGGAAGCCGACTGCGGGCGGCTCATTTCATATGACCGACTTGTGTTTGCCACCGGAGCCTCCGTCGCCCGACCGCCGCTTGCGCAAACTGATGTCTGCGGGGTCGAGGAATTTCGCACCTTAACCGATGCCAGAAAGCTGCGTAGTCTCGTTCGCGAAAGTGCCCGCGCTGTCGTGGTCGGGGGTGGGCTGTTGGGATTGGAAGCGGCCCACGGGTTGACCACTCTCGGCTTTGCCACCACTGTCGTTCACCGCCAGACGAGTCTTATGAATCGCCAACTGGATGCAGAAGGTGCAGGTCAGTTGCAGAAGGATCTGGAGTCCCGAGGCGTACGCTTTCGCATGGACGATTCGGTTATCGAGCTGAAAACAAAAGCAGAAACCCTCAAGGGCGTTGTGTTAAGCGGGGGTGAAACCCTGCCTTGCGAACTGCTGCTGTTCGCCACCGGTATCAGTCCGAATACAGATGTCGCAAGGGCGGCAGGCCTTACGGTGGATCGGGGCATTGTGATAGATCCCTTTATGCGGACATCCGCACATAACGTGTTTGCTCTCGGAGAATGTTCCCAGCTGGGAGAGGACTGTTTTGGGCTGGTCGCGCCTATCCGGGAGCAGGCAAAAGTGCTGGCCCGGGAGTTGCTCGGAATCGCGACCGCGGGGTTTAGCCCCGCGCATTGCCCTACCCAGCTCAAAATATCCGGCATAGAAATTTTCAGTGCCGGCCATCTCGACGCCAGCGGCGACCAATTGCTTCTACGCGACGCGAATGCAGGTATTTATCGCCGTCTGATTCTCCGCGACGGACGTTTGGTGGGCGCCGTGTTGGTTGGCGACAAACGCGGTGGCTCCTGGTACAGCGAGTTAATCGCAAGCGGCGCGGATATTTCCGCGTACCGGTCAGGCCTGATGTTCGGCCGTGAAACAAGTGAGGCCCTGCCGACGACTGCAGAGGCCGCTTAAGAGAAGGGGGATAAGACAATGGGCAAACGCAGAATAGTCGTGGTGGGCAATGGCATGGTAGGCCATCACTTTGTGGAAACTCTGATTGCAGCGGGTGGTGATGACGACGTCACTATAATCGGCGAGGAGCCCCGTCCCGCCTACGACAGGGTTCATCTTTCGGATGTGTTTGCCGGACGGCAGCCTGCGGAACTGGCTCTCGCCACTCGCGATACTTACCGGAACTGGGGCGTGGTAGCACATCTTGGCGACCCCGTTGTACGAATCGAGAGAACGGCACAGCGGGTTGTTACTGAAACGGGGCGAGTGTTCGAGTACGACAAGCTGGTGCTGGCTACCGGCTCCTATCCCTTTGTACCTCCAGTGCCGGGGTCTGATAACAAGCGCTGCCTCACCTATCGCACTATCGACGATCTGGGCAATATCAAGGCGAAGGCGAAAGGTAGCAGCATAGGGGTTGTAGTGGGTGGCGGCCTGCTCGGCCTGGAGTGTGGTAATGCCCTGCGTAATCTGGGACTGGAAACGCATGTGGTGGAGTTTGCCCCAGGCCTGATGGGCGTACAGCTGGACGATGGCGGTTCTGCCATGCTCAGGCGGCAAATAGAATCCCTCGGGGTGCTGGTTCACACGGGTAAGAACACCAGAAATATTGTTGACGGCAATGAATGTGCGTTGCAAATGCAGTTCGCCGACGGCAGCAGCCTGGATACGGACATGATTGTTTTTTCCGCGGGCATACGGCCCCGGGATAATCTGGCGCGGGATGCCGAGCTGGCGGTCGGGGAACGTGGCGGCATAGTCATTGACTACAAATGCAAAACAACAGACTCCGATATTTTTGCCATCGGGGAATGTGCCTTGTTCGGCGGGCGCATTTATGGCCTGGTGGCTCCAGGCTACCGTATGGCCGAGGCGGTGGCGGCGCAACTGAGAGGAGAGGACGCTAAGTTCCTGGGTGCAGACATGAGTACCAAACTCAAGCTGCTGGGGGTGGATGTAGGTTCAATTGGCGATGCCCACGGCCGCACTGAGGGTTCAATGTCATTCGTTTTCAGTGACGGGCGTGAAGGCTGCTACAAACGCATTGTTACCAGTGACGACGGCAAACAACTTCTGGGGGCAGTGCTGGTGGGTGATTGCGCTGACTATGACACACTGCTGCAGTACCACCTCAATGATATCGAGCTACCCGAGGATCCCCAGAGTCTGATAGTTCCCTCGGTGGGTGACCGACCGATGCTGGGCATGGGGGCGCTGCCTGCGACTGCGAGTATCTGTTCCTGTCACAACGTCAACAAAGGGGATGTTGTAGCAGCACTGGAGGGCGGCTGCTGTTCACTGGGAGATGTAAAAAGCGCAACCAAGGCGAGCACGGGCTGCGGTGGTTGCGCCGCCATGCTGAAGGATCTGGTGGAGCACGAGCTGGTCGCTCGCGGCGTGGAAGTAGACAAGAGCATCTGCGAGCACTTTCCCTTCACCCGGCAAGAGCTTTATCACCTGGCGCGTGTGGGAGAGATCAAGAGCTTCGACGGCATATTGGCGGCGCACGGCACAGGCCGGGGCTGCGATATCTGCAAGCCGACCATTGCCTCCATCATGGCCTCCCTGTGGAATGAGCATGTATTGGCAGCCAGGCATGTCGGCTTGCAGGACACCAACGATACCTTCATGGCCAACATGCAAAAGGATGGTACATATTCTGTTGTACCCAGGGTGGCGGGCGGTGAGATTACACCACAGAAATTGATCGTGTTGGGCGAGGTGGCCAGTAAGTACGATCTGTACACCAAGATTACAGGTGGCCAGCGAGTGGACCTGTTTGGGGCGCGTCTGGAGCAGCTGCCTGAAATTTGGGCTTTACTGGTGGAGGCGGGTTTTGAGACCGGTCACGCCTATGGTAAATCCCTGCGCACGGTAAAGTCCTGCGTGGGCAGCAGCTGGTGCCGTTACGGCGTGCAGGACAGCGTCGCAATGGCTATCAAAATAGAGGATCGGTACAAGGGGTTGCGAGCGCCGCACAAGCTGAAGTCAGCAGTGTCGGGCTGTACCCGTGAATGTGCTGAGGCACAGTCCAAGGACTTCGGGATTATCGCTACTGAGAACGGATGGAACCTGTACCTCTGTGGCAACGGCGGTATGAAGCCACGTCACGCCGACTTGTTTGCCACGGACCTGGATGACGACACCCTGATCTGCTACATCGACCGTTTCCTGATGTTCTATATTCGCACAGCAGACCGGCTGCAGCGTACTTCAGTTTGGATGGATAACCTGGAGGGCGGAATCGGCTATCTGCGAGAGGTGGTGATAGAGGATTCACTGGGGATTGCTGCGGAACTGGAGACACAGATGATCCATGTGATCGCTACCTACGAGTGCGAGTGGAAAGCCACACTGGCGGACCCGGTGAAACTTAAACGCTTCCGTCAGTTTGTTAACTCGGATGAGTCCGACGGTGGCGTGGTATTCGTCAAGGAACGGCAGCAGATCCGCCCGGCCAAGCCGGAAGAGCGGCTGCGCCTGGTATCGGGAACTAAGGGGTAGCGCGATGACAGCAGTAGAGAAACAGGCATGGGAGCTGGTGTGCGAGCGCTCGGACCTGGTGGCGGGTTCGGGTGTGTGTGCGCTGATCGGAGTGGAGCAGGTGGCGCTGTTCTATTTACCCGATGAAATCCCGCAGTTGTATGCCCTCGGCAACCGCGATCCCATCGGTAAGGCCAATGTGTTGTCGCGGGGAATTGTGGGTGATCTGGGGGGGAAATTGGTCGTGGCTTCGCCGCTGTACAAACAGCACTTCAGCCTGGAGACCGGTGCCTGCCTGGAAGAGGATGAGGTACGAGTAGAGGTCTACGACGTGCGTCTCGAGGCTGACAAGGTACTGATCGGACGACGATGAGCAACTGTAGCACGACATGTCCATACTGTGGCGTGGGCTGCGGCGTTACGGCAGAGGTCGCCGATGACAAACTGATAGCCGTAAGCGGCGACATTGATCATCCGGCCAACAAGGGCCGTCTCTGTGTAAAGGGCAGTACCCTGGCAGATACGCTGGTGCCTGAAGGTCGGTTGCTGCATCCTCTTTACCAGGGCAGACAAACAGATTGGGATAGCGCCCTGGACCTGGTGGCGGCAAAGATGCATGCCGTGCGCGAGGAGTATGGGCCCGATGCGATCGCGTTTTACCTCTCCGGCCAATTGTTAACCGAGGATTACTACGTCGCCAACAAGCTTATGAAAGGCTTTATCGGCAGTGCCAATGTGGATACCAACTCGCGGCTCTGCATGTCTTCCGCAGTGGCGGGATACCAGCGGGCCTTTGGTGCTGACTATGTGCCCTGCTCCTACGAGGATCTGGAGACCTGCGATCTGCTTGTCATGGTAGGCTCCAACGCGGCATGGACCCACCCGGTGCTTTACCAGCGTATTGCCGACGCCCGCAAAAGTCACCCGGGAAAGCGCATCGTAGTTATTGACCCGCGGCGCACCGCCACCTGCGATATTGCCGACCTGCATTTGCAGATCGCCCCCGGTAGTGACGGCTTTCTGTTTGCCGGCTTGCTGCATTACCTGAACAGCCACGAGCTGCTTGAAGCAGACTATATCCGAGAACATACCGCCGGTATCGGGGACGCGCTGGGGTCAGTTGCGGCTTACACTATAGAGCACGTCGCCGGGGAAACTGGGCTTACACCGGATAAGGTCGCGCTTTTTTACCAGCTGTTTGGCGCCACCGAAAAATCCGTCACCTTTTACTCTCAAGGTATCAACCAGTCCGCCACCGGTACCGATAAGTGCAATGCCATTATCAACTGCCATCTGGCAACGGGCCGCCTGGGTAAGCCCGGTATGGGGCCTTTTTCCATTACCGGCCAGCCCAATGCGATGGGCGGGCGGGAGGTGGGTGGTATGGCTAATCACCTGGCCGCTCATATGGATTTTCGTCCGGAGCATGTCAGTCTGGTAAGCCGCTTCTGGCAGGCACCCGCTATAGCCAAAGCTCCGGGGCTTAAGGCCGTGGATATGTTCCAGGCGGCGGCGGACGGAAAGATACGCTTTCTCTGGATTATGGCCACCAACCCGGCGGTCAGCCTGCCGGATAGCGCGATGGTGCGGCGAGCCCTGGGCAATTGTGATTTTGTCGTTGTATCTGATTGCGTCGAAGACACTGATACGGCCGCCTTTGCTAACCTGTTACTACCGGCCCAGGGCTGGGGTGAAAAGGATGGCACCGTCACCAATTCCGAGCGCTGCATTTCGCGCCAGCGCAAACTGGTGCCGCCGCAGGGAGAGGCGCGCCCGGATTGGTGGATAGTCACACAAGTGGCACAGAGGCTGGGGTTTGGGCAGGCATTTAACTATCAACACCCGGGTGATATTTTTGCCGAACACGCGCGGCTGTCCGGCTACGAGAACAAGGCAAGCCGTGACTTCGACATCAGCGCGCTGGGACATCTGAGCCGGGCGGACTACGAGCAGCTGACGCCCAGCTACTGGCCCCAGCCTGCCTCCGGGCCAGGCGGTGAGCCTGTAGTTGCAGGCCGCTTTTTCACTGCAACAGGCCGTGCTCAGTTTATTGCCTCTGTGCCCACCTTACCCGATGCGGGTTCGCGCACAGCATTGCAATTGAACACCGGCAGGTTGCGAGATCAGTGGCATACCATGACCCGGACCGGTCGAGTCGCCAAATTAATGCGCCATCGGGACTTCTTCAGCGTTTCTCTCAATCGCGAGGATGCCCGCTCGAGGCAGCTTTCTGAGGGCGACCTGGTGGAGCTTTCAAATTCCCTGGGCCGTGTTCGGGGTTTGCTGCGACTGGAAGATGACCTGTCTCCCGGCCAGGTATTCAGCCCTATCCATTGGAGCGGTCAGTTTTCTGGCCTGGCCTGTGTCAGCGAGCTGATAGCAGCGGTGACGGACCCGGTGTCAGGTCAACCCCAGAGCAAGTTTGCGCGGGTGGCGGTCGCGCCGGTGCTGGCGTCTTGTTGGGGTCTTTTGCTGACCCGGGAAGTGCCGGTGCTACCTGCTCTGGCCTACTGGTCCCGGGTGGTTGTTCCCGGCGGTTACCTGACATTGCTTGCGGGGGGCCCTGGAGAAAATTCAGGGAGCCTTCGCTCGGCGCTGCTGCAAGAGCTGTGTCTCACAGGGCAGCAACTCAGCAGTTACCAGGACTCTGCGCAGGCGGACTACCGCGATGTGGGAATGGAAGCGGAGGGGGTATGCTTCGCCTTGTTTTTGTGCGGGTATCAGCGACATCTACCTTCCCGGGAATGGGTGGCCGCTATGCTAAGCGGTGCCAGCCCTATGGAAGCCAATGGGCTGTTGGCTGGGCTGAGTCAGGGAGGAGGCAATATCGGTCGCCTCGTTTGCACTTGTGAGGAGGTCGGTGAGCGACAGATAGAAAACGCCATAGCAGGGGGTGCCTGCAGTATAGAGGCGCTTGGCGCGCAGCTGTGTTGCGGCACCCAGTGTGGCTCCTGTATTCCTGAAATTAAGCGCCTGTTGTTGTCGAGTAGGGAGGTAAAGGTTGCTTGAAAGAATGTATTATCAGCGGATGGCTAGAACGTGGACTGGTGGATGACGCTGCAGCCGATTCGGCGCTCGATTTCCTCGTCGATCAGGGCATAAGTGACGCTGTCGAGATCCTGGTAACGAGATTTGAATTCCAGCTCCATCAGGCTCTCGGGTAGTTCGGTAAATCCCGGCATATAGTCAGCCTCACTGCCCTGTGTGCTCATGTAGTTCTGTAGTTCCCGCGCATTGTCGCCCAGGGCGACTTCTGCAAATGACACACCCGCTCGGTCGGCCAGCAGGTCGGGAAAGCTGAAGCCGGAACCACCGCGCGAATCGTCCACCTCCTTAAAGACGCCAATCTTGTCAGCCAGACCGCCGCCCCCCGCGGCGGTGATTGCCGCGGAGATAATAAAATGCTTGACCAGGTCGTTACGACCCTGCAATACCAGGTGAGGCCGGGTGTGGATGGTCACACTTGCCGCCTCTGTGGGGCCAGTAAGGTGTTTGATATTGCTCCCATTGACGGCTACACCCAATGCCAGTAGAAGAGCGCGGTTTTCGCCTTCAGCATCATGCCCGTTTTCGCTGCGTTGCTGCTCTGCGGTTGCCAATAGCAAGTCGCGACCCCTGGACTGGATTCTCTCTGCAAGACCTGACTGCCATTGGTATATTAGCTGCAGCGAATCAGGTTCAAACTGCACCTGTTTCAATGCGTCCATCGCGTCGCGGTATTCGGCCGAGGCATTTCGCAGCAGGCTGTTGGTTCCGGCAACCACAGGCTTCAGTAACCAGCCCGGCACGCTGGCATTGCCGAAATTCAAATGCTCGAGAGTGGGGCGGCCTTCATGCTGGCCGAAAATTGCTGAAAAATTAAAGTATTTTCCCAGTGGGTTGTGGGGTAGCGCAGCGCTGTAGTTGAAAGCCGCTGAACCTTTGGTCAGTCGGATATCCAGGGCCTGCCGATCCTGGTAGCGGAGAACAGAATTTGACATAAGGTTCAGATCGCGAGCGCTGACTTGCAAGCGGCGTGTCTCGCCATCCCTGAGCGAGCGCGGATCATGTTGTTTCAGCAACGACTTGAGCCTCCCGACATCGCCGTGGCGGATGCTTCCGACTTCGGCTACCAGCGGTAGTGGTTGCAGGGCGGAAAATACCAGAAAAGAAATCACCAGTAGTAACGCGAGAGGAAACCATAAGAGTAGTAACTTGAGTAAGAGCTTCAGGTCAAAATTCCTCTGGCCGGTAAGCGGCCTTATTCACATGGCGGGATGGTGACAATTGTACAATAATATAGTGATCTGGAATCAGGCTGAGGTTTGCCTTATTCCTGTAGTATGGCGAGATCGGCACACAAAGTGATTCGATGTGTTGAAATTTCATAACGCAAAGGTTTATGGAGAGCGATAATGGCAAAAGCTAAAGCTAAAGCGAAGAAAAAGGCGTCCAAGTCAAAAGCCTCGGTCAAAGCAACACTGAGTGGACTCGATCTTGGCAAATACCTTGATGAAATAAAAATAGGAAAGTACAAACTTGATGACGTGCTGGATGGTACCAGTAAAAATGTTCAGGCTGTAGCCGACGCCAATCGGGCTATCGTTGACGGTTACATTGAAATCGCCAAGCAGCAATACGATATGCTCAAAGGGCTGCTGGATGATCTCAAGAAAGTGGGTGGGGATCGCTCCGATGTGGTGAGGGAGCTGAAAAAGGTTGTTGAACAGGCGAAAAAGGATGTTTCGGCCCTGCAAAAAATGGCCAGCAAGACAAATGCGGCAGCGCAGAAAATAGTGAAGAAGCGTAGCGATGCTAACCTCAAGGCCTGGAAAAAACTGGTGGCTGATGCCAAGAAATCCCTTGGCAAGACTGGCGCGGCAGCGAAGAAGTCGGTAGCCAAAAAGAAGCCTGTGGCTAAAAAGAAGAAAGCTGCTGCCAAGAAGAAGCCTGCCGCCAAGAAGAAGCCGGCGGCGAAACGTAAGACTGTCGCCAGGAAAAAGCCTGCCGCCAAGCGCAAGACTGCAAGCAAACGCAAGGCGGCTCCCAAGCGCAAAACTTCACGCTAAGCCCGCGTCCGGACTTAACCCAGCACCGGATCGCGGTGCTGGGTTGTAATCGAATAGACTAAAAATACAACAATAAACATAGACATACATTGATTTTTTGCTTGCCACAATCGGTCAACTGTTTACCTTTTCGTTGACTTGACTCAACGACAGCAAGCGCCACCCGGGGCATCATATACAGTCTTGATCCCAGCTCGGGTTCGATTTGTTCAAGGTCAGGAGGTGATCTATGACAGCCGCAAACTCCCCGCAACATGACTTCGGTGCAGTTCGCATTGGCAGTAAACACAGTGAGGCATTTGAGCGCGTCGAGGAGCGTATCCGTGAACGTGCATACCAACTTTTCCAGGGTCGCGAAGAAGGCCACGGCAACCCCGAAAAAGACTGGTTTGATGCCCAGTGGGAACTTGTCGATCCGGTAAAGCTCCTGGTCAAACAGCGGAAGAAAAGTATTCTGGTGGAGGGAAGCCTGAAGGGTTTCTCGCCCAAAGAGATAGAAATTGAAGTGGGGAGCGATAAAATCAAGGTTTTTGGTTCGCACGCCGAAGCTGGAGCTACCGGGAAGGACGACACCACCGAATCATCCTCAGAGACCCTGCATTTCTATCAGACCGTGTCCTTGCCCTGTGCGGTGGATGGGGAGGCCAGTGAGGCCAAAATATTCAAGAACGGTAAGCTGAAGATTACCCTGCCCAAAAAGAGCGTGGCATAACGGAACCGTTAACCACGCCTTTGAGCCCTATTTGGGCATGGCCAGACTGGCCAGTTCCTCTGCCTGTGGGATATCCGGTACGTCCAGGTGCCCTCACGCTGGAGTCTTCAGGCCGCCTAGTTGGCTTCGTAACTGTACTTCTGCCCGGCGAGGGCGGCTTCATACATCAGTCCGCCCTTCGCTACCGTGAACACCGCCAGTCCCTTTTGGTAGCCAGATGAAACGGTAGACGCGTCATTTTTGCCGCCACTGGTCCCAGCGGAGCTGCCGCCACCAGTGGAACTCTGCGCGCTGGCCGCAGCTGTAATGGCTACCGCAGTAGCCTGGGCGCTGAATTCGAAGTTGCCAGAGGTGAAATCATCAAACGCGCGCTTGTCCTGAAGGAAAATGATCTGGCTGTATACTTGCCCGCCGAGTTGAAATCCGATGGACAGCTGGGTCATGCTGGTCTTGCCAACTACATTCCCATCAACGAATACCTTGCCATCGCCATAGGCGCCACCTATGCCGATGCCTCCCTTGCCGATACTGGGAAAAATTGCGTAGGCGTAGCTATCCTGGAAGTAAGTGCCACTCTCACCGGCATCCTCAAACACCTTTATGGTGTCTTCATACTCATCTGCCATGGCAAAGTGGCTGCAAAAAATCAGTAACAATGTGGCGAATTGAGCAGTAAGTCTGGTTTGCATGGGTGTACTCCTGTGGGCCTCGTGAGGCTTGGAATTGCATTTGGTCAGCTTGAATATGGACGAGCGGCTAGAGTTATGTATTCTTGAACACATTGCAAGAGATTGCCCGTGAGAACTCCATTGTGGTGCGGTTGCTGGACTTTCGTTTCAAGCGTTTGCGGCAGGCCCCTAAAAGTCCGATGGGGGCTTACCAGTGCGACGCACCGTGTTAAACCGGATCAGGTAACGAGGGTGAAACAGGGTTTGTAATCCCGGGAGTCGAGTTTCATCCGTCCCTGATCGACGAATGCGCTCAGCAGGTCACCAAGACTCTGCACCAGGTCCGGCTCACCGTGCAATTGGTAGGGGCCATTTTCTTCCACTGTTCGAACGCCGAACTCCTTGATATTGCCCGCTACAATTCCGGAGAAGGCGCGTCGCAGTTCCGCGGCCAGCTGGTGTACGGGTTGCTCGCGGTGGAGCTGTAGGGTCGCCATGTTTTCGTGCGTGGGATGAAAAGGCTGCTGCAGGTCCTCGGGAATTGCCAGGCCCCAGTTGTAACTGAAGGACTCCTGTTGCGCTACCCGGTATCCACGCACCTTCTTTATGTGTTTTTTGAGATGTTTAGCCACGGCCATTGAATCGCCGCAAATAATTTCATAGTGTTGGCTTACCTCGTCGCCGAGCGTGCTGCGCAGGAAGGTGTCAATCTGTTCAAAATATGCGGCGCTGGATTCTGGTGCCGCGAGTACCACGGGCAGCGGGACGTTCTGGTTCGCAGGATCCATTTTCACCCCCAGCAAGTAGAACAGTTCTTCAGCTGTGCCCGCTCCGCCGGGGAAGACAATCACGCCGTGGGCCAGACGCACGAATGCCTCCAGCCGCTTTTCGATGTCGGGAAGAATCACCAGCTCGTTCACCATCGGGTTTGGCGACTCCGCGGCAATAATTCCCGGCTCTGAGATACCTACAAAGCGGCCGGTCTTGTAGGCCTGTTTTGCCTGGCCAATCGTAGCGCCTTTCATCGGGCCTTTCATGGCGCCCGCACCACAGCCGGTAGCAATGTCAAAGCCGCGCAGGCCGAGTTGGTAGCCCACATCCTTGCAAAACTCGTATTCTATTCTGGAAATGGAATGTCCTCCCCAGCAGACCACGAGGCGCGGTGGCAGGTCAGAGGTGACAATACTGGCATTGCGCAGTATGCGAAACACGGTGTCGGTTATGCCCTCGCCGCTTTCGAGATCGAAGCGCTGCTGCTCAACCAGTTTGTGGTGGGTGAAAATAATGTCTCGCAGGGCAGAAAAGAGGTGGCTGCGAATACCCTCTATCATTTTTCCGTCTACGAAGGCCTGCTCCGGGCAGTTATACAATTCGAGTTTCAGGCCACGAGGTTCAGGTACGACTTTTACATCAAAGTCACTGTAATCGACATACAGCTTACGCGCATCATCGAGGTCAGACCCCGTATTCAGCACTGCCAGAGCACACAGCTTGAATAACTGATGCACTTCTTCCCCGGCAGTGGCCAGACTTGCCATCTCCCTTTGAGACAGAAGGTTGAGGCTTCGGACCGGTCTCACGGAGGCAAAAGGTACTTTGGTTAGCATGGCGTGTTCCATTTTGCAGTGCGGTTTGGCGATCAGCTACCCAACATACGGTGGGCCGCTGCCCACAGATCATCGATTATATCCCATCCAGCGGCATTGGTTTCTTCATAGTGATCTTCTGGCTCGCCCGGTTCCCGCCCCAGGCCCTGCCCGTAGCGACATATTGTCGCCACCGGGTCTGCATCCGCGCCGAAGGCCGAGAGGGCGGAGGCATCGTCTGTGATGGTCTTGCAGGTGCGCCCACCAATCCATTCGGGATTTCCAATAACACCGCGCTCTGCCAGATCGGCGCAGCTGGCACCCCCGGGCATAACCCGATCAAGGCAGCCCATAGACCAGCCCCGGTGGAAGCTCATCTGGCATCCAGAGAATACCCACATCGCCGATATCGCCGTCGGCGATCAACAGTCTTAAGCCAATATTGGTTAGTCGTATAAAAAAAGGCTCTACATGCACTGTCAGTTGCGCGATATCGATAGAGCCGTCAGCTTTAGCCTGTAGTTCATAGTATGACCGGGAAGCACTTTTGTAGTGCAAGTACAGTAGCAACTCGATCATCGGGACTCAAGAGCTGGCGATCCGATTGATTTCTGGCGTCCAAAAAATCGGTGCTTTACCCACCAAACCCTGCGCTGGATCAACGGCCGACTCGCGAGGATCTCTACAATGGTCGAAAAAATACAGGTGATCAATATGTCGTTATTCCGCTCTCGAAGGGCTACTGTTGTCCTGGCTTCTGTTGTTGCGATGCCGGCTTGTGGAGTATGGGCTGCTTCCGGGTCTTTTGTTGCATCCAGCGATCTGGAAGAAACCGTGGTTACTGCGAGCCGGACGCAGCAGCGCATCTTTGACAGTCCTGCGTCCCTCAGCGTAATAGACGAGGAGGAGTTGGCGCGGGCCACCGTACCCAGTCTCGCGGAAATGTTGCGGGACGTGCCGGGTGTGCAAGTGACTGACTCGGGCCAGCCCGGCCTCGGTCGTATTCGCATACGCGGGGAAGAATCCCGGCGCACAGCCATCCTCGTCAACAGTCAGGAAATCACCGATCACTATGAGGTGGGCACACCCTTGACGCTGCACCCGGCTATGGTCGAGCGTATAGAAGTGATGAGAGGTTCGGGGTCTGTATTGTACGGTTCCCGGGCGCTTAGCGGTGTGGTGAACTTCCTGACGCGCAAGGGCGGCACAGAACCATTGCAGGCGACAGTGGAGGGCGGCTACGACAGTGCCACCGAGGGCTACAATAGCTTTGCGAGCTTATATGGCAATGTTGAGGGTTTCGAATACCGGTTGGCAGGGACAAAAAGCGACCACGATGATCGTTCCACGCCGAAAGGCAGTATGGAGAATACGGCCTATGACAATGAGAGTGTGTACCTGTACGCTGGCCGTGGCTTCGGTGATCAGCGAGTGGAATATACTTACGAGAATTACAAATCCAGCAGCAACATATACGTAGAGGAAGCGGTAAAGAGCACCTATCCGCTGACGGATTTTTACATTGAATCCCCCAAACGGGATCGCGAAAAGCACGGTCTTTTCTACAATTGGGATATTGATAACAGCTGGCTGCAAAGCCTGTCTGCCAATGCTTACCAACAAACCAATGATCGCCACTTCTATACTTTTACCGAAACGGTCTGGTACAGCCGCGATATCAACAATTACAGCACGCTGGAAACTGACGGCGCATTGGTTCAACTGGATTTTCAACCGTTGGGCAATCACCATTTGATTGCCGGTTTGCAGTATCTGAGTGATGACGTGGATCAGACGCGCCACGTAGATACAGTGTCCTGGACACCAGCTATTGCAGCCACTGGTATCGAGATAATTCGCGATAAAGCCAGCATAGACACCTGGGCATTGTTTGTGCAAGACCAGTGGGAAATCAGCGACCGTATTGCCATGACGCTTGGCCTGCGCCAGTACCATGTCGACGGCAAACTGGACTTTACCGACCGGGCGAGCCTCAGTGCCGGCAATCTTGACAGCGACGATGAGCTGATCGGTGCCCTTGGGCTGGTCTGGGGTGTCAGCGATACACTTCACCTGCGGGCGAACGTAGCCCAGGGCTATGTCTACCCATCTCTCACACAGCTTGCAACGGGTGCCTACGCAGGTTCGAGTTTCGTCAACCCCGATACTGGCCTGGCTCCTGAGACTTCGATGAACTACGAACTCGGCCTGCGTTTGCAACGGAGGAATCTGAGCCTGGATACCACGGTGTTCTATAACGAGTCAGATGACTATATTCATCACTTGCCGTGTGTGGAGGCAGACAACTGCCCGGGTAGACGCGACAGGCTCTATCAAAACGTGGGCAAATCCAATGCGCATGGCATCGAGCTATACCTGGTTTACGACGGCCTTCCGCAGGGTCTGGCACCCTACGCCAGCCTCACCTGGATGAAGCGTAAGATCGAATACGACGAGCTTTCCACCTGGAATACCGCAGTCCCGGATTACAGCGGCAGGGTAGGACTGCGGTGGCAGGGTGCCGTTCGAGCCCTGCCGAGTGTTTGGACAGATTTGTATTTGCGGGGTGAAACATCGTCGGATCTTGAAGAGCCCGGTACGGTACGGAATGTTCTGGAAGAAAAGTCAGGCTGGGTGACTGTGAACCTTTCAACCGGTCTGCAATTCGGCAACGATGATCAATACCAGTTGTCGGTAGACCTCTTTAACCTGACCGACAAGACCTATATTGCATCCACTGAAAACCTTTATGGTGCAGAGCGAAGTGTAGCGATGAAACTGTCGCTGAACTGGTAGACTTTGCGCTGCCCAAGCGGTGCTTATCAATCCATTTTCTTGGTAGCTCTGCGGGTCGGTATCGCACCGCAACTCCCTTCAACACCTGTTTTGACAGAGGCATCATTTGTGGCCAGAAGCCTGGTCGCTGTTGTAGTGTTGTATGGGTCTAACAAATTATCAGTAAACTGTTTGGCGAGTTTTTTTTGGCATCAGGTCAATTGGCATTGACGCCTTCTGCCCATAGTCTAAAGCATCCATTGGTACTTTGAGGAACTCGCCCTGCATCAGGCAGCGTTCACAAAAGGAGGTTCTCATGTTATATCGACTGTGGCTTGTCGTGGTGGTTTTTGCAGTTTCGGTTGGCTGTGAAAGCAGGGACCATGAAACTGCTACGACACCGACACCGACAGCGGTCGACGATGCAAGCACCGTGCCAGCAAATAGTCCTCGCATAGAGACGGAGCGATTGTCTGCAATTGTTAAAGTGCTAGCGTCCGACGAGTTTGAGGGGAGGGCCCCTGGAACGCCCGGTGGCAGAAAGACCGTCAAGTTCCTGATCGACCAATTCTCTGCACTTGGTCTTGAGCCGGGTGGTGAAAATGGTTCTTGGGTCCATTCGGTGCCGATGGTCCGGACCCAGGTGCAGGCGCCCGCCTCTATGGCCTTCAGTGTGGGCGGCACGATACAGGCGCTGCCGCAGCAGGTCGCTATCGAAGCCAGTACCGTGCGCCCCATTCAGTCGATCGCGATTGATGCTCCCGTTGTGTTTGTTGGTTTCGGTGCCTCCGCGCCGGAGCGTGACTGGGATGACTATGGCGATATTGACCTCACCGGCAAGGTTGCACTTTATCTCGTCAACGATCCGGACTTTGCCGCCGTGCCGGGGGAACCCGCAGCCGGTCGCTTTGGCGGCCGGCGCATGACTTATTACGGTCGCTGGGCATACAAATATGCCGAAGCCGCCCGTCGTGGTGCCAGGGCCGCATTCGTAATTCACGAAACCGAAGCGGCCGGGTACGGCTGGATTGTCGCGTCATCCTCGCCCGGTGAAAACTACGCGGTGGTGCGAGAAGAAACGGCAGCAGATCCGGTGTTGTTACAGGGTTGGTTGCACGGCGATGCCGCCGCGCGTCTATTCAGTGCGGCGGGTTACCACCTCGACGAGCTACGTATTCGCGCGCGCAGTCCGGACTTTGAGGCCTTTGAGCTGGACGGTGTCACGTTTGCTGCCGATCTATCGGTAGTGGTTGAGACATTCGAGAGTAGTAATGTGCTCGCCAAAGTCCACGGTACGAGCCGTCCCGATGAGATTCTCATGGTCGCGAGTCACTGGGACGCCTACGGCCTTGGTGAGCCCGATGCACAGGGACGAACGGTGAGGCCTGGCGCCAACGACGACGCTCTTGGGACAGCCGGTGTTCTCGAAATCGCACGAGTACTGGCTGCAAGCCCACCGTTGCAGCGCAGCGTAGTATTCGCAGCATGGACCGCTGAAGAGAGTGGGCTGCTTGGGTCAGAAGCCTACGCCAATAACCCGGTTTATCCCCTGGAAATGACTGTTGCGAACCTGACGCTGGACGTTTTGCAAACCGCCGGCCCGGCCCGGGATGTGATACTTATCGGTGAAGGCCAGAGTGACCTGGAGGGCGACCTCGTCAGTGCGGCGGCGGGCCAGGGACGTACTGTGACACCTGAAAACCTGCCGGAGAACGGTTTGTTCTTCCGTGCCGACCACTTTTCTCTGGCGCAACGCGGTGTGCCAGTGCTGTTGATTATGGGCGTCGCAGGCGGCGCGGATCTGGTTGAGGGCGGACGCGAAGCGGGCGATCAGTGGATCGCCGACTACATTGGCAATTGTTATCATCAGACCTGTGACGAGTGGAGTGCAGAATGGGACTTGCGTGGTGCTGCCGAGGACATCGAACTGTTCAGAATAATAATAGAAGACCTGGGCAATTCGACGCGCTGGCCGCAGTGGAAGACGGGCTCGGAATTCAAGGCCATAAGAGAGCGAAGTGCGGATGTGCGTCTGTAGCGTGCTCTCAAGTGAAATAGATGTAGATATAGAGGCACCACTTGAGAAAGGGAAGGCCAACGGGGCGGTCGAAATGTTACTCGCTGAGGAATTGGGCTTACCCAAAAGCGCTATCGTCGTAACGGCAGGTAAGAGCGCTCAGAAGAAAATTGTAGAAATTCAGGGGCTACCAATGACTGAAGTGATAGTGAAGCTAACATGAGTATTCGCGGAAGCTGCGATTGCAGTAATATAGTATTACTCTGGCATACGATTGATTACAGCATTGTGCCCAGAGCATGCCAATGTGAGTACTGTGATAGTAAGTCGGCTGCTTATGTGTCGAAGTCGGGCACAAGAATTGACGCTACGGTTCGTAATTCCAGGTTCCACCGAATAGTGCAGCATGGCTCAAACAGTGCTGTTTTTCATGAGTGTGCGAACTGCGACCAGGTCATTTTTGTTACGACAGAAATCGACGGCGAGCTTTATGGTGCGCTGAATGCTAATCACCTTAAGAATAAATTTGGGTTCTCGTCGGCAATTAACGTAGATTACAGTGCACTGTCAGCCCAGGAGAAACTGGCCCGTTGGCAGCAGAATTGGTGCTTTCCGGTTGTTTTTAGCGGTTGGAAAGGCAGGTAGTTGCACCCAAAAATGCGCTCACTCTCATGAGTAAACACTGAGTATTTTCTCCATCAAAGGATACTTATGAATTCCAGGTTGATTGCACTGCTGTCCGTTCTGGTAATCGCGACAATTAGTGTGGTGGCGACAATCGCTCCCGGCGTATTTTCTTTTTTGAAATTTATTCCATGGGGCGACAAGCTCGGGCATTTTGTGCTCTTTGGTGCGCTTACTCTGGCTATCGCGTTTGCGATACCCGGTGCGCGATCTTTTCTGTATGGCGCGGTACTAACCGCAGTACTGGTTGTGATAGAAGAGACTCTTCAAATTTTGGCGCCGACGCGGTCGTTTTCTATGCTGGATCTGGGCGCGAGTTTGTCAGGAGTACTAATTTTCACGATCGCAGGGCAGGTGTACCGTGGAAAGAATGGCAAATAAAAACCGGCGCCAATGGCGCCGGTCCGATTTTCAGACATCTGGATATTTTCAGTAAATATCCTTCCGCGTGTTATACACATTGAACTTACCGGTGGGTGTGACTAAACGCTCGTCCTTGATCACGTGCTTCAGCTTGCGGGTTTTGTCATCGACAACCACAATGGCAGACACCTGCTCCTTGCCGTTCCAGACCGAGAACCACACTTCGTCACCGGCGGCGTTGTATTCGGGTTGAACGACCCGTGCAGGGCCTTCGCCGACATCGGCCCACTCGGCAATTGGTAGTATCTCGTAACCTCCTTCCAGGTTGTTGATGTCGTAGACCGCAACCGACTGGCTGACCTTGGCATCGGGATGCAGTGGGTTATCTACCCACAAGTTCGTGGACTTGGGATGGGTTTTCACGAACAGTGAACCGCCGCCTTGTGAGGGAATGATGCGCACTACTTTCCAGGCATTGTCCTTGTGCCCTTTCGGGTCGGTGCCGATGAGGTTGATGTTTTCGTTGCCGAGTCCGGAGGTCACCCACACCGGCCCGAACTCGGGATCGATGATGTTCGCACCGCGACCGGGGTGCGGTATTTTCTCGGCATCAACAAGTGCCTCGATCTCTCGATCCTTGGAGTCCACCACAGCAATCTTGTTGGACTGATTTGCCGCCGTCATGAAGTAACGATGGGTGGAATCCCAGCCGCCGTCATGCAGGAAGCGAGCTGCCTCGAGGGTAGTCACGGTGATGGCGTCCAGGTTGCTGTAGTTCACCAACAGTATCTTGCCGGTCTCCTTTACGTTCACGATGAACTCGGGATGTTCGTGCGAGGCAACAATAGCCGCGACGCGAGGCTCAGGGTGATACTCCTGGGTATCCACAGTCATGCCGCGCGTTGACATGATCTTGGTGGGCTCCAGTGTGGCGCCATCCATCAATACATATTGCGGCGGCCAGTAGGCTCCAGCGATAGCGATCTTGTCCTCGTAACCCTTGTACTTGGAGGTTTCCACCGAACGTGCCTCTAGCCCGATCTTGATGGTTGCTACGATCTGCGGCGGGTTCATAAAGAGGTCGATCATATCCACCTTGGCATCGCGACCAATGGTAAAGACATAGCGGCCCGAGTCAGATGACCTTGATATGTGCACTGCATAGCCGGTTTTGAGTATGGCAATAATCTCTTTACTATCGCCGTCTATCAGTGCCACCTCACCAGAATCCCGCAGGGTTACCGCGAAGATATTGTCGATATCATATTTGTTCTCTTTCCTGGTTGGACGATCTTCTACCGGCACATATACCTTCCAGGTCTCCTTCATTTCCTTCATGCCCCACTCGGGAGGCGTGGGCGGCTCATGCTGCAGAAAGCGCGCCATGATATCGATCTGTTCCTCACTAAAGTCACCTGAGGTGCCCCAGTTTGGCATGCCGCCGGGGCTGCCATAGTTGATCAATATCTTGAGAAATTCGGTGCCCCTTTCCTGGGTGATATCCGGTGTAAGCGGTTTACCTGTTGCGCCTTTGCGGAGCACTCCGTGGCAACCCGCACAGCGCTCGAAGTACAGCTTGGTGGCAATATCAAATTCGGCCTGGGTCATGTCCGGCGCACCGGGGGTAATTACCCGCTTCAGGTCACCGGCCGGAACGGGTGCGCCCTTATAAGCCATCTCTCCGGGGGTTACTCCGGGATGCTCGGTTTTATTCTGCGCGAAAGTGGCACCGGATAGCGTAAAACCTGCAATTACCGCCGCCATTGGCAGTAGGTTTCCCCAGCAGTTATTCGATTTTTTCATTGCTATTTCCCTCCTGGGAATTTGCGAAGTCATATCACAGTAAGCAGCTTATGCCTCCCCCGGTAAAAGGGGTTGACGCATATCAACAAAAACTCTGAGTCTCGTTCAGTTATCAGAGGCGATTACGTCTGCGCCTTTACTCTCGCGTGATTCGCGTTTTTTTCGTTTCTCGACTAGTGGAGGGCATTTCTGGTCATCCCAATAGGTGACCTGGCACTCGAGACAGTAGTGGCACTCGTTGTCGTTGATTTCGCCGGTGGGTTTAATCGCGGCAATCTGGCACTGGTGGGCGCAGGCCTGGCAGGGTTTTCCGCATTCACGTCGCCGGCGCAACCAGTCAAAAATACGAAAGCGTGTGATGAAGCTGAGCCCGGCACCCAATGGACAGATGTATTTGCAGTAGAACTTGCTGTTTATCGCCGACACTGCCAGTAGCGCCACCGCGTAGATGACAAAAACCGGCTCGCGCATGAAGCGCAGGATAAAGGTGGTCTTGAAGGGCTCAACCTCCGCCAGCTTGGCGGCACTCACCATGGAATCCAGCGACAGCCCCACCAGCGCTATAAGAATAAAATATTTTATAGCCCACAGACGTTCATGCACCATCTGAGGCAGGCGGAAGCCCTCGAACCCGAAGCGATTTGCCAGCTTGCTGATCAGGTCCTGGGCGGCGCCGAAAGGGCACAGCCAACCGCAGTACACCCCCCGGCCCCACAGTAGAATACTGACGGCGACAAAACCCCATAACATGAATACTACCGGCTCGATCAGCAAGGTATCCCAGGAAAAGCCGTTGGTCAGGCTGTGGAAGAACGCCAGCAGGTTAATCACCGACAGCTGGGCGGAACAGTAGAAACCGATAAAGAAGACTGTAAACAGCAGGTATACGACACGCAGGCGATGGAACAGCACGGTGTGCTCCACCAGCCAGTCCTGGAAAAACAGGATGGCCAATAACAGCAACAGTGCCGCAGCGACCACACCCAGTTCAAGGCTGCGATCTTGCCACAATTGCTTCCAGGCAGGCTCCTCCAGACCAACGCCATCGGTGACTTCAGCGCTGGGGGCAAGGCCGTAGGCCTGTGCGACTCGCTGCACCGACTTATTAACAGAGCTGGTGAGTACCATGGTGGTAATGGTGGCTCCGGTAACCCCGTCAATGCCGACATAGCCGGGTCTGTCATGGGCACCGACCCGTATTCTATCGGTGGCTTTCTTGCCCCTAAACTGATCGATAAACTCTTGTAACTGCCGGTCGGAAATTCCGATCACCAGAATGGGCTCCTCGTGGTGCAGGATGTCCACGTCGTTGATCAAACCATCTTCATTCAGCCCTACCACTGCATTGATCGGCTTTCCCGAATAGGCAGAGATTGGCGCCAATTCTTCGGTGCTGAAGGCGTAGCCCAGTTGACCGCGTCCATCCCGCACCATATAGGCCGGTGTCTTCCCATTGAGGGGCGTAATAGTTTCCGCCGCAGGAAATACGCGCTGCACCTCTGTCAGTGTCAGTTCAGACGCACGGATACCGCCTGGGTGCAGCAGCAGGTTCAGTATCCAGATCAGGAGCAGGACATGGCGAGCAGGCATAGTGGCTCCGCGCGGCGTGCGCTGTAGCGCATGGGTGAGAGTGACAGGCCATGCTATGCCCAACCGCCAAAAACACTGTTGATCTACATCAACAGCAGCCAGTCTGGATTGCGCTTATATGGGGCATGGGTCCAGCCGTAAAAGCCTGCTTTTTTCTGCTGCTTACTTCGGAGGCATCGGCAGCTCCTGTTGCCGATTTCGTAAACGAGCGCATTTCCGTTAGCGGGGCAGAACTTGAGGCTCACTGGCGCGTGGATTGCGCAGGGGTTTCTCGTTTCCTGCGGCGGCTTGCAGGGCGGTCAAGGCCGGCGGAGGATTGTCGGCTGAGCCCGGTGGTGCGGCACCAATTGCAGCTTTGTGTCTTCATTTATCAAGCACCAGGTCCGCCTCCGACATGTTCAGTATCATGGGGAAGACATGAAGCACCTGCTCAAAAAATTTTATGCCCAGCATTATCAAAGCCAGGCTTGAAAAACCCCGTGGCGCTGACCCCTGGGCTGGGGATTCGATGGCTAATAGTCTCTTCACCGAGTATGGTGGGTTCATGGCCGGGTACACCCATCCGCCGCGCCGCTTCCGACCAGCACAGGTCTCCTAATGGCAAAGCTCCGATATCGCTTTCATTCACTTGAATTTGGTGACACCGACATTCATCTGCGCACACTGCGGGACAACCAACAATTTGATGATCCACGGGGCCTGGCAGAGGAGGTGGGAATTTCGTCTTCATCCTGGCCGATGTTTGGTGTGCTGTACGCCGCAGGCGAAGTTTTGGCCCGCTCCATGCAGCACTATGATATTCGTGGCCTGCGCATTCTTGAAGTTGGCTGTGGCATCGGCTTGTCCAGCCTGGTATTGAATGAGCGTTTGGCAGATATCACTGCCAGCGACTATCACCCTGAAGCCGAGGTGTTCCTGCAATACAATGCCCGTCTCAACAATAGCCGCCCGATACCGTTTTTCCGCAGTGCATGGGCGGAATCGTGCGCTGGTATAGCAAAGTTTGACCTGATTATCGGCAGCGATCTGCTTTACCAGCCGGACCATGCGGGAATGCTTTCCGGTTTTATTAACCAGCATGCGAAACAGGCGTGCAGGGTCATCATCGTCGATCCGCAGCGCGGTAATGGCCCTTTGTTCTGCCGGCACATGAACGGCTTCGAATTTACACATACCCGGATCAGGCACGAAGAAATTGATGGGATGACTCAGCCCTTCAAGGGGCATGTCCTCAGTTTCTCTCGCAGTTGATTCCGCGAATAGCCTGTTGTGCTTTAGCCACCCATTTCAACACCCCGACCCGGTGGTGCGTCTGAAGGGGCATGAGCATGACTTTTACCCGTACATTTCTGTGCACTTCTTCACATATTCCGAGCCAGGAGAGTGCTCTTGCGGGCTAATGCTGCTATTAGAGAGATGCGCATAAGCGCGCTTCAATCGGTGACATCCGGTGGCACAGAGTTTCAGAGACGACTGCGAAGATCAATCCACAGACCCCTTCCTGGGGCGTATGGAAACCCAGTGCTCCCGTATCCGGCGCTACCGGAGTGAGCTTATTCGCACGCAGGGCAGGCAGCTCAGTTACGACGAAGCGGCATTGGAATGGATAGAGCGCTATGCTGAAAGCTTTGCCCGGGATCACGACAATCCCTGATGGGCCTTTTTGTCAGCTATTCGCCTCTAGCGCTGGCACCGGTATACCGAACACGCGTGACCAGAACCATAGAGCAAATAAGCCCGATCATATATTTAAGAAGCATATGCACTCCTCTGGAATGAAAGAGTCTTTCCAGACTTTTCAGAGCATACTGTTTAGCCTTTGGAAGATACCCGAAAAACGTAGAGCTTGTTTACGACAAACGTGTAAAGGGGCACCAGGCACACAGCCGCGGCCAGTGAGAGCCAGTGAGGAGTCCCCATCGCGTCTTCCATAATGGCGAGCACAAGGTAGCTCAGTGCGAGCCCACCGAGTGATGCGAGAATAAATCTGGGAAACTGTATGCGGTGGGAAATTTCGCGGGCTGCCAATTGAAAGGAATACCGTTGATGCCCAAAATAGGAAATAGCAACCGCGGCAAGATAACCTGCCAGATTCGCGGCGTACACATTCATGTATAGCAATGTGCTGATGGCGACCAGATAGTGGGCACAGGTGGCAAGCACGCCGTGCAAAACGTACCATCTGGCCCGATAGTGCGCGCGAGGAGTTGCCTGGTGTTTTCGGTACAGGGGTGGTCATAGACTAGGCGGGGTCATCGGGCGCGTCAGACTCACCGTTCGGGAAATGGTAGACCCTGTCAATGAGATAAATCGGACGCTGCTTCACTTCTATGAACACCCGGCCAAGATACTCCCCCAATACGCCCAGGCTGATTAGCTGGATACCACCGAGGAACAGAATAACCACCATCAGAGAGGCATAGCCGGGGAGATCTACGCCGATGATCATGGTTCTGAAGATGAGAAAGCTGGCGTAGCCAAACGACATCAGGGACACGATAAGTCCTATATACGTCCAGACCCGTAAGGGCACGGTAGAGAATGACGTAAGACCATCCAGAGCGAAGTTCCACAGCTTCCAGTAACTCCAGGTGGACTCGCCCTCTTCCCGGCCCGGACGGTCGTAATAGACAGCGGTAGACTTGTATCCCAGCCACGCGAAAAGACCTTTCATGAATCGCGTGCGCTCGGGAAGTTCGCGCAGCCGATTGGCAACCCGGCGGTCCATCAAGCGAAAATCGCCGGTATTGGCTGGCACAGGAACCGAGGTAAGCGAGTTAAAAATTTTGTAAAACCCGCCCGCTGTGATGCGCTTGGTCAGGCTGTCGTTATTTCGCGATTCCCTTACGCCGTAGACTACGTCGTAGCCTTCGCGCCACTTTGTCAGCATCTCTCCGATCAATATCGGCGGGTCCTGCAGGTCCGCATCGATGAGTACCACCACGTCACCGCTGGATGATTCTATGCCCGCAGTCAGCGCAGACTCCTTGCCGAAATTTCGGGACAGGGTAACTACGCTGATAGATGAGTTGCCCCGCGCCGCCGTTAACAGCTGCTGCAGTGTATGATCGCTGCTCCCGTCATCCACGCACACGATTTCCCATTGCGCATCAATATTTTGCAGCGCGGCGATAACTTGCTGAAAGAACCGGTCTACCGCTTCCTCCTCGTTGAAAAAAGGGGCAACGACGGATATCACGGGTCGCGCATTCACTCTTTCAACGACACCATTATTCAAAGCAACTCCTTCCTGTCGGCTATTTGACCGTAGTGTTGAGGTGTTCTTGCAGCTATCCGCAGGAAGCATCCCTTTCCTGGTGTTAGCGGATTCAGTGTATTACCCGTTTAACGCAGGCGCACACTTCTTTTTTCCCGAATCTCGCGTTTTAGATTCTCTCACTTTTCTTTTGCTTGTATTGTAGGGCAACCGCTATAAACCAACCAGGCAGGTAATTGTGGCTTCCGAGGAGCATACACGTACGACTCGCTGGCTATTGATTGTTTTGATAGTGGGTGCTGCGGCTATTCTAAGGTTTGCCTACAACGCCAATACGCTGATAGTGGACCCAATCAGGGCCGACGCCGCTTACAACCTTATTTACGCCAACAACCTGCTTGAGAGCGCGACCTTCTCCAAGGACAGGTCAGATCACCCGGTTCCAGACTCCTACTGGGCGCCTGGCTACCCCCTGTTTCTCGCGGCAGTTATCTGGACATCCAAACTACTATCAGTTGATACCTACCACGCCATATTATTTTGCCAGCTGCTGCTGGGTGCCGGAACCGTTTTTCTATGCTTTATGGTGGCGGCATCTTTCCTGCCTGGCTTGTGGCCGCTGCTACCTGCGCTGCTGGCAGCACTTTCGCCGCATCTGGTGAGTACTGCTTCCTATGTACTTACCGAAACACTCTTTGGCTTTCTTTTGATATTGGCATTTTATGGGCTGGTCAAGGCGCTGAGGGGCGTAAGCCACGCTTCCTGGTTTTGGGCAGGAACGTATTTTGCTCTCTCCTCCCTGGTCAATCCGGTGTCACTGTTCCTCGCGCCAATCATTGCGATCGTGATTTTTCTTTCCACCAGGTCCGGGCAGTTGGAGCTACCTGTCAGCGGCGTTTATCGTTGCCTTGCACTGTTTCTTGCACCGCTGATACTCACATCGTCACTCTGGTCAATCCGCTCCGCGGTGTCCGTGCCGGCCGAGCAGGCAACTGCTTCGAAGCGGCTACTGACTAATCTCGTTATCGGGATGTATCCTGATTACCATGAAAAGTGGCGAGCAAGCATTCTTCAGCCGGAGCATCAGATCGTCGTTCCCGGCGCTGGCGTAGACAAGTCCTACAGTATCTTTTTCGAGGCTCTGGTTCAGAGGTTTACGCAAAATCCGGCACAGATGCTGGCCTGGTATGCGATACAGAAACCCATTTTGCTGTGGGATTGGGACATACGAACGGGTTTTGGTGATATCTACATCTACCGGGTTGAATATTCGCTATACCATACGTCCATCCCGGCTATAGCGACCTACTCAATTATGGTGGCGCTGCACCCTGTGGTGCTGATTACTAGCGTGATTGGCCTGGGCTTTATTTACAGGCGAGGCAGCAAAAATCCCCTGGTGCCCATCTTGCTGTATATTGCGCTGCTGTACATCAGTCTGATATACATTTTATCACAGTCAGAGCCCCGTTATTCCATACCTCTTCGCTCTGAAGTCTATATTTGTTTTACTTTTGCCCTTTGGCAGGTATCCAGATGGCTGGGGCTTCGGAAGCGACCACAACAAGAGAAGAAAATTGAAAATTGAATCTGAAGCAGTCGTTCGCTTTCATTACACCCTGCGAGGTGAGACCGGCGACGAGCTGGAATCCTCCCGGGGTGGGGAGCCCACCATATACCTGCATGGAGCGAACAATGTGATCCGCGGTCTGGAATCCGCGTTGGCGGGTAGGGCCGCAGGTGATGTCTTTAGTGCCACCCTGGCACCCGCGGAGGCTTATGGCATTCATAACGGCGACCAAGTCCAGAGGGTGCCGGTGAAACACCTCGTATTTAAAGGTAAGCTTCAGGCTGGCAAGGTTGCCCAGCTCAACACCCGTGAGGGAATGAAAGCAGTGACTGTTTTGAAAGTGGGGCGTCACAGCGCTGATATCGACACCAACCACCCACTTGCGGGGCAAACTCTGACCTTCGATATTGAGATCGTGGACGTGAGGCCGGCAACCGCTGAGGAGTTGGCGCACGGCCACGCGCATGGGCCCGGTGGACATCAGCATTGAACCCGATCATCTGCGGTGAACCCCGGTATGTTGATTTGTAGCATGTACCCGCTGCCGATGGTTGCCGGTTCTTTTTCCGCGGAGCGGGCGCGGGTGCCGTGTTGAAATCTTCGTTCTATAAGCCCCTGGGATTCCTGTTTCTCGGTTTGGGTGTGCTTGGGGTCGTATTACCCGTATTGCCCAGCACGCCATTCATTTTGCTTGCGGCCTGGTTTTTCGCACGCTCTTCGGGGCACTGGCATAAACGCTTGCTCGAAAGCGAACTGTTCGGGTCGATGATCAGGAACTGGGAACAAAACCGCTGCATCTCTCATCGTACCAAAGTCGTGGCCATAGGCTCGATGTTGATTGCGGGGGGTACGTCAATAGGGTTTGTCCTTGCGGACCCGCGACTGCAAATAGCCACTGGCGTTTTGATGGCTGTAGGTTGCGCGACTATCCTGTCACTGCGAACTTGCCGGGCGCCAGAGAGTAAGAATGGAAATTGACCTCCGCGCCCCATAAGAGCGCGGAGTTTGGCGTTTACTTCTTGATGCGGTTGTACACAAATAGCAGAACAAATGCGCCGGCTGTTGCCGTGAGTATACTGGCGATATTCAAACCGCCACCGGTAACACCCACTCCGAGGAATGACCCCAGGAACCCGCCGACAAAGGCGCCCGCCACACCCAGCAACATCGTCATGAACCAGCCGCCACCGTCAGGTCCCGGCATCAACCATTTAGCGAGTGCGCCAGCTACCAGACCCAATACAATCCAGGATAAAATTCCCATAGTGTTTGCCTCAGAGGGGTTATAACTCCACTCTATCCTTTTGCAGCGAATCGGGCAAAGTATGCTTTTGCTTGCTGGTACTCCCTGGTCTTCGGCACCGGGCGTGGCCGCCAGCTATAGTTGCGGCACTTCCTCCAGGTTGATTGGCAATTCGGCACGACCTATGCGCGCAGCTCGATCGCGCAGAGTGGCCTCCGCCGATTCCAGCCCTATCATTATTATGAAGCGCTGCTCACGAATGCCCTGTAGGCAATAGCGGGCCAGCTCATCGAGATCCTGGATGGGCAGTTCCATACCCGCCGCTTCCGCAGCGATTTTGAAGTCCTGCACGGTGGGAACCGGTTCATAGGGTTTTTCCCTGGCGAGATCGGCGGGCCGGTTGCGATCGGTAGTCCAGATGCCGGTATCGAGCAGCCCGCCCGAGGGGTAGAAGATGGACGCGTTCAGTTTTGTTTCTTCCGTCTGCAACTGGGCTGCCAGGCATTCCGTGAGACAGGATACAGCGGCCTTGCTGGCTGCGTAGACCGATTGATAGGGTAGTGGGGACACGCCGCCGTCGCCCGAGGAGGTGTTAATCACATGGCCTTCTTCGCCCCCTGCAATCATGCGCGGCACAAATGCGCGTATGCCGTTCACCACGCCGTTTACGTTGACACCGTGGACCCATGTCCAGTCATTGACGGTAGTCTCCCATACGTTCGCGGACGGGGCTGCGACACCGGCGTTGTTAAACAGCAGGTGACAGGCACCGTGGGTAGCATAGACCTGGTCGGCGAGAGCCTCACAGGAATCGGCGCTGGACACATCGGTGACGACGCCCATAATCTCGCCGCTGGCTGAAAATTCCTGCTGCACGCGATCGAGGGCTTTTTGCTCGACGTCTGCTATCACTATCTTGGCACCAACTGCCAGTAACTCCTTTACCAGTGAGCGCCCGATACCGCTGGCGCCCCCGGTGACCACTGCTACTTTTCCTGCAAATTCCTTCATAATGCCGCTCCTTGTTCCATTTTCGAATGACAGTAAGTGTTACACAGTGAGGGAGCGTGGGGCACGCAACAGACGGCTACCCTGTGGACATCAGGTCACCTCGTTAAACTAGCGGGGAATTTATTATCCAGGGCAATTAGCTATGCCTGTAGTAACTCATGTAAACCACTGGAGGAGACCGAAACAGGTCAGTCCGGCAGCAATGGTCATGAACAGGTGGCGGGTTAACAGGGCGACCAGGAACGCGACCAGCGCAGCAATGGCGTGATAGTTGCCCAAACTGATATCTACCATACCACCTCTTACCAGACTCGCCTGGGCGATTATTGCTGTGAGTGCGGCTATGGGGACAAAATCCAGTCCGCGCTCAATCAGCGCCGGGAAGTGGGCTTTGCCTGCGAAGCCCATGGGCAAGTATCGAGGGAGGTAGGTCACCAGGGCCATGAGCGTAATAAGTAGCCATATATTCATAGTGATTTCGGCTTGCTCAGTGCGATGCCGGTGGCCACGGCCAGCAGGGAGGAAAACAGCAGCCCGGTCTGGTAGGGCCAGTCGTGGCTCAGCGTTGCGCTCACCAGGGCCACGGCGGCACAGGCCCAGTCGGCTCTCTGCTTGAGTGCTGGCACCACGATCCCAATGAATGCGACTACCATGGCTACATCCAGTCCCCAATCTGCAAGCCCCGGTATCTGCCCGCCCAGGGTGAAGCCAACTATTGTCGACAGTTGCCAGAAGCTGTACATAAACAGGGCAGAGCCGAGGTAATACCAGCGCAGGCCGGGCTCGTCCGGGAGACGATTGAGGCGATCGGACACCACTGCAAAGGTTTCATCGGTCAGAAAAAAGGCGAGAATTGCGCGCTGCCACTGAGGCCAGGCGCCCGCGTGATGCATCAGATTGGCGGAGTAGAGCATCTGCCTCAGATTGACGACAAAGACCGTCGCCACGATGACCGGCAGCATGGCCGCACTGGCCAGCAAGGTCAGGGCGATGAACTGGGATGCGCCGGCAAATACTATCGCCGACATTCCCAGCGTGGCGGCAAGCCCGAGCTGCATACTCTGTGCCATGGCACCGAACACTATGCCGAAGGGAAAGGCAGCCACTACCAGCGGTAGGGTTTCCAGAGCGCCTAGCCAGAGCTGTCTTGTGGGTGTATGCATCGGAAAGCGGCATATTTGTGGTCAGGTAGGCAAGTGTAGACCACTTGGCGACACAGTGTGGCTAACGCAATATCTACAAGGCTGCCTGGCTATAACCGAGTTGGCCTCCCATTGTATACTTTGGGTACGTTAGTAGCGGAGGAGCATCATCATGGAACACATCGAGCTAATTAGCGAAGTGTGCCAGAAGCAGGGCTGGCAGCACGATGGGCCGGATATAACCCTGGCTTTCGGAGACAACCGTAAGCAACTGGTTCAGACAGAAGTGTACCTGTTTGAGGGTGAGGAAATGATTCGCCTTTACACGCGCGTGGGCCTGTTGAACAAGCTGACTGAAACCCAGCTGAGTGCGCTCCTGGGTCTTAATTTTAGTCTCGCCTTTGGCGCTCTTGCGTCTTTTGGTGAAGATCTGGTCATGACGGAAACACTGTTGATGCGTGACTCGGCCCAGGATCATCTGGCATATGCTGTCCGGTTTCTGGCGGAAACCTCAGATGGCTATGAAGAGCAGATATACGGCACCGATCAGTACTGAAAGGCAACTTTCCCCATGGCGGACAACAAACTCAAAATTGGTTTCTGGCGCCTCGCAGACCCGAAGATCAGCATTACCTCTGCGGCGTCGATGGCCATTGGCGCGTCGCTTGCCGCTAGCCATCCGAATTTTTCCTGGGCGTGGTTGATAATCCTCGGCGCGGCTATGTTTTGTATGGAAGTTGCCAAAAACGCCTGGGGTGATATTTACGATTACGACTCCGGCACTGATCTGGCGGTAAAACCTGAAGACAGAACGGATTTTTCCGGGGGGAAAAGGGTACTCGTTGACGAGATTTTAAGCCGTCATCAAACCTGGGCGATCACCGCGTTCTTTGCTGCCCTGGGGCTGGCGCTGGGGGCCGCGATAGTCTTCTTGCGCGAACCCTCGGTATTCTGGCTGGGAGCGCTTGGCCTGGTGCTGGGCTGGTCATATCATGGCCCGCCACTGCGGCTTGCCTACCGCGGCTTTGGCGAGCTGGATGTGGTGTTGTGTTACGGTCCCATTATTGCCCTCAGCACTTACCTGATGTTGACCGGCGAGTACGCTGGCGACCCGGTATGGCTGTCGCTGCCATTGGGCATACTGATAGCCGCCTTCCTCTGGGTTAACGAGTTTCCGGATTATACGGCGGATGTGGGCGCGGGAAAAAATAACCTTGTAGTGAGGCTCGGCAAGGGCCTGGCTGCGCGGGTACTGCCGTTGATCTATGCGACGGCCTTCGGATTGCTGGCGGTACTGCCGAGCCTGACAGACCTGCCCGTGGCGATCGCATGGGGCTTTATCGCTGTTGTGCCTGCGGCGGCGGCTACTTACTGGACCTTGCAGGCCCCCGAATCTTTTCATCGCAATAAACCCGTGCAACCCGCTGCGTTACTGACCTTCGTGTTGTATGCAGTGGGCGTCTCTGCAGGAATAGTTGTCGGTGGTTGAGGGGTACTCGCAGATAGCGGTGCTCGCAAAACGCGCAATTGACATACTCGTTAGCCTGGCGGGCCTGCTTGTATTTCTGCCACTTATGCTCGCAATAGCTCTCCTGGTTTTTGCTACAGAGGGATTCCCCCTGCTATATCGAGAGCGACGGTTGGGTCGACAGGGACAGCCGTTTTCGCTGTATAAGTTCCGCACCCTCAAACCCGGCAGTGCCAAAGAGCGCAGTGTGGCGCCGGAGGACGACCCGCGAATTACGGGCGCGGGCCTGTGGCTGCGGCGCTGGCGTCTGGACGAGTTCCCTCAACTGTTCAATGTACTTTGTGGACATATGAGCCTGGTGGGGCCGCGGCCGATGCCACCCGCACATGCCGCTGCGCTTGCCGCGGAGCAGCTCGATGTACTGCTGTCGGTGCGGCCCGGTATAACCGATGCGGCGGCAATTCATTTCCTGGCGGAGGATGCCGTGCTGGCGGGACGAGATGACGCTGAAACGCTCTATTTGCAGTGCTTGTTGCCGGTAAAAGCCAGCATGCAAATTGATTCACTGCGGCATTGGCGCCTCACCGGAGATTTTCAGGTAGCAATGGCTACTCTCACGCAGCTCTGGTCGCGACATGCCAGAGATAAGTCCGCCATGGCCATGCGCGAGATACTGGAAACGGCTGCCGGGGAATCACCTGTTTAAGCGAGCAGGATTGCTCTATTTCCACTATGATATTTATGCTTTGCCTGTTTAATCCCACTTCTGGAGTTTTCCTTAATGAGTAATTCAATGTACCAAGGGTCGGGCCCGGTGTTTACGCACAACCTGAAAAACCTGTCAAAACTGCTGAAAAAGGCGGCAGCTGATTGTAAGCTGCGTGGCTATGAACCCGCTGTGTTGTTGAATACGCGTCTCGCGCCAGATATGTTCCCGCTTATCAGGCAGGTGCAGGTGGCTACGGACAATGCCAAGGGCTGCTGTGCCAGGCTGACGGGTGTGGACATCCCGGTATTTGAGGACAACGAATCCACTTTCCCGGAACTACAGGAGCGGATCAAGCGCACGCTGGCGTTTATTCGTAGCCTGAAAGCAGCTCAATATCTCGGCAGTGATGTCCGCGTAGTGGTGATGAAAACCCCCATTGGCAACCTCACATTCAATGGTGTGGACTACCTGAATGGCTGGGCTCTGCCCAACTTTTATTTTCACTACGGCGCCGCCTATAACCTGCTGCGGCACAATGGCGTGCAGCTTGGCAAGCTCGATTTTCTCGGGCCTGTGCCAGGTATTACCGCAAGCGGTAAGATTGCAAAGATGATGTCGGGTACAAGCACGAAAAAGGCAAAGACAAAACGTTAAATTCCGCCATATGTGCGGTTACAACGGTTAAACTCAAACCAAGGGAAAAATTCAAGACAATGAAAAATAATCGTGAACTGGGTGTCGTCGTATATGGCGCCACAGGTTATACCGGCAAGCTGGTCGCCGAATACCTCAACAACCAATACGGTGCCGATGGCGATGTGTCATGGGCGATGGCTGGTCGTAGCATCGATAAACTTGAGGCGGTGCGCGACGAGCTGGGCATCTCGGCAAAAGTGCCTCTTATAGTGACCGATGCGGGTGACCCGGCTTCCGTTCGCGCCATGGTGGAGCGGGCGGCAGTCGTGCTAACCACCGTGGGCCCATACCAACTCTACGGCTCGGATCTTGTAGCAGCCTGCGCAGAAGCTGGCACGGATTATGTCGATCTGTGTGGTGAGCCCAACTGGATGGAAGAGATGATTAACGCTCATGCCGATGCCGCGAAAGTGAGTGGCGCGCGGATTGTATTTTCCTGTGGCTTCGATTCGATCCCCTTTGACCTGGGTGTATTATTCCTGCAGGAGGAAGCACAGAAATCCTTCGGCAACCCACTTTCCCGCGTGCGCGGCAGGGTTTGCGGCATGAGCGGGGTATGGTCAGGCGGCACCCTGGCGAGTTTCCGGGCGACTATGGCAGCGGCGGCCGAAAACCCGGAGCTGGTCGCCTCGCTGATGAACCCCTTTGCCCTGACGCCCGGTTTTACCGGTGCCGAGCAGCCCAGCGGCATGAAGCCCATGTACGATGAGGTAATGCAAAGCTGGGTGGCCCCCTTTATGATGGCGACCATCAATACCAAGAATATCCACCGTTCCAATATGCTGATGAATCATCGTTACGGTATGGATTTTGTCTACGATGAAATGTTTGTAACCGGGCCTGGCGATGAGGGGGAGGCCATGGCCAAGGCAGTGGCGGGTGACAAGTCCATGTCTACCGATACCACGCAGCCAGGTGAGGGCCCTACTAAAGAGCAGCGGGAAAGCGGTTTCTACGATGTGCTCTTCGTGGGGCACACGGCAGAGGGTAAAAGCCTGCGTGCCAGGGTCACCGGCGATATGGACCCGGGTTACGGTTCAACGTCGAAGATTATTGCTGAAAGCGCGATATGCCTGCTAAAGAACCCGGAGACGGTTGCCGGCGGAATCTGGACACCCGCGCCGGCAATGGGAAGCCTGTTGGTCGACCGTTTAAAACGTAATGCAGGCCTGACCTTTGAGTTAGAGCAGGCCTGATCTGGCGGGAACACGGGGCAGTTATTGTGTTCCGCTTGTCCTGAGTAAAGTGGGCGGTGACAGCACCATGAGAAGGTGCTGTCCTCGCACACTGGTCAAAACAAATACCGAACGCCCAGCTCTGCCGATCTCCCCGCCTCCGGCGCAATATCCCGCAAAAACGACGTGCTGAGCCGAATCTGCTCGTTGCCGATATTGTCCAGTTGGAAGAATACCAGCAACTCTCCGTCACCCGTCGGAATCTGGTACTCGCCGCCGAGGTCCCAGCGCGTGTAGCTCTGGCTTGAGCGTTCGTAATCGCCGGGCTTGTTCTGGGCGCTCGCTCGCAAGACACCAATCCACAGCGCGAGACGCTCTGCGAACCACGACAAGCGCCCGCCGATCCTGGCTGGTGGCAGGCGCGGTACATCGCCGCCGTTGTCGAGCTGGCCATAGATCACGTCACCAAAAACACCGAGAAGGAGGTCACCGCCGGCCAGGGAGGCAAGGTCGAACTCGCTGTCCAGTTCGGCGCCGTAGAATTCGGTGTTGTCCTGGACGTAGGTATATACAGCGACTTCGTCCTGTTCCAGACCGGTATTGCGTAAGTTGATATAATCCGAAAAATCATTGTAGAAGCCCGTGAGCTGAACGAAGTCATTGTCATTCGACCAGCGCACTGAAAGGTCGGCGTTGTTGGAGACTTCCGTGTCCAGTAGCGAATTCCCCAGCTCGATTGAGTTCGTGGCAGCGTGAACCACCCACTGTGTGGGATTGGTAGCTTCGATGTTGGAATACAGTTCCTCGTCTGTCGGAGCACGCTCCGAGCGGGACAGGGCCAAGCTGGCATGCCACTGGGGTGCAAACTGCCACAGGGCGGACACGGAGGCGCTAAAGGCATCAAAGCTTCGTTTACCGGTCAATGTGGTGCTGGGGTCGCGCTCGGTCCAGTCGTAGCGCAGCCCGCCTTCGAAAGTCCACTCGTGAATGTGGTAGTCTTCCACCACGAATGCGCCGATGGCTGTATTGTTGGTTTCCGGGATAAAAGCCTCTTCGCCTATGGCACTGAATTCACTACTACTGGCTTGTAAACCCAGTGCACCATGGAATCCTGCCAGTGGGCTGTGAACTGCCTCAATCCGACCATCCCAGCCATCCCGGCGATAGCGGGTACCCACTTCGCCAGTCGATTCGATCTCCTTGTGGCCATAGTCTGTATACGTCAGATAGCTACGCACGGTCTCCAGTGGCGCTAGCGGCTGTTCGAGTTGTAAGGTGGCGTCATAGCGGGTCTGTTGAATATCGAGAGTGACCTCTTCCGCCTCTTCTGCGTTGTGCTCTTCCTCATGCTCCTCATCGTTGTGACCGTGTGCCCCCGACGGAATACCGTACTGGTTTTCCAGCCGGCTAACAGCGACACCGAAAAAACCGTCTTTAAAGTGGTAGCTGCTGCCGCCGCTGAGGTTGTCGGTGTGTCCGTCTGTATTGGCGATATGGTCGTCGGTGGTTTCAACATCCCGTTCATTGGCCGCGCGGCCGGGGATATTGAGATCACCCCAGTCGCGATACAGTCCGTCCAGGTGATAGGCCCAGTTTCCCGCGCCACCATCCAGCTTGAACACGCCACCGTTGAGGTCGGAGGCGCTCACGTAGCGGTATTCAATGCCCCCGGTTATTTGCTCTGGCACCGCATCGGGGATGCGGTTGTCGAGCACGTTTATCACGCCCCCTATGGCGCCGCCACCGTAGAGCAGAGTTGACGGCCCACGCATTATTTCGATGCCGTCGGCCAGTAAGGGTTCGACCGATACTGCGTGATCGGCGCTTAGCCCTGAGGCATCGGCGCTGGGCGTGCTGTTTTGCAGAACCATCACACGGGCACCTTGTTGTCCGCGGATAACGGGTCGGCCAACACCGGGACCAAACGAGGCATTGGCCAGGCCGGGCGTGCCACTGAGAGTGTCACCAATAGTGCTGGAGGCGATCTTGCGGAGTTCATCTCCGCTTAAAACCGTGACTGGCAAAGCTGTCTCAGCAGCTTGTTTGTGAAGGGGTACTGAGACCAGTACATGTTCCAAAGGTGGCAGCTGCGCCACTGCGCTCGCCGTGGCCGCAGCCAGCGAGAGCGGTATAAATCGCTTCATGTTACTACTCCTGAAAAGGGGAAGACGGTGTGTCCTGGTTCAGGAGTGGTAGGGAGGGCCCCGTGCAAGAAATACAGTGGCAACACTTACGGGGGCTGATGCCGGGCGAGGAAAAAATACCAGGCTGGCCGCAGCAATGGCAAGAATGCACGGAAGGTTGTTAAGTAACGCGGCCCCAGTGGAGGAGTGACACTGAACACAGGAACTGACAGCTTCACTGTCTGCGTGTACGTGAGTCACTTCTGCCAGCTGTGCGCCCAGTACAAACAACAAGGCGAGCAGAGCCCAAAGCCTGGTTGATGTGTTACTGAAGGTCAGGTTGAGAATTGGCATTTGTTCGATCGGAGATTGCTGTCTGCAGAATTATAGGCAGAGTCGGATGGGTTATGCCACACCTTTCGGGCTGGTGTTACAGTGTGCCTTGGTGGTGCCGCTTTCGGCTATATGGATTTTACGCCAGGAGAATTGATGAATAAATGGATAACGCTGGCCGCAGTGGACATTCCCGGTGACGGCGGGACGCTCACACTGCTGCGGCGTGACAAGGAGTTTTCCATTCGGCTTTCGGGCATTCGGGGTGAGCTGATGAACAGCCGCGTGCACGGTTCAGAAGAGGCGCTGGCTGAGTTGGGCTGTGCACGACTTGAATCTGCTGAGGGGGCCCGGGTGTTGGTCGGCGGTATGGGTATGGGCTTCACCCTAGCGGCTGCTCTGGCGGCGGTTCCGGTTTCGGCTGAGGTCACAGTAGCCGAATTGATCGCCGAAGTTGTGGACTGGAACCGCGGGCCACTGGGCGACTGTGCCGGCCAGCCATTGCAGGATGATCGCACCCGCGTCCATATTGGCGATGTAGCGGAACTGGTTACCCGCAGCCAGGGCATCTTCGATGCCATCTTACTCGACGTCGATAACGGTCCCGATGGCCTGACCCACTCGGACAATCAGTGGCTCTACTCTTCGGCGGGGCTAAGGGCTTTGAAAATGGCTTTATCTGTGGAGGGGACGCTCGCAGTGTGGTCCGCCGGGCCGGATCCGCAGTTTGTCACACGCCTGAAGAAAGCGGGTCTTCATGCCACTGTACGTTCAGTTCGAGCGCGGCCTGGAAAGGGTAGCCATCACACCATATTTCTCGGCAAGAAAGGCTCCGTGCTCTAGTCGCGGAAACTTGCTTGGAAATACCTCGGCAGCAATCGAATGTGGATAGCTTACGCTTCCGACTCCACCGGATAGCCGTTCTCGACCCACTGTTGCATACCCTTGTCCAATGCCACCGCCCGGCTGAAACCCATTTCCCGCAGAGTCGCGGTGGCCAAGGTCGAGACTCGACCAACCTCACAGTAGACTACAATGCGTTTGGTGGGGTCGGGCAGGGCTTCGTTGACGCGCAGCTCCAGTTGCCCTCTGGGAATATGGGTGGCGCCGGGTATATGTCCGCGCTCGAAGGCATCGCGTTCGCGCACATCCAACAACATGACCTCTGAGTCTTCGGACTTAACGCGTCGCAGTACTTCCTCCAATGACATGAACGGCACATTGCGGGCCGCTGCGGAGATCAACTGCTCTACGGTTTTGCCACCCGTCAGGTT
The DNA here is from genome assembly GCA_963977275.1 of uncultured Haliea sp. Lineage (GTDB taxonomy): Bacteria > Pseudomonadota > Gammaproteobacteria > Pseudomonadales > Halieaceae > JARRPM01. The sequence goes on along the minus strand of CAXBNX010000005.1, from coordinate 23,671 downwards.
GGTGCGCAGTGCTTCCGATAAATGATCGGGTTCTCGCAGCGTCAGCCTGCGCATCTGGGCGACAAATTCATCGCGCTCCTTTAATTGCAGGCGAGGGTTCTTGGCCGCTTCTTCTTCCAGCGTGGAGTGCTCGCGGTTGTTGTATATGTGGGCGGGGTAAACCCGGGTGGCAGGGTCAAGCAATAACAGCTTGTTAAACAGGCTGTCATAGAGTTGGTCTGGATCTCCGGAGGGGAGGTCAGAGCGGCCGCAACCGCCGATCAGCAGGGTGTCGCCGGTAAACACCCTGTCTTCCACCTGTACGCAGATGGAATCGGCGGTATGGCCGGGGGTGTGCAGTATGTTGAGAGAGAGCCTGCCGAGGTTAATTTTTTCTCCGTCGTCTACCCGCAGATCTACATAGGGTGCCGGGCTGTCGCGGTGCATAATTACCGGCACATCCAGTTCCTCCGCGATTTCAATCGTGCCGGAAAAATGGTCTGCGTGGGTGTGCGTGTCGAGTACATAGTGAATACGCAGGCCTTCCTGCGCAGCCAGGCCGAGATAGCGATCGATCTGGGTCTCTTCCGGATCGATGATGATGGCAGTGCAGGCATGTTCGCAGGCCACGAAGTAAGACTGGCAGCCGCGTTCCGTGGCAATCTGGTGAAATATCATCGCTGACCTTCTGTCGATAGAGTCCACAGATCATAGTTCACATTAGTGAGAATGTCTCACTGGCAGCCGCATCAGAAGGTGTACTTCAGCTCCACACCATAGGTTGTGGGTGTCGCTACGGAGTAACCACCCACACCTTCGGATTCCACGAGTGCAGTGCCACCAACCATATAGTCTTCGTCTGTGAGGTTGTTGCCGTATATTGCGCCCACCCATGTCTCGTCAGGCGAAATCCAGGTCACCCGGGCACTGAGGTCGCGCTGCTTTTTCTCCAGCCACAAGCCGGATTCACAGCTCGCGGAATCAAAGCAGTAATCGACGTCCGATTTGTAGCTGAATTGAATGCGTGGCACTACCGCCCCGAAGGAGGTCTCCAGCGTATACTCGGCAGCAAAGTAATAGGTTTGCTTGGGCAAGCGTGGCAGGTTTTCATTGGAGCGGTCGTTGGGGCAGGAATCGATTTGCAGGAAGGTCAGGTCGGCCCGGGTGCACCCCTCTCCAGGTGTGGGTGCATCGGCAATGGTGATCTGGGTATCGATGAACTCCTCGATATTGCCGTCGTTGAGTGTGAGGTTGAACATAAGCTGCAGCTGTTCCAACGGATACCACTGGGTTTCCAGTTCAAAGCCTTTGATGGAGGATTTCGCAGCATTAACGGTAGCCGGTGCCGGTGAGTTGGTAACCGGATTTATAACCAGTGAGGTCAGTTGGCGGTTCTTGTAATCGGAGTAGTAAAAGGCGCCGTTTACTCGCAGGCTGCTGTCCAGTAAATCGAGCTTGAAGCCCAGCTCCCAGTTTTTAACCTCCTCCGGTTCAAAATTTTCCAGGTCGCCGGAGGGTGCTTCCGACAGGCCGCCGGATAAAAAACCTTCGCTGTAGGTGAGGTAGACAGTGCCCGCATCTATACCGTCCACGCCGTCCATCAGGTACTGCAAGCTGGCCATGGGCGTGGTGTCGTTGTCCGATGTTTTGGCCCGGGTATAGTCCTGCTCGGCAAACTCGAACAAGGGGTTGTATTCGAAATTCGGCCCGCCTTGATACAAACCAGATCCGGGTATGATCTCGACGACGTCGCCGCCGTTCGCGTCCAGGCTGTTCGCAATGACCTCAAAGCGTCTACGCTGCAGTTTGCGTGTCTCCTCTGTGTAGCGCAGCCCCAGCGTGGTGCGCCACCGCTCACTCCACTCCCATTCCACCTGTGCAAACGCAGCCGTTGCATCGTTCTCGGCATTCAGGTTGGTGGAGGAGGTGTTAAGGAATAGCCAGTTGTTCAGGGCGGGGTCAAAGGGCCCCAGGAAATTGACCGTGGTCTCGCCGGTGGTTTTTTCACTGAACCAGTACAGGCCAGCGACATAGTGAAGTCGGTCATTGATCGCATCTCCCGTCAGCTGTAATTCCTGGCTATATTGGTCGGTCTTGCGCGGTTTGCCAGCGGGGTGCCGGTTTTGGGTGCGGTGCAGGAATGGTATGGCGGTGTGGTCGATTTCATCGTCCTGGTAAGCATCGGTATAACGCCAGGCGGTAATACTTCTGAAGCTCATGTCCTCGTTGAGATCCCAGTTGGCGATAAGGCTGGCACCCTTGTTCTTTGCCGAGTAATCACCGCCCAGGTCGGAGATGACCGTGGTTTCGTCCCCCGCATCCGCGGCATCCTGACAGAAATCATCCACTGTGCGCCCCGTCGACGGTATTATCGCCAGTTGGTTAAATAACTCTGCCTGCCAGCCGAGGTAACCTGGTACCGGCCGGCACTTCTGCGGTCGGGCTTTCTGCTTGGTCCTGGCCCAGTTCAGATTGAGGTCAAGCGTCAGCGCATCGGTGGGTACATAGCGAGTTTGCCACATCAAGTTCTGGCGGTCTTCGTTCATGTATTTTTTGCCGTCGTACACGTTTTTTATCCAGCCATCGCTGTTTACGGTAGAGCCGGCAAAGCGAGTCCATAGATTTTCTGCGACCGGCACGTTAACCATGAAACTGCCATCATGTCGGTCGTAGTTGCCCAGGCGTCCTCCTGCAGATGCTTCGAACTCATCTATCGGGCGATTGGTGGTAAATACCAGTGCTCCGCCTGTCGTGTTTTTGCCGAACAGCGTACCCTGTGGGCCGCGCAATACCTGTACCGATTGCATGTCGTAAATATCCAGCAGAGCACCGTCTGGCCGGCTGACGTAAACCTCGTCGATATATATCCCCACACCTGAGTCGATATTAGGACCGGTATTGCGCTGCCCTATACCACGAATATAGATATTCGCGACGGGAGCGGTACCGTTTGCGGAGGACACTTCGATGTTGGGTGCAATCTGGTTGAGGTCGGCGAGATTCCGCACGCCTGCATCGCGCAGTGTTGCTGCGCTTAGAGCGGTTACCGCTACAGGCGTCTCCTGTAGGCTTTCCTCCCGTTTACGGGCGGTCACTACCACTTCTTCAAGCACGCCTTCCTGGGACCAAACTGCTGGTACCGGGCCACCAATAACCATGGCGCCAACGATTGCTGGCCATACTCTGTTGTAGCGGTGCGAACGGGACATAGCGCAACCTCGTTATTTTTATACTGGTGCGAACTCTTGCGTGGTCCGCAGTACCAGTAGAGTGCGTCAAAAAAGTGGGGCCTGCAAGTAGGACGACGCACCTGTTGTAGCATAGTCGTATGCTTTCATCACTGAAGCTGACGAGGGGGTGCGAGTGGTTGAATTTGCTATACCAGACCACTACATTTCTTTTGTCGTTTGTGGCGAAAGTTCCGGTATCTCTGTCTAATCCGGTGGTGCGTCAGCTGTAGCGGTTGGCATTGTTCAATACCGGCCGGAAAGTTAGGAAGCACTGCCTGATGTCTGCCGCGGCCCCTATTAGGAGAGTCTATGAAAACACGTGTGGCGGTTTGGGGAACCGGCAACGTCGGTCGGCCTGCAATTCGCGCTGTGCTTGGTCATCGCGACCTGGAGCTTGTTGCTGTCATCGTTTCCAATCCTGCCAAGGTCGGTTGCGATGCCGGTGAGCTGGCGGGTGTCGCTCCGGTTGGTGTATTGGCAACAACGGATTGGCAGGGCTTGCTCGGCGATAACAAGCCCGATGCACTGGTCTACACCGCTAATGCCGATACCCGTGGTGCGGAAGCGTTCATGGAGTTATTGGCCTGCCTGGAAGCCGGCGTCAATGTTGTGTCGACAGCGTTTTATCCGCTTTTGTATCCGGACTGTGGCATGAAGGAGGCTATTGCTCCCGTGCGAGATGCCTGCACACGGGGTAACAGCTCGGTATTTGTTTCCGGTATTGATCCCGGGTGGGCCATGGATATTCTTCCCATAATGGCCAGCGGAGTTGTTGCTGATATCGAGGAAATTCGTGTCCAGGAGATATTCAATTACGGCCTGTATGACCAGCCTGAGGTGGTTCGTGAGGTGATTGGTTTCGGTGGTAGCATGGATACACTCCCCCAAATGCTGGAGGAATTTTCCCTGAGAATGGTATGGGAACCTATGTTGCATATCATGGCGCAGGCCCTGGAAATTACGCTGGACAGTGTTGAAGTGCATGTGGAGAGGCGTGCGCTGGAACACTCGGTAGACGTGCCAGGTATGGGCCTGTTTGAGCAGGGCAGCCAGGGTGCGTTCCGTTTTGAGGTACGTGGTAATTGCAATGGTGCAACACGCCTGGTGTTGGAGCATATCACGCGAATAGATGATGACTGTGCCCCCGACTGGCCTTACCCGCCCCACGGTCGGGGTTGTCACCAGGTGTTGATCAAAGGTAGCCCTAATCTGGTTCTCAGCGTACACGGCCATGATGCGATAGAGCCGGGTCCCGCGGGGGGAGGTAATGGCACTGCGGCCAATCGGATTGTGAACGCGATTCCCGCTGTGTGTGCGGCCGCTGGTGGGATACTTTCTCCGCTGGACTTGCCTCCAATCAACGGTGCCGCGCAAATTCGTCGCTAGCGGATCAGTAGAGTAGGAAAACCAGTGCAGCGGTGCCCACCCCGCCCAGTGCAGCTCTGAGGAACAGTGGACCACCCTGGTCGAAATGTGTCGTTAGCACTGTCAGTGGATTCTTGCCTGTAATCACTTCGATCGAAACAGGGAGCTCCACCATCAGTACAAAGACGAGTTGACCCAACACTGCCGCCAGCAGTCCTACGTACACAATGCTGTGGGGTGCTGCACAGGTGATTAACGCAGCCAATAGCAGGAAGTTCCCCAGCAGGCCGGCTAGACTGAGGCATAGGAATTGTCGGGAAGTGTTCATTTCGAGATCGAATTCGAAAAAAATCGGGTGAATACTGGACTTGAGGACAAGCATGGATTTCGCTATGCGTGCCCCCGCGTAATGGCACCACTCGTGAATGATATGACTGAAAACCAGCCCGCACAAAAATGCCCAGACTGCTGTTGCGTAGTGCTCGATGTCGCTGCTGGCCGTGTGGCCCCATGAGTTCGCCACCACCAACGATGCGACCAGCGCCAGCACAACGCTGCCATGTGCGAGTGCCTGGCGCATCAGCGCGGTATCGGCGTTGCTTGTAGTGCTTTCCATTGTTGTGTGCATTCAGGATATGGTCACTGGCTCACGATAACAGAATTTTACGCATATTCGCTGTCTTTGCGTCGGCGTGCATTGGGCAGGATACTCTTGACGGGCGGCAAAACCCCGTTCACTGTGCGCCAGAGATCCTCCAGGTGCCCGGGGTCGTTGTAATAGCTTTATGAAACAAAAATCGGGGACCGTAAACCGGGCCTGCCATTATGATAATCCTGCATCACTACCCCATGTCGCCGTTTTCGGAAAAAATCCGCCTGATGTGTGGCTACCTCGATCTGGAGTGGCAATCTGTCGTTTCTCCCGAAAGTCCACCGAGGCCGATAGTGGAGCCTCTGGCGGGTGGATACAGGCGTATCCCGGTGACGCAGGTAGGGGCCGATATTTTCTGTGACACTCGCCTTATTTGTGCCGAAATCGCCGCATCAGGCGGGCGTGCAGAATTAGACCCCGCTACCGGTGATGAATCGAGCCAGGCTCTGGCGACGAAATTTGAAGGAGAGGTTTTCTGGGCTGCAGTCAGTTCAATTCCCGCACGACGGGTTTTGCGCAGATTGTTCAGTGACCTCTCGTTTCTACAGGCATTGAGGTTTCTCAAGGACAGAGTAGGGATAGCGCGGAGTGCGCAGACGGAGATCGTTCCTCCCAAGCGGGCAATTGGCCTGTTTGCAGAACATCTCCGGTCGCTGGAGGAAATGCTGATTGCCAATGGGGTTTATCTGGGCGGCGATACACCTGTATACCTGGATTTTGCTGCCTATCACACACTGTGGTTCAAGGTGGTGGTGGGCGGTATTCCCATTCCCTCCGGCCTGCCTGCGGTTACGGCCTGGTACGACCGGATGACTGCTCACGGACACGGTCGCATGCAAGCGGGGAGCGTAGATGACGCCTTTGCCGCCGCACGAACCGCGCAACCTCGCCCGGTTCCCGTAGCATTGCAGGACCACCCGAAAATGGGTGCACAGGTAGTGGTAGCGCCAAATGATTATGCGCTCGATGCGACAACCGGCCTGCTGGTTGGCGCAGACCAATCACGCTGGATCGTGGCGCGGGAAACCCGGGACCTGGGGTTACTGCATGTGCACTTTCCCACCCAGGGCTTCAAGCTGAGCGTAGAGTCGGGTACCTAGTGTCGTGACAAAATCCAAGAGCAAATTTGGCCCCGGGATTCTGGTGGCTGCTGCATTCATCGGCCCGGGTACCGTCACCACCGCAAGCATTGCCGGCGCCCAGTTCGGCTTTGCACTGCTTTGGGCACTTGCCTTCTCCGTTGCGGCCACGATTCTGTTACAGGAGATGGCAGCCCGCCTTGCGCTGGTGACGCGCAGGGGCCTGGCGGAAACCCTGCGCGCAAGTTATCGCGGCAGCTGGTTGGGCACCGCAGCGGTTATTTTGGTGGTCGCCGCAGTCGGTGTCGGCAATGCGGCCTATCAGACCGGCAACATCACCGGTGCCGCGTTGGGACTTGCGAGTATCAGCGGCATAGACTTGAACTGGTGGGCTCTGCTGGTAGGCGTTGTGGCGGGCGGATTGCTGTTTTCCGGCACCTATCCGATAATAGAAAAGTTGTTGATTGGCCTGGTGCTGCTGATGAGTGTGGTATTTCTGCTCACGCTGGCAATGGTTCGACCCTCCATCGGCGCTATATTCGAAGGCTTGTTGCTGCCGTCGTTGCCAGCTGGCTCACTGCTCACCGTGATGGCGCTGATTGGTACTACGGTGGTGCCCTATAACCTGTTTCTCCATGCCAGTGCGGTGCAGGAGAAATGGTCCGCGGATGTGGATCTAAAAAAAGCGCTGCATGAATCCCGGGTGGATACGGGCTTGTCTATCGGCTTGGGGGGAATCATTACCCTTGCGGTGCTGAGTACATCGGCCGCTGCATTTTTTGGCAGTGGAATAGAATTTTCTGCTGTGAACATGTCGCGACAGCTGGAGCCACTGCTGGGCGAGAGCGCCGGGTATTTTTTTGCCGCCGGTTTGTTCGCTGCGGGCCTGAGCAGCGCTGTTACTGCACCCTTGGCGGCAGCATACGCGGTATGTGGTGTTATCGGCTGGCCCCAGGACATGCAGGGCACGCGCTTCAGGCAGGTTGCGCTGGCGGTGTTGGTTACCGGAACAGTATTCGCTACTGCGGGCATCAAGCCCCTGGCGGCCATCCTGTTTGCACAGGCGGCAAACGGCTTTTTACTGCCGCTGTGTGCCGGCTTTCTGTTATTGCTGATGAACCGCAAGGATGTATTAGGCGCCTACACTAACAAAGTCTGGGTAAATTGTGCGGGTGTAGTGGTGGCGCTGGTGACCGTCTCTCTCGGTTTGCTGAAAATCTTACAGGTTCTTGGCGCTCTCTGAGAATCGTACTACCACCTTGCCTTCGACCTTGCCCGCCGCGATGTGCTCGACGGCCTTGAGGGCGTCTTCGAAAGCGAATGTTTGCACATTGGAAGCCTTTATCTCCCCGCGTTGCCAGTGCTTGATGAGGTCCTCGTGCGCTTCCATTAACAGCTCCGGGGAAAAGCCCACCGGCATGGCGCCTATCAGTGAAATATTTCTCGGCAGGGTTTCCGGTAACTCGATTTTCGGCCATTCGCCGCTGGCGTAGCCGATGACCAGAAATCGTCCCTCGAACGCGGTGGCCTTGAAAGCAGCTCGTCCCGCCCTGCCGCCCACAGGATCAAAGATTAGCGAGGCACCCTTACCGCCAGTTAATTCAAGGGTTCTTGCGGTGATGTCCTCGGCGCGGTGATCGATAATGTCATCGGCCCCAAGGGTCTTGCAGAAATCCACCTTGCGCTGTCCGCCGGCGACAGCGATTACCCGTGCACCCTTGGCTTTTGCCAGTTGTACGGCCGCACAACCGGAGCTGCCCGATGCTCCCAGTACCAGCACAGTATCGTCAGCGCGTATGGCAGCCCTGCGCACCAGGCCGATCCACGCGGTCAGGTAGGGGATGAAAAACCCTGCTGCCTCCTCGCCGGGCATCTCATCCGGGATAGGGAATGCGCCGCGCGCGTGCATCAGACAGGCATCTGCCAGGCCGCCCCGCTGTTGTTGGAACAGGGTAGGCCCGAGTACCCGGGTACCCATTAATTGTTTGTCGACACCCTCGCCCACAGCGATTATCTCACCAGCGGCTTCCTGGGAAGGCGTGAAGGGCAGGGGCGGTGTGAGTGGGTAATTGTTGGCGCACATGAACACATCTGGCAAACCCAGGCCGGCGGCCTCCACGCGCACCTTGACCTGCCCCGGTCCGGGCTCAAACTCTTCTGCGTTTTCGTTGAGCTTCATCACATCGGCCGGTGTACCGAATTCGTGAACTATCCATGCGCGCATTAGCTGAGCCTCATTGTCATTTCGTCATCGGCGAATGTAATAACATCGCCGCTCAGGATTTTTCGGCGTTTCCGCGTCTCTACCTCACCATTGACCCGCACCAGGCCCTCGGCGATAACCGCCTTGGCCTGGCCGCCACTCCCAACAAAACCTTCAAACTTCAGGATTTTGTAAAGTTCAACAGGTTCGCTGGTTATGACTACATCGCGCATATACGCACCTTATCGCCCTGGGTCGCAGGATCCAAATCAGAGGCAATAGTGTACAGCAGAATGTATTGGAACTAACCGCCTGCCCGCAACAACATTTGTTCTTTGTTTGATCCCGATGACGCGCCCCGTCAGCCTGGTCCGCTCGTTGATCCATACGGGGACTGCGGCAAGTAGTACTTGACTGAGGGCCCTTCCGCTCAGTGGCATGGTATTATCCGCGAGAACTTAAACGATAAGATCCTGAGGGAATTTGAAATGAACACACTATTGCGAATTTTGGTTGTAGTGCCGGGTATTTTCTTTACGTGCATCGGCCTGCTCTGGCTGATTGCGCCCGCCAATGCGGCTGCAGCGTTGGGGATGCCGTTGCTGGACGGTGTCGGGCGCAGTACCCAGGTGGCTGACATGGCGGTCTTTTTTCTCGCACTTGGCATGATGACCGTGCTCGCGGCTATCAGTCTGAAGAGCCGGTGGTTTCAGCTTCCAGCGCTAATCCTGCTCGGAGCAGCCGCTTTTCGTGTGCTCGCCTGGCTGGTTCACGATGCCGCCCTCGCGGTGGAGCCCATTGCACTGGAAGTCGTGGTGGGTTGCCTGTTGTTGTTTGCCTCCTCCAGACTTGCCGAGAAGGAGTAACAGTTAATGCGATATGTGCGCTCCCTGCGCCTGTTGCTGCTGGCCGTGACAGGCCTCTGGCACTCACTTTTATTGGCGCAGGCCGGCCCCCCGAATATAGTGCTTATTCTGGCTGACGATCTCGGTTTTAGTGACATCGCGCCTTATGGAAGCGAAATACAGACACCTGCACTGAATGCCCTGGCGGAAAATGGCGTCAGTTTTACCAACTACCATACCGCCGCCAGCTGCGCCCCCACCAGGGGCATGATGCTCACTGGAGTGGACAGCCACCGCAATGGCGTTCCGAATATTCCTGAAACTATCCCGCCTGAACTGGCCCAGTACGAAAATTACCGCGGCACCTTGAGCCATGGCGTGGTGACGGTGGCCAGCCTGCTGCAGGACGCCGGATATCACACGTATATGGCGGGTAAATGGCACCTCGGCCAAACCCCGGATTTGCTGCCGAGTCGTCGCGGCTTTGAGCGCACCGTTACCATGGCTGATACCGGCGCCGATAACTGGGAGCAGAAACCCTATATTCCCATTTATGAGAGGGCTAACTGGTACGCTGACGGAGAGCGTACTACGTTGCCGGAGGACTTCTACTCATCGCGCTTTCTGGTCGACAAGATGATTGAGTTTATTGACTCAAAACACGCCGACCGCAAGCCTTTCTTTGCCTACCTGCCCTTCCAGGCTGTGCACATTCCGGTACAGGCACCCCAGGAATTTACAGACAAGTATATGGGTGTCTACGATGCGGGCTGGACCGCCCTGCGCGAGCAGCGACAGAGCCGGGCCAGGGAACTGGGCCTGGTGCCAGCGACTGCGGATATGGTGACAATGTCGACCACCAACGACTGGGATGCCTACACGGAAGAAGAGCGGCGCTACCATGCCAAGCGGATGGCCGTTTATGCCGGTATGGTTGATGCAATGGATCATCATGTGGGGCGTTTGGTCGAGTACCTGAAAAGCATCGGTCAGTATGACAACACCATATTTATCTTCACGTCTGACAACGGCTCGGAAGCATCCGGGGGCGATGATGTGCGTAGCCCGCTAATGCGCCTGTCTCTAGCCATGAACGGTTACACTAACGACTACGATACCCTCGGCTTGAAAGGCAGTTTCAACGCCATCGGCCCGAGTTTTGCGAGTGCAGCGGCCGGGCCGCTTGCCTACTACAAATTTTATGCGGGCGAGGGTGGCATGCGTGTGCCGCTGATTATTGCCGGAGAAGGGTTGCCGGTGAAAGGTGAATGGACCAGCGCGTTTGCCTATGTCATGGATATTGCTCCCACTATTCTGGAGTTGAGCGGCGTGAAACCGCCGGGGCGCTATTTTGGCGGACACCCGGTAGAGCCGATGACCGGGCGCAGCCTGCTACCACTGGCGGTGGGTAAAGTGGACCGTGTATATGCGGAAACGGAAAGTGTCGGCTATGAGTTGGCAGGGAATGCAGCCTTGTTTCAGGGTGACTACAAACTCGTGCGCAACTATCTTCCCGTTGGCGATAACCGCTGGCACCTTTACAACATAGCCACTGACCCTGGGGAAACAGAGGATCTCAGCGTGTCCATGCCAGAGCGGTTCGTACTTATGCAGACCTTGTATGCAGATTATGCGGCGGACAACGGCGTGCTGCCGCTTCCCGCCGATTATGACGCGACGTTTCAGGGAGTAGCCAACGGTATCCGTGAGCGTTTTGGCCTGCACATTCTGGTGGCTTTGCTGACACTGCTTGTATTAGTGCCGCTCTATTTCGCGTACCGCGTTTCGAGCCGAAGGTAGGGGCGAGTCATGAGTGCGCTGGGTTCGGCAGTGATTTTTCTGGGTGCGGCGGTGGTTGCGGTGCCCATTTTCAAGAAGCTCAAGCTGGGAGCCATACTCGGCTATCTGGTGGCGGGTGTGGTCATCGGGCCCTCAGCGCTGAACCTGGTTAATGACCCCGACACCATCATGCATCTGGCGGAATTCGGCGTGGTATTGTTGTTGTTCCTGATCGGTATCGAACTGGCACCGGAAAAGCTGTGGCGAATGCGCAATGCGGTGGTCTTTACCGGCGGTGGCCAGCTACTGATCACCGCCGGTATCGCTGGACTGTGTTTGTATTTCATCCTCGATGACATCCCTGTTGCCGTTGTTGTCGCGCTGGCGCTAGCCCTGTCATCGACCGCATTTGCGGTGCAGCTGCTGACAGAGCACCGCATACTGAAAACGTCACCGGGCCAGCAGGGCTTTGGCATACTGTTGCTGCAGGATCTGGCTGTCATACCGATTCTCCTGCTGGTAGAAGCTTTGTCCAGTGCTGCATCGTCCGCAGCTCCACCGTGGTACTACAGTCTCGCGGCTATTGTGTTGGTGCTGGTCATCGGCAGGTTCCTGCTCAATCCATTCCTGCGCCTGATGTCCAGCTATGGCAGTGCCGAGGTAATGACAGCCTCCGCTCTATTAATTGTCGCCGCGACTGCCGTCGGCATGGAGGCTGCTGGCCTCTCCATGGGCATGGGTGCCTTTATCGCCGGTATGCTGTTGGCAAATTCGAGTTTCAGGCACCAGTTGGAAACCGAGATAGAGCCCTTCAAGGGTCTTCTGCTCGGTTTGTTTTTTATCTCCATTGGCATGCACCTGGACCTGAACCTGTTGGTCGAGCAACCCCTGCTGATTCTGGGGGCGGCCGTTGCGTTAGTGATTGTTAAAACTCTGGTGATCTGGTTGCTGCTGTGTCTGGCTAAACAGGCGTCCAAAGATGCACTGCATGTCGGGCTGATGCTTTCCCAGGGGGGTGAGTTCGCCTTCGTCGTGATGACACAGGCCAGCGGCAATGGTCTTATCGATCCGTTGTTGGCGGGACAGGTCACGCTGGTCGTCGGGGTCTCCATGGCTCTGACCGCGCCACTGGTAATACTGCACAGCCAGTTCTTTAGTACGTCCAATTGCCCCAAGGTCTACGATGATGTGCGGGACTATGAGGAACCGGCGGTTGTTATCGCCGGCTTTGGTCGCTTTGGCCAGATTACCGGTCGCATTCTCGCTGCCAACGGCATAGCCTTTACTGCACTTGATAACAATGCAGAACACATTGAGTTCGTGAAAAAGTTTGGGAATAAAGTGTTCTATGGTGATGCCGGTCGGCTCGATCTGCTGCGAACAGCGGGCATAGAGCATGCACGGGTTATGTTGTTGGCACTGGATGACGAGGAGCAGAGCCTGCGAGTGGCCGAACTGATGCGGGAACATTATCCGCAAGTGCGTGTTGTGGCCCGTGCACACAACCGCTTCAGTGTGCAGCTGTATCACAAATTGGGTGTGCAGGCTGTCGTGCGGGAGTTGATGGGGAGCAGTCTCGATGCCGCAGATATGATTCTGCGGGAGTACGGTTTCAGTGAGTCTGAAGCGGGAAACATGGTTGGAATTTTCAAACGGCATGATGCTGAAGCACTGGAAAAATCCCTGGACCTACCGAACGATATGAACGCCCTTATAGATCACTCGCTTTATAGCCGGGAGCAGCTTGCCGGGCTGTTTCAGGAGGACAAGGCGAAAATTTCCGGATCGGGCCAATAACGGAAAATTCGACCCTACTGCGCTCTATGGGCCTTCGCGTAGGCAATGCTGTCCGCGTTATCAATCAGGGTGCCGTTTGCCAGTTCGCCGGTGCGGGCACTTATTTCGAACATGGCGCCGCCCAGGTCTTCCGAGTCAATCACCAACAGTCCGGGCCGAAGCAACGCCGCCAGCAGATCGTGACCAACATTTGACCTGTCAGACGCGGGCTTGATAAAGGCCGAGCGGTAGCCGAATGTGCGCAGCCCCGTGCCCTTGGCCATATCCGCCACTTCGATTTCTGCGCGGCCTTTTTCTCGCGCCCAGTGTGAGTCGCCGTTGGCGTCAGTGCCCATGCCGGTTACGTAGTGAAAGGACATGGGGGCTTCAGTGCGGGCGGACAGCCACTCACTCACGAAAGCCACCGGAAAATCGACATGAATCCAGGTGTAGGTCTCATCGTCCATATTCAGGGAGGACGTGCCCAGCCCCCACAGCACGGTATTCACTTCGGCGAGTACATCGGTCAGGTCGGAGTAATCGGTAAAATCTTCGTGCAGCAGGAGTTCCACCCGGCCTGAGTTAACCCCGGCCTCTATGCGCGGCGAAGAGCGTCTGGAGAGCGCGTAAATCTTCGCCACCTGAGGGTCTTCCATCGCCGCCTTGAGCAGGCCGTCGCCGACAGAGCCGGTGGCCCCGGATACCAACACCACGCGATTGGCGTCGTTGTTGCGGGGTTCATCGCTGGCGGGGGTCAGTGTTCCGAGGGTCGCGTAGCCCCAGATATCGAAGGCCACGATTGCCAGTAAGATCAGCGCCACGCTAAACAGAGCGAGCTTAGCCAATAGTTTCATCACTTTGTTGCCCGTAGTGTAAAGAAGGGCGTAGGGTAGCCAATGCCGGCGGGGTGAGCAAATGCGCCGACATGAACGCAGTTGCAGCAGGGGATGATCCAGGTGTCTGGTCCGGGGAATATGAGTCGTGCACAAATCTGGCAAAAGGCCTGGCCCATAATTTTGGCCAATGCCGCGGTGCCCCTGCTTGGCCTCGCTGACACTGCTGTTATCGGTAACCTGGGCAATCTTGCTCAGCTGGGCGCGATCGCGTTTGGCGCGATGATCTTCAGTTTTATTTACTGGAGTTTTGGTTTCCTGCGCATGGGAACCACGGGCTTCACTGCCCAGGCCTCCGGCGCGGGAGACGAGGCAGAGGTGCGGGCCACGCTGGGGCGAGCTCTGTTGCTCAGTGCTGCGCTCGGCATTGGTATCGTGCTGTTGCAATGGCCATTGGCGCAGCTGGCACTCGCCCTTCTGGAGGGCAGCGCTGAAGTGGAGGCGATCACGCGGGACTATTTCATCATCCGCATCTGGGGCGCGCCGGCAACGCTCAGTATTTTTGCCTTGATGGGAACCCTGATCGGGCTGGGTAAGAGCCGTTACCTGCTGGTGGTCCAATTGTTCCTGAACGGCTTGAATATTGTGCTCGACGTGTTATTTGCCGGCGTGTTGGGCTGGGGTGCCGAAGGCATTGCTCTGGGTACGGTTGTGGCTGAATGGGTCACACTTGTGCTGGCCGTTGGCCTCGTGCTGAAATTACTGCGCGGGCGTCAGGGCGATAGCGCCGCTTTCTGGCCGCTCTCCAAAATGGGTGATGCTGGCAAGATGTTGCGGCTGATGTCCGCCAACACGGATATTCTGTTGCGAACTTTACTACTGCTCTTTTCTTTCGCCTGGTTTATCAACCAGAGTGCGCTCTACGGTGATGCTGTGTTGGGCGCAAACCATATTTTACTGCAACTGGTGTCCTTCAGTGCATTTTTCCTCGATGGCTATGCTTTTGTTGCAGAAGCCCTTGTGGGGGAGGCTTTGGGAGCGAAGCGGCGGCAGGACCTGACAATAGCCGTGCGTCGCTCCACGGAACTGGCCGCGGCCACGGCGGCAGTGCTGGCTTTGTTGATCCTGTGTTTTGGCAGTGTGGCGATCGATGCGCTTACCAATATTCAAGCAGTGCGGGTGGCTGCGGCAGATACCGTGGGATGGGCGGCGCTCTATGTGATGCTGTCGTTTGCCGCATTTCAATTGGACGGGATTTTCATCGGCGCTACCCATACACGGGAAATGCGCAACGCTTCATTTATCTCGGCTACTGTATTTATGGCGGCCTGGTGGTATCTGGCCCCGGTGTACGGTATTCATGGCCTTTGGTCTGCTTTTGTCATTTACGTTTGCGTTCGGGCACTGTCGCTGGCGGCCTATTATCCCCGGCTTTTGCGTTCGCTCGATTAGGGGCCGCTGTCGTTGTGCTACACAGCCACTATGTCGGTTGATGTGGTCTGGGGATGACGCTGGCCAGTACATCCAGAATGACCATATCCCTGCGCACAGTATCTGTGACGTCCCCGAGGTTACCCGCAAGCCACAGGTTGGCAAAGCCATGCACCTGCGACCACAGGGCGATGACGGTTGCCTGTATTTGTCGTTCCGGGATCTGCTCCAGCGGGGACTGCTGCCGCAGAAAATTTCTGATACATGTTTCCAGTACCGCTTTCGCGGCCAGGGAGGCTGTAACGTACTCGGGGCTCTCGCTATGGGTCAGGGCGGGGTGAAACATCACTTCAAAATGGGCGGTGTGGGACAGGGCAAATTGAATATAGGCGAAGCCCGCATCCAGCAGGCGTTGCTCCGGGCTGCGGCATCCCAGTGTTTGGCTGGCCCGCAGGGCTTCAGCCAGCACCCCATATCCCTCAATGGCAACCGCGGTCAGCAAGCCCGCTTTGTCACCAAAGTGATGGGCCGGCGCCGCGTGCGACACCCCGGCCTCCCGCGCCACTTCCCGCAGGCTGAGTTGGGCGAGCCCGCGGGTCTGCAGCAGCGAGACTGTAGCTGAAACCAGAGAATTGGCGAGGTCGCCATGATGGTATTTGGCTTTCATACGCGGAGTATGATGATTTATCTTGACAGTGTCTAGTTTGGCTGTAATATGCCCAATCTAGACACTGACAAGTTCCGCGCTACCACCCGAGGCAATACACATGACAACAAAACTCAACGATATGGTGATGAATGCACCGCTGGCACCAGAGGACAATCCGATTTTGCAGGGTAATTTTGCCCCGGTCGGCGAGGAACTTGATCTCAGTGATCTGGACGTTGTCGGTACATTGCCCCCCGAACTGAATAGCACCCTGTTGCGCGATGGCCCCAATCCGGTGAACCCGCAGGCCAATCACCACTGGTTTATCGGCGATGGCATGTTGCACGCCATTAAGTTTGAGAATGGTGCGGCAACCGGCTATCGCAATCGCTGGGTGAGAACTGCGGATATTGAGGAGAAACTGGGCCTCAAGGCGGCTCCGATGAGTGCTACTCGGCCGCTGGTGTAGGGGTCCGGTAATGTGAATGTCATCCACCATGGCGGTCGTGTCCTTGCCCTACCGGAGATAGGCCTGCCCTATGAAATGGGTCTGAACCTGGAAACACGGCGGGAATACGATTTCGCCGGGCGTCTTGTCGGCAGTATGACGGCACACCCGAAGATCGACGGCAGGACGGGGGAAATGCTGTTCTTTGGTTACGATTTTGCCCCCCCCTATCTGCGCTACCACCAGGTCAACACGGCAGGTGAGCTCACGCAGACGGTAGATATTGACCTGCCGGAGATGGTCATGATGCACGACTTCGGCGCGACAGCCACTCGAGTGATCTTCATGGACCTGCCTATTGTTGGCAATTTTGGCCTGGTTGATGAGGGCTACGGTATGCCGTTTTCCTGGAGTGACGAACACCAGGCGCGGCTGGGTATCATGGATCGCAATGCCACTGAAGACTCGGTGAAATGGATTGAGATAGACCCCTGCTACGTGTTTCACCCGCTTAACTGTTATGACGATGGTGACAACATCGTGATGGACGTGGTGCGTTACAACAAGGCGTTCACCGCTCCGCAAACCCCTGAATATGACAAGGGCTCGCAACTCGTGCGCTGGACTATAGACGTGAATGCGGGTGAGGTGCACAGCCGCGTGCTCAGCACGATTGACCAGGAGTTTCCCCGGGTCAACCCGCGCGTGGAATGCCACCCACACCGTTATGGCTATGTGCTGGAAGTCGGTGGGCCCCACGGCTTCAAGAACTTGCTCAAGCACGACCTGGAGACAGGTGAAACCGTTCGGCACGAGGTCGGCGATGACTGTGCTGCAGGGGAACCCGTTTTTGTAGCTACAGGTGAGGCGGAAGACGAGGGCTATATCCTCAGCGTGGTGTACAACGCGGCGACAGATTTGAGCGAAGTCAGGGTGATCGACGCGCGGAATTTCAGCGCCCCGCCGGTTGCTGTTGTGAAGTTAAAAGCCCGCGTGCCGTTTGGCTTTCACGGTAACTTTGTGGCCTCAAACGGCCTGGAGTAACCGTCGAACCAGGGCGTCCAGGCGCCCTGTTCATCCCGCTCTGCGTGGCAGAGGTTCCTCTTCGGGTCACGACGAGCGGCGGGATATGCCGATTTTTGCAACGTGTTTGAGCGATTGTGGCCATTACGTAAAAAATATGACAAGCCTACACTTTGGTCCATCAGCTACAGCAGGTGAGCTGGTGATTTTTCAACTAAAGATACAGGTGAACATCATGGCATTTATCTTACTTATCTATTCTTCTGTTCTTGCACTGGGAATATGGCAGGAAAAACACAATCAGGAGCAGAACGAGAGTAATGACCAGGGTTGCTGATTCTGCGGCTTGCTGGGGGTACCCACTTGCACAGCCCGATGTAACAAGAGAGGGCATGCAGTTGATTTATGCTTTCGGGGTGTCATAGCCTCGGTAATTGAACCCCGCATGTTTTACAGGGCTCCGCGCCGGGCCGTTCCTACATTATTAGCTGCCTGTTGATTGCGGCATCGCTTCATCTCACCCCTAATGATCTCTCGGCGTAGTTTCCAAGCCAGCTGCGAAAGTGTAATGTCTGCCTCGAAACCGCCATCCCAACTCTGAAGCCCCGGGATGGACTCTACCCACAGGAGAATGTGGAATGCAGATAAAACAATTTTTCGCCTGTTTTGCTCTCTCACTGGTAACGCTGCCCAGTGCGCATAGTGCTGTTGCGGCCGATAAAGCTGCCGCAGCGGAGCAGGTCAGCAAGCAAGTTATTACGCGCAAGGACGACCTTCCCCGTCACACTTACCAACTGAATCTGGCGGTGACTGAACTGTACTTGCCGGAGAACCGCGCTGCGCTCCTGAAGCTGGCAAAGGCAGTGGAGGCTGACATCCTGGCGGATCTTGAGACCTACGAGATCACCGACAACAGTACGGTACAGGATTATTACGCCTTGTTGGGCAGTGTCGCGCTGCTGGAAAACCGCTGGCAGGACTATCTGGACATCCTCGCCACGCAGCGAGCGCTGGAGACCAAGGAAGCCAACCGTCTCACCATGGGGATTTACTCTGAAGCGCTGGCGCAAGCCCAGTTGTCCGGTGACGAGGTTGGGCCGGCGCTTGAGTTCAATATGGAAAAAGCCCTGCAGGCGCTTGACTATGGCCTGGTACAGGACAACGTGAAAAGTGCCAAGGGGCGCACCGAGATTCTCAGCGAAGCTCTGGTTCTAGGCAATCTCGACTCCTCCTACCAGCCGATCGTGGACAAGACCTCGGGGGAAATCAGTTTCGATATTGCCTCAACGCTGGTGTCTGTCAGCTTCACCCTGGACCACTATCTGGATGACGCAGGCACGATCCACGAGGTCTACTCGGCCTATATAGCAGAACATGATGTCACCAAACCCGATATATGGGAGGCCCGCAAGGTCGAGTTGAGCGCTGACGCAAAGGCCACGCCGGTCGTGGTGGCAGTCTGGGACAGCGGCGTGGATACCTCCATCGACGCGTTTGCTCCTCTGCTGTGGCGCAATCCGGCTGAGATTCCGGACAACGCTAAGGACGATGACAATAACGGCTTTGTAGACGATATTCACGGTATCGCCTATGACCTGCATTCGAACAGGGAGCGCTCCCTGTTGTACCCGGTGGGAGACTTCGATGAGGACGTGGCCGTTTTACAGAGCCAGATGAAAGGCCTGGGTGATATCCAGTCCAACATCGACAGTGGAGAGGCGAGTGTACTGCGCAAGCAGCTGGCGGCACTTGAGCAAAGCGAAGTGAAGGGCTTTCTCGAGTCGCTTGGTATCTACGGTAACTACGCCCACGGAACCCATGTGGCAGGTATCGCAATTGAGGGCAATCCGTTCATTCGGGTGTTGGTAGCCAGAATGACTTACGGGCATACCATGATTCCGGAGGAGCCCACCCTGGAATTGGCCCGGGCGGAAGCAAAAATGGTGCGAGAAACTATCGCCTATTTCAAGGCCAACGGTGTGAGAGCCGTCAATATGAGTTGGGGTGGTTCGCTGCGTGGTATTGAAGAGGCACTTGAGGCACACAATGCCGGTGGCTCACCTCAGGAGCGCAAAAAGTTGGCGCGGGAAATCTACACGATCGGTGATACCGTATTGCGCGAATCGATCCGCGATGCCACCGACATTCTCTTTATCACCTCGGCAGGAAACTCGGATAACGATGTAACGTTTGATGAGTTTTATCCCAGCAGCTACGACTACGCCAATATTATCAGCGTGGGTGCAGTGGATGCCGCGGGGGACGAAACCAGTTTTACCAGCCTGGGCAAAGTGGAGATCTATGCCAATGGTTTTGAAGTAGAGAGCTATGTTCCCGGCGGTAATCGCATCAAGTTTAACGGTACGTCAATGTCCTCTCCCCAGGTACTGAACCTTGCCGCCAAGCTGTTGGCTATAGACTCCTCGCTCAGCACCGCAGAATTGCGGCAGCTAATTCTCGATGGCAGTGATGAGAAAATGCTGAAGGCGCGAACCATACGACTGATGAACCCGGCGGCAAGTGTGAAGCTTCTGCGCAGCGCGGCGCCCCGGGAGAGCTAGCCTATTCCTTCAGGACCAGCACTGTTTGCAGTGTAGGGTCGCCGCAGTAGGCGATCCGCGTGCCGCTGGCCACTTCTTCCTGAAGTGCCTTGAGTACCGCGCCCTGAATGCGCTCCCCCGGGGCCAACGCGGGTATGCCCGGCGGGTAGGGCACGGCGGTTTCGGCGGCAACCCGGCCGATAGCTTGTGCCGCCGGAACCCGCTCGTGGTCAGAAAAAAATGCATCACGCGGTGACATTACCGTGTCCGGAACCACGGTCCAGGAGGTAATGGGCACCAGTGCCCGGGGCATACCGCGGTGTTCCTCAATAGCGCGTATGACCTCCGTGACCATACGATCTACCGTCGCATCGGTGTCGGCGAGAGTGATAACGGGGCAGAAGGTATCCCGGTCGGCAAACTCCAGGTGAATGCCCCTGGTTTCCAGCAGGTCGGCCACGATCTGGCCATCGGCCCCTGTGCCCGAGAGCGTCAGTACGACCTTGGTTGGGTCGTGCATAAATAGTGCAGGGCAGCGCTCCGCTATCTCGCCGCCAACCACCCCCAGCCCCGGCACTTTGCGAAACCGGTTTCTGGCTTCACCGGCGATGCGAATGGCATTTCCCAGTAATTCCTCACCCCTGTCCTGTAGCAGACCCCGGGCCCTGTCTATAGACGCGAAAATGGCGCCCGAGGGACTGGTGGTATGCAGGCCTTCAAAGGCAGCCTCCAGTCGCTCGATATTAATATGCTCGCCCTGTGCGAGAACCATGGACGATTGCGTAAAGCCGGTGATGTGCTTGTGTACACTGGTCACCAGAATGTCTGCCCCCGCCTGAATGGCGTGGGGCGGCAGGTCGGGATGAAATCCCAGGTGCGCGCCCCAGGCGGCGTCCACCGTAAGCGGTATACCGTGTTCGTGGGCCAATGCAGCTATGCCCGCCACATCGGATACGCCGCCCACGTAACTTGGCTCTACCAGCATGACCGCTCGCGCATCGGGGTGATCCTGCAGTGCTTTTCTTATGCGTTCCACCGGCATGCCAGCGGTGAGGCCGGTCGCCGCATCGATATCCGGCCTTACCCACACGGGGACCAGTCCTGCGATTACCAGGCCGAAAAACAGTGACTTGTGTAAGGTTCTAGCGACGATGACCTTGTCGCCCGGTTTGCCCACGGTCATCGCTATCGCTTCGTTGCCGTGGGACGAGCCCTGCACCGAAAAGCCGCACCAGGGTGCCCCCCATAGTTCGCCGGCCAGTCGTTCAGCGGCGGCAAGTCGGGGGGAGCTTACCCGGCGATTCTCTACCCCGCCGTATTGCGGTACATCCAGTGCCAGCAGTGGGTCCATAAGGTCGGGGTTGCGTTTGTGGCCGGGCACTGTGAAAGGTGTGCCGGCATTCTCGAGAAACCGGCGATAGGCGTCGTACTGCGGTGTTTCACTCATCTTTTATACCGGGTATTGGGCGGAATGTGTTTACTGTTAGTTGAGCTGTTTTTCCGTCGGTTGTGCTGGTGTCCTGCCGCACTGTGCTCGAGTCCAGGGGAGCCAACACGAGTGTATAGCAAATTCAGAGGTAGTGAATATTGTACAGGGGCCAGTCATTGCGCTGCGTTATAGCAAAAAATGACCGCGGGACAATTGATTTCTGCAGCCAAGGGTCTATCTTGATAGTCCCTTAATCGGCCGGTTACGTTGCGCTGCCGGCCAGACATTATTCCTGATCAGGACGACACCATGCTCACCTTACACGGCTTTCCCTACTCCAATTACTACAACATGGTTAAGCATGCATTGCTGTTCAAAGGTATCCCGTTCAGGGAGAATATAGCCTATACCAGCAGCCCGGAATTGGTCGCGCTAAGCCCTGTGGAAAAGGTTCCCGTACTGACTCTGGAAAGTGGTGAGAACCTGTCCGAAAGTAGCGTGTTGCTGGATTACATTGAAGACGCCTACCCCGATGTTCCGCTATATCCGTCCGATCCGGTGGCCCGTGCGCGTGTAAGGCGGCTTATGAAAATATCGGAGTTATACCTGGATTTACCTGCCCGTCGCCTGCTGCCGGCATTGTTTGGCAGCGTCGCCGTGGAAGAGTCTGTAAAGGGTGAGGTACTTGCGGCGCTCGACAAAGCCGCGCGATCTATTGCCAAGCTCGCGAGTTTCTCACCCTATGTCGCCGGTGACACCCTGACCATGGCGGATATCTATCTGCGCTACGCCCTGGTGATACCCAATATGGTGGGGCCCAGATACCTGGACTGGGATCCGGCCGCGAAACTGGAAGCGCTGCCGGGGTGGGGCGCGCTGATGGCCGATTCGGACATCTCACGCAAGGTGGATGCGGATCTTCGCGACAACGAAGCTGAATTTATGGCCCATATTACCGGGCGTTAGCGATAGTTGAGGCGCGCAACGCTGCAGATACCTGCGAGAAAGGCGAGAGCGGCAGCGATGATGGCTGGCGTACTGTCGCTGCCGTGGCCCAGGGCCAGTAAGCCGGCCAACAAGGTTCCGCCCAGCGCCTGGCCCACCAGGCGGTTGGTGGAAACCAGTCCACCGGCGGAGGCGGCCCTGGCGAGCGGCGCGGCCGATATCACCACCCGTGCATTGGGCGAGAGAAATATGCCATAGCCTACACCGCACACGACCATACGCCAGGCGATATCTGCATGTGATGCACCGTCCGGTATCAGTGCAAGCAACAGCATGCCAAGGGTGGCAATGGCCATGCCAATGCCGCCCAGAATACCCGGGTGGTAGCGATCCGATAGTGCCCCTGAGATAGGCGCGGTGACCATCATGGCCAGGGGCCACGGTGCGATAACAGCACCCACCTCCCCGGAAGTAAAACCAAATTCCTGCTGCAGGCGAAAAGGCAGCGACAAGATAAACGTCATTGACCCAATAAATGCGAACTGCGCACCTGCTATCGATAGGGCGACTATCCGCTGAGTCAGTAAATCCACCGGCAGGATCGGTGAGGTCTCATTGAGTTCTTTGCGGATAAAGACAACAGCCAGGAGTGTCCCGGCGGCGATGACTGCCAGTGAAACAGGGATCGGCTGGCCCTGTGACAGCGCTAGCAGGCCGGAGATGATCAGGCCGAAGGTGAGTGCACACAGCAACGCGCCCGGCAGGCTGAACGGCTCGGTGTGTGTGGGTACCTCCGGCAGGGAGCGCTGGCCCACCAACAGCGATACCAGCCCCAATGGCACCGTGGCCACAAATACCCAATGCCAGCTTGCCGCCGCGGCTATAAAGCCTCCGAGAACGGGCGCCAGGGCGGCGGAACTGGCGACTATAATGCTGTTGATGCCCAGCCCCCGCCCCAGCTGATTACCCGGGTATATGGAGCGCACCAGTGCGCTGGCAACACTTAACGCTGCGGCAGCACCCAGGGCCTGCAGGGAGCGCGCGGCCAACAACCACGGCAGGTTTGGCGCGAAAAAACACAGTATTGCCGACCCTATGAAGAGGCACTGCCCGTATTGATACATTTTGCGCAGGCCAATGCGGCTGCCGAGGGCCGACAGCGGCAGCAGGGTCATCACCAGCACCAATTGGTAAACACTTACTATCAGTACAGCTGCCGAAGCAGCGATTCCCAGGTCGTCAGCTATGGTCGGTAGGGCGACATTGGGTATGGCGCCATCAATGATAGTCAGTGCAGTGCCGCAGGAGATAGCGAACACAGCGAAATAGCGTTGTGGTTTGGGCAGGCCGTCCATAGTGAGGTGGTTACAGGAATACGTGGAGTATGTTCTGGGAGTATACCCTCCTATTGTAAGCGCCAAATTAACCACGTCCTATCCGCCCGGTGATCCCCCCGGCACCCTGT
>CAXBNX010000004.1:0-206575 GCA_963977275.1 uncultured Haliea sp. | reverse complement strand
ACACATCTGTCTTCATTTGGTTGTTAAATAACGCCTGACCGCCAGGGGCAGGATACGATCTGGGGGGTTGCCCCTGACCGAGGAAGCGCATTATACGGATCGATCGACCCCCTGCAAGGGCTTTTGGATAAATATTTTAACCTTTTACAGGAACGATCAAATAGTGCTCAATTATGAGCCTGGGGAAAAGTGCCAGGGGGCGCATCACGCCCCTGTGAGACTGCACTAAATCCCCTGACAATCGCAGAATGCTGGCCGGAAATTCCGCCGGCCATCGACTGCTTCGAGTTACTGTTTTCGCCAGTTCAAAAACTGGGTGACAGGCCCGGAAGCCGCGTAGGCGAGGAATGCAAAAAGCAATATACGCGGCGGATCGACAGTCACCAGCCCGAAGACCAGAATCATACCAATCATAACGACAAAGGGTACCCGGCTTTTAAAATCGACGCTCTTGAAGCTGTAATAGGGAAAATTGGCGATCATCATGAAGCCAACAACAGCTGTCAGCAAACCAACCAGAATCGCCAACTCATAGGGCAAAGCTGCGCCCACCCAGCCCGCGTCGTGACAAACCCAGACGGTGCTGGCAATGACACTGGCGGCAGCCGGGCTGGCCAGCCCGGTAAAGTAGTTCTTGTCTGCAGTATCAATCTGGGTATTGAAACGCGCTAGACGCAGGGCGGCGCAGGCAACATATATAAATGCCACACTCCAACCGAACTTACCCAAATCTCCCAGCGCCCAGCTGAATACGACCAGCGCGGGAGCCACACCGAAAGACACCATATCTGACAGGCTGTCATATTCCGCACCGAACTTACTGGAGGTATTGGTCAGCCTGGCAACACGGCCATCGAGACCATCGAACAGCATGGCCACAAATATCGCCAACGACGCCGCTTCATAATTTCCGCGCATGGCGGCGATAATGGCGTAGAAGCCGGCAAACAGAGCGCCGGTGGTAAACAGGTTGGGGAGAAGGAAAATGCCCTGGCGACGCACGGTCATGCCATCGACAGACTCTTCCTCCTCGTGTTCGTCTACCAGGCGATCCAGTCCGGGTGCGAGCCCACCCGGGACAGGCCCGGCGTTGTTGTCCTTGTCTTTCTGCTGCGGGGGGTTCTTCTCCCCTGCGCCCGAGTCCGGTTTATCCATACTACCCACCACAATGAAAATACCCGCCTATACTATCAAACCACCCCGACGTAGGTCTGCCCCGCGACATCCCACAGAGATCTCACCAGCGGGCTCTGCAATCGTTGCTTTAGACTACAAATGCCTATAGTAAGTGGCGGCAAGCTTTCTGGCAGGTGAATATCGCTTACACTCGCGGCCATACCACTGGCCTCTACCACCAGTTCAGGCGCAATACCAATACCCAGCCCCAGGCTTACCATGGCGATAATCGCTTCATGCCCTGCCACCTGGGCGTAAACCCGGGGTCGGATTCCGCGGCCGCGCAACCAGATATCCAGAATCTCCTTGGTTATACCGCGCTCTGGCACGATAAAGGGGATACCTGCCCAGTCAAAACCAGGCGAGGTGGTATCCCCTAGCACCACTTGCCGGCGTACCGCGCAGTCTGCCGTTGGCACCCAGAGCTCAAGGGGCGACTCCAGTAAAGGCAGAAACTCCAGTCGCTGCGGCAATTGAACAGGGCGTCCACTGACCGCCACATCGTCCTGGCCATCCAGTACTCGACTGATGCCATCCGCCTGATCCCCCGTATGCATCATAATTTCCACGGATGGATGACTGGATCGAAAAGCCGCAAGAATAGGTGCCAAAACGCTGTAGGTGGCAGTCACCGAACAATAAAGACTGACCTCACCGGCCAATTCTCCGTCACTGCCGAGTTTTCGCTGCAGTCGCTGCCACTCTCCGATCGCCCGGCGCGCGTACTCCCGAAACTCTCTCCCGGCTCCGGTCAAGCGAACACTGCGATTGTCACGTTCCAGCAATGGCTGGCCCAATTCGTCTTCCAGACGCTTTATCGTCCTGCTGACAGCAGACACACTCATGTGCAACAGTTCGCCACTGCGGCTAAAGTTAAGCGTCTCTGATACGGAAAGAAAAACAGACAGTGCACGGGTATCCATGGCCCACCGTAATTGCATATTTTGCAACACAGTATTACTTATATAGCGTTTTACGCAAGACTTGAATTCACGTATTGTGGCGGCCAACGACTCAAACCCACCCTTCGAGGAACACCAACATGGGACAAAATTACTTCAATACCCTACCCCTTCGCTTACAGTTGCAGCAGCTGGGCAAATGTCGCTTTATGGACGGCTCAGAATTTGCGGACGGGGTCGACAAACTGAAAGGCAAGAAAATGGTCATCGTCGGTTGTGGCGCCCAGGGCCTGAACCAGGGGCTCAATCTGCGTGACAGCGGACTGGACGTTGCCTACGCCCTGCGCGAAGGCGCGATAGCCGAAAAACGTCAGTCCTGGAAAAACGCCTCGGAAAACGGCTTTACAGTGGGCACCTATGAAGAACTGATCCCAAGTGCCGACATGGTTCTCAATCTAACACCGGATAAGCAGCACACAAGCGTGGTTAATCAGATTATGCCGCTGATGAAGAAAGATGCCTGCCTGTCCTATTCTCACGGTTTCAACATTGTCGAGGAAGGCATGAAAATCCGCGAGGACCTTACCGTGATCATGGTGGCACCCAAGTGCCCGGGTACCGAGGTACGCGAGGAGTACAAACGCGGCTTCGGTGTGCCGACACTGATCGCTGTTCACACGGAAAATGACCCCAGAGGCGATGGCCTGGAGCTGGCCAAGGCCTATGCAGCCGGTACCGGCGGACACCGCGCAGGCGTACTACAGTCTTCATTTATAGCCGAAGTGAAGTCTGATCTTATGGGCGAACAGACGATTCTCTGCGGCATGCTGCAAACCGGGGCCATTCTATCTTTCGACAAAATGGTGGAAAAAGGCATCGAGCCCGGCTATGCCTCCAAGCTGATTCAGTACGGCTGGGAAACGGTAACCGAAGGGCTGAAATACGGCGGCATCACCAACATGATGGATCGCCTGTCCAACCCGGCCAAGGTGCGCGCCTTCCATCTCGCACAGGAACTGAAAGACATCATGCGTCCACTGTATGAAAAGCACCAGGACGACATCATGACCGGGCATTTTTCCAAAACCATGATGGAAGACTGGGCCAACGATGACTCAAACCTGCTCCAGTGGCGGGCCGCCACCGCGGAAACCGCATTTGAAAAGGCCAGCAACACTTCAGCCGACATCGCCGAACAGGAATACTACGATCACGGCATCCTGCTGGTCGCCATGATCAAGGCAGGTGTGGAGCTGGCCTTTGAAACCATGGTTTCAGCCGGCATTATCGATGAGTCCGCCTACTACGAATCGCTGCACGAAACGCCGCTGATCGCCAACACCATCGCACGCAAAAAACTGTATGAAATGAATGTGGTGATTTCCGATACCGCAGAATACGGTTGCTATCTCTTCGATCACGCCTGTCGCCCACTGCTCGCCGACTTTATGAGCAAGATTGACACCGACGTTATCGGGCGCGGAATAGAAGGTGACAATGGGGTCGACAACGCTGAGTTAATTGCCGTAAATGAGGCTATTCGCTCACATCCGGTAGAAACTGTCGGCAAGACTTTGCGCGGCTACATGACCGCCATGAAACGGATCGTCTGAGCTGTTTAGGGGTACTTTATGAATTCCGTGGCAAACGACGATCCGCAGGATACTGCCCCCGACCAGGACTGGGATCCCGGTCGCAGCGCGCAACTCTATGGCATAAATGCCTGGGGAGCCGGTTATTTCAATATTTCCGATCGCGGTGACGTCCAGGTCAACGTCGAGGTCGATGGCTTGCCGGTGAACGTAAGCGTGCCGGACATTGTGCGCGGAATGCACGAGCGCGGCCTGCACATGCCCGCCATATTGCGTATTCGCAACCTGCTCGATCAGCGAGTGGAGGTGCTCAATAAATCTTTCGCCAGAGCGATAGAAGAAGGCGGATACGGCAACTGCTACCGCGGCGTCTACCCCATAAAGGTGAACCAACAGTGCCATGTGGTAGAGGAAATAGCCGATTATGGGCGTCAATACAATCACGGCTTCGAGGCGGGAAGCAAGGCTGAGCTGATCATCGCAATGGCACAGTTGCGTGAATCTGACGGTCTCATCATCTGCAACGGCTACAAGGACGCAGAGTTCATAGAACTTGGCCTGTATGCCAGACAAATGGGCATTCCCTGCTTTTTTGTGGTCGAAACCCTGTCGGAGTTGCCCATCATTATAGAGCGCAGCCGCGCCCTCAATATCGAGCCACTGATCGGGGTTCGAATCAAGACCACAGTGGCCGTAGACGGCTACTGGAGCCAGGATAGCGGCGATAGATCCATTTTCGGGCTGTCCACCACAAGCCTGATGCGCCTGGTAGAGCAGCTGCGCGAGGCCGGAATGTTACACTGCCTGCGCTTGCTCCACTGCCATTTGGGTTCGCAAATCCCCAATATCCGCAACGTCCGCAGTGGCGTACTGGAAGCCTGCCGGTTCTATACTGGCCTGGTGCAGGAAGGCGCGCCTATGGGCTATCTGGATCTGGGGGGCGGCCTGGCGGTGGACTATGAAGGCGCCCGCACCAACAGTACTCACAGCATGAATTATCGTCTGGATGAGTACTGCGTGAATATCGTGGAAAGTATCCGCGAAACCCTCGACCCACTGGAGATTGATCACCCGGTGATTATCTCTGAGTCCGGCCGAGCAACAGTGGCCTATTCCTCCATGCTGCTCTTTAATATCCTCAATGTCAGCAGCAGCCGACCCACGACCACTGCGGGCACTCCGCCCGAAAATTGTGTTGAAACACTCAGAAACCTGCACGATATACAGGCCAGACTTTCCGAGCAGAATTTTCAGGAATGCTATAACGACGCGCTATTTTATCGCGATGAGCTGCGCGAATTGTTTCACCATGGTCAGGCGAGTCTGCGCGAGCGAGCGCTGGCAGAAAGCATTTTCCTCGAAGTGTTACATCGCATTGCCGCCATGCTGCCAGACCTCCAGCGCGTACCGCCGGAGCTACAACACCTGGAGGAGCAGCTGTCAGATATTTACTACGGCAACTTCAGCCTGTTCCAGTCCTTGCCGGACATCTGGGCAATAGATCAGCTGTTTCCCATTATGCCGATTCATCGCCTGGGAGAGAAGCCGGAGCGATCTGCAATACTGGCTGACCTGACCTGCGACTGCGACGGCAAGATTGACCGATTCTCCACCCCGGACGGTGAGCGCAATGTACTGCCGCTACACCCACTCATACCGGGTGAGGAATACTACCTCGGCGTGTTTCTGGTTGGTGCCTACCAGGAAACCCTGGGAGATCTGCACAATCTTTTTGGCGATACCAACGTGGTCAATGTCGCCATTAACGCGGACGGCAGCTTCGAGTTTGCACGAGAATTTCACGGCGACAGCATTGCCGATGTACTGAGTTATGTCGAGTATGAACCCAAGCAATTGCAGGAAAATTTTCGCCTGGTGGCGGAAAAGGCCGTGCGCGATGGAAGAATCAGCGTTGCCCAGCGCAGCCAGATTGTCAATGCTTTCAAGGACAGCCTGCACGGTTATACTTACTTCGAAAACCACTAACAACTGATATAAACCGGAGTAACTTGATGCCCAAGATAATGATTATCGGCGCCGGCGGCGTCGGTGCCGTAGTTACACACAAGTGCGCACAATTGCCCGAGGTGTTCCCGGACATCGTGCTCGCCAGCCGCACGCTGTCCAAGTGCCAGGCAATCGCGGACCAACTGAGCCGCCCCATTCAGATACGCCAGGTTGACGCCGACAACGTACCCGAGCTGGCCGCACTGCTGAAGCAAGAACAGCCGGAGCTGGTTATCAATGTGGCGCTGCCATACCAGGATCTCACTATTATGGACGCCTGCCTCGAAGCCGGTGTGCATTACCTCGATACAGCCAATTACGAACCGCTGGATACGGCCAAGTTCGAATACAGTTGGCAGTGGGCCTACCAGGATCGCTTCAAGGCGGCAGGCCTCACAGCCCTGCTGGGGAGCGGCTTTGACCCTGGCGCGACCAATATGTTTACCGCCTACCTCGCCAAGCATTACTTTGATGAAATTCATGAACTGGACATTATCGATGTCAATGGCGGCGACCACGGCTACCCGTTTGCCACCAACTTCAATCCGGAAATCAATATTCGGGAGGTGAGCGCCGAGTGCCGGCACTGGGAGGACGGCCAGTTCGTCACCACACCTGCCATGTCAAAAATGGCCCGGTTTGACTGCCCCGAGAATGTAGGGGCCTTCAACATTTACAGGATGTACCACGAGGAACTTGAGTCTCTGAGCAAGAACTTTCCCAGCCTGCGGCGCGCCCAGTTCTGGATGAGTTTCTCAGACAATTATCTCAAGCATCTCGAGGTATTGGAAAACGTCGGTATGACCGGCATAGAACCGATTGACTACCAGGGGCAACAGATTGTGCCCATCCAGTTCCTGGCTCGCCTATTACCCGACCCCTCCAGTCTCGGGCCACGCACCAAGGGTAAAACCTGCATCGGTTGTATCGTGCGCGGGCGCAAGGATGGCAAGGAACGGTTGATGTATCTTTACAATATCTGCGACCACCAGGCGTGCTACCAGGAAGTCCAGTCCCAGGCAATTTCCTATACCACTGGCGTCCCGGCCATGATTGGTGCAAAGATGATTGTGGAAGGCAAATGGCGGGAACCCGGCGTGTGGAATATCGAGGAATGCGATCCGGATCCCTTTATGGCCGATATGAACCAGTACGGCCTGCCCTGGCAGGTCGTTGAACTGGACCCCGCCTTTGGGCTGGAAGTCGTCAAAGGCACGGACCTGTAACGGCCATGCAATTCACCGACTTCAGTAAGCTGGACCTGAACCGGCTACCCTCACCCTGCTTCGTGGTCGACGAGGTCGCCGTCGAGCGCAACCTGCGCATTCTGCGCCAGGTCGCCGACGCCAGCGGTGCCAGGGTACTCGCCGCCCTTAAAGCCTTTTCCATGTGGCGGCTGGCACCTCTGGTGGCGCGCTATCTGGACGGCAGTTGTGCCAGTGGCCTGCATGAGGCAAGGCTGGGCAGTGAGTACTATGGCGGTGAAGTGCATGTCTTCAGCGCCGCCTACAGCGAGGCCAGCCTCAAGGAAATCCTGACGCTGGCAGACCATGTCGTCTTCAACAGCTGTAGCCAGTGGACGCGTTTCCAACCCCTGATCGAGGCCGCCCGGGCGCAACGGCCACAAATGCAATTTGGCCTGCGCATTAACCCCGAGCACTCCGAGGGCACTGTGCCGATATACGACCCCTGCGCACCGGGCTCTCGCCTGGGTATACCTCTGTCACAGCTGGACGAGACGACATTGGAGGGGATCAGCGGCCTGCACTTTCACACCCTGTGCGAGCAGGATTTCCCGCCATTGCAGCGTACCCTGGATGCGGTGGAGGAAAAATTCGGGCACCTGCTTACGCGGATGGATTGGGTCAACTTCGGTGGCGGGCACCACATCAGTCGGCCGGACTATCAGCTCGATGAATTGATAGCACGAATCCGCCACTTCAGTAAAAAGTACCAGGTCCAGGTCTACCTGGAGCCCGGGGAAGCCGTCGCCATAGGCAGTGGAGTCCTGGTCGGGCAAGTACTGGATCTGGCCTGGAACGGCATGAATCAGGCCATCCTGGACATCTCGGCCACCTGTCATATGCCGGACATCCTGGAGATGCCCTATCGGCCGGATATTCTGGGCGCGGGGGAAGCCGGAGAGCTGCCCGAGAGCTACCGACTGGGAGGCCTCACCTGCCTGGCAGGCGATGTAATAGGTGACTACAGCTTCGCCGAGCCCCTGCAGGTAGGCCAGCGTCTGGTGATTGGCGACATGGCCCACTACACCATGGTAAAAACCTCCACCTTCAACGGCACGCAGTTGCCGGCGATTGCTGTCTGGAACTCACTCACCGACAGGCTCGAGGTGGTGCGGGAATTTGACTATGGGGATTTCAAGGATCGCCTTTCCTGACAGATATTCAAACGGTGCACCCTGCATCGGTGTACTGTTTGTTCCCTACAGGCTGAGAACCTTCTCCCCCCGGGAAATCCCGGCAACACCTGATCGCACAACCTCCAGTATATCTGCATCGCCCATCGCGGCCACGAAGGAATCCAGCTTGTCACTGGTTCCGGCCAGCTGGATGGTATACACATTGGGACCCACATCCACGATCTGCCCGCGAAAGATATCCGTTGTGCGTTTGACCTCATCCCGCAGTAAGCCTTGCGCCCGTACCTTTATCAACATCAGGTCGCGCTCAATGTGAGCACCCTCTGTCAGGTCCACCAGCTTGACCACATCCACCAGCTTATTGAGGTGCTTGGTAATCTGTTCTATCTGCCGGTCGTCGCCCATAGTCGTCAAGGTCAAGCGCGACAGAGTCGAGTCGTGTGTAGGCGCTACATTGAGTGTCTCGATGTTGTAGCCGCGCTGGGAGAACAGCCCAACCACTCGGGACAGTGCGCCGGGTTCGTTTTCCATCAACATAGAAATTATCCGCCGCATGTCAGGTCCTCTCGTTCTTGCTAAGCCACATATCTTTCATCGAGCCATTGGGTGCAATGTGCATGGGATACACGTGCTCCATGGGATCGATGAAGATATCGAGGAATACCAGTTTGTCCTTCATGGCGAAGGCTTCCTCCATTTTTGTGTCGAGGTCAGCCAGGTCGTGCACCTCCATACCCACATGGCCATATGCCTCCATCAACTTGACGAAGTCCGGCAGAGAGTCCTCATAGGTGCTCATTGCATAGCGCCCCTCGTACTGCATGTCCTGCCACTGCTTGACCATGCCCAGATAGTTGTTGCGAAGATTGATAATCTTCACCGGGGTCTTGTACTGGGTACAGGTTGAGAGCTCCTGGATATTCATCTGGATGCTACCCTCTCCGGTGACACAGGCCACGTCCATTTCCGGAAACGCGAGTTGCACACCCAGTGCCGCCGGCAGGCCGAAGCCCATGGTGCCCAGCCCGCCAGAGTTGATCCAGCGACGGGGCTTGTCGAAGCGATAATACTGAGCTGCGAACATCTGATGCTGGCCGACGTCAGAGGTGACGTAGGCGTTGCCGTCGGTTACCCGGTAAAGGCTCTCGATAACCTGTTGCGGCATGATCATTTTGCTTTCGCTGTAACGTCGTCCGGTCCACAGGCCGTGGCTGGCACGCCAATCATCGATCTGCTGCCACCAGCGCTCCAGCGCCCCCTGATCAGGAAGATCCGCCTCCTTCTTACGAACGGCGGACGTCTGGGTGAGGAGTTCCTCCAGAACTGCCACCACAGGGCCAACGATGGGGATATCCGCCGGCACTGTTTTCGATATGGAGGCAGGATCGACGTCGACGTGGATGATCTTGGCACCCGGGCAGAATTTGCTGACGGTGTTTGTAACGCGATCATCAAAGCGCGCGCCAATCGCCAGGATGACATCGCTGTGATGCATGGCCATATTGGCCTCATAAAATCCGTGCATGCCCAACATACCGAGAAACTGTCGATCAGTTGCCGGAAAACCGCCCAGGCCCATAAGCGTATTGGTAACCGGATAGTTCAATTCCCGGGCAAGGCGGGTTAACAGATCACTGCCCTCTCCCTGCACAACGCCACCGCCCGCATAAATCACCGGACGTTTGGCCGACATCAGCAATCTGGCCGCCTTCTTGATCTGACCCGTATGGCCCCGCTGCGCCGGTGCATAGGAACGCATTTTTACCGAGCTGGGATAGTGGTATTCAAATTTCTCATCGGGACGCGTGAGATCTTTTGGAATGTCGATGACTACTGGACCGGGACGGCCGGTGGCGGCGATATAAAATGCCTTTTTCATCATTATCGGAATATCCTCGGCACACTTCACCATAAAGCTGTGCTTCACGATGGGCCGTGAGATACCGATCATATCGGTTTCCTGGAAAGCGTCCTCACCGATCAGGTGGCTCTGCACCTGGCCAGACAGAACCACCATGGGAATGGAGTCCATATAAGCCGTGGCAATGCCAGTAATCGCATTGGTAGCCCCGGGTCCGGAAGTAACCAGCACCACACCGGGCTTGCCTGTGGCCCGGGCATAGCCGTCAGCCGCGTGAGTAGCCGCCTGCTCATGTCGAACAAGGACATGTGGCACCTTGCAGTCCTTGAACAGAGCGTCGTAAATATGCAAAACAGCGCCACCGGGATAACCAAAGATGTACTCAACACCCTCGTCCTCCAGAACACGGGCGATCATCTCGCCACCGGATAACAACTCCACAATAAATCTCCCATAATAAAACGCCCAGCGCGTAACCCTCGCTGGAACATTCTGATGTGGACGTTGCTGCGCGAAGACCCGGAACAGGCCTTCGATAGGCACGCCACCCCTTTCAAGCTCGATACACTGCCCGGGAATACACCCCCACCACGTTCCTTTGGGGGTAATACGATCACGAACACCCGTGTATCGGTCGCCCTGCGGGATAGCGCAGTGTCTGGCCCTCAACCTGGCCTGTGAGGCTCAAGCTGAATACGGGACTTACAAACAGCTGTACCCGAATAATCGGATCGGAACAGTGGGCCAGAGGTCGAGGGTACCCGACGTTAGCAGTTGCCATCTGCAAGACACCGCTATTGTTGGCTCGACGCGCCCCAAAGTCAACTGCCATGGGGTGACAGCGGGGCGCTGGCAATGGGTGCGCGCACGATTGCCTATGGGGGGCCAGTGGGGTACTTTAGGTATTGAGGGGTTATAACAAGCAGGAGTATGGGACGTGAAACGTACAACACAGGCCTGCCTTTCAGCGACAATATGGGTAGCTCTGCTGCTCACGGGGAGTGCAACATTTGCTGAAAGCACCTATTACCGCTGGCAAGATGCGCGGGGCAACCCGGTGCACAGCGATCGCCCCCCACCCGTCGGAACCCCCTACGAAGTCATCTCAAGTGGTTCCAACATGGTGCGCAAGGTGGATGCCGACGAGGGCGCGGTACCCGCCACCACCCAGCCCACCGTAAGCAATAACTTCGAGCCGGTGGAATCGACAAAGACGCCGGTAAAAAAGAACGCTGAGCAATGCAAAAGAGCTCGGGAAAATCTCGAAACGCTGGACACCAAGGTGCGCATACAGATACGCAACGACCAGGGGGAACTGCGCCCCCTGAACGAGGAAGAGAAGGAAATCCAGCGCAAACAGGCCATAGATACCATCGCCGTGCACTGCGACTAACGGGCCCCTGAAGCGCCTCAGCCGTGACTGAACAGCGTGGTGTCACCCTCCATATCAACCCGAATGGTCTGCCCAGGCTCGAATTCACCCGACAATATACGCTGAGCCAACGGGTTTTCCAGCATCTGCTGGATAGCCCGCTTAAGCGGTCTCGCGCCGTATACCGGATCGTAACCGGCTGCCACCAGGTGATCCATAAAAGCTGGACTGAGTTCCAGAGCCAGTTCCCGTTCGGCCAGGCGCTCTTCCAGTGAGTGCAACTGGATTTCGGCGATCCCGCGAATCTGGTCCCTCGCCAGCGGATGAAACACTACCGACTCATCGATCCGATTGATGAATTCTGGCCGGAAGTGGCTGCCGACCACATTCATCACCGCAGATTTCATGGCTTCATAGTTCTCCTCACCAGCCATCTCCTGAATCAGGTCCGACCCCAGGTTGGACGTCATGACCACCACGGTATTGCGGAAATCCACGGTTCGGCCCTGACCGTCGGTGAGGCGACCATCTTCCAGCACCTGTAACAGAATATTAAAGACATCCGGGTGAGCCTTTTCGACCTCGTCCAATAGCAACAGCGAATAGGGCTTGCGACGCACAGCTTCCGTCAGATAGCCGCCCTCTTCATAGCCGACATAGCCGGGGGGCGCGCCTATCATCCGGGCCACGGAGTGTTTCTCCATGAACTCTGACATATCGATGCGTACCATGGCGTCTTCACTGTCGAACAGAAAGTCGGCCAACGCCTTACACAATTCAGTCTTGCCGACGCCGGTAGGCCCCAAAAAAAGGAAGGAACCGTTGGGCCGCTTGGGATCGGAAAGACCCGCCCGCGAACGCCTTACAGCGTTGGACACGGCCACCACAGCCTCGTCCTGGCCGACCACCCGCTTGTGCAGGGCCGACTCCATGCGCAACAGCTTGTCGCGGTCGCCCTCCATCATTTTGGACACGGGAATGCCGGTCCAGCGGGAGACCACTTCAGCAATTTCCTCGTCGGTTACCCTGTTCCGCAGCAGCACGGGTTCTCTGGTCTCGGTTTGATGGGCCAGTTCCAGTTGTTTTTCCAACTCTGGCATACGCCCATACTGCAACTCTGACATGCGGGTGAGGTCGCCAGCTCGCCTGGCGGTCTCAAGATCCAGTTTCGCCTGTTCGAGATCACTCTTGATCTGGGCAGCGCCCTGGACGCTGGCTTTCTCTGCTTTCCAGATCTCTTCGAGGTCGGAAAATTCTCGCTCGGCCTTGGAAATTTCCTCGTTGAGTATCTGTACCTGCTTCTTAGCCGCGGGGTCCGTATCTTTCTTGACCGCCTCCCGCTCTATCTTGAGCTGGATCAGGCGCCGCTCAAGCTTGTCCATCACCTCCGGCTTGGAATCTATTTCCATACGGATGCGGCTGGCCGCCTCATCAACCAGGTCAATGGCCTTATCGGGGAGCTGGCGGTCGGTTATGTAACGCTGGGACAGCTTGGCGGCTGCAATGATAGCGCTGTCGGTGATATCCACACCGTGGTGCACCTCATAGCGTTCCTTCAGTCCGCGCAGAATTGCAATGGTGTCCTCTTCATTGGGCTCGTCGACCAGCACCTTCTGGAAACGGCGCTCCAGGGCGGCATCCTTTTCCACGTACTGACGGTATTCATTCAGCGTGGTGGCACCAACGCAATGCAGTTCTCCACGAGCCAGCGCAGGCTTGAGCATATTGCCGGCGTCCAGGGAGCCCTCTGCCTTACCGGCACCAACCATGGTGTGCAATTCGTCAATAAACAGGATGATACGCCCCTCCTGTTTGGTAAGTTCATTCAGCACCGCCTTCAGGCGCTCTTCAAAGTCACCGCGGAATTTGGCGCCGGCCAACAGCGCTCCGAGGTCCAGGGACAGGATACGCTTATCCTTCAGACTCTCCGGCACTTCGCCGTTGATGACCCGCTGTGCGAGGCCTTCAATAATGGCGGTCTTGCCCACACCAGGCTCACCAATCAATACGGGGTTATTCTTGGTACGGCGCTGGAGTACCTGAATCGTCCGGCGAATCTCGTCATCGCGCCCGATCACCGGGTCCAGCTTGCCCTGCTCTGCGCGTTCGGTGAGGTCTATGGTGTACTTGTCCAGTGCCTGCCGGGACTCCTCGGCCTCAGGGTTGTTGACGGCATCACCACCCCGCAGCTGCTCAATCGCGCCCTGTAAAGCCAGCGCTGTCACACCGCTGGATTTCAATGCGTCTCCGGCTGAGGTCTTGCTCTCAAGCATCGCCAGCAATACCAGTTCGCTGGATATATAAGTATCGCCCCCCTGCTGCGCGAGTTTATCCGTCACATTCAGAATTCGACCCAGATCATTAGACATGTGGACATCTCCACCCGTGCCGCTAACACTGGGGAGCGCTTCTATTGCGGATTTTACTTTCGTCGCGAGCGCGGAAATATCGGCCCCGGCTCTTTGTAAAAGGGGCCGAGACGCACCGCCCTGCTGGTCAAGCAGCGCGCTCAATAGGTGCACCGGCTCAATAAAATTGTGATCTTTGCCCAGCGCTAATGACTGCGCATCGGCCAGTGCAAGCTGCAGCTGGTTAGTTAATTTGTCCATTCTCATTAGTGTATATCTCCTCATAACAACCCACCGTTGAGACGGCGGGTTCGTTGTCCATGAAGCTATAAATGGGGGCGAAATAGCCCTGTTTCAAGTACGGACTTAGAGAGGGTTTCTGAAGATGATATTGGCCATTCGCCCGGTGCAACCGTCACGCCGATAGGAGAAAAATCGCGCGTCATCTGTGTAGGTACAGTAGTTGCCACCGAAGATGTTGCCACTTTCAAGGGCGCCCAGACGCACTCTGGCAAGAGCATACAGGTCGGCGAGATAATATCCGTGGTTTTCCGGGTTTGGAACGAAGCTGGCATCAGTTGCAGATACCTGATCCCGACGGGCAGCGGCCAGAAATGCACTTCTTACCTCGGGGCCCACTGCAAATGCTGCAGGCCCTATCGCCGGCCCCAACCAGGCCAGTATATCGGCAGGTTTGATGCCCATAGCGGCTACGGTATTCTCCAGCACACCCGCCAGCATACCCCGCCAACCGGCGTGGGCCGCGGCGACTACATCACCCGCTAGTGAACAGAAAAGCACAGGCAGGCAATCAGCGGCCATCACCACGCAGGCCTGGCCGCTATCCCGACTCCAGCTAGCGTCAGCGCAAGGGCGGTCGATCCCTGCACTCGCCCTGACAACCTGGCTCCCATGCACCTGTTCCAGCCACTGCAGTCGGGTACCGGCGGGTAACCAGCGCGAGAGGCTGGCACGATTGGCCGCCACCGCCCCGCTATCGTCATCGACGTGATCGGCCAGATTCAGGGTGGCATAGGGCGCACAGCTTGAGCCGCCATTGCGCAAGGTACTCAGGGCAATAATATTGGCCGGAGCAGGCCAGTTGGGCTCAATAAAGCTCATGTGACCGTGCCGGATCTTCACGCTCAAGAACATCCAGCAGGGCAATGATATCCGCAGGTAACGGGCATTCGAAACGCATGTGTTCTTCCGATTCCGGATGGATCAGGCCCAGTGCCTGGGCATGCAGCGCCTGCCGGGGAAAGCTTCTCAAGGCCTCTATCAGTTCACCGGAGGCCCCTTTGGGTATACGCGGCCTGCCCCCGTACTGCGGGTCGCCCACCAGCGGATACTTCCGGTGTGCCATATGGACCCGTATCTGATGGGTACGCCCTGTTTCCAGGGTGACAAGTATCCGTGTGTGGTGGCCGAACCGACGGCTCACACGGTAGTGCGTGATGGCCGATTTACCCCCGGCGGCCAGCACCGCCATTTTCTTGCGCTGCCGCGGATGACGGCCCATGGGTGCATCCACTGTGCCGCCTCCGGTCATGACACCAATGCACACCGCACAATATTCCCGCTTCACCGTCCGGGCCTGTAACTGGCCGACCAGATGATTGTGCGCCTCAAGGCTGCGTGCAACGACCATAATGCCAGAGGTGTCCATATCCAGGCGGTGTACGATGCCTGCCCTGGGCAGTTGCGCCAGGTCTGGCGCATGCGCCAGCAGAGCATTCACAAGAGTCCCGTCGGCATGCCCCGCCGCCGGGTGGACGACCAGTCCCGCCGGCTTGTTCAGAACGATAATGCTGGTGTCTTCAAAGACAATATCCAGTTCGATGGCCTCGGCCTGCCAGGGAACCTCCTGCACCAGTTCCGCATCAATCACCAGGCGGTCGCCGTCGCTCACCTTATCCCGGGGCCTGCGCTTCTCGCCGTTGACACACAACTCACCGCTCTTGATCCAGATCTGCAGGCGCGAGCGAGAATAGGTGGGGAACAACTGGGCAGCGGCCTGGTCCAGGCGCTCCCCGTTTAGCTCAACCGGAATGTCGGCAGAGAGTTCGATGGTTTCCTTCATATATTTCCTGTTTATGCACCCGGCTGGCTGTGGTTAAATATCGCCGCTGGTGTGTCTTGGGTAATGTTACCACGCCAGCCCACATTCCTATCTGGTGAGACCACTTGAAATACATTCTGATCATCTTCGTAAGCCTTGCTCTCTGGGGTTGCTCCAGCAATGATGAACTCCCCGAATTAGCCGATTCGGGGGAGCAGCAAATGTACGACCAGGCGCAGGAGTTCCTTTCGAATGAGAACTACAGCCAGGGCGTGCGAGCACTGCAATTACTGGAATCACGCTATCCTTTCGGCAAATATGCGGAACAGGCCCAGCTTGAATTAATCTATGCGCACTATCAGGCCTACGAACACGAAGCGGCAGTTGAGGCCGCAGATCGGTTTATTCGCCTGCATCCACAGCATCCCAATGTTGACTACGCCTATTATATGAAAGGATTGGCCGCCTACACGGGCAACGAGGATATCTTCGACCGCTTCGTTTCCACCGATTCTTCCGAGCGCGACACGGCCCACGCCAAGGAGGCGTTCGCGGAATTCGCCCAACTGGTGGTGCGCTTTCCGGCCAGCCCCTACTCAGCCGATGCGAGGGCAAGAATGATATCCCTGCGCAATCTGCTCGCGCGTCATGAAATAGGCGTGGCCAACTACTATTTTCGTCGCGGCGCATATCTGGCGGCCACCAATCGTGGCGCCTATGTTGTGGAGAATTTTCAGCGCACCCCCGCAGTAGCTGACGGTCTGGCGGTCATGGCCCAGGGTTATATCCTGCTGGGATACAATGAGCTGGCAAAGGATACTATTGCCGTACTGGCGCTGAACTACCCGGAACATTACTCCCTGGACAAGAACGGTAAGTTCCAGAGCGTGTACACCCTGGATGGCTTACAGCGCTCCTGGATAAACAGGGCAAGCTTTGGTCTCTTCGACCCCCCTGAGCCCCCGCAGTTTGACAATCGGCCCGATGTGTAAGCGTCGCGGAGCTGAGTTCTCACACCCGGGAGCCGTCAGCTTTCTTTACAAACCGGCCTTTTCACAATCGTGTATTATCAGTGAAAAATTTAACCTATTGATTATTATAAATATTTATATTTCAGGCATGATATTCGCTATTTTAAAAATGAGCACCAACAATAATTTATTGCGGAGAACGGCAAGTGATTAGATCAACGATAGCGTCAGCTTCCTTTTTGGTAATGTCTGCCAGCGTCTATGCTGGATTTCCTAACCAAGGTCCAGCTCTGGGTGACACGATGAGCATGCCTGCACTCGCCATAATCGGCGCCGTAGGCCTGATCGCCGGCATCAGATATCTACGTAACAGGCGTTCCTGATAAAGGGGCTTCGTTTTTCTCTGCTTGCCCTGGCCGCCGGTTAAACCCGGCGGCGCTCCTTGCGTTAACAACATAAATGTCCCTCGATCTGCTGATCCAGTTTCAAGGCTGGTTATTTGCCGCGGTGTTGGTTGCCCTGGTTGCGCTGGAGTGGCTGAGCCCCCTGCGCCGGCGACCTGACAAAATCTTTCCGCGCTGGCTCACGAATATTGGCCTGTATCTGGTCAGTGGTTATTGTTTGTTCCTTATTCTTCCTGCCGGGTTACTGACGGTCACACTCGACCAACCGTCACGCGGGCTGGTGGCCACGGGCCTGTCTCCCTGGTTAACCATCCCCGCGACCGCCATCATCATTGACGCCTGGCGCTATTGGCAGCACCGCTGGTATCACGAAATTCCCCTGCTGTGGCGTGCCCATCTGGTCCACCACAGCGACACCCGGGTAGACATCACCACTACCGAGCGGCATCACCCCCTGGAGGCTGTGATGAGCCTGACAGCCGCACTCGCACTGGCAATGCTGTTGGGCCTCCCCACAGAAGGCATCGCCACCTACTATATAGTTGCCATGGCGATTGGACTGGTATCCCATGCCAATATCGACCTGCCGCCGGCCTTTGACCGAGCTCTGAGAAAGGTGATTGTCACCCCGGCAGTACACGCCATTCACCATTCAGACCTTCCCGCAGAGACCGACTCAAACTATGGCGCCGTCCTCACCGTGTGGGACCGCCTGTTCAACACCTATACCCGGCCCAGCGAGGATCGAGATATCCGGTTTGGGCTTGAATACTTCCGGGGAGCCTCAAGCGAACGCTTCTGGCGCACACTGTGGCAGCCCTTTATTTACAAGCCGCAACAGGCATACCGAAAGCGGGCGAGCGGTGAATACACCGCCGCGCGCATACCCGCGCTGCTGGCCGCTTGTGCCGCAGGATTTGTTATCGTGACCCTGGCCCTATGGCCCATCACCGCCAGCATGCTGAGCATGTGGGCCGAACGGGAGCCCTGGCAGTACGCCTTCCTGGTGCCGCCCGTGTTCGTTTACCTGGTGGGCTGGGAATACCGCGACGAGTTGCTGCGAGAGTCCAGCGCTCCCGGCTGGTCCGGCTTGTTGCTGGCCATTCCTGCCTGCGGTGTTGTCCTGGCGGGCGAAATACTCGTGGTTAACATCGGCAAACAAATCGGCCTGGTACTGTTTTACCAGGCAATAATACTGTCCGCTTTGGGCAGCCGCGTCTATCTCAAGTACCTACCGGTATGGGCACTATTATTTCTGCTGGTGCCCTATGAGGATGTGGTTATGCCCATCCTGCGCGCCGGGACGCTGTGGTCGATAGAGGCTGCGAGCGCCGTTGCCAACCTGCCTTTCACCGCCAACGGCTATGCTGTTGAGGTGAGCGGCAATCACTACGTGATTGTGCCGGCGTGTGCCGGCATGACCTTTTTCACTCTCGCCATATTCCTGGGCTACAGTTTTGGCCTAATCGCCTTTCGGCGCTTTCTGCCCCTGCTGGGCTTTACACTTCTGTGCGGCGCGGCTGCCGTAGTCGCCAACTTGTTGCGGGTCAACGCCATAATCGCCGCGGACCTGTGGCGGGGAACCCAGGTGGAACTCGCCAGCCACAGCCCCTATCGGTGGGTGGCTTTCACACTGATGCTTGCGCTAATCATCTTGCTGGTATCGAAGCTGCAACCCAACAGGCCCGCCGCTCGGGCGAAAACACCCGACAGGATCGTGACCGCCGCGCGCTGGTGGGCGCCCGCCGCCACCGCCTCACTTAGTATGTTTGTTGCGTTGGGTGCATCAAGCTTGAACAACACTGTGTCCAGAGACTTAATCGG
The DNA here is from genome assembly GCA_963977275.1 of uncultured Haliea sp. Classification (GTDB taxonomy): domain Bacteria; phylum Pseudomonadota; class Gammaproteobacteria; order Pseudomonadales; family Halieaceae; genus JARRPM01. Next base: position 187,676 of record CAXBNX010000004.1, on the reverse strand, counting down.
GATACCGCCCATTAGCGTGCCAGAGCAACTGGGGCTGTTACGGGCACAATCCCCGGCCGGCCCCTGGCGGGAACGGGCAGGCCGCGACACCGCCTATAGCAGCACCCTCTACGCCAACGGCGCAAGCCAACAGAGTGTACTAATCGAGATGGCCCTGTCTTCCGGGGCGAAACTCGATCCGGCACACATCGAGCCCGATGAGAACCGGGAATGGAAGCGCACTCGATATGATATTCGCGATGCGTGCTACCACTCGCGATGCATCTCTTATCTACACAACATATGGAAACTCAGGGGCACTGAAGAAATTTACAACGTGTATTCAAGCTATGCCATCGACGATACATTAACAGCGTCTAAACTGGCTTTGAGACTACACCGAGGCCTCAACAGGTTGTCTGGCGCAGCGGACCGCGCCGTTATCGTCACGATCGTATCTGATGATCCGATTGCGGACCCCACACAAGTAGCGGAACACCTTATCAGGGTGAAAGACGGCCTGGAACCAGCTGAATTAATTGTAGCCCGATAGTCCCAACGTGCCACACAGGTGCACTGTCCGGGCCGCCCAGGTCAGGTAGCTGCTAGTCGCCGACGATCCAGCCTGAGGTAATGGGATACCGCCGATCACGGCCAAAACCGCGGCGCGTGATGCGCACACCGATAGGCGCCTGGCGGCGCTTGTATTCGTTAATGTCTACCAATCGCAGTACCCGGCGCACCTGGCCATCATCCATGCCCGAGGCAATGATATCCTGCGCACTCCAGTCCTGTTCGACGTAGAGCTCCAGTATTCTGTCCAGCACGTCGTACGGCGGCAGGCTGTCCTCGTCCTTTTGGTCCGGCGCCAGCTCTGCCGAGGGAGGCCGATCAATCACTCGCTGAGGGATGCAGGGGCCGACTGTATTGCGATAGCGACACAGCTCAAAAACCAGCGTCTTCGGCACATCTTTAAGCACATCGAAGCCCCCGGCCATATCGCCATACAGGGTAGAATAACCTACCGCCATTTCGCTTTTGTTGCCGGTTGTAAGCACCAGCGAGCCCTTCTTGTTGGAGATCGACATTAACAACACGCCGCGACAACGGGCCTGCAGGTTTTCCTCGGTAGTGTCCGGTTGATAGCCGGCAAACTCACTTTTGAGGCTGGCCATAAAAGCCTCGTAAATCGATTCGATCGAAATAACCCTGTGATCGACACCGAGTGTTTTTGACTGCTGCGCAGCATCCTCTACACTCATTGACGAGGTGTAGCGAAACGGCATCATAATCGCTTCGACGCGGTCCGCCCCCAACGCATCGACCGCGACGGCCAGGGTCATTGCTGAGTCAATGCCACCAGAAAGACCCAGCACCACCCCCGGAAAACCATTCTTGTTTACATAGTCCCGCACGCCCAGCACCAGGGTTTGCCAGGTTGCCGCCAACTCGTCCAGCGGTGGCGCGACGGAAAGCCCGGAAATCACCGGAACTTCATCGCCGAACTCCGCCTTCAACCAATACTCACCCGCCTCGAAGTTGGGCGCTGCGGCCACCACTTCACCCTGCGCCGAGACGGCAAAGGAGCCACCATCAAACACCAACTCGTCCTGACCGCCCACCTGATTGACGTAAACTACAGGAACAGCTGCTTCTCGCGCCCGTTTCGCCACCAATTCCCAGCGTTCGGCCCGTTTGCCACGATGGTAGGGTGACGAGTTAATGTTGATCAGCAATTGGGCGCCTGCGGCGGCAGCCTGCGCCGTGGGATACTCCTCCCAGATGTCTTCGCAGATGCTGAGGGCGACGCGAACACCGGCGATGTCCAGCAAGCAAGGCCCATCGCCGGCACTGAAATAACGCTTTTCGTCGAAAACCTGGTAGTTCGGCAGTTCCTGCTTGCGGTATTCCCCGAGTATTGCGCCCTGGTGCAACACACCGGCAACATTGTAAAGCCGGCCATTTTCCCGGCGAGGGTAACCAATCACCGCATAGACGTCACCGTTAACCGCCGCGAGAATACGGTCCAGAGACTGCCCGACCCTGCGTTCAACACTGGGCCTGAGAAGAAGATCCTCCGGCGGGTAACCACAGAGGGTCAGCTCGGGAAATATCAGTACCGTAGTACCGTCTCTGCCCTGGACACGCGCGATAGTCTCTATAACCCCGGTGGTATTCCCGGTGAAATCCCCGACCAGCGTATTCATCTGTGCCATGAGAATATTGAGGGTAGTCATGGAGAGTCCCGAAACAAAAAAGCAGGGCGCTATTGTCCGGAAAAGTGTCCGCCATGACCAGCCCATTCTCGCGTGACCGCCAGGCTGAAATCTTACCAATGCCTGTTACACTAATGCGGTCATTGCCCACAGCGCCCAGGAACATCGCCCTAAAGTGAACCACCCGGCCATACTCACTCGTCCTATGCCCCACTCCCCGGGCAAACAGAACCTCGCGTTGTTCAGGATTTATGTCGCCTATCGCTCCCTGCTGTCCGTGGTATTACTCATCATGCTGGTGAGTCCCAACACCCGTCAGTTGGTGGGTTCGCTTAACCCGACCCTGTACCTGACAGTGGCCCTTGCCTACCTGGCAACCAGTGTGCCGCTAGTCGGCTCCCTCTCTACGCGGTTGAACCAGAACCAGAAGATCCTGTTCCTGATTTTCCTGGTCGATATTGCAGCCATAGCGGTGCTCGCCGACTGCAGTGGCGGCATGACCAGCGGCCTGCCGATTCTGCTGGTAATCACCGCGGCAGCAAGCGCGGTATTGCTGACCAACCGGACTGTCGCGACACTCATTGCAGCACTGAGCGTCATAGCCTTGCTGATTGGCACCATACGTCTTATTTTGTACGACGTCCTGGACTCCAATAGCCTGTTTCCGGCGGGTTTGTTAGGCGCGCTGATTTTTGGCGTATCCATCATGGTGCAGGCCATCGCCGGCCGACTGGGTAGAGCGGAAGAGCTTGCCAGCAACCGGGCCAGTGACCTGTACAACCTGCAGCGCCTGAATGAGCAGATAGTGCAACACATGGAAACGGGAATCTTGCTGGTCAATCACGACGGAGTTGTACGCGTGATGAACAAAGCGTCTACCAGCCTGTTGGCTCCCGAGCGCCCCGTCGCGGTAGAACAAGGTCGTCAATTGGCGGATTACAGTACCGAGCTGGCCTACCAGTTTGAGCACTGGAAAAACTCGGGGCAGCACCGCGCCAAGCCCTTCACCGTCATGGATGGCGCACCTCCGGTAATCGCCCATTTCCGCGAGCTGCAACCTAATACCGGGGGCGAGGCTCTGGTATTTGTGGAGGATTACACCCCTGTCACTCAGTACGCCCAATCCCTGAAACTCACCTCTCTGGGCCGCCTTACCGCCAGCATCGCCCACGAGATACGCAACCCCCTGGGCGCTATAAGCCACGCCGCCCAGCTACTGCAGGAGTCACCGGATTTATCCCCCGGCGACCAGAGAATGGCGGACATCATCCAGCACCACTGCGTGCGGGTAAACCAGATCGTTGAGAGCGTTATGCAAATTTCGCGGCGGGAACCCGCAAAGCCGGAATATATTATGCTCGCCGATTGGCTCAATGAATTTGTAAGCGGCTACCTCAAGGCGCTGAACCGCCCCAGTGATATATCCATAGAGTGCGATTACCGCGAATTACTGGTGGAGTTCGACCCGGAGAACCTGCAGCGAGTGTTGGCAAACTTACTGGACAATGCGCTTCGTCACAGCGCCATGGCCACGGGCATGGAGACAGCAAAAATTGTGGTGAGCCTGGATTTCACTGCTCACCAATGCCTGATTGACGTCATCGACAATGGTAGCGGCGTGCCACCCGCCGATCAGGCCAAGCTGTTTGAGCCCTTCTATACCACGGTAGACGCGGGCAGTGGCATGGGACTTTATCTGTGTAAAGAACTGTGTGAGATCAATAATGCCGGGCTGAACTATCGGCCCACCAGTCACGGTGATAGTTGTTTTCGCATTTCCCTGACCCAGCGTGCGCTGTAGTCCTGCGAGGAGGTAGGCCGATGACTAAACAAAGTGTATTGATTGTAGACGACGAGCCGGATATACGGGAGTTGCTGGATATCACTCTCAGCCGAATGGGGCTGCGCACTTTTACCGCCGCCACATTGGGCGAAGCGCAAGCCAGGGTAGCCGCAGAACAGCCCAACTTGTGCCTCACCGATATGCGCCTGCCAGACGGCAACGGCATCAGCCTGGTGGAGTATATTCAACACGAATTTCCGCATATCCCGGTTGCCATGATCACCGCCCACGGCAGTGTGGAGGCCGCCATCTCTGCCTTGAAAGCCGGCGCCTTTGATTTCATCAGTAAACCCATAGAACTGGATACTCTGCGCAAACTTGTTACCACTGCCCTACAGATGGAGGGGGATACCAGTAAAGCGGATGAGGCGATCGATCAGGACCTCATAGGTGCATGCGAAGCCATTCAGCTGTTGCGTAAACAGATCACCAAGCTGGCCCGCAGCCAGGCGCCGGTGCATATACACGGCGAGTCCGGCAGTGGTAAGGAGATAGTGGCCAGGCTTATGCACAATAACGGCCCCAGGGTCTCGGGTGCCTTTGTCGCCGTAAACTGTGGCGCCATTCCACCGGACTTGATGGAAAGCGAACTGTTTGGCCACACTAAAGGCGCCTTTACAGGAGCCAACCAGGACAAGATCGGGCTATTCCAGGCCGCAGCTGGGGGCACCTTGTTCCTGGATGAAGTGGCGGACCTGCCACTGGCCATGCAGGTCAAACTACTGCGTGCAATCCAGGAAAAAGCTATTCGCCCGGTGGGCGCCAATGTAGAGCAAGCTACCGATGTACGACTCCTGAGCGCAACCCACAAAAACCTGGCGAGCGAAGTCGAGGCCGGCCGATTTCGCAATGATCTTTACTACCGGATCAATGTTATCGATGTATATGTACCTTGCCTGCGTGAGCGCAAGGAAGACATACCGGAACTTGCAGTGGGCTTACTACTTCGTATTGCCCGTGAAGAGGGGAGCGAAGATGAAGTGCCCGCACTGGATAAATCCGCCATCGCTGCCCTCTGTGCATACAATTTCCCCGGCAATGTCAGGGAACTTGAAAATATGCTGGAACGCGCGCTTGCTCTGTCCGATGGTGCGACTATCACTGCAGACGACCTGCAATTTTCCAGCACTCCAGCTCGCAGCGGCACCGCGCCCCTCAAACACGACGAACCCAAAGAAAGAACAGGCGCTACTGGATCTCTCGCGAAGCTGGATATCGAGTCGGCTCGCGGCAACCTGGAGGGCTACCTGGAATCAATCGAGAAGGACATCATCGGCAAAGCACTGGAAGAGAGCCGCTGGAACCGGACCGCAACCGCAAAGTTACTGGGGATCAGTTTTCGCAGCTTGCGCTACCGATTGAAGAAGCTGGGACTAGAGGACTAGATACCCCACTGCCGGTTTATTCATTATATTCACCGGCCAGCCCGATGTGACGCACACAATACCCGCAACAGATTTAGAGCGCTATGCTCTCGAAAAACTGCTGGAACTGATAATCTGAAAACCGTTCTTTTCTGCGATCAATACACTCCACGACGGATGTCGCCGTACCCCTGCTGTTATCAAATGTAAAGGCTTGTGCACCGGCGGCAGCTATTGTTGCGAGATCCCTGGTATCTGCCTGCACCAGCACTACACCCAGTTGCCCTCCGATGGTAACGACCTTACACGCGTATTCACCGCTGGGCATGGCTGCCGATACCGGCAAACCGAACAAAACCAACAGCATCGCACCAAGCTGACTACGTCGGATCCATTTGGAAGAATTCATTTTAATCACCTCTATTCAAGTATCTTACCAGCACTCATCCTGCGCAGAGCCCTCTGCCGTTTTTTCCCCGGTGGACTTGAGAAAAAAACTGGTACAGAACGCATCGTCATTTTGTATGCCACCGGCAACCGGTGTCGCCTTGAGTTGGTAACAGGTTTCTATTGGGCAATTGGGATCCTCAGGCTCAACATCAATAGTATAATGGCCCTCGGTACTGCGCGCCGGGTCTGCACCAAAACCCAGTTTTTCCATATCGTCAGTATAAATCGAGCGATCGAGCATAAACCGCTCCTGCCGGTTGGCCGCATCCATAAGGCCCGCTTTCGCATCCGCGCGCCGCCCCTTATTCATACTGTTCTGGTAAGCGGGCAACGCGATGGCCATCAGGATCGCCACAATCACAATGACAATAACGATTTCGATCAAGGTAAACCCCGCGGACAACTCGCGGGGGTTGGCGGCCCTGAAATCGCGCATCAATACTCTTCCCGGAACCAGTAGGTTCCGCGTGGCATTGGGAAACCTTCACCAAATAAAATCAGATCACCACCACCTCCGCCACTGCCACTGCCAGTGTCGGTGCCGCCGCAGCCTGGACAGCCTATAGGTGGAATACCGTGGATTTCGCTACCAAAATGTGGGGCAATAGTATCCGGAAGAATATCTCCCAAGGCGAGTGTCAATCTATCAGTTGCATCGTATAAATTAAACACATACAGCTTTCCTGTACCGGGAATAGGCACGCATACATTGACCACCCCGGAGTCTGGAGTGAATGTGGTTAAATACACTCTGCCACTCACGACTATTGAGCTAGCCAATGCTTTTTCACCATCGGCCTGCAAATCGAAGCGCCAGCCATTAGCCGCAGCGAGTGCGCTCTCCGCTGCTGCCTGCTCTGCAGTGTCGCCTATCTCAATAGCATTGGGTGTGACATCGTAGAGGTCGTTAGGGTCCAGGGGGAGCTGGCAGCGGAAATCGTTGCTGGGCGGTGTCGCATTACAGTCGGCAGTTGATGGCGCCGCGGTAAAATAGGGGTTTGTTGCCTGGTCTCTGAACATATAGAACTGATTATCCACCGCCATGAGATTGGGGTCGTTCGGGTCGTCCATATCGTTGGGGTTGGTACGATCACCGCTGCCAATCAAGATCGCGTCAAAGGCGTTCCCGGACTGTACCGTGCGCACAATGTCCGGGGCATTAAAGAAACGCCTGTCAGTCGCCCTGGTACCGCCGTTGACTGTCGCCACTTTGACTATACGCCAGGCCTCCTGGCTGGCGTCCGGGAGTTCGTCACCGGGAAGATCGACCCGCCAGAGCTGCCCTCCGGTGTCGGCAAAATAGATTCTGTCGGTCAGGTTGTCACCATTGCTGTCCAGCACTGTCACGCCAGCCGGAACCGAATGCTGCAAGCCCGCCTCCTGCATATTGGTGTCTGAATTCGCCGCGGGGGATACGCTCCACACCAGTGCTCCGGTGGCGGCATCGATGATAAATATACCCCGCCCCATGGCATCAGCCGTTGCCAGCCCATGGGAATCTTTATTGGTGTCATACCCGGCACCGAACACCAATACCGGTTTTCGTACACCCCGATTATCCTTGTACCCGGGTATTTTAGTTATCACGGGTACTGACCAGGTTTGGCCCAGCTCGGCAAAACCGGTGCTGCTTGCGTCCTTGCGCCACAGCATGACGGGACTGTCTGGGTTGGATATATCGAGGGCATAGAGTATCCGCCCGCCACGGCGCAAGCCAAAGTAAAGATAGGCCTTGTCGCCGTCAGTCGAGTCGATGGTGCCGTCCTTATCAACATCCAGGGTATACACCACGGCTGGCGCGTCGATACCGTAGGGGTGCTGGGAAGACACCGCATTCACGCGGCGAATATTCAACAGCGGTGCCAGTTCCTTGGCAAAGAAAGCCCAGTCCTCCTGGCCATCGTCGTTGCTGAACATGTGCAGGAACCCCGCATTGGTGCCGGCGATAATTCTCAAATCCGGATTATCAGGCGTGAACGAGCCACGCTCACCGTAGTTCACTATCAGCGGTTTACTGTGCAGCATATCGCCCAGTATCCATGGACGGGCGTCATTGGTCTGACCATCCTCATCATCGTCGAATACATCGAACCCCCTGCCCCAGTCAATTGCCGCCAGGAAGTCCATCTGGTTGCTGACACCAAACCCCAGAGTATACAGATCGGCATCGCTGCTATAACCGAAAGCGGCCGCCGTCATATTGGCTGCCTCATAAGCCTGTAAAGCCTCGTTTGTTCCGGTATTGCTGTAGAGGGTACGAGTAGCCGGGTCACGAGCTGCAAGCAGACCACCCACGCCACCCTCCCGCACTGCAGGTCCGTCCTGGGTCGTACCCCACTGGGTAGTCGCAGAGGCCTTGATCTCGCCGGTCGTGGGATCTATCGCCGCGACACCATCCTTGTCCACGAATACGGCATCCCCGCTGCTGAAATCGATATCGAGTCGTTTGATATTGCCAGCCCAGTCCACCGTAGTGTCGGGTGTGAACATGGCGAAAAACACTTCGTTGCGGCTCTGGGTACGGGTAAAGGTATCTACAGCAACCACTGGAGATGTGAAACTTGACTCCGTCGATAGAATATCCCCAAGAAAACCCCGGAGAGTATTCGCTAACTGCGTGGCGTTATCCGCTGTCGCATACTCCCCCCCGCCCTTGCGGGCAGTATCGCTCAGTAGCTGCTGGTCGGTGGCAAAACCAATGGTGTAGGTAATGCCGTGCTGCTCACCATTGGAACTGTCACCATCGAGGTCTGTCTGCGCCATATATTCGGCTATTTCCGGCAGGCAATTTTTGCGGTCATCACCGTGGTCACTGGGGTACTCCTGGCAGGTTTTTCCTGTGAGCGTCTCGATCGCGCTGTTGGCGTCACGGTCCCAGGTCGGCTTGCCATCGGTCATCAAAATTACGTAGGTGAACGCGCAATCTGCCAAAGGCGAGTCATAGGTGCCCGCGGGACTCTCCGCGGTGTTGTCTTTGACCACAACGTCATGAACCGGGTGTCTCTCATCGCCATAGACCACGCTCTGCCCTGAAAGATAGCGGTAGACCTCCATGGTGGACTCACACAGGGGCGTGAAACCGCCAGCCGTCACTGCATCCAGACGATCGCGGAGGTCAGAGCGATCAGTGTCGCTCATATCGGGAATCAGGCGCTGGACTATGCGACCACCGTCGTAGACATCATCGATGCCATCCCCGTCATTGTGATTGAAAATGGCAAGACCAAAATCGATAGATGTATTGGCCGTAACGATGCTGTCCACCACCTCCTGGGCAATTTCCAACCGTGTCCGGTCAGTACGCAGGGAAGTATCGTGGTACCAGTCCATATAGTGTGCGCTGAAAAACGTGTATGAGCTGTCGCCCCAAACCATGTTGGCATCCGGGTTCGCGCCATATTCCTGACCATTGATGCTGGTATTCTGGGGATAACCAGCGCCGACACCCGAGCCGTTGCCCGGTTCACTATCGACCACATCTGCGTCGCACTCCAGATGCGGGCGCGCGTTGATGCCGCGTGAAAGTGCCTTCCAACCCGCACCGCCTCCTGGAACAGAAAAACAACTTCCAGAGGCACGACAAAACAACTCATCTCCACCAGGGTGCCAGGTTGCCGCTCTGGTCTGGAAAAAACCGCTGTCCAGTAACGGGTCATAAGACTTGGCGCAGCGATTTGTGCTGGTCAGGAAATAGTTGATTGAGTCTGCAGGCGGCGGCGTTCCATCGGTGGACCAGTACACCCTGTCACTGGGGTGAGTGCTGCTGCCGTCATAGGTATAGCCCGTTGCTGTGGCGTCATAGGGTTCTCGCTGGCCTTGTACCACGGTAGCCATGCTGCCCGAGTCATCGAAAATGATGAGTACCTGGGGACGGGCATCTGATGACGGCGTCGTCCGGTAAATCTCTGTGTCATCGGCATTTACACCACCGCTTTGCAGCAGTGCCGCAGTAGCTGCCACGATAAGCGTGCGCGCTATGTTTTCCAATCTCTTGCTCACCATCATGTGAGTATCCTCCAAGCCGTTCAATGTTGCCCAGTCCACAACCAGGTCGCCGCAGCGACAGGATTACAGAGAGTCAGCGCCAATAATTTTCTTGATCACACCCAGTTCAACCTTGGTGCGCGCTTCCCTGGGAACCTTGTGTTCCGCGTCAATCCGATAAAATTCGCAGTTGTACACCGACACACTGGAGGCTGTTTCTGCGCTCTCCAGGGGACAGGTGGTGGCGGCGGTAGTCAGGAGGACCTCAGCGTCAACGGAATTGGCCCCGTCAGAGAGACTCCTCAGCGGATGATCGTCGGCAGCAAAGGTCGCGAATGGGTCCGCCGTGTCATCTCCATCAAAGGGATCATTGGCTGTGTCTGCCAGCGACAGGACTGCGATGATGCCAGCCTCAGCTGACTGAAAGGAGGCATATGCGTCCGCGAGATTGGCCGACATTTTCAGGCTGATAGTACTATTGCTGGCGGCGATTACACTGATAATTGTAACTACCAGTAGAAATAATAAAGCCACAACGAGCGCCACGCCCTGCTCCGACCGTCTAACCGATTTCAGATTCATGCTCCACCTCTTATCACCAATTTCAAGTTCCGCAGCGATATGCTGGCGTGGCTGATCAGGCGGCGGTAATTGTCATCCATGGGTCCGACGGGGTCGTTGGGGTCACCTCCCAACTGATACGTTTTCTTATCCGTATACTGAACATCCCTGGTAGCACTTCTGGTCAGCATAAATACCTCTACCGACTGGACATCTGACCAGTTCCCCGTGGAAGATACTTCCACCGGGGTCTTATATGTATCGACTTCACCAGAGGCTCCACTGGCGTAACCGAGTAGAACCCGCAGATTTTCAACGCCCTCCGCCAAATCTTCCGTCTCTACTTTCATCGCCAATGTACCTGTATCGTAGACAAGAATTTTTCGACTCAATTGGGGCGTATCATCGTTACTATCTGGATCAGGGTCGCGGATATAGAAGACTTCATACTGATACGCCCAGGCAGTCCCACCAGGAACAGCACCTCCAGAAGTGATGCTGGGCGCCACATCATTGCCATCAAACAGGCGACCAACAACATTATTGGTCATAACATACGTTTTCTCATCCTGCAGGCCCTCAATTTCCCCATTGACATGCTCCGGGTTATTGGGATCAAGACCTTCGCGCGGACCATCCATTAACGGTCGTGCAATTACATGTTTTACGACAAGCACATCCGTATCGGGCATGGCATCATCAATACACCCCAAAACATTCGCGGATGCAGCGGTTGCTGCGAAAATAAATTGCTTAAGATTGTGTGCACTTGCCAGGCCTGTGCAGTCACCTGCCACAGCAGTAAGATTAGAATCAGTGTCCACGAGGCTGGCCGGTACTTGTCCAAAAAATCCAGCGTGACGAAGTGAATTACCTATAATTTGCTCAGAAAATCGCGCACTCTCTGTCAGCGCGGCCACCTGCTCCACCTCCACGTACGAACGCTTTGAAGCAAGATATATTGATACGGCACCCGCGATCAGCATAAGTCCGAGCACCATGCCTACCATCAATTCAACCAGTGAAAAACCGGATTGTTTCCGCTCTCTCTTGGTGGCGATCATAGGTTGAAATCCTTCTCATCGACCACATAGGTATTTGTCACTACCTGACGACGGTATTTGTCGTTGCCAGCCGGAGCACCACCGCAGATCACTATGTTTGAATCGGTAGACTGCACTGCGTCGTAGGATTCGTGCAAACCCCGCCACTGGATTGTGACCCTAAGCTGCCCGGTGTTGGGCCGCTTAATGGGGTCCACTGAAGTAAACTGGATACAACCATGAGGTTGAATCAAACCTGTGGTGTTGACACCGTTAATCTTTGCTCCAGCACCATCCAGGGCCTGCTCCCAAGCCCAAAGATCATGGCCCGCCAGTTCATTAGGGTCACAGGCACCAGAACGGCAATTGGGACTCGGCTCACTGCCCCTGGAGCCACCACCTACAGGATTCAAACCGATATTGTAGGTAGTCATACCCGCCGGATTGACCCGGATACGCTCGACAATGGCGTCTGCTATCGTAACCGCCCGCGTGTGCTGGATAGCGAGATGCTGCGATGTTTTAGCCATAGCCTGCAGGCTGACAATACCGAGCAGGCCAACCGAGAGAATTACGAAGGCGATCAGTGCTTCAATGAGCGTAAAACCCCTCTGTCCTGCTATGCTGGACGGAAATTTTTCTGGGAGAATATTCACATCAGCTCCTCCATTGTCAGGGTGTGGTACACGTGAAGGTGATTGCCGGATCATTCGGGTCCAGTGCCACTACCATTCCACCCGGCGTAATCCTCACGCCGCGCATGTAATCGTCGCCACGTTCATCACAAATCCTAAACGTACCCTGGGAACCGTTTGCAGCGTACCCCCTGCTGTCAAATTGCACCCAGTTTGCGTCGCCAGAAATTTTCGTTACTTTCAACGTTTCTTCATCAAGAACCTTTGAGATAAATATCTGATCATTCGGATCGTCTACGACGCTGTCCGCATCCTCATCCAGAAAGGCGATAAACCCGGTATTCCAGTCACCTGCCACTGTACTGCAGCTTGCACCATCTGTGCTTCGGCACAGGGTAACAAAGTTGCGCTGTGAAAGGGCTTCAGAGCGCGCGCCATTGAGCGCTGCCCGCATGGCGTATACATGCGACAACATCCGGTTGTCCTTGATAAGGCCGGAAAAGCCCGGAGCACTAATAACAATCAATACTGCCAACACCAGCAATGCCACCATCATCTCAACCAAGGTGAACCCACCGTCCTTGCCTATGCTCATACCCAAGCCTTCCCGCCCCAGAAAATAACCCATCTCCTTGTATACATTGAATAATACCCGAGTGCACTTTTTTGCGGCATGGCGACCGACAGTAGGTATTTTTGGTCGATAGGCGGTATCGACACTCCGGAAAATGTGATCTGTCGCAAAAATTCGAAAAAGTGTGTTGGTAGTCCGCGCGGGAGAGTGTTGGGAGCAAAAACAGGGATTACCGGATTACCAACAATTGCCAGGGGACTGGGCGCCCGTTACTGCTCGAACGCCAATGCGCGAAAGTGAGAATGTCAAACAGGCTGCATCTGCAGACTGCCCATGCAGGGGGACCGCCTGCACACCACTGTAGCTGCCATCCTCCAGTTCAAGCCGGATCTGGTAAGCAGCTGACCCACGATCCACAGCGTCTCCCTGACCATCGACATAGAGATTCTGCGACAGGCCAAGCTGAACAAGCGTGGTTGCGTAACGCTTATGGTTAACAAAGTACTGCTCCTGTCGCGAGACGAGGTCCAACAGTGCCCCTCTGGCGGATGCCCGGGTGCTCTTGACCACCGCATACTCGTAACCCGGGAGGGCAACGAAAAACAGTATCCCCATAATCACCAGGGCAACCAGCATTTCAATCAAGGTAAAGCCGGACCGAAACCGGGCTATCGCAGGGCAGCCATGGAATTTTTTTTCGGTTCCGACCAGCGGTCTCCTAGACATCGTCGACACCCTCTTCGCGCCAATAGGCTCGCCATCGGGCCCGCCCCGGCACGGGTATCAACGCCCCGTCTTCAAGGCCCCGCCCCGGCAGTAATACGCGATCACCGTAAGGCACAATATCGCCTTGCAGGCCCGGCCCAATATCGATGTGCCGGACCGTCTCTTCCTCCTCTTCAAGAGTCAGCTTGCCGGCGGCAGACAGCGCAGGAGAGCCATCAGCCAGTCTCACCGCATAGGCACGACTGCTTCCCTCCGAACCAATACAGGACTCAGCCCCCCTACCAGCATGCGGGATATAACTGGTAAAAAAGACTCTACCATTGGATACAAGAGGGGTTGATAACCCCTTTTCCCCGGGGGCCTGAAGCTCAAGCTTCCACCCCTGTGCCAAGTCCTCCGCCGCACACTGCGCCCCTTCAGCGGCAATACAAGCAGTAGTGATATCGACAAATTGACCATGACTATAGCCGGATTCGGCCGTGTCGAATTTAGTCCCCGCCGGCCTTCTGTCCTTTAACAGGTAGAGAAAGTCTCGCACGTCAACATCCCGCGGGGCCGCACGGTTACCCGATGTAATGACTACGCCGCTATAGTCGCCACTGCCGTCCCTGCTCTGGACAATATCCGGGGCGTGAAAAAAACGCCGGTCCGACTCACCGCTGCCACCTAAGGCCGCCAGCCGGGACAAGTACCAGTTCGCAGCATCCGTCACACTGGACCCCTCGGGACGATAAACACCCTCGGTAAAATCAATTCGCCAGATGTTACCGCCACTGTCGCCAAAGTAGCCCCTGTCGTCCACGCCATTGTGGTCCGAATCCATCAGGCTCACGGGTGACGGTATACTGTGTTTCAGGCCCACCACATAGTGCAGCGGGTCTCCGGATAGCGGCGCTACCCCGCCACCAGGGCCTACCGCCCGCCAGATGAGACTGCCATCGGCCGGGTTCACCACGTAGATTGCATTGCCAATCGGGTCACTTCCCCCGCCCGCATCCTTGCCGCTACGGCCGCCCCCCACCCAGCCGCCGTTATAGCCGCCGGCAAACACCAACACGGCTACCGGCACCGACTCTCCCAGGTCAAGATGGGCGACCCGTGGCGTTGAAAACGTCAGTGCAAGTTGCTCGAAACCAGGGGTCCGATTGTCAATAGCCCACATATAGCGAGGCTTGTCAGGGTCCGTCATATCAAAGGCCAGCAGGCCTCTGCCACCACGACGCTGGCCGATAAACACCCACACCGAATCACCCTCTTCCGGATTCACAGTGCCATCGCGCGCGGTGTCTGTGATCAGCGCAACAGCTTCTCCATCCAGACCATAGGGGCGTGCCGCCCCGGTTACCCGGTTTTGCGACAGCAGGAATTGCTGGCCCAGCAAATTTCCAGGCAAAAATGCCCAGTTCTCCTGTCCGGACTCTGCACCTGACGGCCACGTGTTACGCACGACATGGAAAAGCCCGTCGTTAGTGCCGTAAAACAGCCGGATATCCGGGTTGGCAAGAGTGTAGGACGAACCTGGCCGGGCACCATAGCTGACCGCAAGAGGGCGTGAATGCAAAGGGTCAGCCAATATCCAGCGACGCGACTCCCGCTTGTCGCCATCACCATCGGCATCAAAGCCATCCTGCCCTCTGATCCAGTGCAGGAGATCCAGCTTCTGCGCCTCGGTTTTTTGTCCGTCGGGGTCGAGCAAGGGCCCAATAATCGTCGCGATTGCGGGGGTCGCATCCAGCGGGAGTAACTCGCCCGCACGGTGGGGGTCCAGCGTGAATATCTGGCGCGCACCGGGTTCGTCATTGCTGGCACCGACGGTGTCAGCCAGGAAGCCCCTGATTTGTTGTCCCGCCCCGCCGCGCGTAACCGAGCGTCCATCTCTGGCCGTGATTTCATCGCGAAGAGGGTCAAATGCCAGCACATCATGACCATTCGGGTCGGTCCAAAAGGTGAGGGCATCGGCAAGAATGCGTCCGTCCTCGCCGGATAGCGCCGGCCTGGGAGGGGTTGTTAATGGCGCCTGTGCGACTGTGCCAGGGGCGCCCAAACCCGGTTCGGAAATTTTCAGCTTTTTGATATTGCCGGGCCAGCGGGGACCAGCCTCGGGCTGGAACAGTGCGTAATAGACATCCTGATCGAAACGGCTCTGGCCGCGATTATTTACCGCAGTGGAGCCCGCCACCAACGTTCTACTTTCGCCAGCAACATCCGCGAACACGGATTCCAGCGCCACTACCATGCCCGCCGGGTCAGCCAGAGAGTAGCTGCGGCCGCTACCCCCTGCAGCGGCCATCTTGTCGCTTACAGCTCCGGCAACCCCAGCAAAGAAGTAGCTCTGGACAGTTATTGCCGGCACCGGCACTCCACCTTCCCCTTCCGTTTCCGCAGAGGCAAGCCAAGCGATCAGGGCACGGTCTCCAGCTGCACCTGCCGCAAGGCCAAGACCAAGCCCGCCTGCGGCAAGAGGTGCAGCTATCGCCTCGTGGGTATCCCTGTGGGAGGTGTCGATCTGACCAAACTGCAAATTGACCATACGCACGCGCGGGCAGGGCTCCCGGAGCCCAATAGGGCTGGCATAGCGGGCGGCAGCAAGATCATTTTTTGCCAAATCAAATGATGAAGACAGCAGGACATCGGTCGCTGGTGAGAGCAGAGGTTCATCTGCTGTGCCGTCAGGCAGCGCCAGTACCACATCGTTGGTCACCGCCCCCTCATTGGAATGATACAGGTTACCGCTACTGCGGCTGGCGTAATCCCGGGTACCGAGGAATCCGTTGAAAACCGCCTGTCCGCTCAGATAGCGAAACAGTTCGAAGTACAGATCGCGAATCTTGTAAGGGTGGCCCGACCAGGGCGCCACCATCCACGACGAGCGTCTGCCCGGATCCGGCAGCGCTGCCAGTGCGACAAGAAACCTTTCCAACTCGGCGGGATCAGCGATATCTGTGAATCCCCTCAAAACATAAGCGCCCTGGCTACAACCACGCGGCGGGTCGACACTGAAATCCGGAGCGTATTGTGGCCCTGCCCCCGCACAAGCGTCGGCGTGCAATGCCATCAAGCCCACCTCTACACGCCTTCTTGCAGACGTGTTGCGCAGCGCTTCCCCCAGGCGTTGCAAAACTATCCGCAGCGCGGCGCGCAATACCTCGTAGCGGTCCACCGTCACGCGGGGCCAGTACGCCTCCGCCAGAGAGACTGCGCTGTCCATCGGGCTCGCCTGCAACACATCCGGCACGCCATCACCGCTGCGATCAGGCAAACGCAGCCCCGTGCCGCCATCCCTCAAGCCAAACAAGTCGAGTGCGACGTACAGCTCTTCACCCAAAATGGCTCTGCATTCAACCGACGCAACATCAGGACAAATGATATCTGCTCCTGCGGGTCTCAGATCCAGCGCAAACATGACCCGTGCCGGTCCATTTTCGGCACCACCAGTATCTCGGTAGATGTCGATATCATCGGCCCGGAGCTGGCTTGCGAGCAGCCCGGCGAGGACACAATACACTGCGGCAGTTAACACGATTTTCATGGGACGCCTCCTCCAGCGCTGGTTGATTGCGACAGCCGGACCAATACCCCCTGAGCAAGCGCGGCCCTCCCACCGCCGTCAGCCGTGCCGTCATAAACCACCTGCACTTCGAATTTTGCGACCCGGTAGTGGACAGTGCTGTTCGCAGCATCTTCTGTCAGCGCCGGCATACGCCCTATTTCCGGTGCCAGTCGCTGTACCACAACCTCCAATTGGCCAGTCGCGGGCAACACACCCTGTCCCAGCGTCAGAGAGTGTGAGTCACAGCTCTCAGTGGCCGCGATCGCAGTGCACAATTGATGGCCAGCCGCGACATCGGTACGAAAATTGGCAGGCCGCGCAATGACCCCATCAATCGCCGCGAGAGCACGCTGCATTGCCGCTATTCTGGCCTCGTCGTTGCCCGCCATATGCAGCTGCAGTTGATTTGTCTTCGCCACCGTGGTAGCTATAATTCCCATTACCAACAGCACAAGTAATGACACCAGCAGTACCACACCCGCCTGCTGCCGACCGCAATGACAGGGTGTCATGGCCTGAAACTGCCGTTGTTGCGAAGCAGAACGGTGGTTTGCATGAGCCGCCGGTAATAACCATCATTACGCGCACTGACACGCGTGCTGCCGAGACTGTAGGCGCGGGTATCGGTATAACCAGCTACAGGGTGCACGCTGCGTACCAACAGGTAGATGCGCGCCGCAACGGCTGCGCGCATATCCGCCAGCGCAGGTGCTGCGTCAAAGCGGTTGGCAAGCTGATCACCCGTTTCATCGATGCCAAACTCGAGTTGCAGCTGCTCGATCCCTTCCACCAGGCACTCTGTAGGTGCCATACGATTCGATGAACGACCCGGGCGCTTGCGACACAGCGCGGGAACACCATCCCCGCGGACCGCCGAATAGTCACGTAGAAAGAGCACCTGTGGCAGGTATTCCCACAAATCCCCTGATGCCGTAACAGCATCGCCACGCGCCAGCTGCGGCACCGCGTAGGGTCCCGCCTGCTCGAGATAGAGGTCATGGGGATCCGTACTGGCCAGGCGCACGCCGCCGGATAGTGCGGGGTAACTGGCAGTGCGCCGGATAACCAGCAGATCAGATCCCGGCTGGTGCCTGCCCGCTACCGGACAATCTGCCGGCAGCCTCCAACCGGCATTACCGGGCGTGCCACTGGCGAGCACATTGTCCACATGCTCTAACGGAGTAGCGGTCAACATCAGGTGATCAAAGCAGGCACTGCCGGACAGCGATGAATGTAGTGTCGTACGTGGTAACAAGTTTGCGAGATAGCCGGCCATGCTCAGCTCATAAGATAAGTAACGCAGGGCATGGCGCCCGTTTTCCTGCAAACGCGCGAGCTCTTCAGCCTCCAGATAGCTCTTCTTGCTGTGCAGTAACAGGTTCATGGACCCAAAAGACAGCACCACCCCGATCGCTATCGCCACCAGCAGTTCCACCAGCGTGAGGCCCGCACTGGCTTCCGTCGCTGGACGGGCTGGTTGCGCCGCGTCTATTCCGCGCCTATCCATGACGTCATCCTCAGCCACTGCCGATCCATGTCATCTGGCCCGTAGAGACCGACCCCGCAGCTGATTTGCTGATCCTGTTCACTGACAGAACGAAAGCCTTGCCACGCAATATCCACGATCACCTCGCGGCCCTTCATTGTTATGCACGCCGTCGGTCGGACCAGCCCGCCCTCCGAATTGCCGCTGGTGGCACCATCCAATGCCTGCTCCCAGTTCCAGAGATCCCATCCACGTAACTGGGTGGGAGAACAGGGATTGTTAGCACAGTCAGCCAGTGGTGCCGGCAAGTTCGAGCCATCCGCGCTGCCGATGCCTGCAACGGCATAGTCTGGCAGCGCAACACGGTTTACCCGCAGTCGCTCAAACAGATCCATCGCCAGAGCGGCAGCCTCTGTGCGCTGTATCGCCTCAAAGCCCATGCGTTTAGCGGAAATCTGCAGGCTACCCAGGCCCAGCGCGCCAATAGAGAGCACTAAAAGGGAGACCGATACCTCGATAAGCCCGGCACCGATTTGACGGCAGGGCTTCAAAACGAGCTCTCCGGGCACTGCTCTTCCATTTTCGCAGCCCGGGCACGGCCCACTGCATTGAGTACCACTCGCCAGGGCTCAAGGCCCGCCCGGTCCGGAGGACATAGCAGGAAAGACAGATTTCGGCGCGACGAGCCATCCGGTAAATAGGTAATCAATTCGTCTATCGGTCGGGTGCCCGCCAGGTTCGTCAGGCTGTACCCTGAGGGTATTGCTGCGAAGGCCCGGATAACCTGGTCTGAGTCTGTGTTGATTATTCCGTCGCGATTGCGATTGGTGAATACGATCCAGCCATCGCTGAAGTCGCCGGCGCAAGCCGGGATACCCGAATCCGCCATCGGCGAGGGGCAAAGACTGACAGGCACGTTGCGTAACACGGCCTCACTGCGGGCCAGGTTAATCGCATCGAGCAAGCGCGTTGTTTCCGTGCGCAGACGGCTACCCTGTATCAATCGCTGCATTGCCGGTGTTGCCATTGTGACGGTGACACCGAGGATCACCAGGGTGATCATAAGCTCAATGAGGGTCAGACCCCGGCAGCTGAATTTTCGTGACATCCTGTCCACAGCGCACCTCCTGCTGTGGAATGTAGGCGCTGCGGCAACGGGAGGCCACTAAGTGGCTGGACATGGTGGAAGTTGAGCGAAAGGGATGCTGCTGGGGGAGCCCCGAAAGAACCTGACTACAGGTTTTTAACCTCTATACGCAGTTCACGGGGCAGTGAAAAGGTGACATTCTCCGGGCGGCCCGATACCTCTATGGGAGCGCTCGCCCCTAGCGCACGCAGGCCTTCCAACACCTCTCGCACCAGTATTTCCGGTGCGGAGGCGCCGGCCGTCACGCCAATCCGGGATTTACCCTCCAGCCAGCGCGGGTCGATGTCGCCCGCCCCATCCAACAGGTAAGCCTCCGCCCCCATACGTTCGGCCAGTTCGCGCAGTCGGTTGGAGTTGGAGCTGTTGGGTGAGCCGACAACCAGCATCAGATCACAGTTGCCGGCCAGTTGCTTGACCGCATCCTGGCGATTCTGGGTGGCGTAGCAAATATCGTCCTTGCGTGGCCCCTTGATGTTCGGGAAGCGCCGACGCAGGGCATCGATAACCTTGGCCGTATCATCCATGGACAGGGTGGTCTGGGTAACGTAGGACAGTTTGTCCGGGTTGCGAACCGCCAGCGAAGCCACTTGCTGCTCTTCTTCAATGAGGTAGATGTCACCGCCAGCGCGCCGGTCGTATTGCCCCATCGTACCCTCAACTTCCGGATGGCCGCAGTGTCCGATAAGCACGCATTCGCGCCCCTCCTCACTGTAGCGAGCAACCTCTATATGCACCTTGGTTACCAGGGGGCAGGTGGCGTCGAATACCTTCAGGGCTCGCCGGTCCGCCTCTCGTCGCACTGCCTGCGACACACCGTGAGCGCTGAAAATAACAATACAGCCGTCGGGCACTTCATCCAGTTCATCGACAAATTGCGCGCCCCGGGCACGCAGATCTTCCACGACAAATTTGTTGTGTACTACTTCATGGCGAACATAAATTGGTGCGCCGAACACTTCCAGCGCACGGTTTACAATATCAATGGCGCGATCGACACCGGCACAGAAACCCCGCGGATTGGCAAGCCGTACATCCATCAGTGCAACTCCACGGGTTCTACCCGATGCACCAGCACGTCAAACAGAATATTGCGCCCTGCCAGCGGGTGATTGAAATCGATGGTAACCTCGTCATCGTCGAAGGCGACAATGAGGCCGGGCAACTCGCCACCACTGGCATCGGCAAAGGAGTACACCACTCCGATCTCCAGACCGCTGTCGTCATCAAATTGCGAACGGGGCAGGTATTGCACATTATTGTCGTTTGGCTGACCAAAACCGTCCTCGGGCGGCACGGTGAACATGTGCCGTTGGCCAGCTGACATGCCAAATATCAAGCGCTCAAAACCGGGCAACAGGCTGCCGTCCCCCACGACAAACGCCACCGGATCACCGCCAAAATTGGAGTCCACCTCGGAACCATCCTCCAGGCTAACGGAGAAATTCACATAGACCCGGGTACCCTCGCCGACAGGTACATTCACAACGGTCATTTCGTCTTGCTACCTCGTTCCGTATTCGTCTCGCTGCCAAACAGACTGTCGAATATCATCATAGCCGCTCCGACACTGATGGCGGAATCGGCGAGATTAAACGCCGGGAAAAAACGCCCGGCATAATGCACCGATATAAAGTCCACCACATGCCCCAGTATAACCCGGTCCCAGACGTTGCCCAGGGCCCCGCCCAGGATCAGCGCCAGCGCCAGCGCCAGCAACTTCTGATTTCGCGCCAGCCGGTATAGCCATACCACCAGTACCAGGCTGATAAGCACCGCAACAGCGCTGAAAAAATAGCGCTGCCAACCACCCGCGTCGCTGAGGAAACTGAATGCAGCGCCAGTGTTGTACTGCAATGTCAGGTTAAACCAGGAAAACACCTCTAGCGGCCGACCATAATCCAGCGCGCTCTCCGCCAGACACTTGGTGTACTGGTCAAGCAAGACCACCAGCGCAGCGAGACCGTACCAACAGAGACTGAGCCAACCGTTACGCAAAGCGGCGCTGCTCGCCATCGCTGTACACATTATTGATACAACGGCCGCAAAGGGTGGGGTAATCCACCGTTTGCCCCACGTCGGGCCGCCGATGCCAGCAGCGCTCACACTTCTCATGTGAGGAAGCTCGCACCTGCAGGCGCAAGCCCGCCAGCTCGGTGGTAGCCGCCTCCTCCGTCGCCACTGCCAGCGGCTCCAGTGTTGCGGCCGAAGTGATCAGTACGAAACGCAGTTCGTCTTCCAGCATGTTGAGTTGATCCAGCAGGGCCGGTGCTGCATACAGGGTAATCTCCGCATCCAGCGATCCGCGCAGATGCCCTGCTGCCCGCTGTGCTTCCATCTCCTTGTTAACCGCTGTTCGCACCGCCATCATCTGGCGCCAGTAATCGCGCCCCATGGATTCGCTGGCGGCAATTTCCTGCAGCCCCTGATACCACTCCACCAGAAACACCGACTCGGCGCGTTCGCCCGGCAGGTTTTCCCATATTTCCTCGGCGGTGAAGCTGAGGATGGGGGCCATCCAGCGCACCAGCGCTTCGCCTATATGGTACATGGCAGTCTGCGCCGACCGGCGGGCCTTGCTGTCTGCCTGCGTGGTGTACTGCCGGTCCTTGATAACATCCAGGTAAAAACCGCCGAGATCCAGAGCGCAGAAATTGTGCAGCTTCTGATAGACCTGATGAAACTGGTAGCTGTCATAAGCCTGCGTCAGCTCCTGTTGTAGTGCAGCCGCCCTATCCACCGCCCAGCGATCCAGTGACAGCATATCTGCGAACGGCAGTGCCTGCTCTGCCGGATCAAAGCCGTTCAGGTTGGACAAAAGGAACCGCGCAGTGTTGCGAATGCGCCGGTACGAATCGGCGGTGCGCTTGAAGACCTCATCACTGACCACCATCTCACCGCGATAGTCGGTTGCCGCCACCCACAAACGCAGAATATCCGCGCCCAGGTCGTTCATCACTTTATTCGGCGGGATTACATTGCCGATGGACTTGGACATCTTGCGCCCATCGCTGTCCACGGTGAAGCCATGGGTGAGAACGGCCTTGTAAGGTGCCTCACCGTAGCAACTGATGCCAGTCAGCAGGGACGACTGGAACCAACCGCGGTGCTGGTCCGAGCCCTCCAGGTACATATCCGCAGGTGCCTGCAGGCCGTCGCGCTGGCGCAGCACGCAGGCGTGACTCACTCCGGAGTCAAACCACACATCCAGCGTGTCGGTTACCTTGTCGTAGTCGTCGGCGTCCTCGCCCAGCAGTTCCGCCGGGTCGAGGTCAAACCAGGCATCTATACCCCCCTGCTCCATACGTTGGGCGACCTGCTCCATCAGCTCCAGTGTCCGGGGGTGCAGTTCAGCGGTAACTTTATGCACAAACAAGGTGATAGGCGAGCCCCAGGTACGCTGGCGGGATATACACCAATCGGGATTGTTCACCAGCATGGCGTCGATACGGGCCTTGCCCCACTCCGGCACCCACTCGACCTGCTCGACCGCAGCCAGGGCCTGCGTCAGCAGGCCGTTCTGATTCATGCCGATAAACCACTGGGGTGTGGCGCGAAAGATGATGGGGGTCTTGTGCCGCCAGCAATGGGGATAAGAATGCTCGTACTGCTCCGTATGCAGCAATACACCGCGCTGTTCGAGCAACTCAATGATCGCTGCATTCGCTTTCAGTACGTGCTGTCCGGCAAAAAACTCCGTGTCAGGCAGGTAGACACCGTTGCCTCCCACCGGATTGTAGACCTCCAGGCCATACTTCTGGCCCACGACAAAGTCGTCCTGGCCATGAGCCGGGGCGGTATGAACAGCGCCGGTGCCGGCCTCAGTTGTCACGTGATCACCCAGTATCACGGGAACCTGGCGATCCAGAAAACAGTGTTGCAGTAGCTGGTTCTCCAGTGCCCGCCCCCGACAGCGGCCCAGCACTTTTACA
This sequence comes from uncultured Haliea sp., assembly GCA_963977275.1. Taxonomy (GTDB): domain Bacteria; phylum Pseudomonadota; class Gammaproteobacteria; order Pseudomonadales; family Halieaceae; genus JARRPM01. The sequence continues at coordinate 164,189 of CAXBNX010000004.1, read as the reverse complement.
GTGGGCAGGCCGAAGCGCTGGGCACAGCTTTCGGCCAGCGCCTCGGCAACCAACAACGCTCTGCCCCGGCCCTCAAGTAACACGTAATCCAGTTCAGGGTTGAGGCTGACCGCCATATTGGCCGGCAAGGTCCATGGCGTCGTGGTCCAGATTGGCACCGCAATTTCGCCGCTATAACTGCTGCCACAGGCCGTGTTAAATGCCGCCGGATCTACCGCCGCAAAGGCGACATCAATGGCAGGGGAATGTTTGTCCTGATACTCAACCTCTGCCAGGGCCAGGGCGGAACCACAATCGGTACACCAGTGCACCGGTTTGAAGCCCTTGTGCAGATAGCCGTTGTCGATTATGAGCGCCAGCGCGCGGACGATATTCGCTTCAAAGGCGAAGTCCATAGTCAGGTAGGGATTGAACCAGTCGCCAAATACACCCATCCGGATAAAATCTGTACGCTGGCCATCGACCTGTTTGGCAGCATAGTCGCGGCATTTCTGGCGAAACTCCCCGGCGGAAACCTTCACACCGGGTTTGCCAACTTTCTTCTCAACATTCAATTCGATAGGCAGACCGTGGCAGTCCCAACCGGGAACATAGGGTGCATCGAAACCTGCCAGTGTGCGGGACTTAACGATGATGTCCTTGAGCACCTTGTTGACCGCGTGCCCCATATGCAGCTCGCCATTGGCGTAGGGCGGGCCATCGTGCAGGATAAACTTGGGACGCCCCGCGCTCGCCGCACGAATTTTTTCGTACAGCCCCATATCCTGCCACTGTTGCAGCCGCCTGGGCTCCCGCTGCGCCAGGCTGGCTTTCATTGGGAAAGCCGTTTGTGGCAAATTTAATGTGTCTTTGTAATCGCTCATATACTGTCTACTGGAAAACCTCAGTGTTGATCCAGCCAGGCCCTCGTATTTTCGATATCCCTGACTATGTTGTCCCTCAGCTCATCCACTGAGCCGAATTTCTGTTCATCCCGCAGTTTGTGCCTGAACGTCACCTCGATGTGCTGCCCGTAGAGTCTGACATCCCGGTCAAGCAGGTGGACTTCAAGGTTGGCCTTGATACTGTCATCCACCGTCGGGCGTACACCCACGTTGGCAACACCGGCTGCCTCGTGCAATCCGGCGCCGCTGACTTTCACCACATACACACCTGATAGCGGTGCTCGTAATCTGTGTAACTCCAGGTTCGCAGTAGGGGTGCCCAGGGTTCTGCCCAGCTGGCGCCCATAAACCACTTTCCCCGAGATACTGTAGGCTCGCCCCAGTAAACGTTCAGCCTCGGCAAAATCAGCGCTTGCCAGTGCTTCTCGTATCCGGGTGCTGCTTACCCGCACACCATCTATTGACAGCGTCGGCGTGGGCCTGGCTTCGTAGCCGTAGCGTGGGCCCTGCTGCTTGATAAATTCCAGGTCGCCTTCGCGGTCATTGCCAAAGCGGAAGTCATCTCCCAGTACCACGTAGCGCACTCCGAGCCCGGCGACAAAAATATCGTCCAGAAACTGCTGCGCTGACATGGCCCGCAAACTCTCGTTAAACTGCACACGCATCAGGCGGTCCACGCCCAGTTCCCGCATGGCGAAAAACTTTTCCCTGAAGCTCATAATCCGCGCGGGTGCCTCGAGAGGCGCCAGATACTCCCGCGGCAGCGGCTCGAATACGATCACCAGCGATGGAACCTGAAGCTCACGCGACTGGTCCAGCAGGTGCCTGATCACCGCCTGATGACCCAGATGCACACCGTCAAAGGCGCCGATCGTTACCACGCAGCCGCGGTGTCGGGGCCGCATATTGTGCAGGCCGCGAATCAATTCCATTCGATCAGGGGACACTCAGTTAATCCAAACATCGCAGTATATCGAATGTGGCGGGCCTCGCCTATGTTTGCGCGAAGCCTGCAGGGGTAATAATACCCTCAGGATCAAAGAGCAGAAGGTGTTCGCAAATGTTTAAACCGCGTCCCCAGCAGCAGATGGACCAGCAGGTAGGTGCCGGCGCCGGCGGCACAGAGCAGCCCCAGCTCCCATGCGCGGTGTTGCCAGTCCCAGGCAAGCCACACAGATGTCTCATGGTTTAGCCAGAGCAGTGTGGCGGCCATCCCCAGTGTGGACAGCGCCAGGCGCATAACATAGCCGCCCCAGCCGCCCAGGGCGTGGTATACGCCGTCCCGCAGCAAACCGCGCCATAGCAAACCCGCGTTCAGGAATGCCGCAACCGAAGTGGCCAGCGCCAGGCCCACATGCCCGATGTTCCAGTAGTACATCAACGGCAGCACGAAGAGCAGGTTCAATAGCATATTGACTACCATCGCAATAATGCCAATTTTCACGGGGGTCGCGGTGTCTTTGCGCGCGTAATAGCCGGGGGCCAGCACCTTGACCAACATAAAGGCGACCAGACCTAGACTATAGGCTTGCAGACTCAGGGAGGACATCCGTACATCTTCAGCCGTCAATGCGCCGTACTGGAATAAGGTCACCAGTATCGGCTGTGCCAGCACCACCAGCGCTACCGCTGCCGGCACCCCGATCAACAATACTGAGCGCAGAGCCCAGTCCAGAGTCAGGCTGAATTGACCCTCCCGCTCCGCCGCTCGATGCGCTGACAAATTTGGCAATATAACGGTGGCAATAGCAATTCCGAAAACACCCAGGGGTAATTCCGCCAGCCGGTCTGAATAGTACAACCAGGAAACACTGCCCGTGGGCAGGAAAGACGCCAGCACCGTGTCCAGCAGCAGATTGATCTGGCTGACCGAAACGCCAAACAGGGCAGGCACCATCAGCTTCAGAATACGCCTGACACCCGGGTCGCGGGTATCCCAGATCGGTCGCGGCACCAGGTCCAGCCGGTACAGCGAAGGAAACTGGAAAAGCAATTGGATAAAGCCTGCGAAAAACACACCCCAGGCAAGGGCAAATACCGGTTCTGCAAACCAGGGCGCCGCCACAGTGGCGGCGAAGATCATCGATAGATTGAGAAACACCGGTGTAAACGCGGGAACGGCAAAGCGACCGAAACTGTTCAGGATCGCCCCGCAGAAGCCGGTCATGGATATCAGCAGCAGGTAGGGAAACGTAATCCGGATCATCTCGGTAGTCAGCGCGTATTTCAGCGGTTGATCGAGAAACCCCGGGGCAAACAATGCCGCTACCAGTGGCGCGGCGACGATGGCTAGCGACGTGATCAATAGCAGGCTGCCACCCAACACGCCGGCCACACGGTTAATAAGCGCCCTCACCGCCTCTACGCTGCCATCCTGCTTGTAGTCTGCCAGTACCGGCACGAAGGCCTGGGAAAACGCGCCCTCGGCAAACAAGCGCCGCAGAAAGTTGGGAATTTTAAAGGCCACAAAAAAAGCGTCGGCATTGGCGCTGGCACCGACAAACGCCGCTATGACCACGTCTCGCACCAGGCCCAGCACCCTGGACAACATCGTCATGCTGCCCACCAGCGCGCTGGAGCGCAGCAAGCCGTGTGACTTCACTTTCAGCGCGTCGGGAAGATCGTCGGGGTTACTGTCTGGCATGGTTGACGGCGCGGGCACAAAACAGCCTCAGCTCCAGCGCTCCCTCAGCCGTGCGCCATGTATTTGCAGCCATTGCAGCGCAATCAGGGTATGGCCGTTAGGTATCCGATTTTGCGCCAACAGTTCCAGCGCGTCCACACGGGTGACTGAATGTACCAGAATGTCCTCACCCTCTTCGGCCAGGCCGTAAATACCACCCAGCGCTGCGCGGGATACCCTGCCGCAAAACAATCGCACCTGTTCGTTACAGGCCCCCGCGCTGGGCAGCACGGTCGCTATCGGCTGCAACTCCGCCAATTCACAGCCCGCCTCTTCCATGGCCTCGCGGTGAGCAACCTCCTCATCGCGCTCCCCGGGTTCCACCACACCGGCGATCAATTCCAGCATCCACGGGCTATCCTCGCCGCGTATCGCGCCCGGTCGGAATTGTTCTATCAGTACCAGCCGGTCTGTCACCGGATCGTAGGGCAGTACCGCCACGGCATCCCCGCGCTCGAACAACTCGCGCACCAGTGGCTCACTCCAGCCGCCACCAAAACAGCGATGTTGCAACGTTAGCCGCCGCACTTTAAAGTGCCCGGAAAATGCCTCCTGATCCTCCAGGATGCGCACGTCCTGCGCGCCGAAAGCCAGTTCGACACTCATCCGAAACGTCCCGCTGTATACCAGTTCACATCCCGGGAGTGCTTGTCTACCTGCTCAACGACGTCGAGGGTGAGGGCAAACAAGGCCATGCGCACCAACATACCGTTGTCAGTCTGGCGAAAGATCGCGAGGTTGGGGTTGTCATTGAGATCGTCATCCAGCTCCCGGGCATTGTCCCTGGAGTCCCTGGGCAGCGGGTGCATGATCACGGTATTGGGCTCGCAGTGGTGGGTGTAAATGCTCTGGTTGAGCCGGTAGCGCCCGCGGTATAGGTCGGCTTCCTCCTGGCTGCTGAAGCGCTCCTCCTGGATGCGGGTGGAGTACACAATATCTACATGCGAGATACTCGCTTCCAGGGCATCGGACTCAATCACCTCAACACCAGCCTGACGCATCTCCTCCACTATTTCCCCTGGCATACGCAACTCGCCCGGCGACACCAGAGTGACCTGCACCCGGCTGAACAGACACAGCAGCTTGCTGAGAGAATGTACGGTGCGGCCATAGCGGAGATCCCCCACCATGGCTATCCGCAACTGGTCGATACCGCGACCGCGCTCCGCCTGTTCGCTTTTGATAGTGTAGAGGTCTAACAGCGCCTGGCTGGGGTGCTCATTGCTGCCGTCACCACCGTTTATGACGGGAACCCGGCTGGCGGCTGCAAACTCCGCCACCGACCCCGCCACTGGATGGCGCATAGCTATTACGTCCGAGTAACCGCTCAGCACCCTGGCGGTGTCGTAGAGCGATTCACCCTTGGCTATGGCGGAGTTTTCGAAGCCGGTAGTCTCCCGGACTTCCCCCCCGAGCAGGTTGAAGGCACTACCAAAACTCACCCTCGTGCGGGTGCTGGGTTCAAAAAACATGGACCCGAGGATCGCCCCGGCGAGCACCCTGGTAACTCGACGACGTCGGGCATAGGGGCCCATCCTGTCAGCCACAGCAAAAATATGTTCAACATCACCGCGTTCGAACTGGTGGACTGAGAGGATATGGCTACCGGCAAACTGCACAGTGGTACTCTCCTGGTTTAGGGCAGTGGCTGGCCCAGATTCTTCGCAATATGCGAGGGACTCCTCGTATTATACGAGGGGGCCGCTTTCCTGCCCATGTGCGTATTACCCAATAAAGCCCGATTGCGGCCTCAAGCGAGCAGGCTGTCACCGTAATCCTGCAACTGCTGCATCAAATTCTGCTGCGACCGGTCCAGCGTATTTGAAGCCAGTAACTGCTCAATCGTGGCCTGAAATTCCTCCATGCCAATACTGGCCCCACTGCCCGGCTCTGTCAGGCGCTGGAAACGGTATTCCTCCCACTGCGCCTGTTCTTCGGGAGATAAAGTCTCGGGGTAGTTTCTGGCGCGATAGCGGAACAACATCTCCGACAGGCGAGAATCCTCAAAGGGAAAACTGCCTGCTGCCAGTTCTTTGGGGCTACAGGCGCGAACCTCTTCCATGGCCTTCTTGTCGTGCTCGGAGAAAAAGCCACCGCTGTAGAGCATGCGATCCGGGTCAGTAACCGGCTCAAATTCTCGCCCGGCAAAAACCGCCTGTAGTTTTTGCACAAATGATTTCGTGTCCCGATCACGGTAGTTGCGCAAAGTCGCAAGATGTTCACGACAGCGCTGCCCGCTAATACCCAGCCGCTCGGCCGTGGCAGAGTCGGCCATCTTTGCCGTTACCAATACCGGGCAGCGATTGATATGAACCGACTTTACACCGGGCCGCTCCACACCTTCTGGCAAATCAGTCGTACGGCTGAACAACAATTCACTCAACTGCTGCGGCTCGAGCTCTATCAGGGGTGCCGGGTCTGCACTGAGGTCATAACAAATAACCTCATTGCGATTGACGGGATGCAGTGCCAGCGGGACGATCAATGCGATATTGTGACGCCGGGCGCCAAACATGCCGGAGACATGTAATACGGGTTTCATACCGTCTATATCCAGCAGCGTCTGCACAGACCGCTTATCCCGATGCTTTAGCACATAATCGTAAAGCCGTGGCTGCCGATCCCGAACAAGTCGCGCTATCGCGATGGTGGCATGCACATCGGACAGGGCATCGTGGGCCCCCTCATGCGCGATATTATTGGCTGCGGTAAGGTGCTCCAGCCGAAAACTGGCCAGGCCGTCTTCTCGCTCGGGCCATTCGATTCCCTCGGGCCGCAGCGCGTGAGCTGTGCGCACCAGATCGATGAGATCCCAACGGGAATTCCCGTTCTGCCACTCGCGGCCGTAGGGTTCGTAGAAATTGCGGTACAAGGTATAGCGAGTGATCTCGTCGTCGAAGCGCAGCGAATTGTAACCCACGCCACAGGTACCAGGCTGGGCCAGTTCGCGATGTATAGCGGCGATAAACTCACTCTCCGGTACGCCTTTTTCCAGCGCCAACTGGGGGCTGATGCCAGTCACCAGGCAGGCCTCTGGCTGCGGCAGAAAATCGTTCGCTGGCCGCGCGTACAGCACCAGCGGCTCCCCTACAGGGTTCAGGTCTTTATCGGTGCGCAAGCCTGCAAACTGAACGGGCCTGTCGCGAGACGGGTCTGCACCAAAGGTCTCGTAATCGTGCCAGTAAAACGTCTCAGACAACGGTGATGGCCTGCTCGGCTATTTTCTCACGCCATATCTTTGGCCCTGTTTCGTGTACCGAGGTGCCCCGGCTATCCACAGCTACTGTGACAGGCATGTCCTTGACCTCAAACTCGTAAATAGCTTCCATCCCCAGCTCCGGAAAAGCGACGACTTTCGCCGAGACGATTGCCTTTGATACCAGGTATGCGGCACCGCCTACGGCCATCAGGTACACGGCCTTGTGCTTGCGGATTGCTTCAATGCCAACAGGGCCGCGTTCCGCTTTACCAATCATTCCCAGCAGGCCAGTTTGCTCCAGAATGAAATCGGTGAATTTGTCCATGCGGGTGGCTGTCGTCGGGCCCGCCGGCCCCATCACTTCGTCGCGCACCGGGTTTACCGGGCCCACGTAGTAAATAAAACGCCCTTTCAGGTCCACTTCCTTCGGCAAGCCTTCACCACTCTCTATCAGTTCCTTCATCTTTTTGTGGGCGGCATCCCTACCCGTCAGCATTTTTCCCGACAGCAGCAAGGTGTCACCGGGCTGCCACTCGGCGGCATCGCTGGGGGTTACCGTATCGAGATTCACTCGACGCACCCCGTCGTTCACTTCCTGGGTTATTTCGGGCCAGTCGTTAATATCAGGCGGTGTCTGCAACACGGGGCCGGAGCCGTCGAGCACAAAATGGGCATGGCGTGTGGCCGCACAATTGGGAATCATCGCCACCGGCAGCGACGCCGCATGGGTGGGGTAATCGAGAATCTTGACGTCCATCACGGTGGTCAGCCCGCCCAGTCCCTGGGCACCGATTCCCAGTTTATTCACGGCCTCCATAATCTCCAGCCGCAATTCCTCCACCCGGTTGGCAGGGCCTCGCTCCCGCAGTTCGTGTATATCGATAGGTTCCATCAGCGATTCCTTCGCCATCACGGCCGCTTTCTCAGCCGTGCCGCCGATGCCGATGCCCAGCATGCCCGGCGGACACCAGCCCGCCCCCATGGTCGGTATCGTTTTAACCACCCAGTCGACAATGCTGTCAGAGGGGTTGAGCATAACCAGCTTGGATTTATTCTCGGAGCCGCCGCCCTTGGCCGCCACCTGCACATCCACAGTGTCCCCTGCTACCACCTCCATGTGAATTACCGCAGGTGTGTTGTCCTTGGTGTTTCTGCGGACACCAGCAGGGTCTTCCAGAATGGAGGCGCGCAGCACGTTATCAGGGTGGGTATAGGCTCGCCGCACCCCTTCATTCACCATGTCGGATACCGACATGGTGGCATCCCACTGCACATTCATCCCAATCTTGAGAAAGACCGTCACAATTCCCGTATCCTGGCAAATAGGGCGGTGCCCCTCGGCGCACATCCGTGAATTAATCAGAATCTGCGCCATGGCATCCTTTGCCGCAGGATTTTGCTCACGTTTATAGGCCTCGAACACACCTTTAACAAAATCTACCGGGTGGTAGTAGGAGATAAACTGCAGGGCGTCGGCAATGCTATCGATAACATCGTCCTGGCGAATAACCGTCATGATGAATTCCTCTAATTCAGGGTGTGGTCTTGGATTGAGAGCGCAAAGCTGACTGCAGTTCTACCAGGCTGGCATTAACCTGCTTGCGAAAGGCATTAATGGATTGAATCCACTCCTCGTTGCCCTGTACCCGCTTGTTCAGTTTGGCCAGGTCGAGATTGACCCGGCTAATGGAATCGGCCACCCGCTCCACCTCAGCCTGATTCACCTTGCCGCTGGCGATAATGCGCTCAAGGTCAGACGCGACGCGGTTTAATTTGGCAATATCGCCACTGGCAGCCTTGATCTGGCCCTGGGCAGTAGCAAGGCCAGACGCAGTGGCATCCAGCTTCTTGCTCTGGCCGGCGCTGCTTTGTTCCAACTTCGACAGCCGTTCACTGGCCTGCTTCCAGACATTGTCCCAGAGTTTGCGCACCTCCGAATCCAGCTCGCGGATCTTGGCCGCCTGCAACTCGGCATTCTGGTTCATGCCCTCATCGGTATCCGACAAGCGGGCCTCGAGATCACCGATGCGCCCGTCATAATCGACAAGTTTTTCTTCTGCCAGCGCCAGCTGCCCCTGTAACTGCCAGGCCCAGGCGCAGGCGATCGCAGCAACAACCATTGCAACGGTAAGCAGTATGCGCGCCAGAGGGCCGGTACCGCCGCCATTTGCCGGCAGTTTTTTCTGCGCTGCAGGCCGCTGCCCAGCGCCTCCCCCGGAACGTGATGGCGCCCGTGATGGGCCACCCTCCCGGCGGGGAACTATAGATGGAATGTGGTCGAGATCATCGTCGGACATGTGCGATACACCTGTTGAAACCAGTGGCGCTGATTATACATATCGCGCAATAAAAAAGCCGGGACAATGCCCGGCTTTGTTATAGCTGATACCCGCTTACAGAAAGGCGAGCAGGCCCCAGATTACCGCCGTCAGGGCGATGCTACTGTGGATGACACCCTTGACGCTGGTCATCGGACCGGTCTTGCCAACCACTGCATTAACCTCTAACAAAACAATGACGGCTATCGCGGCGTAGAAACCGGTGTTGCTCACCTCGCCAGCAAGGCTGGGTAAGTGCTTAGATGCCAACATGCCAAACAGCATAGGGGCAGAAAACAAGGTGTTGGTACGGGACGCCAGACCCGCCTTCGCTGCTGATGAGGGGCCGTCTCCTTCTTTTAATCCCAGAACTACCTGCTGCTTGGGCCAGATAATCAGCCATACGTTCAGGAACATGAAGATACCCGCCAGTGCGCCAACCCAAATGACAGGCTGGCTACCAATAGCCCTGGTTGCTCCAATGGAATGCAGCAAATACAATCCGCTCAGGAACGTAAACATCGCGCCCCAGCGAAACCACCAAAGTGCGCGCGGTGCGAGCTTCTTCATAGCGTCGGCCTTGGCGCTGGCTTCAGCTTCCTTGAAGTACTCACCCTGAACAAAGTTGAAGTAGTACAGCAGGCCTATCCAGGTAATACCGAACAGGACGTGCGCCCATCTAAAAATGAATTCAAGAACCATCACCTACCCCCAATTATTGTGGTAAAACTTCCGCCCCCATTATACACCTTGATAGCCAAGTTGGTATGCCACTAACAACTTAGATAAGCCTTGCGTGACAATAAAAAAACCCGGCATATAGCCGGGTTCTTATAGTGCAACAGGGCTTCTTACATCATGCCGCCCATGCCACCCATACCGCCCATGCCACCCATGTCCGGCATACCGCCACCGCCAGCACCTTTCTCTTCAGGCGCGTCAGCGATCATCACCTCGGTGGTGATCATCAGGCCGGCAACAGAACCGGCGGCCTGCAGGGCCACGCGAGTCACTTTGGCGGGATCGAGAATACCCATTTCGAGCATGTCGCCGTACTCACCTGTGGCCGCGTTATAGCCATAGTTACCAGTACCTTCGGTCTTGATCTTATTCAGCACAACCGAGGGCTCTCCACCAGCGTTGGCAACGATCTGCCGCAGCGGGTTCTCCATGGCACGCAGTGCCGCGGCAATACCGTGGTTCTGGTCTTCGTTATCACCCTTGAGGTCAGCGATAGCTGCAACAGCGCGCACCAGGGCGACACCGCCACCGGCAACCACGCCTTCTTCAACTGCAGCACGCGTAGCGTGCAGAGCGTCTTCAACGCGGGCTTTTTTCTCTTTCATTTCGATTTCGGTGGCTGCGCCAACCTTGATCACTGCTACACCGCCAGCCAGCTTGGCCACACGTTCCTGCAGTTTCTCGCGATCGTAATCGGAAGACGTGTTCTCGATCTGCACACGAATCTCGTTAACACGCGCCTTGATAGCGTCGTGGTCGCCAGCACCATCGATAAGGGTGGTGTTGTCCTTGTCCATGGTAATGCGCTTGGCGCTGCCCAGGTGCTCAAGGGTAGCGGACTCAAGATCCATGCCCACTTCTTCGGAGATCACAGTACCACCGGTAAGGATGGCGATATCCTGCAGCATTGCCTTGCGACGATCACCAAAGCCTGGCGCCTTACATGCAGACACCTTCACAATGCCACGCATATTGTTTACTACCAGAGTGGCCAGCGCTTCGCCTTCCACGTCTTCAGCAATGATTACCAGAGGCTTGGACGCCTTGGCAACCTGCTCCAACAGGGGCAGCAATTCACGGATATTGGAAATTTTCTTGTCAACCAGCAGGATGAAGGGATCTTCCTGGTCGGCACTCATGCTCTCCTGGTTGTTGATGAAGTAGGGAGACAGGTAGCCGCGATCGAACTGCATACCTTCAACCACGTCCAGCTCATTTTCCAGGCCGGAACCTTCTTCAACAGTGATAACACCCTCTTTACCGACTTTACCCATGGCTTCGGCGATGATGTCACCAACCTGGGTGTCGCTGTTGGCAGAGATGGTGCCTACCTGAGCGATAGCCTTGTTGTCTTCACAGGGAGTGGAAGCTTTCTGGATCTGCTCGACTGCAGCAGCAACGGCCTTATCGATGCCGCGCTTGAGATCCATCGGATTCATGCCTGCAGCAACAGACTTCAGGCCTTCGTTAAGAATGGACTGGGCCAGTACGGTAGCGGTGGTAGTACCATCGCCAGCTTGATCAGACGCCTGGGAGGCCACTTCCTTGACCATCTGCGCGCCCATATTCTCAAACTTGTCTTCCAGCTCAATTTCCTTGGCTACGGATACACCGTCTTTTGTTACGGTGGGAGCGCCAAAGGACTTGTCCAGAATCGCGTTGCGGCCCTTGGGCCCCAGAGTTGCTTTAACGGCGTCGGCGAGAACATTTACGCCTTTCAGCATACGCGACCGAGCCTTGTCGCCAAATAGTACTTCTTTAGCTGCCATGATCTATTTCCTCAAATTACAAATTCAATTTTATTCAAACGAACGGGAGTGCCTTACTCTACGATGCCGTAGATCTCGCTTTCACCCATGATGATCAGCTCTTCGCCATCAACCTCGATGGTGTTGCCGCCGGCATACTGGCCGAATACAACCTTGTCACCGACTTTCACAGTCAACGGGCGCAGGTCACCACTGTCCAATACCTTGCCTTCACCAACCGCCACGATCTCACCCTGATTGGGCTTCTCTTTGGCTGAACCGGGCAGCAGGATACCGCCAGCGGTGGTTTCTTCCTCTTCCTTGCGACGAACGACAACACGGTCGTACAACGGACGGATTTTCATCTGTATTACTCTCCTAGCAACAATTTTATGAATACCCTCGCGGGGCTAGCTCAACTATTGGGGCGCTACACAGCATTTCAAGCCCCAATTAGCACTCTTTTCAAGAGAGTGCTAATTCTAGTCGGGAGTGGGGCGGTGTCAAGCCTAGCCGAAATGGCGATCCAGAGCGCCGGAATACTAAATTTCTATTTTATTATCAATAGCTTACGGATTTTTTTCATCATCAACCCGGGTGTACTGGCCCTCGAGTGTCACATGGGCCTCCGAGTCGCGCTCGGGAACATAAGGCTGCGGTTGCGGGCCCATAATCCACACGGCCAGGCGCCGACGCAGTGGACCGATAACCACAATCAGGGCGGCAAAATCGGATATCAGGCCGGGTATCATCAATAACACGCCAGCCAACCCCAGTGCCATGTCGTCCAGTAAGAGTTGCGGGCCCACCAACTTGCCCTGCTGGCTTTCGCGCAGGCGCTCAAACATACCTCGCCCCTGGCGCTGCAGAATCGCCAGGCCGAGGAACAGGGTGAACAGCACATAGCCAATCACTGTCAATGCGCTGGTTTCAATACCGAGTTGTATCAGTGTGAACAGCTCCAGCCAGGGCAGAAGCATAATAAAAAAACGCATGGGAGCTCTCCGTTAATCAAAGTATGGGGGCAGCGACATAATTTACAAGTGCAACCCCGGGCCGCCGGTCCGTCCACCTTTGCCAGCCTGAGCCCCGGTGGTAGACTCGCCCACTTTCATAGAAGACGATTGAGCCAGACTTCACAGAACATGGCCAGCACTCCCAAAGAGATCGACCAGCGCATCTGGCAAGTGGTTATGCTAATCCCCCCCGGCACAGTAGCCACCTACGGTGATGTGGCGCGACAGGCGGGCCTGCCAGGCGCCGCCAGGCGGGTGGGACGGGCGTTGCGAGGCCTGCCAGAGGATACCCGCATACCCTGGCATCGCGTTCTCAACGCCCAGGGCAAGCTGGTCGTACCCGGTGGCGGCTCTGCACAACAGCGACAAAGACGTCGATTGGAGAGCGAGGGGGTTGTCTTTCGATCAGCCGATGGAATCAGCCTGCGCCAATATCGCTGGCAGCCAGGCGGGGGCCCGCAGTAGCCGGAGTACGGCAGCTCTTTCCGACATAGAATATAGCAACTCAGGGACACCACTTTTTGCCGAAAATACTTAAAGACAAAAGTAGCCAACCTCCTCCGCAGGGTTTGACGCTCAAGGCGTGGCAGCAAGTGAGCATTGAGGCCCCTGGCACGCTGACGCTTTACGGCGCGCAGAGCCGGGGTCATCTACAGGTCACGCTGGTCAACAGCTCAAGGTTCGCGCTTGAAACCGGGCCGGGGATGGCGTTCGCCTTTTCCTTCAAGCTGCTTAACGCTGCGGGCGAAGTACTCAGCATTGAGTCGGTGCGTACTCCGCTGTCCGCCAGCGTAGCTGCTATGGGTAAACACACCCAGAAGATCACTGTCATCATCCCGCAACTGCAAGATGCGAGCGTCGCGGCAATCCGGGTCGGACTACTCAAGGAGGGAGAGTACTGGGTAGAGACTCTCAACCCCCATCACCCCGCCACTGTGGAAGTTACACAAGCGGACGACATGCCTTCCTTTGACACCAAACTCGCCGTGGCCAGCCAGATCTGGGATAAGGCCAATGGCAACGGTATGCGCTGGCCGTACAGCGCCATGATGGTCTCCCATAGCCACAAACTGTTTTATATCCCGGTGGCCAAATGCGCCTGTACCTCGCTGAAATCCATGATGGTGAGACTGGCCGGGATCGACAGACCAGAGGTCGCTGTTGAACTGGGTGTGCATTTTGTAACGGACCGCTTCACCACCGGCGTACAGCTCAAGGACCAGACAATAGACCATGCCCGCGAAATACTGGCCTCTGACGATTATTTCAAATTCAGCGTAATCCGTGATCCATTCGAGCGAATCATCAGCGCGTACCTGGAAAAATTCGTCTACAAACGCCACAACCAACGCAACCTGATGCACACCCGGCCAGTCATCAGCGCGATACAGGGCAGGGCAGATATAGACCTGGACCGGGGCGTCAGTTTTGACGAATTCGTGACCTTTATCCTGAACCAGGACCCCTTCGAACTGGACCCACACTGGCGCCCGCAGCACCTCTATTTACGCGGTGTGAAACATATCAGCAGGATCTTTCGCCTGGAAAATATTGCTCAGCTGGAACAGTACCTGCTCAGGGAGAAAGGCATAACCATCAAACTGGGCCATGACAATAAAACGGGGAGGTCAGATACCCACTTGCAACAGGCCAGCAGCCTGACGGCCGGCGAGCTGGACCGGGCCGGGCCAATCAATCCCGATTCATTCCTTGCATCAGGCCTTGGCGACGCCATGCGCGCGTATTACCGTGAAGATTTCGCGCTCTATGACTCCGCGGTATGAAAATTCCAGAAATCGGCGCTCTTGCCGAAAGCCTCAAGGAATTTTTTCGCGTCGGGTAGCACAGAATCCTGCACCATTGCCCTGGATCTCTCATCCCAAACGATAGGTTTGACAAAAGGCCTGCGCAGCCGCAGAGGTTGTAACAACCGGTCCTGTTGCTCTGGATTAAGTCTGGCAAGTTTAAAACCCGACCAGGGCTTACTGCGTATATAGCGCAAAATACGCGTGTCATAGTATTTTGAGCTACCCTTGTTCAGTCGCAGCGCTTCCCGGACATGGAACTGCGGATCTACTCCAAGATGCTTAAAGCACTTCTGCAGCTCTTGCTGTGGCTCCCGGTGCAGATCCTCAAGAAACAGCACGAGGATGGCCTGCTTGCCAAACGCATTGACGTATTTTGATATACGCTCGAAAAACATTGAATCCTTGATCATCTGCGGAAAGCGTTCGAGGTTTTCCGCCAGGCCATAGGGTGCGTTCAAACCGAATTTCACACCACTGTGATGCATCTCCCGATAACTCGACTCAATGCGCCGCAACGGATTCCTGGCAATAAAAATAAATCGGCAATCGGCATTGTTGTCGCCAATTCTTGCGATGGATATATCCTCCTTTTCAAAACCGGAGTAGTTTACGCTGCCCTCCCCCAGCAATTGCCCCGGCAATGCCGGCGAGAAATGCTGGACATAGTCGGCTTGCCTGGCCGGAAAATCGTTGGAGCTGAAATACCAGGGTTCCTTGAGCTCCGGAATATAAATATCCGGGTGCTGGGCCAGCAGAGCGCACAGTGTTGTGGTGCCACATTTACTGAAACCGGGAACAAGAAAATCTATGCTTATCATGGTCTTGATATGAAATCAGGCAGGCTTGCGGGCAACAATGGACTGCGCTTTCGGTAACAACTGATTTAGCGCATTCCTGATCTTATGCCCCTGCGGGTGATCCTGTACTGCCCCCCAAAGCCTGGTCCAGTGGTCCGTAATCGGGTGCGGGTTGTCGACTGGCAAGCCGGAATCAGGTTCACAGGTGAGCCAGGACAAGGGCCAGTAAATACTCCAGAAACACCCCACAAACTGCTGGCTTTCAATTTCAAGCCCCGCACTCTGGACCAAGTCACGAAACTGCTGTGCAGTGAATATGCGAATATGATTCGGCTCCATAAAATACTGCGGTGGCGCTGTCGCAGCAATAAACTGTTCCGAGCGTGAGTCCGGCACGGTAATCAGCAATTGTCCGCCTGGGCGTGTTACGCGAACTAATTCTCGCAGGAATACCTCGGGATCAGGCACGTGCTCAAGCACCTCGGTACAAATCACCAGATCGCCGGCATTATCCGGTAAGGGAATTGGATTACAGTCTGACTGAATGGCACGATGAGCACGCGCTGGAGAGGCAGCAATTTTGGCCTCCGTCTTGGCCAGAGCTGTCTCGTCCCGGTCGATAAAAACAACTTCAGCCCCCAACTTCGCACAAAAGTGAATAAGCGCGCCATCGCCGCATCCCACGTCAATTACCCTGTCGGCCGCCCTCACGGGAACACCCTGAGTCAACTCGCCGTCGGCCGCGTTAAACCAACCGTCAAGCCTGCGATCCTTGGAACCGATAGGCCCGGCTTTTGGCCTGGAGTCCTCACTCATAATTAACCCAACCGCTTGCAATATTTGTGCGCACTATACCACCACGCAATGTGCCGACGTACCGACTGATGTGGCCGTGCATCATTGCCGTGCACTCTGCCTCTGGGCCATTCTCTGAGCTATGGCGACACCCCGCCTTCTAAAGGGCGTCTCAACCAGCCGATAATTGAGCTCGCTCATGGTCACAAGAAGCAGCAAAGCTGTTACCAGAAACGCAACCGTATAATCCGCACCAAACCGGGTCCCGGTGGGCTCAAGCCGAAACCAGATCTCTCGCGTAAGAAAGTAGCTGGGCAGGTGAGTCAAATACAGTGCGTATGAGCGGCTACCAACCCACAATAGGCACACTCTGAGCCAGCGGGAGCGTACAAAATAGTCGCGGTCATACGAAGCAACGAATACCAAAAGCGCTGAGATACAGGTCACCAGGCCATAGCGGAACTCCGTGATAAAAATGCCCTCGGAACCCACACAGGCCAAAGCGCCGACTAAAACTGCCAGAAAAATGCCAGCGACGCCACGGTGCTCGAGAAACTCCGGGCGAAATAGCGCATGGAACGATTGCTGCGCGCAAAGAGCAATCAGCACACCGAGAAATAGCGCGTCTGTACGAACAAGAGCCAGCAGTGGTGTTTCCCGCTGCATAAATAGTTGGGGAATAACCAAAAGACCCAGAACCCAGGGCAGCTTGCGACCACTGACAAATACCAGTATTGGAAGAAACAGGTAAAACTGCTCTTCCAGAGAAAGACTCCAGTAAACAAACGCGGCGCCGGAAAATCGTTCGCCAAACACATGGGCAACGTGAAAATTCGCTATCTGGAGAAAGGCGGACAGAACCGTTTCCACATTGTTTGCAACACTGCCCCATGCGCCGGATCGATTGAGAAATACGGAAGAAAAGAGAATCACAGCCAACCAAAGCCAGGCAGAAGGCAGTAAGCGCCAAATACGACGAGTCCAGAAAATAAGTGATGCATTGACGTAGTGCTGTCGCGTGGCGGCTCCCCGCAGCCTGGGCACGAGGTCCTTCGCTATGACATAGCCAGAAATGGCAAAGAAGAGGTCAACACCGGTCCAACCGCCGAAGTACGAATAGAAATTTTTCAGAACCGGCGTATTCCAGGCAAACAGATTAAAATGCATATGTTCGACAACGACCAGTATCACTGCGAACGCCCGCAGTATCTCTATGTCATCTATGCGCTTTTGGGATACCGATTGGTGCAACTCGGTCATAGGTCAGCTACCCGTCCCGGATACTACGGTTTTACGACGAATATACGACCACGCCAGACTCAGAAGCATCGAAACAAATCCGAGTACAGTAACAGCGAGTCCCAGCCTAAAGCTCAACGGCTCGAACTCAAGCCGCAGGATATGTGACCCGGCTGGCACAAACATGGCCTTACCCAACAGCTGAGCGCTGTAAACTCGTGTCTGCTCACCGTCAAGATACGCGTTCCAGCCAGGGTAGTTGGTGTCACCAAGAAACAGCCAGAATGCGCTGCTGGCCCGAATTTCCATCAGGTATCTATCCGACCGATCCTCTATCAACCTCCAGGTCTGAGTGCCCTCTGCAGTTGCCGATATCGGTGCCGGTGCCATCGCACTGTGTTCGATGATCAGAGTCTCGCCATCCAGCGCTGCAATAGCTTCAACAGCTTGTTCCGGTGATTGTACAAATACCGCGTTGCGGAAGGCCTGGAACCGCGGCCTCGCGTGTGAGTTCTCCACGATCCTAACGGACATGTCAGCGTCGTTATAAACATCGTTGAAACCGGGCAAAGCGAAGTACTGCCCGACAGTGAAATATCGCGCAGACGCGAAATCTATCAGCCTGTATCCGGGCTTTTTACGACTCGCCGGAGCGAGTTCTTCATCAATAATCGGGTTGGCTAGCGTGCGCCTCTGCAGTTCAAGCGCAAGATTGCCTGTCAGGGATGACACGCCCCAGAGTGCGTTGGCTGCGGGGGTTACCGAGGCCAACATTTTTTTTAGTCCCGCCGCGACATCCGGTGATTTGGGGTGGAGCAAAGAATAAGTCTCCGCATAGGCGCGGTCAGCAAACTTGAAATCATGCAGATTTGCCTCCCGTTCCAGCAACCGCACTGAAGCTGGCTTTGATATGAGACTGGAAGCACCAAAATCATAAGAATCAACCCGCAAAAGAACGATTTCGACACACAGTAGCAGGACAGAAACCGCTGGCAAAAACCTCTGAAAACCCAGAAGAAACAGCCCCATAGCCAAACCAACCCAGGCTGCTGCAATAAGGTATTGCCCGGTAGAGACACTATCTACGTGCAGTAAACACAGTGCTATCAGCCAAAAGGCCACCCAGAACAGCAATAGTAATTTCCGCCGTGTGCGCGACGGCAGCGGCCCTTCCTTGTCGGCGGTCTCAATCGTTTTACCTAACCCTGCCAAACCGTCGAGGCAAAAAGCCGTGAGCAAAGCGAAGCCGGCCAGGGCAACAAACAAATAGGTGAAACTCACCCGGAAACTATGTAGGCCCGGCACAAGATGCAAGTCGTATAAAACTCTGAAAATCGGCGTACCCCCAAACCCCATACCCAATATGAACAGCAAGAGAGTCGCCAGCAGGTGGCCATTGATGACAGCAGACCGCCGCAAGAAAATAAGACCACTAATTACCAGGCAGACAATCAGGCTACCTGCCCCGGCAAAATACACCGACCCTGAGCCTGCACTGATATCGGGGTAGTTTTCCAAATCGGAGAATGTAAAAAGAAATCCACGTAAGAACGCTATGGTGGTGGAGCTATCCTGAGGGATGATCGAAACACCCTCGCTGCGATGCGACTCCTGCACCAGTTCAAGAAGCGGCAGCCACTGTATAGCAGAGAGCGCGATGCTGAAGAGTATTGCTACTCCCAGACTGGCGGCCAGTGCTGTCCGTCGTGACCAGAGGGCAACTCGCGCCGGCCCCATCAGCAGCTGAACAGCAAGATAGACCGTCATGTAAATCAATACACCGTGAACCAGCTGCGGATAGCCGGACAGGACCATGAGCGCCACAGCAGTGCCAAAAAAGCAGGCGCTGTATAAGTCTGCCCGCTGCAGCCAGCGCGTCATTGCCCAGAGCACCCAGGGGACCCAGGCCATCGTGCTGCCCACCGCCAGATTGTTGACTCCACCGATCCACAGTGGACTAAAGGCAAGCGCCAGGCTGGCAAAGCCAGATGCGGCGCGCCCGCAATTTGCGGCTCGACACATACCGAAGGCACCCAGACCGCCCAGTAGCATGCTCAGGAATTGGTTGATATTGTAGGCTTGGACAGGCGGGAGTAACCAGGCCAGGAAAAGGTGTAGGGGATTGGCAAAGCCTCCCTGTCCCTCGGCAAAAACGGGGTGGCCACCATAGATGCTGGTAGTCCACAGCAACCCTTCATCGCCCCTGAGTGCCGTCGAAAGCATATGCATCAAGGCGACGCCCAGCGAAACACCTTCGGCATGAATCTGGGTCTGCTGCTGAAACAGTACCGGGTAGTAAAACAGTACAGCCATTGTCGCAATCAGCACAAACCATGGCCAATTGCTACGAATAGGGCTGCTGCTCATCCTGATACCGTATTACCTTTGCGGTTGATTAGAGAAATTGCACATCGCTACGCGCATTTTGCCGCCGCGATGTGCGCTTCCCGGGATATTTTTATAGTTTTCCGGGGATACCCACCAGAAATGCTACCGTATTATATTTGGCTCACCTCGGATAGAATTCGTCCGGCGAAGCTGCACAAGTATTCTGACCCACCGAACCCGAATAATACAATACTCCAACGCGGGTGACTCTATAATGCGTTCCAGAAATAGCGATATCGAAGTACTGCGGGGCATCGCAGTTATCTATGTCGTTGTATTTCACGCCTACGGTAATCTCATACCCTGGAGAAGCCCGGAACTCAGTGCTTTTTTCCTGAACTTTGGTGGCGGCTCTGGCGTAGACCTGTTCTTCGTCATCTCAGGATTTGTGATCGCCCGCAGCTTGATCCCGAGACTGGATTCTTGCGCAGACCGACAGCAATTCTGGGTGATCAGCCTGGCATTCTGGATTCGGCGCTACTGGCGGCTACTGCCCACCGCCTGGCTCTGGATAGGTATTGTTTTACTGAGCAGTGTTTTTTTCAATTCCTCCGGCGCATTTGGCACATTCAAAACCAACTTTGAAAGCGGTCTGAGTGCAATTCTGCAGGTCGCAAATTTTCACCTGGCAGGTACCTTCGGTACGCCAGGTGGAAGCGGAGCGCTTTTTCCACTGTGGAGCCTCTCGCTAGAGGAACAGTTTTACCTGCTGCTGCCTGTTCTGGTTCTGATCAGTGGCCGCTGGCTTCCGCATGTACTCATAGCAGCAGTTTTACTGCAGCTGGCTTCAACACGCTCCGGCTTATATGAAATGTTGCTGCGCACCGACGGAATACTGATAGGGGTACTGCTCGCCATGTATTCGCAGAGCAAGTCATACTCGGTTTTCGAGCCCGCCATACTGGGCAGAAGCCGCTTGTTAAGCGCACCATTGCTGCTCGCGCTTTTTTTGTGCCTGGGATTTATTGGTGCTGAAAGAATTGACGTCACCAGCCACGCTACCAGTATTATCACGCTGGTCTCGTTTGCCCTCGTCTTTATCGCTTCCTACGACCGTGATTACATTATGCCAAAGGGTCCTGCGAAAAGCGTCTTGATGTGGGTAGGTTCTCGCTCCTATGCGATCTACGTAATTCACATCCCGGCTTTCTACCTGTCGCGGGAAATCTGGTTTCTAATCGGTAACCCCGCAAACCCAAAATTCAATTCAGCCTATCTTGACCAGCTCGTTGTCACCGCGGTTATTCTGATAGCGCTGTTGAGCGAACTGAACTATCGCTTCATTGAGTTACCGCTCAGGCAAAAGGGCAGAAAATTATCCAGGCAGTTTGAATCCAGGCATGGGGGCCAGTCATAACGTCAACTAACCCCGGATATCAGCACTCATAGCCTTTTTCGGTCGAGCTATTCCGAAATGGGTCTGTTAAGTCGTCCGAGTACTCATCCAACAATAACCGTCTTTCCGGCAGCAGATGCAAACGAAAAAAGCGGCTGAACATTGCCAGCTTCTGCCCCCGGGGGGTAAGTCTGACGCAGCCCTGCCGGATTACAATCGTTCCAGATTCCAGCTGTTCTGTTACTCTGACATCTATCAGCCGGTGTTCCTTAACATACTCATCGGTGAAAACCTCCTCCAGGCTTTCCATGCGGATTCCACCACCGCGCTGGTTCAACTTTTCAAGCAGGTAGAAAGACAGTGATCGATCTAGCACCGTTGGCACAGAGATTGCCAGCGCATAGCCCGCCAACAGCCAGATAAGGACAAGCTGAGCGACTTCAAAAAAACTGAAAACAGCAAAGAATCGCAACAGAAACAGAGCCAATACCGTTAACACCACCGCCAACAGGACGTCCAGCAGCGCGCTATAGAAAACCACATCCACAGCAAAATATCTGATATGTACGACATACAGAATGCAGAGGACCAGCGTAAAGATACCGCTGGCAACAATGGCCTGCAAAAACTTCATAACGTAAACACCAGGTGCTTATTCCCCAGGTAACTCAATACAACCTGCATGGCAGTTGCCAATAGAAAACCCAAGCGATAATCGAAACCACCGATATCAGTCCATCCAAACAATATCACCCCGTGCAGACAAGCTATAAGGCCATATAACAGCAGGAATTTCCACGCCTGGCCAGCGAAGCTTCGCTCATGAGCCCGAAAAACAAAATAGCGGCTGCCAATAAAGGAGCAGCTGATGCCGAATACCGAGGCCACCATATTGGCGAGACCCGCCGACTGCATGTGAAAAAATTCCAGATTGACCGTAAGTATGGCGTAATGAACCGCGGTCGCCACCAGCCCACTAACAATATACCGGGCGACCTCTGGTCGATTAGCAGCGCTAATTATCCGTTCGGGCATCCGTGCACTCAACACCAGCAATAAACGAGCGATAGTCAACAAACGATATTGTGTTCCCCTTTACCACTCCGGTAAGCATCAAGGTCATTAGCGTAATTGTCCCTGTCTGCAGGAAAACCAGCAACAATATACCCAGCGCAACTGAAAACCAGCCCGGCGTCGCAAAGCTGAATATTTTCAATATGATGGCCGCTGTGCCGCCGACAATGGAAAGCACAGCAATAAGCGCACAGGCCATGCCGACACGGACAAGCACATCCTCAGCAAAAATCATCAAGCCCCTGAAACCGTGAAGTGCCAGCCCGACAAAATTCATTTTGCTCTGCCCGGTGTAGCGCGGACCACGGTCGAGGGCCAATCTCACCACGCGTAGTCTGGACGCGAGTACGCAACCCGCCACATGTATCCACAACTCCTGCATTGCCAGTAATCTTCGCAGTGCGGCGGGCTTGAACGCCATAAAATTCCCGAAACTGATGTTGTGCCCGGAAAGCACCCGGAAAAGCCACTGGTAAACCACATAAAACACACGAAACCGCAGCGTCTCCACGCGGCTCTTGCGTTCCGCTACAACAATATCGACGGACTCAATATCCAGCGGTTTTACCAACTCAGCGATTGATGCAGGTAGGTCCTCGCCATCGGAGTCCATAACAATGACGCGCTGACAGCCTGAAAGGTTTTCCTCCACGTAGCTCAGTCCAATCGCAATGGCACGCTGGTGCCCCACGTTGCGCTTGAGCGTAATGACGGCACCGTCGATACCCGCTGAACGTATACTGCCGATACCGAGCGGCTCCCCTACTGAGCCATCGTCAACCGCCACAATGTAAATATCATTGCCCAGCGATGAGGCAAGCTCCGCAAAAAGACGGGTCGCGGCCACACTATCCTCAAAAACCGGCGTAACAATAACGATTGAGTGCTCAGCTGCGGCGCTCATATTTTCGCCAAATTGAGGGAATGAATGCTCACTGAAGGACCGCCGGCTTCCGCGCCACTATGCCATTTGTGCGCGGCAACAGTTCGTTGAAGGCGTCCCTCACCAGATGGCCATTGGGGTGATCCAGCAACGCACGCCACAGCCGGGTCCAGTGATCAGGTATCGGGTGAGTGTTATCAATAGGCAGGTTCTCGTCAGTTTCTGAGGTTAACCAGGACAGTGCCATATACATGCTCCAATACGAGCCGAAGTTCTGCTCACTCTGAACTTCCAGCCCTGCCGCGAGCAAATGGTCACGCAGAGCCCCCTCAGCAAATACGCGTATATGGTTGGGCTCCTCGAAATACATTTTTGGTGCGGTCGCGCCCACCAGCGTTTCTGATCGTGCATCGGGCACAGTGACCACCAGGAGCGCACCGGGCTTCGCCACCCGGACCAGTTCTCGCACGAACTGCCCGGGGTCGGGCACATGTTCCAGGACTTCGGTGCATATGATCACGTCCCCGGTGGCGTCCGGTAGGGGTATCGGGTTGCAGTCAGAGAGAATCGCCTGGTAGGCATGGGCAGGTGATGCCCTGATTTTCCCCTCGGCACAGGTCAGCTTCGCGGCATCCATATCAATAAACAATACCTCCGCACCCTGACGAGCACAGAAATAACTGTTCTCGCCATCGCCACAACCCACATCGATTACCGTATCGGTGGAACGAATTTTCACACCATCGGTCAGTTCGCCGGTGGCCATATTCCACCAACCGTCCCCGACCGCATCCCGCAAACCCACATCTGGTGGTTTGGGTCTCTTCGTCTGCGCCATTTTTTATCCGATCTCTAGTGAAACCAACTTACCAACATATTCCTTCATGCCAAACCCTATCGAACCATTTGCTGCGCGGCAAGCACCACAGCAGCTTACCGGATACCGTCACATCCAGGCAGGGCGCCACCAGCGCCGCGGCCTTGCGGTGTTACGCAAAAACTTCCTCAAGCGCTTCTCAACGACCCGTGAACTATAATTCTTCTCTACCACCGACCGCGACGCAGCCGCCATCAGCGTGTAGCGTTCAGGCTCGTCGGACAGCACCGACGCACTGTCACAGTAGGCCTGACGCAAGGAGTCCCAATCGATCCGATTCGAAAGTGTGCGATAGGACTCCCGCGGGTCGTTGGGCCAGATATGCGGCTGATGGCTGGAGGCAACCACAAAGGCATTGTCAGGGTTGATGTAGGTTTCCATGGCCGTGTGGTCGGGTGAAATCGCGGGCACACCCTCAGCCATGAATTCCAGCAGTGGCAGGCACTGCCCCTCTGCGACTGAGGCATTCACAAAGAAGTCTGTAACCGCCATAAGCCCCGCCAGCTCTTCTTCCGAGAGATAGCCGTGTATGGCTATCACCCGACACTTGAACGGCGCCAGTCGAGAAAACATCAGGAACAGGTCTCCCAGAAACGTGGAGCGATTATGGTGCGACATTTTCAGAACCAGCGTTTTATCTTCTTGGTCTCTGAATGCCCAGCAAAACGCAGTCACTATATCGAACCAGTTCTTGCGCCCGTCAGCCGGATTGAAAACTGAGGTGTACACCGTACCGTTGAGATCCAGTCTACTGGCAATGTTCTGGACGCCATCATCATTCCGCCCGGAAGATTCAGCTGTGACCTGCGCCGCTCCGGGACGACGCAGGGACAAGCTGCTGAGCCCTAGCCCCAGGGTTCTGTGATCCCGCGCACCGGGCTCCGGTACAGCAGTGAGGCCAGTGAAGTACAGATTATTCACTGGCTTATGCAAGTTGATGGTCAGGTGAAATACTTCCAGCGTAGCGGGCAGCACGATGTCGGTGACCTGGGCGCCCACATGAATCGACACCGTGCGCCCCTGATTGGCACCGTAGCCTACCAGTGCGATTGCCAGCTCCACTTCGCCGACGATACTCCAGGGGAAAATCACACTGGGCCGGGCTGTCTTGGACCAGGAGCCCCAGTCCTCCTCACCGTAGAAACCGACCAGATACTGCCCGGATGTCTCCGAACTGTTGGAAAAGCCCCAATCCACGCTATGACCATCCCACAAATGCCCACCCGGGCCGGAGGCATCTGCACTCGCAACCCTGGGGGTCACACTCTCGGTATCAATATTCAGTGCTTCGGTATCAAAAATTGTCGCCTTGAGGGTAAGCGTTCTGTCGCCCGGCCCGCCTAGTTTTGTGACGGAATGGTCCGGCCCATCAACACCCGGCGAGGCAGTGGAATCCACCGGAGCAGGAACGGTCTCCACACGCGGTCCGCGCCCCACCTGCCGCCGTATCACCCGGGTGGCGTAGTCTGAAATGGTCAGCACATAGCCGATCTCACGGATAGCCATTACCCAGTTGTGCCAGGGCTCTTCTGCATCCCAGTCGTCGCTGGGGATATTGTCAAATTCCCAGGCCAGCACGCATACGGTAGGACATTTCAATCCTCTGGCGGTCCGATGTGGAGGCGTGAACGACAGAAACACCGAGGCTTCCCCCGCCGCAGCTGCCTCGTCAAAAAGCGTGTCGACTTCCAACTGTGGCTGTTCCACAGGAATTACCTCACCCAGCCGCGAAAGCACCGGAAGATACTTATTAAGAATAAAGTAGTAACTGTACTCAGGCCGCCCCAGGTTTCCGCCAACAGTCGCGGCAGTTGTTTCAGAGTAAATTATGATACGCATATCAGCATTACCCCCGTTTTCCCATATCGTCGATAAACACTCGCAGGCGGTCGCGAGCCACAGCCATGGAACAGAAACTTCGCAGGGACTCCACAGCAGCGCTGCACATTTTTCGATAGGCACGGGGTGACTGGCTGAAGCATTTTTCGCTGTCTACGAAGGCGGCATACAGGGTCTGCCAGTTAATTCGGTGCCAATAGGTGCGATAAACCTGTCGCGGGTCGTGTGGCCAGTAGGCCAGTTCCGGGGATGATTCAACAACAAAGGCGTTGGATTCATCGATATAGTCCAGCATGGCGGTATTGCGTGGCGCGATAGCGGGAACGCCGGATGACATGAACTCCATGAGCGGAAGACACTGCCCCTCACCCCGGGAGGCATTCACAATGAACTGACTGTGCAGAATGATCTGTTGATACTCTTGGTCCGACAGGTAACCGTGGATAAAAACCACTCTGCACTCGAACGGATGCAAACGCATAAAGAACGTGAATATATCCTCGAAAAACATATTCAGGTTTTCATTGGCAATCTTTACCAGCAGAGTGGCACCGGGCTTATCGCGCAATGCGTAAACAAAGGCGGTGATAATATCTTCCCAGTTCTTACGGCCGTCGTTGGGATTGAGAATCGCAGTGTAGAGAATTTCATTAAGCCGGAGACGTCCCAGCGCACGTGACGTGGCAGCCAGGGTTTTCGAAACCAGTGGTCTGTAGCTGCCTGAAACCTGGCTAATGGTAATCCTGCTGATTCCCAGCCCAATTTGCCTCAGGTCACCGTCTGTGCCACTGGGGCCGAGACCAATATTGTCCAGTTGCAGAAGATTTGTTGGGTAGACCGCAGGCAGTCGCAGCTCGTAGATACTCTGTTTCGCATTAAGCGTTACAGTTTCGCGCGCATCGCCCAACTGAAATTCAAGTTCCCTGCTGTCATTGTGCACGAGGTGAAAGAGTTCGAGGCGAATGTTCAGGTCTCCCGCTACCGGCTGCGGCATGTAGATGGTAGCGTGCGATGCCGAGGTCCAGGCTCCTGCGGCCTCAGGCGCATGAAAGCCCGTAAACTCGAGTTCGCCCGTCGAAAATTCCAGCACCACCGAGGCATTCGCGGATTCTTCCGGTGCAGCTCTACGGAGTTTAATTGAAGCCAGGCCAAAACCGATATCACGGGGATCATCCATACCCACCGCGCGCTTACTCACACCCTTAAAGGCCAGAAAATTGGCCGCCGATGCCACTCGCATTCTCAGTACATGCGTTTGCAGACCATCGGCGAGCGGCAGATAAGCTATGCAGTCACCAAGCTCTATTCCCAGAGCTTCGCCGATATTATGGGCGTACCCCCTGACAGTGACTTCAATCTCAATCTCTCCCTCGATGGCCTGCTCCAGCATCAACCATGGATGGCCGGAACGGGACCACACTCCCCAGGGTTCAGCATCATTGAACCCCACCAGAGTTGGCCCCGGCTCACCACGCGCAAATGAAAACGTCAGGGGCTCACCATTCCAGCTGGCTGCCAGGGAGCGTGCTCGCTCGCCCGCACTTCCTCCTTTTGGCCGCACTGAAGTATTGGTAATGTCGTAGTTGTTGCTGTCAATTACCTTACAGTTCAGGGCAAGTCCATCGAGGCTCCCGGTACCGATACCATTACGCCGTTGGCGAAGCTCTGCGCAGGCATCCCACAAGGGTGCGGGGATATTGGCTATGGGGTAGTCCTGCCCCAGCTGCGCACGCACCACCCGAGCAGTAAAGCTGGAGTGCGTAATGGCCTGGCCACTGGCACGAAGGTCTTCCACCCAGTTGTCACGCGGGTATTTAAACGCCTCGTCGGGAATGGTGCTGTACTCCCAGGCAAACACTGGAACCACCGGGCAGAGGCTAGTACCAATGGCCTTGTCAGGCGGTGTGAACGCGAAATAGATCACTTCATCATCTTGCTGGTAGCGGGCCACCAGTTCATCGTCGGGCGGTTCAGACAGTATCTCAACCTCACCGACTGTCGCCAGTAATGGCAGAAAACGCTGCATGACAAAGTAATAGCTGTAATCTGCCGTGCCCAGGCTACTGCCGATGTTGTCGCTGTTCAGCGGGCAATAGGCCAGAACTTTCATGACATCATTATCCTGAGAATTTTGTTGGCTGAATCATCCCAGTCATAGCGCCCTATTTCCATTGCTACACGGCTTCGGAGCTCATTATACAACTGCGGGTCTGCGGTCAATCGCAGCAGTGCCTCAGCAATTTCCATCTCCGATTCAGGGTCGACATAGAGGCCGGCGGACCCTGCCACCTCCGCCATGGCAGAATCCCGCGAGGTAATGATGGGCACGCCCAGCGAAAGCGCCTCGACGACCGGCAGGCCAAAGCCTTCGTATAACGACGGCATCAGCAGCCCATACGCTTCACCGTAAAGCCTTACCAGGGCGCTATCTTCCACCTTACCCAATAACTCCACCCACTGCGTTAATTTCCAGGCGTCAACCAGACCCGCGATATCCTCTCCACCCCAGCCCGCCCCCCCCACAATCTTGAGCGGCAATGGCTGTGGTGTTTCCTGGCAGTAGCGCTTATAGGCGCGCAGCAGCCGGGGCAGGTTCTTGCGCGGCTCCAGCGTGCCGACAAAAAGAAAATACTTGCCCTGCTCCGCGCGCGCCGCACCCTGATATCTGGCTGCATCGGTCAGCATACTGGCCCCGGGCACTACTACCACTTTGTGGGCATATTGCGGAAAGTGGTATTGCAGCCGCTGCCGGGTAAATTGCGACACCACGGTTATCGTGTCGGCACGCGCCAGTGCCCTTGGGGTAAAGAAGTTTTCAACCTCCCTGCCTGGAAATCGCATTGTTTCGCTGCGGTCTCTGAATACCAGATCGTGGATAGTGACAACGGCGCGAACGTCGGCTGGCAGCATAAGGGGCAACTGATGTCGTGGTCCCCAGAAAGCATCCACCCGATCACGCCTGACCCATAGCGGAAAGAACAGATGCGACAGTTGCCCCGCCCGCAGAGAGGTCGGGATACCCGCCACACGATGATGAACATTGGGCAGATTAAACCCCGTGGTGTCGTAGCGCTGATGTGAATACAGAAACCATTCCCCCCCCTGCCTGCACATGCGAGTCAGCAGCTCGCGGGTATAACGGCAAATACCGGTACCCGGATGGCACAGGGGGCGCGCGTCCACCGCGATGCGCCGCTCAGGCATCAGACCGCTCGGCTCGCAGTGAGCTCACCGGGCGAGCGTCCGCATCACTTCCACAACCAACTCCGCTGTTCGCTGCCAGGTGTAAGCAGCGCTGTGAGCCAGCCCGGCCTCGCCGACCATGCCCCGCCAGCTCTCATCCTCAAGCACCCGCTGAAGCGCAAAACGCATTGCCTGAATGTCATGCGGGTCCACCTGCAGGGCGCTGCCTGCGCACAACTGGGGCAGGGCAGAACTATCCGCGCAAACCACTGGCACACCACTGCTCATGGCCTCCAGCACAGGTAGACCGAAACCTTCATAGAAAGAGAAATAGGCGAATGCAGCAGCGCCCGCATAAAGCGCATGCAATTCCTGTTCTGGCACATAATCCAGGTAAATCACTTCGCCGCTTTGGCGCAGCTGACTAATTTTCTTCATTACCTGAGTGCTGTTCCAGCCATACGCTCCGGCAATGACAAGTGGAAACCGCTGTCGCAACGAAGGTGCCAGCTGCTGATAAGCCTGCAATAGTCCCATCAGGTTTTTCCTGGGTTCGACGGTACCTACACTCAGTAGATAACTTCCCGCTTGCAGGCCATAACGGGCCATAACCGCAGTCAGTTCACCGGGCGTATGCGGACGAAATGCGGGTTCCACTCCCAGCGGAATTGCGGTAACCCGCTCGCCCGGTAGATCGAACAGCGCGATAAGTTCTCCCCGCACAAAATCGGAATCGGTCACCAGGTGGTCAGCCCGATCTACGGAGTGCGCGATTTGCTCCTTCAGGTAATTGACTCGATCCCGTGGGTGGAACTCGGGAAAATGAAAGACCGACAGGTCATGCAAGGTGACAACGGATTTTCCTCTCACCGGCGGTACACTGAAATTGGGAGAGTAGTAAATGTGATCAGTGTATGCGCGTAAGCCGCGGGCAAGAACCCTGGCTTTGTGACGGCGATAGGGCCCGAGCAAAAGATTGTAGGGCAGCAGCGGCTTAAGCCAGCGGCGGAGTCCACCCGTGGGGGCCGCGACCGCCACCGGGTGAGGGTCAAAACTGTCCGTCACTCTGTCACCGCGCAAAAACTGTACAGCGTTTACACCACTTGTCGCCGGCAGGTGACGAGCCAGCTCCAGTGCATATCTGCCAATGCCTGACAGTGGCGCCGTAACGGCTGAGACATCGAGCAGGACCTTCACTGACTGGTCTGGGCGCGGTACATCCACTCAAGCGTTTCCGCCAGCGGAATCTGCCGAAGCTTACCGATCACACTCGCAAGCTTGTCGCTTGACCCCACCAGCCGCTTAACTTCATTTTTCCTGACAAAAGCGGGGTTGATATCAACATTAATTGTATAACCGGCGAGGTCGGACAAAATGGCGAGCACATCTTTAATAGAGTATGCATGCCCGGAGCACACGTTATAGATTTCCCCGGCAATACCACTATCAAGCAGCCGGCCATAGGCCGCGGCGACCATTCTCACATCATTGAAATCGCGGTAGACCTCGATATTGCCCAACTCCACCCTGGCAGCGCGCCGGGAAAAATGATCCACAAGTTTAGGCAGAAGAAACGAAGGAGACTGGCCGACCCCGGTATAGTTGAAGGGCCGGGCGATGACAATGGGCATCGCCTCGCGCCACTGTCGCGACATCAACTCCATAGCGTACTTGCTCACGGCATAATCGTTTGCTGGCTGCGCCGGGCAGGTTTCGTCCAGCGTTGGCACCCTGGCATTACCATAAACATTGGCGCTGCTGGCGAGCAGCACCTTTTCCGGTGTTCTTTTGCAATTAGCCAGTGCCGCCAACAAGTTACGTGTGCCAACAATGTTACTACTGTAAATATCACTCACATCACCATGCGCCACAAACGCAATTGCAGCCAGGTGCACAACCACGCGTGGTTGTATTTCGGCAACGGCATCACCGAGACTGCGGGTATCGCGCAGGTCGACAGAATAATGGTTTTCAGCGGCGGGCAGCCCCTGCCCCAGACCAAATACCTCATACCCCATGGCCTCCAGTTCACGGGACATATAACGCCCCGTAAATCCCCCCAATCCGGTGACTAACGCTCTGCCCGTCATGGCTAAAAGGAGACCCCGCGCTCAACACGAGACAGGTCGGCCTTCACCATCATGTCGCAGAGCTGCTCCAGGGTCACCACAGGCTCCCATCCCAGTACATCCTTCGCCTTGCCGGCATCACCAATTAACAACTCCACCTCTGCCGGCCGATAAAACTCCGGGTTTACGGCAACCAGCTCAGCACCAGTGCGGGTGCAGATACCGCGTTCGTTCTCCGCACTACCCTGCCACTCAAGTGACTTCCCCACGGCCTTAAAGGCCATATCGACAAAGTCCCGCACGCTTTGCGTTCGATTGGTGGCCAACACATAGGTGTCGGCCTTATCTTGCTGCAGCATGCGCCACATGCCCTCGACATAGTCACCTGCAAAACCCCAGTCACGACGCGCATCGAGGTTGCCCAGTTCCAGACGGTGCGATTGGCCGAGCTCAATGCGGGCCACCGCGTCGGTAATCTTGCGTGTCACGAATTCGCGACCACGCAGGGGCGACTCGTGATTAAAAAGAATACCGCTGCAGCCAAAGATCCCGTAGGACTCACGGTAATTCACCGTCATCCAGTGGGCATACAGTTTTGCCACGCCGTAGGGGCTGCGCGGGTAGAAGGGTGTGCTTTCCGATTGCGGTACCGCCTGCACCAGGCCAAACATTTCTGAAGTAGACGCCTGGTAAAAACGTATAGCGGGGTTAACGATGCGAATAGCTTCCAGTAAATGCACTGCTCCCACACCGGTTATTTGAGCCGTGGTTACCGGCTGGTCGAAAGATACACCGACAAAACTCTGGGCCGCCAGGTTGAATACCTCCTCCGCGCCACTGCGCTCGAGCAGGCGAATGGCTGAACCTGCGTCGGTCAGGTCGTAGTCCACCAATTTCAGATTTTCGTGCTCCAGTATCCCGACCTCAGCCAGACGCCAATGATTGAGAGAGCTGGTGCGCCGGGTAGCGCCCCAGACACGGTACCCCTTGTCCAGTAAGAGCCGGGCAAGATAAGCCCCATCCTGGCCGGAAACTCCTGTAACAACAGCATTTTTCATGTCTCTTCCTGTTTAATTTTCTGCTATACAGCTTGCAATCACAGTTTCAATCGCGTCCCGGAACAAGCGTGTATCAGTATCATTCTCGCACATCGAGGCAATAACATTGACAATACCCCGGTCCAGCGCCCGATAGGCAAGGCGGCGCTCAAGCAGCTGTCGCGCCAGGGTTACCAATTGTTCCGCATAGCGCTCTGCACAGTGTGCACTTCGCAGCTGCTCCCAGCCATTCAATCCCACCTGACGGTAGCGGTCGGGGTCTGCCAATACATTTTCGAGAAAACTTCGCAGGTCCGCCGCTTCATTGGACACCGATATTTTGCAGACAGTCTGGTCGGGTAATTCGCGGTACCAGCCCACATCGCTCACCAGCGTTGGTAGCGCCGCCGACCAATAACGCAACTGGCTGGCAGAGGCTTCGCCCATTGTGGGCCAGCGCAAGTTTATAGCGAAGTCGGATGAATGCAACGCCGCGTCGAGTTCGTCATCGCTGACATAGCCCCGGAATGTGATGTAGCGCGCCACCCCAAAGTGCTCGGCGTATTGCAGCAATTGGCGGTTACTATTGATGTTACCAAACAGGTCCAGGCTGATCCGCTCCGGCGTGCTCACTTGGGCCCAGGCCTCCATAAATTCAACCAGGCGCCGGTTAGGTCCCACATGCCCACAGAATACGAAACGCAGGCGGACGGAACGCTCTCCTCTTTCCACCCTGGGGGGTGGTGCGGCCGCCGGCAGGTTCAGTTGGAGCAACGGCGTGCCGACCGGGAGCTGACGCTGCAGCGCATCGTGCGCATACCGGGAGTGCACAACAACCCCCATCGCACCGGAGACAAAAGGCTGAAACAAAGGATAACTGGACACCATCTCGTTATAATCGGCCACAGACTTTTCACTGCGATTAACCAGCGCCCGCACTTCGTCGCCGTACTGCCGGCACATAAGCTCCTTCCACAACTCAGGCTGCCCCAGCTGGTGGGAAAGGTGCCTGGCCAGATCCACCATGCTGAGGTCGTGCAATACCACGATCCCGGGCTCTTCAAGCGAACGAAAGTATATGGGCAAGTGCAGGGGGTTATTGCCAATATGGTAAATTGGCATGGGTGCAACGCCGGGTGCGAGATTCGCCTCACCTGCCTGCGGACGCCACCAGGCGGGTGAGGCAGTACCGGTACCATCATCCACCGCAACCACGCTCGCAACCTTTTCCAGGCTGGCCAGAAGCTGTGCGCTGTAACGGGCAATTTCGCTGGACTCGGCATCCAGTGGCGAAAACCAGCTGAGATTCATTCGCACAGCAGGCTCTCGACTATTTTTTCCCAGGACAGGTCAATCTCCTCGATACGCTTGCGTGCCGCCCCGCCCAGGCGCTCCGCCTCAGCGCGATCATTCCAGATCCGGCTGATGGCCAATGCCATGGCCCTGGGGTCCGCCGGCAATACCAGACCATTCTTGTCCTGTTGCACAAATTCAGCCGCACCACCCGCATCTTCCAGGGTCAGCACGGCCTTTGATGACAGCATCGCCTCTGGCGTGACATAGCCGTAGTCTTCATCAACCGGCGTAAATATCACCATCAGGGCATTGGCGTAGAGATCGAACTTCTCCTCTTCGGATACGCGGCCGCGCCATTCCACCTTGGAGCCAACTCCCAGCTCATCAGCACGTTCCTTCAGCTTCTCCAGGTAATGGGGGCTGTCAGCTTCCCCGGCGAAAACTACTTTGACGGGTTCCGGAACATGTACCAGCGCCTCTATCACCAGCTCCTGTCGCTTAATGGGTGTGATGCGGCTGGGAAAGAAAAAATAGTCGCCGTAGCTGTCCACGCGAAATCGCTCCATCGACCGCGGCGGTGGGTACAGTACTTCGGAGCTGATATTGTTGTACTGCTTCAATCGCCCGGTCACATTGCGGGAGATGGTGTATACCGCTTTGCACCCGTGGATAGCGGCCGTGTCCTCCCTGCGAATCATATCCCTCAGGGCCCGGCCGTCCGGCATTCCCGCAAGGTCAGAAAGATGGGAATCCCACAGGTCGTAGGCGGCGCGATGCTGGTGCAGTATCCACAGCGACATGGCTGGATGGGGTATTAACCACATGGGAAATTTGAGCCCTATAACCCTGTCGATTGTTACCCCATTGAAATTACTGACGTCCATCAGCTTGGTGGCCAGAATGGTATTGGTAAGAGTTTGCTGTGGATACCATTTGAAAGGCAGTGTCAGTATTTCTGCCCGATGGCCCGCGATCGCTAACTGCGCCTGCAAATCTTCGGCCAAGACCTCGGCCCCTCCGTAGCAAAACGGGACTTGGGTGTTCAAAATCAATACATTCATGCGGCAACCAATCGAGTGAGACGTACTATGGGCTGAGGTGGCGAATTATTTTTTCAAGATGCTCGTTTTGAAAATCCACGATCAGCTGGCTTTTGCTATCCACATCGTTTTTCTGCATAGCAATCAAGCCCCTTAGCTGCTCGATATCCCGTTGCATACGAGGTAAATACATCAGCGCCCGCAAATAGGCCGGTATCGGGCCGACCAGAGGTATGCGGCACAAGCGTTCGATGGAAAAAGCTCGCAGTAATCCTTTCACCGCCGTTTTGTGCTGCTTACCCTCCGGGCCATAGCGCAACCTGAACAGTATTTCCAGCCGCGTAGCCTCCCCGGTATGGAGCTTCTGCAGTCGCGCGTTGAGGCCCTCTATATCAGCGTCGCGCTTGAGTAGAACCAGATAAGCATTTTGCACAAACTGCCTGTCGTAATACCCCAACAGCTCATCAACCGACCACTGCTGCCGTTGATAGTCCCGCCCCACAATGTCGGCGCCCCCCCCCAGCTGCAATGGCTTGAATCGCGCACCTGCCAGGCGCACCGCGTCGCTGCGCTCGTGGCGATTCTGCTCTATCCGATGCTTGATGAGAGTCTCTATCCAATCGGCATGGTCAGTCATTCTGCTATTACCTCCTGAATGTTGTCCGCGGTGCGATTGTACAGCTTGAAGTCCCTGGCGTAGAAACCCTTGATAATCTCCAACAATGTCTCGTCCACCACTTTATGACGCCATTGCGCTGCACCTTCCGGCAGTCGGCCTGCAGGTGTATCGGCATAGTCGGCCTCAGTACAGGGTGGCGACGGAATCGCGCTGACCGTTATCTTTGGAAGATTGACTGACAATCCCCTGAGTCTGGCCAGATCGTTCGCAAGCACTGGTAACTGGTCCGGGCGGTAGAAGCGGTCACAAGTATCGGGCCAGGGCAGGAATCGAGTCTGGGTTTGCAACAGACGGCTGTTGTAGTGGTTGCTGACACAGGCCTCGACGAATTGGCGAAAGCTGATGCCCAGTTCGCAATCGGGATCTGTCACACCCTGAACATCGGCCAACAGTTGGTACAACTGCGGCCACTGCCGCAGAGACTGACGCATCTGCACAAAGTACTGCTGGTAGGTATCTACCAGCCGGGTCAGCGGCTCGTAGAGGATGGCAAACCTGTAATAGTCGCGGGATTCCGCAATCAAACTAATTTCGGCCTGACTGCAATCGTCCAACACCAGGCCCGTGGCAAATCGCTCCACTACCCGTTCTATGCCCAGGCCCAACATTTCTTTCCCATGTGGTATTGAAGAAAGCTCCAGCATCATACGTTTTACCGATGAATCCGCTACACCCGGTGTCGGCATATAGATCAGCCGGTGCGGCTGCGCCACGAACATCCGACTCAGGGGCCATTTAAGTTTCGCCGGCCCTCGCAACGGCCACAGGTCTCGAGCTTCCTCCAGATTACGTTCACTGGGTATGGGTTTAACAGGTACGCACGACAGCTTGCGCAATCGCCGTCGCCGCTCGTCAGCGTCCTTGAAGTTCAACCACAGACCCTCATGCTCAGTTTCCACCCAGTCGACCAGTCGCTGGTCTTCCATGTTCAACTCACTAATAAGTGCCACCAATGCCTCATCCTGCAGAAAAGGCGTCAAATAGTTGTCATGGCTACGATTGAACTCCACCGGTGGCTCTTCAGGCCACCCCAGCAGAGCACCCAGTTCCCGGTGAAATCGGTCGTGGCTGCGCATCGTACCAATGACATGATCAAGCTTCCGCAAGCTTTTGCGTACCGCTGCGAAGGTATTGCTGTGCCGACTAAGATAGCTGCACTGGAAGTTGGAAATTTCCTTGCGAAAGGAGCGACAATGGCGGATTGAAAGGAGCATGGAGTCCGGGTCAATCCCCTTATCGCGCATTATTTCCAGCACATCCGATCGCGTTTTCTGATCCCGCGCCAAGCGAGCCAAATTCGGGCGGGTGTAATAGCAAAACAAGGAAATAGCCCGTTCGACCGGGTCACGCAATATGGCGCAATATAGCGGATCGAGGCTGCGCGGGTAAAAGGACAGCAGTTTATGCCCACCTATAACAAATCGCTCGCCAACCTGGTCTCGTGGAAAGCGTATTATGTTAGCGGGGCAATCTTTGCCAACCCAGAATATATTTCCGGCACCGTAGTGTTTCTGGAAAGCGCCGCGCTGACTGGTACCGGCAGTCTTGGGAATGTGTAGAAAAACGAGTTCGGGAGAAAACATTCAGGCGGACACGGCCGTGGCGGGTTTGGCGAGAATGCGGCGATAGGCATCGGCATAACGCTCGCCCATGCGGGCCCCGGTAAATAATTGCTCGTAGCGCCGTCGCGCATTAATACCCATGAGTCGCGCCTTTTCCGCCTGCTGATGCAGTTCATCCATCGCTTTGCGCAGCGCTGTGCTATTACCCGGCGGAACAACCAGGCCTGTTTCACCATGGATGTTGACATGACTGGTACCCGAACCCACCTCGGCAGATATCAGTGGACGTGCACTCATCGCGCCCTCAAGCAAGGTTACCCCGAATGCCTCTGAACGTAGATAGGACGGAAATACCACCGCCCGGCACAGACGAAAGAGTGCCATTTTTTCACGGTCAGAAACAAATCCCGCAAAGATGACATTTTCCAGACCAAGACGCCTTGCCTGCCGACGCAGTTCGCGCTCGACCGGCCCGCTACCAACGATAACTACCCTGTAACTTGCGCCCTGCATTGCATCCAGCAGTATATGCAGGCCTTTGTAGTAGCGCAGTACACCGACAAACAGGAAAAAGTCCTCGCCGTATCTCTCTTTGGCAGCCGACAAATCGCGATTTTGTTCATGTATTGCCGGGTAGGAGGGCTCATCGAGGCCTATGGGGATGATTTCTACCTTATCCGTGTATTCGCTCAATACCTCACTGGTCGCGAAATAGTTTGGCGATGTGGCGACGATCATATCCATGGCACTCAGGTAGCGGCTCATCAGCGGTCGATATACTGATAACAGGAACTGCTGCCTGACAATATCCGAGTGATAGGTCAGTATTGCCGGCCGATGGCGGCCCAACGTGAGATACATCATGTCGGAGAATGGCCAGGGGTAATGGTAGTGAACAATATCAGCCCACTCGACCTCTTGCGCGAAACGGCGCATACCAGTGAGCGCGAATCCGCATGATGCAATTTCAAAGGTTTTGCGTACTCTGACCACCTCGGCCTCCACTCTGGGGAGAGTATGAGGAAACGGCTCATCACTTAGGGTAAACACCTTGCTGGTGACACCGTGCTCCCGTGCCGCCAGGCAGATCTGCCGGATCACTTCCTCCAGCCCGCCCTGGGAATCTGGAAAATAGGTACGGTAAACGTGCAGCACTTTCATTTTTATTCTCTTGCCGGGCCTGAATTCCAGGGTGCCACCCACAATAACAGCAGCATTCCGGGAATCGCGAGCATAGCGCAAATCAGGAAGAAATTTACCCAGCCGACGTGATCTACGATTATCCCCGTACTGGCATTTGCAAAAGTGCGTGGCACAGCCGCCAACGCGGTAAAAAGCGCAAACTGGGTGGCGGCGTAGGTTCTACTCGTCTCCCTGGCTATAAACGCCGTGAATGCAGCAGTCCCCAGCCCCACTCCCAGGTATTCAAAACCGATAACAACCGCGAGAAGCCACACTACTGGACCGCTGCTGGCCAGTACTGCAAAACCTAAAATACTCACTACCTGCACTACGCCAAAAAGCCACAGCGCTCTATTGATCCCCAGGCGGAGCATGATCAGCCCGCCGGCCAGGCCACCGAAAATTGCCGGCCACAGCGCCGCATTCTTGGCCACCAGGCCAATCTGCGTCATGCTGAACCCGAGGTCGAGATAAAACGGCGTGGCCAGCGCTGTGGCCATGTTGTCCCCCAGCTTGTAGAGAAACATAAAGCCCAATACCAGCAGCACTCCGCTCCAGCCCCGCCGGATAACGTATTCAGCAAACGGGTTCATTATTGCCTCCCTGAGCCCAGTGCCCGTGGGGAGTTCTGATATCGGCTCTGTGACTGCAAGCGTCATGATCACACCCACAGCCATAAATGACGCGGTGATCCAGAACACACTTGACCAGGGCAGAATATCTGCCAAAACGAGTGCCAGTGCGCCCGGAATCAGGCCGGAAATACGGTAGGCCTGCACGTGGATAGCATTGCCCAGCCCCAATTCCGCGTCGGGAAGTATCTCCCGCCGGTAGGCGTCCACTGCCACGTCCTGGCTGGCACTGAAAAAAGCCACAGCCACAGCCAGCCAGGCGATCAGCCAGGTAGACCGTGCCGGGTCAAATGCACCAAGAATGCCGATAGACAACAGCAGCGCCAACTGGCATATCAACATCCAGCCACGGCGGCGACCGAGAAAGGGCGGTATCCAGCGATCCATCAAGGGCGCCCAGGCAAACTTCCAGGCATAGGGGATACCCACCAGCGCAAACAAGCCAATCTCGGTCAGTGAGACGCCCCCGTCCTTTAACCAGGCGGGCACCAGTTGAATCAGCACGTACAGTGGCATACCCGAGGTAAAGCCTGTGAATACACAGATAAGCATTCGGCGGTTGAACACCGCCTCGCGCCAGTTACTCACTCAGTGTCCGCCCCGTCTTCCCCGGTGGAAATACCGATGTTGGCAATGCCTGTCTGATAATCCTCCAGAAATCGTCTACGAAACTCGGCACTGAAACTGTCTCGCTGCCGCTCCATCTGTAAGGCCTCTGAATCGATGGTCACGTCGTCAACACCCAGGTAACTGGCGAGGGCCCGGGCACCGGCCACCGGGTCGCAGGCAAACTCGTCGTAGACGATGCGATAGGGTCGGATATCAAAGATCGAGCAAAACATGTTGATGGCCATACTGGAGTGGGCAAACCCATGCAGCCGCCGCCGGATATCCTGGTAATCGTACACCGGGTCCACTGGCTTGCCACTGTCAAAACTGTGCCACTGCTTGGTCTGGTCGGCGATGGCAAAGGACACCGCCTGGGACAAAAGATCATCGCGTTGTATAACCACCCAGCGAACATCATCAAAGAACCGGGGTATGGCCTTGCTGCGCATCAGCATCATAGCCTGCCCGTAGGAGGCCTTCATGCCGAGAAAAGCCTCTGGCTTATGCTGGTATAACCGCGTAGTTTCCCAACGCAGATACGCCGCAAAGCTGCTAAGACCCTCCCGCTCACAGCGTTCAATAATCCACCTGGCATTCAGTGGCTCGCCAAAACCGGTGAACTGCGGCGCGGAACGCATATGCTCAGACACCAGGGAAGAGCCCGAGCGATTGGTAAACAGCATGATACAAACAGGTTTTTTCAAAGCGCTGGTATCGGTGGGAATGTCGAAACCCACGAAATAATCCCTCAGCTTTTCCTCGTGCGCGGATACCTTTTCAAAGGGAAATCTCATCGACAATTTAGACCCACTGGATCAGGGTATTGCACCGCATAGGCTCAAACTCGTCCCATAAATCCTTCTCTGCAAGGATCAGCAACATCGCCCGTGCAAACAGGCTCCGGTGCTCCTGATCGCCAGGGCCACTGAAGTGCTCGAAGAGCGCCAGCAGGCAATGTTCGATCAGCGCTAGCTCTGGCTGGTACAGGTCAATTTTCTCCGGTGGCGGAATGGGATCGCAAAAAAGCAGTTCCCCGTCCAGATAATGATCTGCAATGCGCTTGTTCACCTTGATCCATTTTTTGCGATACTCCCGGTACAGACCGCGGTGCACGTAAGTACAAGGCCCGCCGGGAGTCTCCGGATACACCTGCTGCAGGAGCGCAAGTACACTCTCATTCGCACCCTTGTCATAGCCCACCCGATTAAGACACAGCTTCACATATAGCTGGGTGGGCCCAAGGCTCTCATTCGGTGCGGTGGGCACACTGCCCAGAGGTTCAATACCGGTTGCCGCACAAAAATCGTCGATAATGTTGCCGCCCACCCACTGGGCAGTCTCGTACGGTCGAATCACCATGTTCTCGCGCCCCACCCCATCGCTCCAAATACCCAACAGCTCACTGTAATCGTGCTGGAAAATCTGGTGGGTCTGGTAAAACTGGTACGCATTGTGCGCCCACTGTCTCGCACCTTTGACGTCCTGATTAAAAAACGAGCTGTAAAGCTGGTCCTGGCGCCGCAGATAAACCACGACCTTCAGTTCATGCGCACTGAGCCGGCCCTGAATGTCCGCCAGCATGTCTTCAAGACGCCGGGTCTGGCCAAAGAACAACTCTGAGCTGAGAATAATTTTTTCGATTCCGGGGTATTGCTCTATCTCCCGCTGCAAATTCTGCCAGGCTTCGCCACGGGTGCGATCGCCGTACCACAAGTCGGCCATGGTATGACCCTGATACGCCTGGATAAGGTCGGCTACCAGTGTGTGGTGCGCGTCACCGTGCCTGAGCAGTTGTGGATAGAGTACGCCTTGCCTCAAGAGCTGCTCAAAATTACCCGCCAGCATACTTTGCAGAGTGGAGGTTGCAGTCTTTGGTGCGCCGATATGAAGGTAGACAGTAGCCATGGCTTTTTTTGGGGCCGAAACCCTGCTTACTCCTTGTATACGATATCGTGCATAGGGCGGGATGAAAGGCGGCGCTTGAACGACTGTTTCAGCCGAAACGGTACAAGCGCCACACATTTTGCCACAAACGGACTGCGACTGACCCGCCAAATACCGCGCAGGAGGCGCTCTCTGCGGGATAGGCCAGCTCGCAACAGGTAGTAGTTACCAGCCAGGCTGTCCAGGGTTTCATCCGCCAGATGCCCTTCCTTCACAGCAACCGCCTGTAAATAGCTGTCATTGTAAAAATCATTATCTGCCACCAGATCAGTGCTTTGATCAAGGATGCTCAAACCCGCCGCGGGCAGAGCACCACGATTCATTACCTCTCTCCAGAACGTTTGCCACTCCACCGGCGACCGGTTCCACGGTACGACCGCGCTGAGGTCACGCCCTGTAACTCGCTCGGGAAAGGCCCCGATATCCGGCACAACCACTGGCAAGCCACAATGCAGCGCGAGGCTGAGGGTATAGCTGTAAGTCTCCGGCCACAGGGCGGGGTACCAGACAACGTCGGGCGCTAATTGCTCCATCAGGGCATAAACTTCATTGTTCTGGTAGGGGCCGTGAGTAAACACATTGCCCGCTATGGCGCGGTAGGCGTAGCCAAGCAAGTGGAACTCGATAGCCTCCCCAGCCATGCTCTCAGCAACAGCCTCCAGGTTGTCAGCACCTTTTTCCCTGCTCAACGCCCCCAGCACTAGCACGCGCAAAGGTCGATCGCCGGCATGCCGCCAGCGGGGTTCCGGATAGGGCTGGGACTGCCAGTAATCCGGGTGCCATGCAGTGACCGGGAGTTTGATATCAAAAAACCGGCAAAATCGCCGGTTCGCATCGGCTGAAGGAAAAATTACCCGATCGGCATTTTCCACCAGCAATCGCTGGTTAGTCCGCCAAAGGTCCGCGTCGACACCGGGTGGCAAGGGATAATGACCCGCACATTGCTCGTCAAAATCGTCGAGGGATTCACTGGCAAAACGTGCCTCGCTGTCAGTGAGTGTGGGATTGCCGTTCACCAGGTAGTAGTCGTGAATCGTGAGATCGTACCCCACACCCAGGTCCTTACCCAGCAGCCAGAGCCGCGGTGGCAAGCCCATGGTGTGATGAAAATGCACTCTGCCCACACCCAACTCGGATAACAGCCGCAACAATTTGTCATATTCACCCGGCACCTCGAAATGCAGACCGTCGGGCAGGCGACGGGCACCATCGAAGCAGGTCAACAGCACCGATTCGCCCGCGTTCTCGGGTGTCAGCTGCAGGAATTGCGCGCGCCCCTGGTACAATTTGACCAGTTCTTCCACGTGTTGCTGGGCACCACCTCCGAGGTTGTGCGATACCATGACAACTGTGGGTAAACCGTGCGCCGCTATCAGTGCCAACAAGGCCCTCCCGCGTTTTTCCCGCGCCGGGTCAGCAGCCAGATAACGCTCCACATCGGCAGCGTAGCGCGGGTGTTTCTGCGCCAACAGCACCTGGGCATTTTCGACTCTAGCCTGCTGTTCCGAGCCAAAACTAACACCGCCCGCATGGTAGACGAAACAGTTTGTCAGATGCAGGTTGCGCCAGCCCGCCTTCTCTGCGCGCTGGCACCAATCGTTCTCTTCGCCGTAGCCCCGGCCAAACGTTTCAAGATCAAAATAGCCTACCGCGTCAAGACAGTCGCGCGTCAGGTACATGCAGCAACCCACACCTGTGGGCACCGGAATCACGTCCTCCGGACCAAACCGGGCAGCAAAGCAGACGTCAATTTCCGCCAACGGAAGCCCAAATGGCAACTTGTTATCGCCACAAAACTCGGGGAAGCTACAAATCGTTGCATTGTTGGAGAAAGGTGTAAGACTCGCCACTTTTTCATTCCGGTAAGCGGCCGTGCGCATGCGGTGCAGCCAGTCATTGGCCACTTCCACATCACTGTTAAGCAACAGCACGTCACGCTGTTTATCGTACTGCATCCCCCGGTTTACGGTAGCGACGAAGCCCAGGTTCTGTTCGTTCTCAAGCAGCACCAGCTGATCATGTGTTGCCGCGAGTTCGCGCAGATAGGCGGTGATGACAGGTTCCGGCGAGCCGTCATTGATAACGACTACCTGTGTCCATTCGTTCTCTACTGTCGCCAATACCGAGGCCAGGCAGCGCCGGGTTTCTTCTATCCCCTTGTATACGGGGATGATGACATTAACCTTG
This sequence comes from uncultured Haliea sp., assembly GCA_963977275.1. Classification (GTDB taxonomy): domain Bacteria; phylum Pseudomonadota; class Gammaproteobacteria; order Pseudomonadales; family Halieaceae; genus JARRPM01. Next base: position 121,144 of record CAXBNX010000004.1, on the reverse strand, counting down.
CGCATGTTTTCTCAACCGACGGATCAGATAGCCAATACCAGGCACTTTACTCACCGCGTCGAGGCGCTGCTTGATCCAGGCCAATTCGGCATCGCGTTCGCGCAATGTCTGCAGAGCATGACTATGTTCCTCGCCCAACTGTGACAAGCGCCGATCGAACTCGCGGATCTGTTCATCCCGTTCATCGATTATAGCCAGAGCTGCGCGGTGCTCGCCTGACAGGGACTCTATATCGGCATCGCGCTGATCCACCGTGGCCAAGGCCTGGCGGTGCTCGGCCGACAAGGCCTCTATATCCCTGTCCCGTTGATCCAGGGTCGCCAGAGCAGCTGTATGCTCCTCACCTATTTGCTCCAGCTCCCGCCCACGGATAGTGACTGTGTTGGCAAAATCGCGCAGGGTCTGTTCCCGGGGATAAGCTGCCTCGATTTCGCGCTGCAGTGCGGCTATATCGATGTCACCTGAGTCGGCACGGATTAGCAGTTCGCTCCCCGCACCCGCTAACTGGTGGCGCAGGTCACTGCGCACAGCAGACTCACCGGCATACCCTGTAGCCAGCGGTAACACAACACCTAATGCTGCCATGGCCGCCTCGGGGTCTTGCAACAAATCTTCAAAGCGAATGTAGAGCGTATTAGAAGGGACCAACTGTTGGATGCAAGCCCGGTAGAATAGGCATAAGCGCAGTCCGTAACCGACTGGAAAACCGTCCCGCTTTTCCAGGGAACGCGCCACCTCCAGCGGAGCCCGGCCGATGACACAAACCCGGGCAGTGATGCCCAGTTCGTCACACAGAGGTAGCCAAAAGGGCAAAGTAAGGCAAAAACGTGGGTCTTTAACCACCGGTAATTTTGCCTTGCCGAAACCGGCGGCCAAAATCGTGAGAGCCTGCTCTCTCAGCGCACCGTATACCGGGTTATTCCAATTCGTGCCGGCAACATCCGGCAGCGGTGAAAACCAACTGGAGCTGTTCAGCGCCAGTAGCTCTTCGTTGATCTGAACTACACCGCTATCCTCCCAAAAGCCCTCGTCGTTGACTCCAGCCATGGCATCAATCAACCGGTCGCCAAAGGAGGCACCACAGGCGGCCAATGCAGCGCACAGAGCAGACGTGCCGGAGCGGTGCATGCCGACGACAAACAGCAGCTCGTTCAATTCAGTGGTGCTCTTCAAAGTATGCTCACGCTGGATTGGGGGTGCCCAGTTTACCATGAAGTGCGTTGATCACTGCTTGATGAGGTCACCATCGGCGTCATACTGCGAGAAAATCTCCTCCATGGCCGCCTTGTCGATGTAGGTCTCATCGGTCAGGCGAAAACGGGCGTCGAACTCTTTGGCCGCAAGCACCTTGTACTCCTGCCTCAGTTCAGCAACGATAGCACCCTTGGCTTCCTCAAACGGCAAGTGACTCTTTTCCCTGACTTCATCCAGCCGGATGATGTGTATACCGAATTGCGAATCCACCAGGGGGGAGTAGTCCCCTACCTCGTCTATGGCAAACACACCCTGCAGAAAATAAGGTTCCACGTTCTCAGTCCGGGTTTGCAACCATTTGTCAAACTTCCCACCCTTGTCTTTGCTTCCGGGGTCGCCGGAATACTGCTGAGCCATCGCTTCAAAGTTGGCACCTGACTCAAGTTGCGCCAGGACCTGGGCCGCGTCCTTTCTAAGCGCTTCACGGTCACAATCCGGCCCCTCGCAGCGAAACAGGATGTGGGAAACTTTGCGGGACTCTGGCACCAGTGCGTACTTATCGGGCGCGGTGAGATACCTTTCCGCTGCCAGTTCGGACATATCCGGAATTTTCAGGTTGGCTATATAATTGTCCACTACAAACTTGCGCTCGGTATTGCGAATAACCAACTGATTCGCCCAGTAGTGATCCGGGTCGTCCTCCGGGGTAAATTTTTTCGCTTCCAGGGCGATTTTTTTGTTCGCAAGCGCCATATTCAACAGTTCATAGCGATCACCCATATCCACGGCAGCAGACTGGCGCATCTGGGGAGTCCAGTATCTGACGATGAACTCCAATTCCTGGGCGGTCATACCCACACCCTCGTCTTCAATAACATTCTGGCCGAAGACCCCGGTCCCCGATAAAAGGAAAAACAGCAATAGGGTGATCGTACTCTTGGTTAAGCGCATCAAAACATCTACCTTCAATTTTACAAAATTGCACCATTAAAAAAGCCGGTGCCCGAAAGCACCGGCTTTTAACTTCTAGAGCTAAGACTTTACAGCTTAGTTAGACTCGTAAGAGTGCTCTACGATACGGCCGTAGTTGGCACTCGGGTCAGATGGGAAGCTACGCTCCCAGGCTACGAAACCCACGATAGGCACAGCAGGATTCACGATTGAGTCAAAGACTGCGTAGCCCGCTGCAGCTGAATCGACATAGTCGTAAATACCCTGGGTCTTGCCAGTCGCAGAGGTAACACGCAGTGATGCCCAGCCACTTTCTGCACCCAGTGCACTAACGTCATACTTCCTGGCGTACTCGCTGGGAAGAACCGGCTCGATGCTGCCGTCGGTCCACTGGATAACAGTCACTTCATTTTCCAGTACATCCTGACCGGGAGCATTGGAGATATTGGGAGAAATCACCAGGCCGCTATCAGGGTTAGAGAATGTCTGCTCTTCACGATCGTAAACGTCGATGAACAGGTTTACTGGAAGATCACGCTCATCGCAGTAGAACTGATCGTTATTGGGAGCCAGAGCCGGACTAGCATCAGCCTGCTCCTTGGTCAGACAGCTTACGTCTGGGTCAAACAGAGAGATTGTATAGGTCAGCAGATCAAGCATGACGTACTGGCCGGGCAGCGTAACAACCCAGTCGGTGCTGACATTACGAGCAGCGGCAACTGACCAATCATTGATGATGGTATTGGCACCGAGGGCTTCACGAACAAAAGTGAAGCGGTCGCGCGGATTAAGCGGGTCAACCGGTGAACCACCGTTGAGGTCCGGGAACAGGTAACCGTACCCGTCGAGAGAACCCACCACGTTAATTTCCTGATTACTCATCATCGCAGCGTCGGAGAAGTTTTGCAGGTGAACGGCAGAGTTACCGAACTCGAGACCAGAGTCTGCGTCGCGGTGGAAGAACGATACCTTCAGCACGTTGTCGGTGTCGCCGTAGTTGTTTTCCAGCACTGCAGTACTAGCAGCTGAACAATTCGCGCCAAAACCGCCGCCTGATGCAGCAAATATTGCATCGGTACAAGTTTGCGCAGACAAATTGGCAGCCAGGACACCTTTACTACCAGTGGCGCTGTAGGGAAGAGGCGTAAGCGTGGCATTCCGGAAGAAGTTCGATTCAACTGCCTGACAGTCAAAAGGTACACCGTCGGAACCGTGCAGCGCGCCAATGGAAATGGGCTCTCCGGGGCCAGCTGAAGCCATACCAATCACTTCGAGATAGCCTTGGCCAGCACCTTCAGCATACAGGCCGGGCATTTCGGCGCGGCCGTTGGGAAGAATAGGCGCTGTACAGCTGTTGTCGTCGGTGGCAAATACGATTGTGCCGTCGGCATCGTCATTGATAAAACCGGTCCACTCATCGTTAGGTGAGAGGATCAGGTTAAAGTCGAGCGCGTCCATGGAATCGGAACCGCGACGCATACGCAGCTTGACTACCTGGGTGTTCACGCTGTCGGTGTTGATAATATGCACACCGGTAACAAAGCTACCAGCTGTAGTGTAGTAAGGGATGATACCCAAATCACCGAGGCTGTTGTTTGCAAGCTCAGCTTGCGCCTGGGTAACACCGGCGTAACCGGCAGTTACAGCTGCTACTGCAGCGGCAAGGCCGAGAGGTTTAAAAGTTGCTTTCATTTTGGAGACTCCTAATGATTTTTTGTCACAATCGTCGTTTCTAGATTGCTAGCGCTATTATTGCCAGCAGCAGCCAGCTGTCAACCTGCTACAGCCCTTATTCATTGGTACTATGCCACCATTCGCCATCAGCGAAGATCCACTTCTCGCGTATGGTTATTGGCACGGCGCCCAACGCCCTGGAAGCTGAAGAGACTTGTTTGGTCGATTGGGACATGACCCCCACCGCCACACTAGCCACAGCTGCGTTGGCATCATAGTTAACAACGTCAATCGATGTCAACTCCCAGGCCACTGCATAGGAAAAATTATGCACATACATGGCTTTAGGGAATATTCCTCTGAAAGTAGGTGTGGAAAACTCCCAGACCTGTTCAAAGTCTCTTTCTATCAATGTCTGCCAGCGCTCGCGCACCCGCAGCTTGAGTGCATCTTCCTGCTCCGGGGTGAGCCCGGCAGGGGTATCAGCCCAGGCCGGTGAGCCTGCCAGGACGCCAACAAGCAGCGCTAACAACAGCACCCTAAAACTCTTCACATAACAATGTAACATACTGTGTTTATTACCTTTTCTTGAGAATTGACGGCGATTATACAGCATCGCGTTGGACGCACAAGCGGGTGCACACCGCTAACGTCGCCCGCTCAACCGACCCCGACGCTGCGCCAGAGCGCCGTGATAAAGGGACAGGTCTGCGGCGTGGAATTCCTCGATTTCAGCGCGCTCGGCATGGCTGAGACTCGCCTCCGAGGCTGGTGCCGCTGCCTGGCTCCGCTGATTCAACGTCTGAGGCTGCAAATTATTCCCCAATATTTCCCGTGAAAAGTACCGCAAATCTTCAGCGAAAAATTCGGTAATTCCGACGAAATCCAGACGCTTGGGCGGGAAACCCCACAAAAACTCCGTATACACATTCCTCAGTTCCGCCGCCAGGCAAAAACGCCGTAGAGACCATTCCTCCTCAACGACTCTTCGATGCAGGGAGGACGTCAGGCCGGAGTCCGGGTCGTAACTGCGCTGCCAGTAATCGTAATGTGACGCCAGCCGGGCCAATGGCTCTCGCAACCAGGTAACGAAGGTGCAGGGCCGGGATTGCGCCAGCGGCAGGTACTTCAAAGGCAGGAAGTGCCCATGCACACAGCCGACATCAGTGAATTCTGCGGGCTGGGCTGCCTCTCCCCGAAGCCTGGCCTGCTCCCGGCGCCGCTCCGCTGGCTGAGCCAGGGGGTAGTCATCATAATCGGGGCGCAAGCGCTCGCCAAAATGCTCTTCCAGCGAGGCGCGAAAACTCACTCCCGCTGTTTTTGGCATGTGGATCGAGACCAGCACGGTTTATTTGGCGGGCAGTTCGATCAATTCCATATGCCGGATCTGGGAGCGCATCTGCTCGCTGACCTCGCGCAGATCCTGCTCATTGTAGAGGGCACGCGGAGTGATAATAACCAGTAGCTCGGTACGCCGGTCTTCCTTGACCGTGCTGCCAAAGAGAGGGCCGATAACCGGCAAAGTGTGCAGGAAAGGTATCCCTGACTCACTACTGCTGGCGTTTTCACGAATCAATCCACCCAGCACCACAGACTCATGGGAGCGCACGGCAACCCGGCTCATAATGGAGCGTTCGTTAAACGAACGCTGGCGGGTGGCGAGATCTATCTCACCGACGTCGGTAACCGACTGCTCGATCTGCATGGTGACCAGACCGCCGGCGTTGACCGATGGACGGACATTGAGCTGAACACCGGTAGATTTGTACTCGATGGATTGGATGGTATTACCACCATCCGTCTGGGTGGTCGATGACTGCACGGGCACCTGGTCACCTACATGAATATAGGCATCGTGATTGTCGAGCACCATCACCGACGGGGTGGAGATAACATTGAGCAGCTTGTCTTCAGCCAGTGCCGTTAGCACCGCTTTGATGTCGCCTGCACTGTTGACTACCGAATAGGAAAACCCGGAGACACTGGGGAGACCCAGTCCACTGGAAGCCGCACCTGTCAGCAAACCGGTGCCGGTACGGTCGTCTCCAATCTCGTTACTGAAAGTCCACTCGAGACCGTACTGCAGGTTATCGGTAAGCGTCACCTCGATAATACTGGCCTCGATAATGATCTGCGTGGCCTCCTGGTCCAGCTGTTCCAACGCGGTTTTGATGATTCTGTATTGGATACCCGTGGAATAAATCAACAGCGCATTGCTTTCCTCATCAGCCACGACCCGCACATCGGCCAACAGGGAATTACTGCCACCGGCCATCGCCACTGTAGAGATACCGCCGGAGTCGCTACCGGAATTATTGGAGCGCGGATTAAAGTTGCCGCCAACAGCAGAGGATGATCCGATACTTTCACGGTTCATGCCGGGTGCTACAGAGGCATCGCTACCAAAGCCAGAAGAAGAAGAACCAAAACCGCCGTTATTGTTGGAGGAGCCGGACTTCTGACTCATATTGCCGGAATAAATACTGTTAAGCAGCGTTGCAAGGCGTTCTGCAGTGGTATTTTGCACTGGATAAACGTACAGACGCATGTCGGCGCCGGACACATAGGCATCATCCAGGCGCGTAATCCACTTCTGCACGATATCCAGATAATGAGCCCTTGGCGTCACTACCAGGATACTGTTAAGTCTGGCAATGGGGATAACGCGAATGAGCTGGGACCAGTCGCCACCCTGCTCTTCAGACCCCTCCCCGCTGGACAGCAAAGCGGAAATAGCCTGGTGAACCTCGTCCGCGCTGCTGTTCTCCAGCGGAAAGATACCCACAGACATACCCGCAAGCAGGTCCACGTCAAAGGTTTCGACCATCTCCAGCCAACCATTAAGCTGGGCCCGGCTACCGGCCAGCATGAGCAGATTGCGGACGTTATCCACACGCACAAAAGCGACAGGGTCCGCCACGGGCTGCAGAATTTCAGCCATATTGGACGCGCTGATGTACTGCAATGGCACCACAATTGTACTGTAACCAACACCCTGATTACGCGGATTGGACACGCCGGGCGCAACCTTGGCGCCATTCGCTGTACTGGTCACCAGGTAGCGACCGTCACTGCCGCGAATAATGATGACATTGTTGGCCTTGAGCAGCGATTCCAACACGGCGAATAATTCATCGCGGGGTATGGGTGTGCGGGTGCGCAGGGTAACCTCACCCTTGATAGGCTGGTCGACCACGTAATCCAGCTGCAGTATGTCACCCATAATCGCGTGCATGACTTCGCTGAGCGGGGCCTGCTCAAAATTAATGCTGACATCTTCACCCAGGAAACGGATAGGTTCCTGCACCGCCGGCATGTTCACCTGGCGATTGTTGCCGCGGTAAATCGTCGGGTCGCTCTTCTCCGCCTCCTCCGCTTTGGACTCAGCGAGATCAGCCGCGGACGTTGCCAATGGCGCCGATGCGTCGACCTTTGGCTTGGCCTGGGTCTCGCCCTCCGCTGTCGAAAGGCCAGAACCCCCGCCGCTATGGGGGGTGGCGCAGCTGGCCAGCAACAACACCAGAGCAACAGCTATCATTTTATTGTGCATGGAATTTCCCAATCGTCCCTTTGATATTGGTCTGTTTAATTCGCTTTTAGTTCTTGTCACCGAGGGCCCAGCCCGAGGCCTTGCTCAATCCGCGGCTTGGCAGGGGTTTTTCTGGACTTGTTGCCAGTCGCAGCGGCAGGCTCAGGTGCCCTGTCGTCGGACACGGCGGGCGGTAAATACTGCCTGACCGGCCGGCCTGCCCTGGCATCTGGCGCTTTGACCGCCGGGGCAGCCTTGCTTACCTCGCCACGTTGCAGCTTGAGTGTTTCGCTACGCTCGCCATTCGTCAGAACGATTTCATCGGACGCAATGGTTTCCAGGGTCCAGCCGTCAAGGCTTTCCCCAACCAATATACGCCGCTTCTGGTCCTTGACCAACGCGATGATTCCAAGGCGCTCACCACTGCCAAACACACCGACCAGCTTCACGCCCTGGAGTTTCTCCGCTTCGCGGGGAGGTTTTTCTCCACCACTGCCCTCAGCGCTGGAGGGTTGCCTGCCACTCCAAAACAACGGCCGGCTAATAATCTCATTGCGTTCATCTGGATCAACGACCGCCGGGCCGATAACAGGCGGAACCTGCAGAGAATCGGCGGCGGGGCTGACCGCGTCCGGCCCGGTAGTTGCGGCGAGAATAATCGCACCAAAAATGAGCTGCAGGCACAGTAACACCACCAGTAGCAGCGCTACCAACTCAATGCGTCGCAGAGTCCGCAGGGGATCTTCGCTGACCCGATAACGCTGGCCAATACTCTGCAACCAGCTCACTGGGCCGCCCTCAGGGACAGCAGCTGGAGACTGGCGGTAAGTGTCTGCTCACCCGTCACTTCCTTGCCCCTGCGTGACCGGGCGGGATACACATCCATCGACTCAACCAGCACCAGCGGCAAATAGGCCGCCACCCCAGCCAGCGCTTCATCGAGCGCTGGCAGACTGCCATTCAGTGTGAGTTTCACGCTGATATAATCGAAATCGCCCTGTACACGAACCGGTAGCACCTGACTGTTGGTGATCGCAAGCCCGGCAGTGCTAAAAATGTCCCGCACCTGGGTCTGCAATTCAGCGGCCACCGCAGCCTGGTCTTCCGACCCGGGGTACACCAATTTAAGCACTTTCGAATCAACAACAACCGCTGCCTCGCGCAACTGTTCTTCGTAGTCGATCAAACCCTGCATACGGGCGATGCGCGGCTCAATACGGTCGATCTCTGCCTGAGCTGCACCGTGCATACCCAGCAAACTGAATACAACATTGAGATACACAAACAACGGCACCAGCAGTGTCAGACCGCATATCCACGCTGTACGCGGATGGGCTTTGAGCCAATTCACTCCGCCACCTCTTTGCCGACCCGAATATCGAAGTAAAACTGCTCCTCATTCTCTACAATGACTGTGGGCTGTGGCGCGTTCACCTTCAGGTAACCCGGCTCGTCTGTCAGCTCCTCCAGCACGAGCGCTGCATTCGCGGCACGTCCGCGCAGTCGAATGTCCGGTCCGGCCATCGAAAAACTGTTGATTGATATATCATCAGCCAAAAGGTGCGTGAGGCGTGCGATTTCTGCATGGGGGTTGGGATAGGCGGCGACGACCGCATTGGCGGCAGCAATGGTTTCATTTGCCACCGCCAGCAGGCTCTTGAGCCGGGAAGCTTCACCGGCCGCTTCTGCAGTAACACTTGCCAGATACTCAAGGCGCTGCAGTTCCGCCCCCTTGAACAGAGCGGAAACACCCAGCATCGCCAGCAGCAACACGCTTATTGCCACTACAAGCGCTGTGGATTGCAATAATCTGCGACGATAGCGGTGTTCACGCAAATTCTCACCGAAACCCTGCACGACTACCATCTTGCCGTCTACTTCTACCCATACTTCCTGTGCATGGCTGTCGTGGGAGTCGTATTCCCTGCCGAGGAAGGTCATGGCGGCACTGGCGGAAACGATTGCGAGCGCGACATGGATTGCCGCATCATCCCGGCCCACCACAGCCCAACCCCACCGGGTATCGGCGGCGGCGAACGGGCTGCTGGACCTGACCTCCAATGCAAGCAGGGAAGTCATTTCCCCCTCGGCCTGCAGGGGCACACGAATCTGCTTGCACAACACCAGTTCGTCGGGCAGTAGCACCGCCCTGCAATCGGAATCGAGTACGCCCTCGCACGCGGCGCCGGCCTGATAGCTGCTGGTGCCAGCGCTGGAGTGTACTGTCACAACCTCGTCGAGGCGCTTGCGCACCGGTGAGTCGTGCGACCAGAGCAAGTCTCTCCAGGCAGCAGTCCAAAAGCCGCCAAGATTGCGCATGTCATAGCCGAAAAATTCCCAGTTTTGGCCTTTCTCTAGCATCATATTAGATAACTGTCTTCCATCAACACACGCGGTGGCTCCGTACGGGTAATATGCCAGGGCAACTCCGTGAGGGGGCTGGACTCGATTGATATCCAGCGCCGGCGCAACCAGAGTTTATCGCCGTAGCGCACGATGGCATCAGCTCTGAAGTTACCGGTCAAAGAGCTACCGCCACGAGATTCACGACCGGATGCTCGCGAAAAACTGGCAGCGGCACTGTTCTGTTTAGCCTTGATCGCATCGGCCTTTGCAGGGTTTACCTTTGACAAAATACGCAACAGAGCATCCGGCGCCTGCGACCAGTCTGTAATGCCCCTTCCCGATTCTGAAACCACAATAAAGTCCCTGACGGCATCAAGCAAGGTGCGGCTACTGCCCGGCACGCGCAAGAAATCCTCTATAGCTGCCAGCTTTACAGCACCACCTCGACCCGGCAGCGCGGTGCGCGACTGTACCATATTCTCCGCCAGCAACCTCGCCTCGTCCTCTGGCAACCCGCCCGCGACCAGGAACAGGGCATACAGTATTTCGCCCGATGCGCCATTGATATCAATAAGGCCCTCAGCGGGTACCAGCGCCACAGCCACCTCGATATCACCGAGCCGATATGTACCCACCGGTGGCTGATTGTCATCGCCCTTGGCCGTCATCACATCTACCATCATCAACTGGATCGCACCGTCGCCCGCCGCCATTGCTTTAGCCCTGGCAACATGGGTTTGGGCCATCTGGGTGTCTACCCTGGCCTGGGCAACGATACCGGCCACCAGCAGGGACATGCCGGCAATAAACCAGACCACTATCGCCAGAGCAACGCCCTGCTCACGATTACCCGGGAATCCGCCCCGGTGCAACACGGCTATTGTGCGCGACATCACTGCGGCACCTGCATGATCAACTCGGGCCAATAACGCCCCCCTGTGCGTATCTGCAGCCGCACCCAGCCAGCTACGTCGCCAGGGCGCCACTCCCGCTGCCATTCATCGCGAAAACCTTCACGCCAGGAAATCTCAAATTCCTGCAGCTCATCCGCCAGGGTGCGCACCTGGGCCTCACGCCACTCCTTCGGCTGGCCCGGCACCAGGGGTTTCTGCCAGCGCAATACCAACAGGTCGTCTTCCCGGGCAAGGCGCAGCAGGTAGCTGCCGCCAAAGCGCTCACCTATGAGAATCGTCGACTTCCAGATCAACGCATTCGAAGACAACTCAAAGTAGGCCTCTTCTTTACTAGCCGCCCCCAGAGAGAGGCCGCCGGCCCCACCACTGCCGACTGCCGCTGATTCCATGGTGTCGCGCAGAAAGCTGCTCACGGTGCGCACCTCGTCAACCCGTTCCGTCATGCGCTCTACAGTGACCTGGGTGTTCGCCAGCGTCCGCAAACCGGTAACAGTGGCCAGCAGAACCAGGGACAGGATGCTCAGCGCCACCACAACTTCCACCAGACTGAAGCCACTGTTGTCGTGCCGCCGCTCGGCGCCTGCGACCGCTGTCATGGCGCAGCCCCCTCAACCACCGAATTCAGTACCACTTCAGGGCGCCGACTACCGTCCTGCCAGCTGACAGACACCTCAATGTCGTGCAGGCTGGCGGACGCGAGAGCTGTGCGACTCAGATTGATGCGGTGCGTGGCGACCTGCCAGGTGAAACCCCCTGCTGTTTCGCCACTGCGCTTAACACCCCCGGCGGGAACACGGGCATTGTCCGCCAACACCGAGCGCGCCAGCTCTACGCCGTAAGCATATTTCTCATCCGCCCTGATATTGCGGGTGGCACCGCTGGCGGCCTGGTAAAGCGCGCCGAGGGCAAGCCCCAGAATCGCCATTGCCACCATCATCTCCAACAGCGAGAAGCCGAACTCTCCGCACGCTTGAGTTCTGGCCGCAACGCCGGCCCGCCGGGAGGCCGGCAAATGCCTGTTAGTCGGCAACATAGGCCTCCTGACTCACACGCCCTACCAGCCAGTCCACGGAAATTCTGACACCGGAACCATCCTCTCGTTCCAGGTCGATACCGCCACCACTGGAACCGCCCTCCGGATAAAAGCGGATAACGCCCATGCTGTTGCGATTGAGTTCACCGGCCGAATGCACGGTTACTGCAAAGCCCTCCGGCAGATGGGTCACTTCGTCGTTACTACCGAGCCGATTGCCCTGCGGGTCAACGGTGACATCCTGGGCGCGGCCCGAACTTATCGCCCGGTACCGGGCAGAGGCCAGCGCGGTGATCACGTCGCGCACGGCCTGGCGGTACTGGATTGATTCATAAAAACGGGCGGAGGCAGGGACAGTCACGGCCAGCAACAGGCCAACGATAGTGATCGCCACCAACATCTCCAGCATGGTAAAACCCCGGACCCGGCGGCAGTCCGACAGCTCAACAAACAAAACGGGAAACGTCACAAAATATCCGCGCCGGGAAAGCTGTAAGCCGTTTCGCGGCTGCTAGTTCCAGTTGCCCACATCCGCGTCTTCACTCTCGCCGCCAGCCTGGCCGTCCTGACCATAGCTGTAAATATCGAACTCGCCGTGGTCTCCGGGGTATTTGTAATGGTACTCGTACTTCCAGGGATCCAGCGGCACATCGGACTTGAGATAGGGCCCATTCCAGCCGGCTGCACTACCGGGCCGTGTCACCAACGCCTCCAGCCCCTCCTCGGTAGTGGGGAAGCGACCGACATCCAGCTTGTACATCTCCAGCGTTTGCTCCAGGTCCTTGATCTGGATGCCCGCGGTCTTGGTTTTTGCACCACCCAGCTGGTTAAGCACTTTGGGGCCTACCAGGCTCATCAACAGCCCCAGTATCGCCAGCACTACAAGCAACTCCATCAGGGTAAATCCGCGCTGTCTCTCGGCCTGAAAACATACCGTTGTCATGGTGGTTTTACCGCGCTTAAACATCATAGTTCTGAATCCCTTACCTGTTACATTCATTCTGGCGGCGCCTTCACACCGCCAGATCATTAACCGAAAGTATGCCCATCAGTATCGCAATAATAATGACGGCAATCATAAATCCCATACCCAGGATCAGCACTGGCTCCAGCAACGCCAGCCCGCGCTTGATGCCGGACTGCACGTGACCGTCGAACACCTTGGCCAATTCCAGCATCATCTGGCCAAGGCTGCCGGACTCTTCACCCACGCGAATCATCTGAATCACCATGGGGGTAAACATTTCTGTGTCCGCCAGTGCGTTCGACATGCGCTTGCCCGCCTTGACCGCCGGTGGCAGCACCTGCAGCGCATCCTTGATAACCCGATTATTGACGGTATCGATGGCGATGGAGATCGCCTTCAGCAGGGATACACCATTACCCAGCAGCGTACCCACGGTGCGGGCAAACTTCGACACCTCAAATTCAAAAATAATTCCCCCCGCCAGTGGTATTTTTAACATGCGCTGATGCAGGCTGATTTTGCCGGCCTCCGTGGCCGCCCAGCGGCGCAGGTATACCACGACACCGCCGACCAGCAGCAGGATCAGCCAGCCATAGACCTTGATAAACTCGGCAGCGTCCACAACCAACCGCGTCAACAGCGGCAGGGCTTCCCCCATATCCTCAAACAAGGTCTGGAACTGTGGCACCACAAAACCCAGCATAAGCACTATCGACAGCACCGACACCACCAGCAGAATGGCGGGATAGATCAGGGCGGACACCACGCTGTCGCGATTGGTTTTGGCGCTTTCCAGATACTCCACCAGCCGGTCCAGCACGGCCGACAGCTGGCCACTGGCCTCACCCGCACGCACCATGCTGATATAAAAGGTGCCGAACAACGCGTCGTGGGGTTGCATGGCATGGCTCAGCGCCTTGCCACCTTTTACGGCTGCCAGCAGTTCTGACAGCACCTGGTGCATCTGAGGTAAGGACGCCATATCGATAAGCACTTTCAGGGCCCGGTCCAGTGGCATCCCTGCTCGCAACAATACCGCCAGTTCGCTGGTCATGGACAGGATGTCCTGGCGCCCCGGCGGCTTGCCTGCCGCGCGGTTTGCAGGGCTGTTGAGCTTGCCACCGGCTTCGAGTTTGAGCAGGGTGTATCCCTGCCCTCGCAGCTGCCGGGAGGCAAGCTCCAGGCCGTCCGCTTCAATCACACCGCTGAATGACTTGCCGTCGCGACCTATTGCCTTGTAACTGAAGTGGGCCATGGGCAGGATCAGACCGACAGGCTTTCAGCTGCAGGGGCATCGACGGTGACTGCGCCGGGGGAGGCGTCAGCCTCGCTCTGGTCCTGCGTAACCCGCAGCAGCTCCTCCATGGAACTGACACCTTGCACTACCTTGCGCAGCCCGTCCTCATAGAGGGTGACCATGCCCTGGCGTTTGGCGGCTACATGCAACAGAGTGGCGTCGGCTCCACTCAGGATCACCCGGTGCATTTCCTCGTCCAGCACAAACAGCTCGTGAATGCCCGTGCGCCCGGAATACCCCGTGTGGTTACACTCGACACAGCCGCCCGCCTGGTAAAGCTGCAGCGAATCTTCTTTCACCCACCGGCGCAAGCCTGTTTGCTGTATATAGTCGCGCCCCACCTGGTGCGGCACCTTGCAGTGCTTACAGAGCGTGCGCAGCAGGCGCTGGGCCAGCACGCCATTGACAGCCGAGGTAATGAGGTAGCGCTCGATTCCCATGTCTTCCAGGCGGGTGATGGCACTTGCCGCCGTATTGGTATGTAACGTGGACAACACGAGGTGGCCGGTGAGGGCGGACTGCACCCCGATCTGTGCCGTCTCGGTATCGCGCATTTCACCTATCATGATGATGTCCGGATCCTGGCGCAAAATGGCGCGCAGGGCCCGGGCGAAACTCAATTCGATCTGGTTTTGCACCTGAATCTGGTTCACGCCCTGCAGCTGGTACTCAACGGGATCTTCCACTGTGATAATTTTCAGGGACTCGGAATCCAGGGAGGCCAACGACGCATACAGTGTCGTCGTCTTACCCGAACCTGTGGGCCCGGTCACCAACAGCACGCCGTGGGGCCTGGCGAGCAGGTTCTGGTAGCGCTTGAGGGTGTCATCACTGAAGCCCATGGTCGACAGGGCGAGCTGGATACTCTCGCGGTCCAGCACACGCATGACAATGCTCTCGCCGTGTACGGTGGGGATTGTCGATACCCGCAAGTCGAGCTCATGGCCCTTCACCCGCAGCATGATGCGCCCGTCCTGGGGCAGGCGCCTTTCAGCAATATTCATTTGCGACAACAACTTGATACGCGAAGCAATGGCCGCAGCCAGATTTGCCACGGGTGGATCAGCATAATCCTGTAACACGCCATCCACGCGGTAACGCAGCTGCAGCCCGTCCTCGAAGGGCTCGATATGAATATCAGAAGCACCCATGTCCACCGCCCGGTGAATTAGCTGATTGACCAGGCGAATCACCGGTGCTTCGCTGGCCAGATCCTTCAGGTGCTCGATAAATTCATCGTCTGACTGACCACCAAACTGATCATCCCCGGCGGCATCCTCACCCGCCTCCTGCTGTTCCTGCACATACAACTGCAGAGCTTTGTTGATATCGGTTTCCAGGCCCAGGGCAATACGCACCGGCTTATCGAGCGCCAGCGCCAGCGCCTTGGCCAGAAACGGGTCCTGCGGCAGGGTTGCAGCGAACACTGTCTCCTGCTCGGTATCGGACACGGGCACCACCGCATTGCTGAGCAGAAAGTCCTGGGCGATGGCCTCAAGACGAATAGGCACCTCGGGGTAATCGGGTGACAATTGCAGAGGAATGGAAAGCTGCGCAGCGAGGGCTGCAGCGACATCTGCCTCAGAAACGAGGCCGAGTTTGACCAGCACCTGGCCGAATACGCCGCCCATTTCCGCCTGGGCCAGGAGCGTGCGCTCCACATCCCGTTCGGAAAGCTTGCCTTGCTCTACCAGCAGTTCGCCAATTTTTTTCATGTTTCAACACATTCCTGGCCGATAGGGGCCAGCGGCTACTGCAGGCAGCATTCGCACGGCAGCGCCATTGTAACATGGCACTACGCCGAAACATGCTCCCACACCGCGGGTTCCCAAGTGTTCTAATTGCCCTACATCAGGCGCGCTGGCTGGAGCAGGGTACGATTTCACCGGTCATGTAACCGGAGTAATCCGAGGCCAGGAACATCATCACGTTGGCGACTTCCCACACTTCCGCTGCGCGGCCGAATGCTTCTTTGGCAGCGAGTTCCTCCAATAATTCCATGGGAGTGGTCTTTTTCAGGAAATCGTGAAAAGCAATAGACGGCGACACCGCGTTGATACGCACGCCAAAATCGGCGGCCTCCAGTGCCGAGCAGCGTGTCAGCGCCATCACCCCGGCCTTGGCGGCGGCATAATGGCATTGCTCCTTCTGTGCGCGCCAACCCAGTACCGAGGCGTTGTTGACGATAACCCCGGCGCCTCGCGGCTGCATTTTGCGCAGCATGGCACGGGTCATGCGCATGGTGCCGGTGAGCGTGATGTCCAGCACCCGGGACCATTCCTCGTCCGGCATATCCACCAGCAGCCGGGTACCGCCCAGGCCGGCGTTATTGATCAATACATCCACACCGTCCATTTTCTGCTCAGCGTCATTCACCAGGGCCTGCACATCGTCCTCAACCGTGACATTTGCGAGCCTGCCATAGACCGCCTCGAGACCTGTCGCTTGCCGCAGGCCGGCCACGGCTTTCTCCAGGCGCGCCTCGTGTATATCACTGATCATAACCGCCCGGGCACCCTCCTCCGCCGCCCGCGTAGCCGCCGCAAAGCCGATACCAGCGCCAGCAGCAGCAGTAATCAACACCGATTTTTCAGCCAGTAAATTGTGCCCTTGCACATAAGGGGGTGGTTCTTTGAGGGCCATACTATTCTCCGTTAATGTTTTTCCAACGCGGTATCGTGCCGAATGAAACGCTTCGTCACTTTAAGGAGCCGCGGGGTTCGCGTGGCATGTTCAGGGCCCGCTCCGCAATAATATTGCGCTGAATCTGATTGGTACCGCCATAAATCGTATCGGCCCGGGTAAACAAATACAGAGACTGCAAGCGGTTAAGCTGGTACGGGGCACCATCCAGTATTTCACTCTCGGGCCCCAGCACGTCCATCGCCAGCTTCCCCAGGTTGCGGTGCCAGCTGGCCCAGTACAGTTTGTACATCATGGCCTCGGGCTTGAGGCTGCCGTCATCACCACCACCGGAAAGCATACGCATGCTGTTGAAGCGCATAATCCGCAGACCCACGTGGGCATCGGCAATGCGTTGGCGTATAGCCGGGTCCTGCGCCGCGCCGTTTTCCCGCGCGATGCGCAGCACCTCATCAAATTCGTTCTGGAACAACATCTGCTGGCCCAGCGTCGATACACCACGCTCGAAGCCCAGCAGCCCCATTGCCACGGTCCAGCCTTCACCCGGGGCCCCGACGATATCGCTGGCGCCACAAGCCGCCTCGTCAAAGAAGACCTCATTGAATTCACAGGTGCCTGTGAGCTGTTCTATCGGGCGCACGTCAATACCGGGCTGATCCATAGCCAGCAGGAAAAAGCCCAGCCCCTGGTGGCCGACGGACCCCGGGGCCGTGCGTGCTATCACAAAACAGTACTGCGACTCGTGAGCGAGTGAGGTCCAGACCTTCTGGCCGCTGATCAGCCACTGGCCGCGCACCTCATCAAAATGGGCTCTGGTTTTTACATTGGCCAGGTCCGATCCCGCACTGGGTTCCGAGTAGCCCTGACACCATAAGTCCTCGCCGTGCAATATACCGGGCAGAAAGCGCAGCTTCTGTTCCTCGCTGCCGAAGGCGATCAGCGTGGGGCCTGCGAGCGTCTCACCAATATGCCCCATGCGCCCGGGCCCGCCGGCGCGAGCGTACTCCTCGTTGAAAATGACCTGCTGTTCGATACTGGCGCCGCGGCCACCGTACTCGCGCGGCCAGCCAAGGCCGGTCCAGCCGCCCTGGTACAAGGTACGCTCCCAGGCTTTGCGCTCTTCTACATAGCTGTGTTCATCGCCTGGGCCGCCGCGATAGCGGATCGCCTCAAATTCGCCACGCAGCCTATCCGCCAGCCAACTGGCCACCTCTGCCCGGAACTGTTCGTCCTCCGCACTGAAACTCAATTTCATACTGTCACCTGCGGGTCGAGCAACAGCTGCGCCAGCCGCTCCCGGTGGTATGCACCATTGCCGAACAAGGTCTCGGTTGATTTTGCCCGCTTGAAGTACAGTTGTATGTCGTACTCCGCGGTAAAACCCACCCCGCCGTACAACTGAATGCCGCAACCGGCATTAAAGAAGTAGGCATCAGAACAATAAGCCTTGGCGATGCTTGCCGCCTCCGCAAGCTCGCTCGCCAGCAGAGTGCCCGCCAGTGCCTCGTCGGCAATACAGGCCGCGTAATACACCGCAGACCGGCTGGCTTCGGCCCTGACCATCATGTCTGCGGCCTTGTGCTTCACCGCCTGGTAGGAGGCAATCACCCGACCAAACTGCACCCGCTCCTGCAGGTAGGCCACGGTGTTATCCAACACCTGCTGGGCGCCCCCCACCTGATCGGCGGCAACGGCAATGGTGGCGAGATCAATAATTTTTGCCAGCGCCGACCACCCCAAGTCGGGCTCATCCATCAGAGCTTCTGCGGGCACAAAAACATCTTCAAACACCAGCTGCGCCTGCTTGCGCGTCTGATCCATGGTGGGCAGCCACTGCCGGTGTATTCCCACAGTATCGGCCGGTAGCACAAAGAGGCTGATGCCCTCCGCCCCCACACTATCGGCCGCCCGTGCAGCCACCACCAGCAACTCCGCCGTGTGACCATCGGGCACATAGCGGTAGCTGCCACTCAGGCGGTAACCATCATCGACTGGCGAGCAAACCGCTGTCACGGCGCTCGCATCCCAGCGGCCATTAGTACCGGTGTATACCAGAGTGCCGGTTGTTCCCGTGGCCAGCTGCGGCAGATACCGTTTTTTCTGCTGTTCGCTACCCGCCACCAGCAAGGCGTTCGCGGCCAGGCATACCGAGGAAAAAAAGGGTGCGCACAGCAACCGTCTACCCATTTGCTCCATCGTGGCCACCAACTCGACATAACCCAGCCCGAGGCCGCCGTAGGCCTCGGGAATATGCATGGCCTGCCAGCACATATCGTCACAGATACGCAGCCACAAAGCGGCGTCATAGCCTCGCTCCGTCGCCATCGCGTTGCGCACGTCCCTGGAGGAAGAAAACTCCGCCAGGAAGGTCTCCGCGGTGGCGCGGATCATCTCTTGTTCTTCGGTAAATCTGAATTCCATTAGCGCGACCGGGGTAATTTTACAAAGAGCCTAAAAATCAGCTGCCATACACTTTCTGCGCCGGCACTTCATCAGCCAGCAACTGCGCTATGGCCTCTTTCACTTCCGCCGGCTCCCAACGCGCACCCTTGTCCACACCTTCTGTGGTGCGCCAGCCGTCGGCAATGGAGATCTTGCCACCCTCCGCCTCAAACACCCTGCCGGTAACGTCCACGGACTCGGCGGACACCAACCACGCGACCAACGAGGACACATTCTCGGGCGCCCAGTAGTCGAATGTGCCGTCTTCCGGCGCGGCCATACGCTGCGCCATTTCCGGCACCGCAGTGGTCATCCCGGTACGCGCCGCCGGCGTCAGTGCATTGGCGGTAATACCGTAGCGTCGCAGTTCCGCCGCCTGATTAAGAGTCAGCGCTGCAATCCCCGCCTTGGCCGCCGCGTAGTTCGACTGGCCTACGGAACCCTGCAAGCCGGCACCTGAGCTGGTGTTGATAATGCGCGCGTCTACGGCAGCGCCTTCCTTGGAGCGACCCCGCCAGTAATGCACGGCGTGCGAGCTGATACAAAAATGTCCTTTCAGGTGCACAGCCATAATCAGGTCCCAGTCTTCCTCCGTCATGGACGCGAACATGCGATCGCGATTGATACCGGCGTTGTTCACCACCGCATGCAATTCGCCGAAGCTGTCCAGTGCCTGTTTTACGGCATTCAGGCTGTCGTCGTAGTTAGTAATATCCGAGGTATTCACCACGGCCTTGCCGCCGGCCGCCGTAATCTCTTCTACCACTGTCGCCGCCGCGGCCTCGTTGATGTCATTCACCACAACACTGGCACCCTCGCTCGCCAACACTCTTGCATGGGCAGCGCCGAGACCACCGCCTGCACCGGTGATAATCACTATCCTGCCTTCACATATTCCGCTCATTCACTTAATCCTCTCAATTTCAGTTGCTGGCGATAATTCACAGTGCTGGGTCAGCTCCTGACTATTCGCACCGATCGCACGGACCAGTGGCGCTGGACACGCCGCAAGTACATCCATGTAGGCTCGTATCGGCCATCCATGGCCTCAACGGTCCAGCGCCACTGGTCCGCACACTCGGTACTACCACCGTTAATGCCATCAGGGCAAAAGCCTCAGTTTTATAGCCTTGGCCACAATGATCCATAACATGCCTCCCACAACAACAATGCACAGCTTCTTGTCCTACTGCTTCGATCTTTAACATCCTCCGGACAGCACGAAGCTCGTCTCAAGTGCACGGACTAACTGCCCGGGACCGTTGAGCGCATGGATGCGCGAACCGAGCCTACATGGACGTATTCACGGCGTGTCCCAGGCGGTTAGTCCGTGCATTTGAGACCGAACGCACGCACGATCTAAAGACTCAAGAGACCTACAGCCGCTCAATCACTGTGACATTAGCCTGACCGCCACCCTCACACATGGTCTGCAAGCCATAACGTCCACCAGTCCGCTCCAACTCGTGCAACAAGGTCGTCATCAACTTCGTGCCGGTGGCTCCCAAAGGATGCCCAAGCGCAATTGCACCGCCATTCACATTGATCTTTTCGTGGGGATAACCGGTGTCGATCAGCCAGGCCATGGGGACGGAAGCAAAGGCCTCGTTGATTTCCACCAGATCCATGTCTTCAAGTTTCATGCCTGAGCGTTTCATGGCGTAGGCGGTGGCCGGGATGGGTGCAGTCAACATCCAGATCGGGTCGGCGCCGCGCACGCTCATGTGGGCAACGCGGGCCCTGGGTGTGAGGTTGTAGCGTTTCAGTGCCGCCTCGGACACGATAAGCATGGCGGATGAACCGTCGCAGGTCTGGCTGGATACGCCGGCGGTGATGGTGCCGCCTTCAGCCAGTGGCTGCAGCTCGGCCATTTTTTCCAGCGAGGTGTTGCGCGGTGTTTCGTCCATGGTGACGCCGTTGAGCGGGACAATTTCTTTGTCAAAACGGCCCTCTGCAATGGCGCGCAGGGCTCGGGTGTGGGATTCAAGTGAGAACTCCTCCATCTGCTCTCGAGAGATCTTCCATTTGTCGGCAATCATCTGGGCCGATTTAAATTGGGACACTTCTGTATCGCCGTAGCGTGCGCGCCAGCCCTGGCTGCCCGAGAAGGGATCACTGAACCCCAGCGGTTGGGCGGCAATCATGGCGGCGGAGATCGGTATTTTCGACATGGTTTGTACGCCGCCCGCTATCACCACATCGTTAACGCCAGCCATAACAGACTGGGCGGCAAAAGAGACCGCTTGTTGCGAGGAGCCACACTGGCGGTCGATGGTGGTACCGGGCACTTCGTCAGACAGTCCGGCGGCCAACCAACAGGTGCGGGCGATGTCACCGGCCAGCGGGCCGATGGCATCCAGGCAGCCGAACATCACATCGTCGTAATCCACCTCTGGAATACCGTTGCGATCCACCAGTGCCCGCAACACATGGGCACCCAGATCGGCGCCGTGCACTTCGGCCAGTCCGCCCCGGCGCTTGCCGGTAGGGCTGCGCACTGCATCTACTATATAGGCTTCTGCCATTTTTCTACTCCTCGCGTGTTATAGCGGATTGGAATCCGCCCTGCATTGATATTGATTAGATCGATACCAGGCTAGCCGGACGCATTTGCAAACGTCGCGCCGGCACCCAGTGCTGCACCGTCTGAAAAAATATAGTCGGTTATACGCGCCTTATGAAAAGCGCTATCGCCCCAGCTGTTAGTCAGTGCCCAGGCTTTTTTCATGAATATGTGCAGGTCGACTTCCCAGGTATAGCCCATAGCGCCGTGCACTTGAATACTGTTTTTTGCTGCCAGGTTTGCGGCCTCGCAGGCCCCGAGCTTGGCCTGGGACACGGCACGGGAAGCACAGGCTTCACCCTGAGCCAGGCTGTAGGCCGCGCGATGCACCGGCGCTCGCGCGTATTCCAGGCGCACAGCAACATTGGCCATCAGGTGTTTCACCGCCTGGAAGGAACCAATGGCTTTGCCAAACTGCTGGCGGTCGCCACTGTAGCTGACCGCCATATCCACCATGCGCTGGGCGAGACCAAGGGCCTGGGCAGCGCAGCCCAGTGCGCCACGGTCCAGCGCCGCCGCGGTCAAGGCATCCGCCTGAGTTCCAGTAATCACAGGCGATGAGTCGAGCTTTAGGGCAACGGCATACAGACGGCGTGAGGGATCGACAGATTCATTATGGCGCAGGTCTACCTCGGCCGGCGCCAGGGCATACCAGGCATCACCCTGTTGTAACAGCAACAGGTCGGCTACATGGGCGTCCTCGACCAGCAAATTCTGCTGCAAGCCCACGACGACCTTCGCGTCTCCGGCGGCAATACGCGGCAGCCACTCGGCAGCCAGTTCACCGCCCAATTGGCGCAGCAAGGGCACCGCCACCAGAGCGGTATGCACCAGCGGCTCCGGCAGAGCCACGTAACCGCACTCCTGTGCCAGCAGCACGAAATCCAGTTCGCTCATACCCAGACCGCCGAACGCTTCCGGTACAGTCAGACCCACCAGACCCAACTTCGTGAGTTGCTGCCACAGCGCCGGGTCTCGGCCGTCTTCGCGTTCCCAACTGGCGCGGACACGGGTAGGGGTCACCTCGCCCGCGAGAAACTCCCGCACCGAAGACTGGAACAACAGCTGATCATCTGAAAACGTAAAATTCATGGCTACCTCGGCATCCCCAGCATTCTCTCGGCAATAATATTGCGCTGAATTTCATTGGTGCCCGCATAGATCGGGCCGGACTGGGAAAACAGCCAGCCATCCAGCCAGTTGCCCACACCCGCCGCATCCGGGGCGTGTGGCAATAATTCCGCGCGCGCACCCAGGATACTCATGGCTGTGGCGTGCATGTTCTGGTCCAGCTCCGACCAGAAAATCTTGTTGGTGGAGGACTCCGCGCCAATCTTGCCACCCTGCCCCAGCCGGCAAGCCGTCTGGTAAGTTGCCAAGCAATAGCTTTCGGCATCCAGGTAGGCGCGAATCACCGCATCCTTTACCCCGGGATCGCCCTCGGCAGACGCGCGATTGGCTTTGTAGAGTGCCACCAAGCGCCGCGCAGTCTCCTGAAACCTGGCGGGCGAGCGCAACATCAGGCCCCGCTCGAAGCCCGCCGTGGCCATGGCGACCTGCCAGCCGGCGCCCTCGTCACCGAGGCGGTTTTCCACCGCCACTTCCACGTCGTCAAAGAACACCTCGGCAAAGCCCGGCAGACCATCCAGCTGTGGGATGGGACGCACGGTAATACCCGGCGTGTTGAGCGACACCAGAATAAAGGTGAGACCACGGTGGCGCTCGGAATTCGGGTCCGTTCGAAACATACCAAACAACCAGTCTGCCCAGACCGCCCGGGTGGACCATATTTTCTGGCCGTTGATGACATACCGGTCACCTTTGAGATCGGCCCGGGCACGAATCGCTGCCATATCAGAACCCGCATTGGGTTCAGACCAACCCTGGGCCCATACTTCTTCACCACAGGCCATCTTCGGCAGAATCCGCGCCTTCTGTTCTGCGGTGCCATACTCCATTAGGGTGGGGCCCAACAGAAAGATGCCGTTCTGGTTGACCCGTAAGGGCGCCCGCAGCCGGTAGTACTCTTCCTCGAAGATCAGCCAGTCGATCAGGTCACAGCCGCGGCCACCAAATTCCTCCGGCCAGGTCACCATACCCCAGCGGCCCTCGTTGAGACGCGCCTCCCACTGCCGGTGCTGGGCAAAACCCTCTGCGGTATCAAAGGACTTCAGTGGCTGGCCCGGCACATTTGCCTCTAGCCACTGGCGCACCTCCGCCCGGAATGCCTGCTGTTTTGCTGTGTAAGCGAGATCCATGGCCGTATCAGTCCCCGAATTTCGCATCGCGTTTGCCGACAAAGGCATCGCGGGTTTCGCGGGAATCGTCCAGGGTATAGGCCTCCAGGGTAAAGCCCTGTTCCCAGCGGTATTTGTCTTCGAGATTGCCATCTTCGATGCCGGTAAGCGCCTCCTTCGCCAACTTCACCATGGCAGGGGATTTCGCCGCTATTGTGGCGGCCATCTCCCGGGCGGCGGGCAGTAGTTCATCGAGGGGCAGCACACGCTCAACCGCACCCAGGCGATACGCCTCCTGTGCGTCGATAAACTCGCCGGTAAAATACATGTAGCGCACTTTCTGCAGCGGAAACATACGCTGCAAATGGGCACCGCCGCCCATCGCGCCGCGGTCTATCTCCGGCACGCCAAAGCGGGCACAGTCGGAGCAAAGAATAATGTCGGCGGCACCCGCCATGCCGATACCACCACCCAGCACAAAACTGTGCAGCGCGGCGATAACCGGTTTTGGGTTGCGATGGATAGCCCGAAACGTTTCGTAATTACCCTTGTTCACATCCACAATCCGGCCCGGTTCCGCCGCCAGCTCCTTAATATCGACACCGGCGCAAAACCCTTTGCCCGCTGCGCAAATAATGATGACCCGCACCTCCTCATTCGCGCCCAGTTCATCGATTTCACGGGCAATGGCAAACCAGCCGGCACTGTCAAAGGCGTTGACTGGCGGATGGTCCAGGGTCATCTCGGCGATGCCGTCGGTGATCCGGGTTCTAAAGGGCTTGGACATAATTTGGCTCCAGCGAATCAGTTGGCGAAGTCGCTCGACATTCGCACACTAGTTGGTATTCCCGGCGCGCTGCGCCAGTTGCCCCAGGCGCTGCTCTGCCTCGGCCACTATCGTGTTTATCAGCTCGGCACAGGTGGGTAGATCGTCGATAACCCCCGCCACCTGGCCACTTGGCAGTACACCCAGGGCCGGCTCACCGGCCACCATGGCTTTTTGGATGATCATCGGTGCGTTGGCAGACATAATCGTCTGGCTGGCAGTCATCTCACCATCACTGCCCATGGCTATGGCAGAGCGCAGCAAACCGAGCACGCTGGCACCGGTGTGCCGGCGAAAGGCCAGGCCGTTACGCAGTGCAATCCACAGCTTGCGCAAAGC
Organism: uncultured Haliea sp.; assembly: GCA_963977275.1. Classification (GTDB taxonomy): domain Bacteria; phylum Pseudomonadota; class Gammaproteobacteria; order Pseudomonadales; family Halieaceae; genus JARRPM01. The sequence goes on along the minus strand of CAXBNX010000004.1, from coordinate 96,189 downwards.
ACCTGAGTGCTCCATCTCCGCCAGCAACTCATTCATGATCATGCGCTGGGGCAATCCATCCATAGCGCGGGATACGATAATTTCCCCCGGGTTGGTGCAATCCACATAACGTTGCAGAGTGGTTCGCGGCACCGGGCTCTCGGCAGTCATCAAAAACCGCGTACCCATGGCGATACCGTCCGCACCCCAGGCCAGCGCCGCCACCAGGCCTCGACCATCCTTGAAGCCCCCCGCGGCAACAACCGGCACCTTGTGACCCACCGCATCGACCACCTGAGGTATCAGCAGCGTGGTGGGAATAGCACCGGTGTGACCGCCGCCCTCACCACCCTGCACGGTCACCACATCGGCACCCAGCTCCACCGCCTTGATAGCATGCTTGGGCAACCCCACGGTGGGCATGCAGATCACCCCCGCGTCCTTCAGTCGGCGGATAAATTCCGGGCCCGGGGAGCGGGAATAGCTGACTGCGCGCACCCCGTGACGAATAACCATATCCACAATGTCGGCTGCATTGGGCTGGTACATATGGAAGTTCACACCAAAGGGCTTATCCGTCAGCGCCTTTACCCGCAGCAGATCACGCTCCATTTCCGCCGGTGGAATCGTCGCGCCCGCAAGAAAGCCAAAACCGCCGGCGTTACAACTGCCGGCTACCAGATTCGGATCTGCCACCCACCCCATCGCCGTCTGCACAATGGGATATTGGCAGCCCAGCTTTGCTGTCAGGCGCGTTTGCAGCATGTCAGCCCTCGTCACCCGAGCGATCACCGGCCGGGTTGCCCTTGATCTGGTAGGCGCGCTGATTGTGCGGGTCCAGACCCGCAATAATCGCCAGTTGTTCCCCTGTGGGGGCAGCCGTGACTGGCACCTCGTCACCAAGCTCCAGTGCGAAGCCAGTGTTCTCACAAACCTGCTCCACAGAGATACCCGGATGCAAGGACACCAGTCGTGCGCGGTGATCGGCACCGCCAAAATCCATTACACACAGATCCGTCACCATCAGCCGGATATCAATGTCATCCAGGCTATGGCCTTTGGGCAGGCGCTGGGGGTTGTAGCCAATAGAGGATACAAAATCGCATTCACCCGCCACAAAAACGCGCTTGTTGTGCCCGGGTACAAAGAAGCTGTTGGGATGGGAAATGGAGTTGCCCGGGAAACCCCGCGCGCCCAGCATCATCACCTTGGGCTGCTGATAGCTGCCGCCCAGAGCCGAGGTATTGGACTGGCCAAAACGGTCTATCTGGGTGGGCCCCAACATGGCGTGACGGCGGCGACTCCAGACATTGTCAAAGATGCGGGAAAAGCCCATCCAGGTCTCACTGGCCGGCACAAAATCATCACCGCGCGCACCCAACGGGTTGGGCTCACTCAGCAGAAACGCCTCCGAGTCGGTCATCATCAGGTCGGTGTTAAAGGTTTTCATGGCGAGACTGGCGGCGAGGCGCGGGATCACGCCAATACCGGTGGCCAGCACCTCACCGTCGTGGCGGAACGCTTCGGCGGCTGCCACGATGCACAGTTCCGCCAGGGTGTAGTCAGTTGCTGCGTTTGTCATTGCTGTAAATTCTCCGTGACGATCATTTCATGGCGACTCAGTAGCTGGGCAGGGCAATCGCGCGAATACTGTCCAGACCACCAACGTTCTGCTGATACTCCTGTTCGGAGCTGCCGAGGTACTGATCCGTGTAGGCTTTAAAGCCGCCTTCACCGGCACTGGCGGCATACGCCTTGAAGTGCGGCACGTCAAAACCGTACAGGGGACTGCAGGACGTTGGGTGGGCGCCACCCGGAATGTGCACGACACCGGTAGTAGCGGCCCGCTCCCAGAATACGAGGCGCGCCTGGGCAGGGTCATGAAAGTAATCGGTGGGCACCAGCTCATCGCAGGACACAAAAGTCTTGTTCGCGGCGCGCGCATACCAGTCGTCCATGTAGTGATCCGGACCGGCAATCTGGCAGACACCACGGGTATCCGCCCGGTCGACGTGAATCAGCGCGACGTCCAGCTTCAGCGCCGGCATGGCCACCCACTCTTTATCGTCGTAGGGGCTATCGACCAGCTTGATATGCGGATTCTGCTTGATGATGTCGGTGCCCAGGCCGACCTCGGTCGGAATAAAGGGCAGCCCCCAGGCCGCGGCCCGTAATCCCAGCAAGAGCATACCCTCGTCTATCTCCATTACTTCCAGCTCACCGCTCTGCCTGGCCTGGCGAAAATAGGGTTCCAGCGGAATAAAATCCAGGGAAACAAAGGCGAACACCAGCTTCTTCACTTTGCCCGCCGCACACAGCATGCCCACATCGGCCCCACCGTAGGACACGAGGGTCAGGTCTTTAAGGTCCGAACGCAGAATCTCCCGCACCAGTGCCATGGGCTTGCGCCGGGGACCCCAGCCGCCTATTCCCACCGTCATACCGTCCTGTAACTGTGCCACCACTTCCGCGGCGGTCATTTGCTTGTCCATTTAATTTCCCTGATTATTCAGCTGACTATCCGCGCCATGCGGTAATCATGTTTCACAAAATTCACCCCTAGGGTACTTTCGGTGCGGCGCACACCCTCTATCCCACTGATGCGGGTATGCACGAACTCCGCCAGGTGCTCGGTGTTGCGCACCATAGTGATCGCCAGAATATCGGAGCGACCCAGCATGACTCCGACAAAGCCCAGCTCGGGTATCTCCGCCAGTGCGCTGGCGACTGCGCGAGTGCGATCGCTGCGCTCCACCTCAACCCAGATATAGGCGAGCAGTGCATCGCCAAAGCGATCTATGTTAGTGACAGCGGTGAGGCGAATCAGCTTTTCCTCTTCCATCCGCTTGATACGTGCGCGCACCATACCCTCGGTCACCCCGAGCTCACCGGCAATCTGGCCGTTGCTCACCCTGGCGTCCCGGGACAGCTGCGCCACGATGGACTTGTCCACCTCATCCAGCCGACGGCGTGTCACTGTGGCAACTCCTCGTGAAAGGGTACCCAGTCGGGCTGGTTTTTCAGCACATCCAGTGCCAGTGCGGGGGTCAGCCGGCGCACTCCAGGCACATTGGCCAGGCGTTCGCCGATGAGGTTGTTCAGGGCGCGCTGATCTTCCGCCACTACCAAAATCTCTATGTCCTGCGCACCCACTACCACGTTCACCGAAAACACCTCCGGGAACGCGGCCAGATCGCGCGCCACCGCGTCAGGTGAGCGGCTCTCTACCTGCACACCGATGGCCAGCAACATGCTGAACCCCGCTGCCTCGATGTCGGTTACCGCCACCACGCGCATGGTGTTCGACTCTTCCAGCCGTCGCACCCGCGCTCGCACCGTGTTTTCCGTCACACCCAGTTCCCGCGCTATGGAGCGGTAGGGCATGCGGCCATCAGCGCGCAGCAGGTCGATAATCGCCTGATCGGTGTCGTCCAGCGTTATCGGCTTAGAAACCGTTGTGGCTGCCACCTTGTTCACGCGGACTGGCCCGCCGCCAACCGACGCAACTGGGTTTTCAGCACCTTGCCGCCTGCATTGAGCGGAAATTCCTGCAGGAAGCGCACCTGGCGCGGCACTTTATAATTGGCCATATTGCTGCGGCTCCAGTCGATCACAGCCGCCTCGTCCAACTCAACGCCCGGTGCCAGCACGATATAGGCCAGTGCCACCTCACCAAGACGCTCATCCGGCACCCCGATCACCGCCGCCCGGGCGATACCCGGCATGCTGCACAGGCTGTTCTCTATTTCCGCCGGGTAACAGTTGAAACCGCCGACGATAAACATGTCCTTGATGCGGTCGGTAATACGCACATAACCATCCGCATCCATCACACCTATGTCGCCGGTCTTCAGCCAGCCGTCGGCCGTGATGGCCCGGGCGGTCTCCTCGGGATCGTCCAGGTAGCCGCGCATCACATTGAAGCCACGGCACCAGATTTCTCCCGGCTCACCGGTGGCAACCTCGTTACCTGCCGTGTCCACACACTGCATTTCTACCCCATCCATGGCCCGCCCGGAGCTGTGGGAAATGCGCTCCGCGCTGTCATCGGCCCTGCAGATTGACACCACACCACAGGACTCGGTCAGCCCGTAGGCCGTCACTACCACCTCGAAGCCAAATTCTTCCCGCAGTTGCTCCACCAGTACCACCGGCACCGGGGCCGCGCCGGTGACCGCAAGCCGCAGGCTGGACAGGTCGTATTCCCGCCGCCGGGGATGAGCCAACAACGACTGGTAAATGGTGGGCGGGCCGGGAATCATGGAGATGCGTTCCCGGGAAATGAGCGCCAGCACCTCATCGAGATTAAAACTCTTCACCGGGAGCATGCGCGCACCCCGGATGATGGCCGCCAGCCAGCCGGCCTTGTAGCCGAAAGAGTGGAAAAAAGGATTGATAATCAAATAGTTATCGTCAGACCTGAGACCTACGGTAGCGCTCCAGGTCTCAAAGGTGCGAATGTTCTGTCCATGACAAGTCACCACTCCCTTGGGCGCGCCAGTGGTCCCCGAGGTGAACAGAATATCCAGGGTATCTTCGGGTGAGAGCTCGGCAACGCAGCGGGCAACGGCTTCCGCCGCGATGTTTTCCCCGGCCCGTAGGAATTCGTCCCAGCCGGTGCTACCGGCCAGCGTTCCAGACAGCAATACCACCTGTTCCAATGCGGGCAGATCATGGCCCTGCAGTTGCTCCGGGTAGTTAACACCGAGAAACTCATCGACGGTAAACAGCAGCCTGGCACCACTGGCCCGCAGAATATATGCAGCCTCGGCTCCCTTGAGGCGCGTATTAAGAGGCACGAGTACCCCACCGAGACTCTGGGCGCCGATTGCGGCGATAATCCACTGGTAAATATTGGGCGCCCAGATGGCTATCCGGTCGCCCTTTTTCAGACCCGCCGCCAAAAACGCCTGGGCAGATCGTATCCGCGCCGCGTCCAGGTCGGCATAGCTGAGCTGTACGTCGCCGTCAGTTATCGCCACCCGGTCGCCATAGACCGTGGCGGACTCTGCGACTAACTGGGGCAGCGTTCTGGCACGATACTCTTGTGTGGCACTACCAGTTGGGACATCTGCGGACATAGCCTGGGCCTGGATCGCAATATCAGGTGACTGAGCGACCCATCCTAGGCAGTTAGCTCACAGCTGGCAACATGTATTCGTAATTTATTATCTATTTATTTACGAATATACTTATTATCACTTGCTAATCAAACAGCTAATCAGCAAAAAGGCGCTATTCCGCGAAAACGTAATCCTTGAACATTCCCCGCAATGTCACCTTTTGCAGCTTGCCGGTAGCCGTGTGCGGCAACTCGTCCACGAACTCGACGGCCTCAGGTGTCCACCACTTGGCAATTTTTCCGTCGAACCAGGCCAGCATCTCCTCTGCAGTGAGATCCTCGCCCTCGGCATGGCGCACAACGATCAACAGCGGCCGCTCACTCCACTTCGGATGGAAGTGCCCGATCACGGCGGCCTCGGCCACCTTGGGATGGTCCGTGGCGACGTTTTCCACTTCGATAGAGGAAATCCACTCGCCACCGGACTTGATAACATCCTTGGTACGGTCTGTGATCGCCATAAATCCTTGCGGGTCTATAGTTGCCACATCACCGGTCTCAAACCAGCCGTCCTCTGAATGAGAGTCGGAGCCCTCGTGCTTGAAGTAACTGGAGCAGACCCAGGGGCCCCGCACTTTAAGCGACCCGAAGGCGACACCATCCCAGGGTTGCTCTTCGCCCTCATCGTTTTCGATCTTCATCTCCACGCCGAAGATCGGGCGCCCCGCTTTCAAGCGGACTTTTGCAAAGCGCTCTTCACCGTACTCTTCGCGAGCGGCAGTGCAGGTGTTAACACTGCCCAGCGGGCTCATTTCAGTCATCCCCCAACCCACACGGGATTCCACACCGTAGGTATCGAAGTCCTCCATGACCGACAACGGGCAGGCCGCCCCCCCCACGATAATGCGATCGAGAGAATCCACCCGCATGCCGGATTTCTTCAGATAGGCCAGCAAACCAAGCCACACCGTGGGCACACCGGCAGAGAGGGTGACCCCCTCCGCATTAATCAGTTCTGCCAGAGTGGCACCGTCGCCCATTTTGCTGCCGGGGAATACCAGCTTGGCTCCCACCATGGGGCAGCCATAGGGCAGACCCCAGGCGTTTACATGAAACATCGGCACGATAGGTAACACCACATCGCGCTGCGACAGGCCAAGAGCGTCCGGCATCAGTGTGGCGAAAGCATGGAGCATGGTCGAGCGGTGGGAGTACAACACCCCTTTGGGATTGCCGGTAGTGCCGGAGGTATAACACAGGGCGCAGGCCGAATTCTCATCCACTTCAGGCCACTGGAATTCCTCTGCGCCGGCCGCCACCAGACTTTCATAGCACAACACATTGGGCAGGCTGGTGCTGGGCATGTGCTCTTCGCTGGTGAGTATGACCCAACCCTTTACTCCGGGGCACTCGGGCGCAATGGTTTCTACCAGTGAAAGGAAATCCGGATCGACAAACACGTACTGATCTTCGGCGTGATTGATGATGTAGGTCACCTGCTCCGGAAACAGACGAGGGTTAATGGTGTGGCACACATAACCGCTGCAGGCCACCGCGTAATACGTTTCGAAATGCCGGTAGTCGTTCCAGGCGAGAGTGGCAATACGGTCGCCCTCGGCAAGCCCCCATGCGGCCATGGTATTGGCCAGCTTGCGCACCCGCACAAAGGCATCCCGGTAGGTATAACGATGGCGCGGGTTATCCCCGGTCACCGATACGATTTCGGAATCGCCGTTCACCTTATCCGCATGCTCCATAATTGAAGTCACGGACAGCGGCATGCTCATCATCAGCCCATTCATCGATATATCTCCTTGTTATAAATATTATTGTCGTGCGCCCATCAGGCAGCATGATTACTACGAATTTTTCCCTGCCGAAGTAAGGACAACGTCAGGCCACTGTCCTGTCGCCAGCACAATGCCAGCAGAGATCGAAGGTCGCCGGACTTTCCCTGCCACAGTGACTGCAACGCCAGTCTTCTTCCACGATCTCGGCCCTGGCCTGGGCCAGCAGCAGGGCCGCCCGCTCGTAATCCCGGTCCCGCAGTACCCAAAGCTCAGGCCAAACGTCGATAGGCGCTAATTCGCCCATTGCACCGGCGGCATATTCATTGCGTATTACGCACTTGATACCGGCCAGTTCCACAGTACTGCGCGCCTGGGCGACAACAATACTGCTGGGATGAGTGTGGACCAGTTTCAAATCTGCAGCATTTCCCAGCTGTCATCAGCCGCATGGTGCAAGGCGCGATCTTCCTGCTGCAATTTGATGAGGTGAGCACTCAGTGACAATTTTGCCATCTTGTGGAGGCTGGTGTCGACATCGTCATAGACAACTTTGACCAGCTTCTCCAACGGCGCCCGTCCCATGTGTTGTAAACTGCTGATGACCTTGCTCTCCCGCTTGAGGCGGTGATTTACCAGCCATTCCACGATAGCCCTGGGATCTTCCATCACCTCGCCGTGACCGGGGGCGATAAACTTGAGCGGGTAGCGTAACAGCAACTGCAGTGACTCGATATACGCCTTCATATCCCCACTGGGGGGCACTATCACCACCGTCGAACCGTTCATGATGTGATCGCCGGCAAACAGCATCTGTTCTTCCTCCAGAAAAAAACAAAAGTGATTGCTGACATGGCCAGGCGTATGCACAGCGCGCAGGGTGAACTCCGGCGTCTCCAGCACATGGTCATGCTGCAGGTCCGAGCCGGGCGCAAAGGTATCGTCCTGGAACATGTCATCGGCCGGCAGTGCTCCGATAACCTCGGCACCGGTTGCCTCTGCAATCGCCTGCCAGGCGGGGGAGTGATCGGGATGGGTATGGGTACAGACTATCCAGCGAATTTTGTCCCCCGCCGTTTCGAGGATCGCATCAATATGTGCCGGGATGGCGGGCCCCGGGTCCAGCACCGCGACATTCTCGTCACCCAGCAGATAGGTATTGGTACCGGGCCCGGTCATAACTCCCGGATTCGGTGCCACCAGGCGTCGCACTCGTTGATTGAGGCGAAAGGGTACATCGTGCTCAAGCATCTGCTCAGACCATGTTAGCAATTGTGACGTGGGGATTCACGTCTGCGTCGTAATCCACACCGTCTACCTCGAAGCCGAACAACTGCAGAAACTCACGCTTGTAACCGGCAAAGTCAGAAAGCTGACGCAGGCTTTCGGTATTTATCTGTTCCCATAGCGCGCCCACGGCGGCCTGTATTTCCGGGTCCAGCTCCTTGCGATCTGCTCGCAGGCGGCCCTCATCGTCATAGTAGGGATTCTTACCGTACAGGGAATCCCGGAACAGGCCGTCTACCTGTTCGATGCAGCCCTCATGAATACCGCGCTCCTTCATCACCTTGAATAACAGGGCGAGATAAATCGGCATGGCCGGAATGGCAGCACTGGCCTGGGTGACCACGGCCTTGAGCACAGACACTCTCGCATCACCGCCCTTTGCAGCAAGGCGCTGGCGAATATCGATGACGCGCTTATCAAGATCTTTTTTGGCCGCACCAATGGTGCCGTGCCAGTAGATATCCCAGGTCAATTTTTCGCCGATATACGTGTACGCGGTAGTTTTTGCGCCTTCCGCCAACACTCCGGCCTCGTCCAACTGGTCTATCCACATCTGCCAATCCTCTCCCCCCATGACGGCCACGGTGTTGTCAATCTCCTCCTGCGTGGCGGCTTCGAGATGAAAGTCCTGTACCTGTTCCTTGTCGGTGTTAACGCCTTTCTGGGTAGCGGGCCCACCAATTGGCTTGAGGGTGGAGTTGTACACCACACCGCTGACCGGGTGCTGGCGACGGGGTGAGGCAAGGCTGTAGACCACCAGATCTACCTGCCCGAGATCAGCCTTGATCGTGTCGATAGTTTTCTGCTTGACCTCATCGCTGAAAGCATCTCCATTGATGCTTTTGGCGTACAGACCATCGGCCTCGGCAAACTTGTGAAACGTGGCACTGTTATACCAACCCGCCGTGCCCGGTTTGGTTTCGCTACCCTCTTTCTCAAAGAAAATACCCAGGGTGGATGCGCCCGCCCCGAAGGCTGCCGTTATACGCGAAGCCAGGCCATAACCCGTGGAGGCGCCAATCACCAGTACCCGCTTCGGGCCATCGGCAATCGGGCCGCGAGACTGCACATACTCCTTCTGGCGTTTGACATTGGCCTCACAGCCAACCGGGTGTGTGGTAATGCAGAGAAATCCGCGAACGCGTGGCTTGATAATCATGGGCTCGTTATTCCTGGAAGAACTGAAAAGACTAGCAAGTCTAGCATAACGCCGCAGCAGCACGACAACCGGCCGCCTTGTGTTCACCTCTCACTTGGCGTTCAATACCAGCCCCATGAAATCAGCCTATAAGACATTGCCGGATTCGCCACTGCGCCTGGCCACACCCGCCGCCTGGACCGAAACCGTAATGGCGGATTTCGACAGCTTCCTGCTTGATCACGCCGCAGCCGAGAAGAAGGCCTCGGGCATGGCCATTTCAATGCTCTCGCATTACCCCGACCGGGTTGAACTGGTGGCGGCCATGGCGGATCTGGCGGTGGAAGAACTCACGCACTACCGCGAAGTGGTCAAGTGGATACACCACAGGGGTTTGCTGACAGTCGCCGACAGAAAAGACCCCTACGTGCTGGCGTTGCGCGATACCATCCGCAAAGGGCGCGAGGTATATCTGCTGGATCGCCTGCTGACGGCGAGCGTTATCGAGGCGCGCGGCGCAGAGCGATTCGCTCTGGTGGCACAGGCACTGCCCACGGGCGGACTGAAAAAATTCTACCACTCTATTGCGCGCTCTGAGGAGCGTCATTACGAACTGTTCCTCGAGCTGGCTGGCAAGTATCTGGATGCCGGGGCCATTACAGCGCGCTGGGACGAACTGCTGGATATAGAGGCGGCAATTGTCGCCGCCCTGCCAATACAAGCCGCGCTGCACTGATGAGTGCCCACAGCTGATGCCGGCCGGGCTTGCCTCTCAACGCTACTTGCAGCGGCACATCGAACCGGGTCTGGATGACTGTAGCTACCCAGCCGGCTACTGGCACAATGTGTTGGTCATTCCCGCCTATAGTGAAGCCCCCGAACTGCTGCAGCGATTGGCCAGCTTGCCGACAGGGACAGGCAGAACGCTGGTTATCCTGGTACTGAACCGGCCGGATACCGACAGGAATCCAAACACCAATGCAACACTACGGAAGGCCTGCCATGCGCTGCCAGCCGACAGCACAGCGCCGGCAACACCTGCACTGCGCAGACTGAACGAGCACACGGATCTTTATCTCCATGACCTCGATGCACTCACCGGACCCACCCCCGCAGCACAAGGGGTGGGCCTGGCGCGCAAGACCGGATGTGACCTGGCCTTTCGCTGGATAATGCAGGGGGCGATCGCAGGCGCCTGGATCAACAGTGGAGACGCCGATGCCGAGTTTCCAACGGACTATTTCCTGCAACTGAACACGCTGCCAGCAGAGACTGTGGCAGCCATTTATCCGTTCCGGCATATACCCGGGCCGGATGAAAGCTGCAACACGGCCACTGCATTGTACGAACTGCGCCTGCATCACTATCGGCTGGGGCTGGAATATGCCGCCTCACCTTACGCATTACATACGCTGGGCAGCTGTCTCGCCTTCAAGGCGGATCAGTACGCACAGGTACGCGGCTTTCCAAAACGCGCCGGCGGCGAAGACTTTTACCTGCTTAATAAACTCGCAAAACTCGGACCGATAGAAAAACTCAGCAGGCGTTGTATAGACCTTCAGTCGCGCCACTCACAGCGCGCGCCCTTTGGTACCGGCCCCTCGGTAGCAGCGATCAGTGCCGCTGATCACCCGCTGCAACAACGGCTCTACTACCACCCCGCATGTTTCGAAGCGCTGCGCAGTCTGCTAATTGCGATCCCTGCGCTACAATCGAATACCGAACACCACGCACTGAGGGAACAACTTAAGGGGAGTAACCTCGAAACAGACCTCTTGTCAGCCACTATCACGAGCGCCCACTCACTGGGACTGGAGCAGGCGCTACAGCACTGCAGGCAGCACGGAAAAACGGCTGAGCAATTTCTACGCCATTTTCACCAGTGGTTCGATGCCTTTCGCACCTTGAAGTTTGTCCATGGGATACGCGATGCGGGCTGGCCCGCACAGAACCTGTCGCAGCTACCAGGGCTGATACCGAAGCTGTGGCCTGCGGGCGACGCTGTTTTGGAACCCGAAGCACTGCGAACTGCGGTCATGCGGCACTGGGGCTGGACAAGTCAATCGGCCGCCCCTGTGCCGGTGCCACCGGAATAGGGCGACAAGGGGCGGCTCACGCCATCGGCAATGGGGGCACCACTGTCGCGCTCGGCCACCGCCTGCTTGAAACCGACCTCCTCAGCCCGCTGCTTGAACCAGACACCCTCAGGCGTGTGGCGGGTAATGCCATCAAACAGTGTGGCAAACATCTGGGTATTGCTAAGGCCCATATTTTCATAGGCCTGATTGATCATCATTTTCTGCATCATGAGCTGGTTCTTGGGCACCGCGGCCATGCGTTGCGCCAGTGTCTCCACTCGCTCATCCAGCTGCACCAACGGCACCGACTCCAGCACAAGGCCAAGCGCGACCGCCTCCTTACCCCCCACCAGGTCCCCGGTGAGCAACATGCGCTTGGCTTTCTCCGCTCCCAGCCGATAAACCCACATCGCGGTGGTAGGACATCCCCATACCCGGGCTGGTGGGTAACCGATCACGGCCTCATCCGCCATCACCACCAGGTCACAGCACAGGGCGATATCACTGCCCCCGGCCACTGCCGGCCCGTGCACACGCGCTATCGTCGGCTTGTAACTGCGCCACAGTGACATGAAGTCCTCGGTGTTCTGGCGCATACCGAAATAGTCTGCCATGGGGTCCCAGCTGCCGCTGTCCTGCGCGCCTGCCCCCAGTTGCGAACCGGGCTGTTCGCCCTGTTTTTCTGCGAAATCCACCAGGTCATAACCGCTGCAAAAACCCTTACCCGCGCCAGTAAGAACAATCGCGTGAATAGCGTCGTCCCTGTTGGCCCGCGCGACCGCATGGGCAATTTCCCCCGGCATGCCGAGAGAAATCGCGTTCATGCGGTGGGGACGATCGAGCGTAATGGTGGCAATACGCCCGGCGCAGGCGTAGCTGATGCTATGGTAATTCACGAGGCAGTCCTCCCGGGCTAGTGCCCGTAATTTGGCAGGTTGGTGATCCAGACGCACTGGTAAGGTTGCAACTCCAACACCTGCACACGATTTTCAAAAACTATATCACCCATCAGGTCGTGCCAGTGCTCCGTGTCGGTGATATTGATATCCGACAGCGCCAGGGACTGTGCCTCTGAGCTGATATTGCTGATGCAAAAAACCGACTGGCGTCGATCGATGCTCTGTCGCCAGTAGCCGAACAGCGCGGTACCAAGATGCAGGGTAAACTGTGTAGCATTGGGATGAAACGCCGCCTGCTGGCGCCGGATCGTCAGCAGCCGCTTGAGCTGCGCGAACACCCTGCGGTGAACTGACCCCTCGTCGGCCAGACTTGCTTCGAGTATGCCACTGTCCCACTGGTGACGGTTAATGGCCCGGTAGTGGCCGCTGTTCTCCACGCGCTCATAGTCGTTGCGCGTTGCCAACAGGCTGTGCAGATAGATACCGGGGATACCTTCCAGGCCGAACATAATCGTGTGGGCACACAGGAAACGCTCCAGCCCATAGTCGTCGGCCCCGGCGATAGTGCCCTGCAGGGCATCAAACAGTGAGATATTAATCTCATAGGGTTTGCGCTGACCGTCTTCCAGTGCGCGGTAGGATACGTGTCCGCCGAAGGATTCCATAGTGGCGATAAGTGTGGCCAGTTCCTGATCTGACAAAAGCCCTTCGGCCGGTCGCAGACCAATGCCGTCATGGGAGGCAATGAAATTGAAATAGGCCGTGCCATTCTGGGCGGGGGGCATGCTCATCAGCCAGCGTTTCAGATAGCTGCAATCTCCGCTCACCAGTGTGTTTACCAGTAACGGTGGCAGGGAAAAATTGTAGACACAGTGGGCCTCATTGGCGTTGCCAAAGTAGGACAGATTTTCCCGGTTGGGAATATTAGTCTCGGTAAAAACCAGCGCGTTCTCACTGGCATGCTCTGTCAGGGTGCGCAACAGGCGCACCAGCTCGTGGGTCTCTTCAAGGTTGAGGCAGCTGGTACCCGGTATCTTCCACAAGAAAGCCACGGCATCGAGGCGGAAAATGCGCACGCCCTCATCCAGGTACAGTCGCAGAATGGACACAAACTGCTTGAGGACTTCCGGGTTGCGAAAATCCAGATCGACCTGGTCATGGCTGAACGTGCACCAGACATATTGCGTGCCGGTGGGTGTTTCCACTTCCCGCAACAATGGCGAGGTGCGCGGGCGCACTACCTCACTGATATCATCTTCCGGTGACGCGGTAAAAAAGTAGTCCGCCCCCGGCGACACTCCCCGCAAAAAGTTCTGAAACCACAGACTTCGGCTGGAGCAGTGATTGATCACAAGATCGGCCATCAAATCATAATCAGCGGAAATGTCCCGCACCAATGACCAGTCTCCCAGAGCCTCGTTAACACTGGAGTAGTCCAGCACGGCGAAGCCATCATCGGAGCTCCAGGGGTAAAAAGGCAATATATGTACGCCGCTGAGCAGGCCTTCGCAGTGGCTGTCGAGAAAGTGCTTCAGCGTGGCAAGGGGCTTCTCACCCGGGCGCAGGATACTGTCGCCGTAGGTAATCAGCAGCGCATCGCGCTCACTCCAGCGGTTGACGTGGCTGGCCGCCAGTTGTGTCTCCGGCACCAGGCGCATAAGCCTTAGCAGTTCTTCGGCCAGACCGCCCAGTTCTGCACCCAGCGGGTTGGCGTGGTAAATCATATCCAGGTGATGCTGCACCCGCTCACCCAACTGCAGCGGCTCTCGCACTTTATGCAGCACCCCGGCTAGTCCTGGCCCACACCAAACTCCGCCTGGTCTGCCTCTACAGCCTCACGCAACTGCTCAAGCACATCCGGTATCGCGCTGATTACCCGGTTCCAGCTCGGAATAAATGGCCGCTCCATCGGTCGATCGAGAAACGCTTCCCCGGCTTTCATAATATTTTCTGCGAACAACTCCACCGCTTTCTCCTCACTGTGTATGTCAAGGGAGAGGCCATTCATAAGGGCATCATTGTGGTAGGTTTCGATAAAATCCAGGGCAATGCGGTAGTAGGTAGCCTTTAACGAACGAAAGGCCTCGGTGTTGAATGTCACGCCGCGTGTAGCCAACTTGCGAAACAGGGCCTTGGCAATATCGATGGACATTTTTGACAGGCCCGCCTCATCATTGTCCGGCGACAGTTGCTGATGCTTGTGATCATAGTTATCGGCAATATCCGCCTGGCACAAACGGTTGTTGGCATAGTTGCGGTACATCTCGGACAGCACGCCGATCTCTAGACCCCAGTCACTGGGGATCAGAATATCGTTAAGCACATCCCTGCGAAAAGAAAACTCGCCCGCTAATGGATAACGAAAACTGTCCATGTAATCCAGGTATTCCATATCACCCACAGTCTTCTTCAGCGCCCGCAACAAGGGGGTGACGAGCAGGCGGCTGACGCGGCCATTGATTTTGCCGTCGGCCACACGGGCGTAATAGCCTTTGCAGAACTCGTAGTTGAAGCGGGGGTGCGCAACCGGATAGATCAGCCGCGCCAGCAGGGAACGATCATAAGTCACGATATCGCAGTCGTGCAACGCAATGGACTCGCAGTTTCCCGATGCCAGGGTATAGCCCATGCAATACCAGACATTGCGGCCCTTGCCCAACTCGCGCGGCGCCAGATCCAGTGCCTGTAGCTGCTGGTCCAGTGCCTGCAGCCGAGGGCCATCATTCCACAGTATGCGGTGCGGTTGCGGTAAACGACCAAAAAACGCCAGCGCCTGCTGGTACTGCTGTTGGTCTGCTCGATCGAGGCCGATAACAATCTGTGACAGGTAGGGGACCTTAACCAGCTCATCTATAATCGCCGGCAGAGCCTCACCTTCCAGCTCGGAAAACAGGGAGGGCAGGATCAGCCCCATTGGGCGCTGCTGGGAGAACTGCAGTAACTCGCGCTCTATTTCCTCTACTGGCCTCTGAGCCAGATTGTGCAGTGTGGTTATTATGCCGTTCTGGTGAAAATCTGCCATCAAATGTCCCTCAATGCCTTATCAATGCCGGTTCATCTCGGACAACCACTGCGCGACCCCTTCGGCCCAGCCCGCGGGACCGAAATCCTGACTGCGAATAATGCCATCGCTGCGCTCCAGAGGTGGAAAATCATGGACAGGCGAACGCACCAGCAACGCCCATTCAGTCACTTCCAGCATGGCGCAATCATTGCCGCTGTCGCCGATAGCAAGATCGTGACACACACGCTGCCCCGTGGCCTGTTGGTATGCTGCTCTGAGCCAGGCCACTGTCCTGCCCTTGTCACAATCGCCGGAAACACCGAGAAACCGCCCGCCTTGCAGCACGGATGCTCCTCGGGCCTGCAACGCGCCGATAAATGCCTGTCGACGCTGTGCACTGCCCAGCCACTGCACCGGTTCGCTGTAGTCCCGTTGATTCGCCAGTGCGGCTTTATCTGCGGGCAGCTTGGTCATACGTGAAATACCGGCGGTTCCCGCACGATAGAAGTAATCAAATTCTGCGTCGAACTCTTTCATCAACTCACGCAACACTGTCAACCAGTGTGACCGCGGCCTGGACAGTTCATAAACCCAGTAGCCATCTCGTTCAATGGTGCCCGCGGGTTGCGATGCGAAATACCCTTGGGGAATGAACACCGCCGCGCCGTTTTCAACTATAAAAGGATGCGTGTTACCTAACTGCTCCCGCAAGTGCTCTATTTCTACCCGGGTCTTGCTGCTGGCGGGAATAAGCGGGATATCCAACCGCTCCAGACTGCGCAGTTGCGGTATGGCGTCATTGAAGCTGTAGTTGTGGTGATCGAGCAGCGAGCCATCGAGGTCGCTGAAAACCAGGTGACAATCATCTGCAGTATCGCTCACGGGGTCACGGCCCATTGGGCTCGGCTGGACACAATTTTGCGCTCCTCATCGAGCGTATACAGGTAATCGACGACATCCGGCAGCGTTGCCAGGCAGTGCTGGGTGAGGCGTTGGTAAAACTGGACAAAGCGGGCCAGCTGCTGATCAGTCATCACACCATCCTTCTTCCCCTGCGTTGCCCTGGCCAGCTTGCGCTCCTGTTCGAGACGCCAGCGATAAACACAATCAAAAGAAGGGGCCGCCAGCATGACCCATTTGTCCACGCGCTCATACAGCGGCAGGAAATCTTGCTGCAAGACATGGTTGGTATAGCTGCGCCAGGACCCATCCGGGTCTTCCTCGCGCTCCAGTCGATTGACCGGTTGCCGCAAGGCTGTAACCGTCTCCGGCCGCGCACCCAGACACCAACCCTCAAGCAGCACAATATCAACCCTGCCTTGAAGCTCGTCCCAGCGCGATCTGAGACGGCGATCATCCCTGGCCTTGTCAAACCTGGGTACAGACACCGCCGCAGTCCTTGCGGGCGCTAATAACGCATCCAGAGTGGTATTCAGTAAAGCCATATCGTGGGTGCCGGGCACGCCCCGCGTGGCGAGAAGAGGGTGCGCTAAAACGGCCAATTCCCGGCGCTGGGCGCGAGTCAGGTAAAAGTCATCGAGAGAAAGTGCGACGGCGCGAACACCGTGCTCAGCCTGTAAATGGGCACAGAGCCAGGCGCAGAGTGTGGTTTTACCTGAGCCCTGACTACCGTTAACCGCCACCAGCAAGGGCCGGCCGGCATGAACGCCGCGCGCACCATTACAGTGCGCCCGCAGGGCGGTCGCCAGCGGTTCGAACCAACATTGTGCATAGCGCAGATAGACCGCATCCAGCCGATGCCGGTCTAAAAAAGCTTTCTGCCACACTGGTGCGTTATCAGGCATCGACGCCTCCGCCACACATAAGCCCCCTATGGGATAAGAGGTAATGGTACAGCAGTATCCGTGCCAACCCTGCGGCCACCGCCGCAGATGACTACATTATCAACTGACGCAGGTCGCCCAACAAGGCCACCAACTGGGACATAAACCGGCCGCCATCACCGCCGTTAATCACACGGTGATCGTAGGACAGTGTAAGCGGCAGCATTTTGCGCGGCGCAAAAGCAGTCCCATCCCAAACCGGCTTGATCGTTGCCCTGGACACACCCAGAATGCCAACTTCCGGTGCATTAACGATAGGCGTAAACCCGGTACCGCCAATATTGCCCAGGCTGGAGATAGTAAAGCAACCACCTTGCATATCGCTGGGACTGAGCTTGCGATCGCGGGCCTTGGCCGCCATAGCCAGCACTTCTTCCGCCAGTTCCCAGATGGTTTTTTTGTCCACATCCCGAATAACCGGCACCATCAAACCGGCGGGAGTATCCACCGCCATCCCGATGTGCGTGTACTGCTTGTACACAAGCTGCTCTCCTTCCGCCGCCAGAGAACTGGCAAACTTCGGGTTGTCCCGCAGTGCAACAGCGCAGGCCTTGAGGATAAACGGCATGGGGGTCAGACGCGTATCACGCCGCTCCGCCTCGGCCTTGAGCCCGGCGCGGAACTCCTCCAGTGCAGTGATATCGGCCTCATCAAACTGCGTAACATGGGGCACATTGAGCCAGCTGCGCTGCATATTGGCTGCTGTGAGCCTGTCCAATCTACTGCGCTTTGTGACTTCAACCGGGCCAAATTTCGCAAAATCCACTTCCGGTATTACCGGAATACCGCTACCACTGGTCGCTGCGGCAGGCTTGCCACTAAGCGCTTTATGCACAAATTTCTGCAGGTCTTCCTTGAGCACACGCCCCCGTGGGCCCGAGCCGGACACCTGCTCCAGTGCCACCCCAAACTCCCTGGCAAGTTTGCGCACAGCTGGGCCGGCATACACACCACTGCGCTCTTCACCGGCAGCCTCTTTCGCGACTTGCACGGCTGGGGTCGCAGCTTGTGCAACCTCGATATCCGGCGCTACCGCCGCAGCTGCGGGAGGGCTGGCAGAGACAGCTGTGGGTTTCGGTGCTGACGTTGGCGCAGCTGCGCCCTTCAGTATCAGCAGTTTATCGCCCTGCGCCACTGAATCCCCGGATTTCACCAATAGCTCCAGCACCTCCCCTGCCAGAGGTGACGGCACCTCCATGGAGGCCTTGTCCGACTCCAGCACCACAAGCGAGTCCCCTTCGGCCACGGTATCGCCCACCGCTACACAGATTTCAATCAATTCTACCGCTTCATCGGTGCCAATATCCGGCACGTTAACGGTCTGATCAGCAGCTGCCTCTGGTGCCGCCGGCGTATCGGCAGCGGCCGATTGTTGTGATGGCACTTTTTCCTGCTCTTCTGGCTCTGTCTCTGCCTCGGCTTCTGCCTCTGCTTCTGGCTCAGTCTCTGTCGGTGTCTCTGCCTCCACGTCTGCTTCGGACTCTGCCGCAACTTCTACCATCACCACCGGCGCCCCCTCAGCCAACTCCTGCCCCTCTGTCACCAGTACTTCCAGCACTGTACCGGCAAGAGTGGATGGAATTTCCATGGACGCCTTATCTGACTCGAGCACTATCAGGCCCTGATCAACGACCACCTCGTCGCCCACTGCAACCAGCACCTCAATCACTTCAGCGCCTTCGGCACCGCCTATATCGGGAACCGTTACCTGTTTTTTTGACATCTTATTATCCTCAAGCTGACAGGGGGTCGATTTTGTCTGCTGAAATCCCCAGCGAGCGCATCGCCTGCGACACCTGCGCGCGCTCAAAAAGACCATCATCGGCCAGTGCGGTCAGCGCGGCGATCACAATATATTCCCGGCTAACCTCAAAGAACTCTCGCAGTTTTTCCCGGGTATCCGAGCGTCCGAAGCCATCGGTGCCAAGTGTGACGTAGCGCCCCGGGACAAATTCGCGCAACTGGTCTGTATAGGCCTTGATATAATCAGTGGCCACGATTACCGGCCCCTCACTCCCTGCCAATTGCCGGGTGATGTAGGGCACGCGCGCTTCTTCCTCGGGGTGCAGCATATTCCAGCGCAGTACGGCCTTTCCCTCTCGCTGTAACTGATTAACACTGGTGAGGCTCCAGATATCTGCCGATACCTGGTAATCCTTGGCCAGGATGTCAGCCGCGGCTTCCACTTCACGCAAAATGGTCCCCGCCCCCATTAACTGTATATGCAGCCCTTTTTTGCCAGCCCCGCGCCGCAAGGGGTACATGCCCTGGATGATACCTTCCTCCGCGCCCTCAGGCATGGCGGGTTGCACGTAATTCTCGTTCATGGTGGTGATGTAATAAAAATGGTTCTCGCCTTCCTGAAACATACTGCGCAGGCCATCCTGAACGATCACCGCCAGTTCATATGCGTAGGCAGGGTCGTAGCTCACACAATTCGGGATGGTGGACGCCAGCAGGTGGCTGTGCCCATCCTGGTGTTGTAGGCCCTCGCCATTCAGCGTGGTGCGCCCCGCAGTAGCGCCGATCAGAAATCCGCGAGCCTGGCTGTCGCCGGCTGCCCAGGCCAGATCACCTATGCGCTGGAAGCCAAACATGGAGTAGAAAATATAAAACGGCACCATCGGGTAAGCGCTTGTACTGTAGGATGTTGCCGCTGCCAGCCACGCAGAAAAAGCGCCCGCCTCGTTGATACCCTCTTCGAGAATCTGCCCTTTTATATCCTCCTTGTAGAACATGATCTGGCCCGAATCGTGAGGCGTATAGCGCTGGCCCACGGATGAGTAAATGCCCAACTGCCGAAACATTCCCTCCATCCCGAAGGTGCGCGCCTCGTCAGGCACGATGGGTACCACCCGCTCACCCATGCTCTTATTTTTAACCAGCGTGGACAGCAGGCGCACGAAAGCCATAGTAGTAGAGACCGCGCGCTTGCCACTGCTTTTGAGCTGACTTTCAAACGCCGACAACGGCGGCACTTCCATCGATTCCACCTGTTTACGCCGGGCGGGTATCGCACCGCCCAGGGCCTCGCGGCGCTGCTTCATATAGCGCAATTCCGGGCTGTCAGGTGCGGGACGATAATAGGGCACATGTTTCAGTTCGGCATCGGAGATGGGGATCGCAAAGCGATCGCGAAAAGCTTTCAGGCTCTCCATGTCGAGCTTCTTGAGGGAGTGGGTTTCGTTATTGGCCTCCCCCGCTTCGCCGGTGCCGTAACCCTTGACTGTCATCGCCAGGATAACCGTTGGCCGGACGTGCTCTTCCGCTGCGGCTGCATAGGCGGCGTACACCTTGTAGGGGTCGTGACCTCCCCTGTTCAAGTACATGATGTCATCGTCTGACAGGTCCGCAACCAGTTCCAACAATTCCGGATACTTGCCGAAGAAATGCTCTCGGGTGTAAGCACCGCCGTTGTACTTGTAGTTCTGCAACTCGCCGTCGCAGACTTCGTCCATACGCTTCTGTAACAGGCCGGTCTTGTCCCGCTCCAGCAGCGGATCCCACTTGCGACCCCAAATGACCTTGATGACATGCCACCCGGCACCCCGGAATACACCCTCGAGTTCCTGGATGATCTTGCCATTGCCCCGCACCGGTCCGTCCAGGCGCTGCAGATTGCAGTTGATGACAAAATGCAGATTACCCAGCTTCTCACGGCCCGCCAGGGAAATAGCACCCAATGACTCCGGCTCGTCACACTCACCGTCTCCCATAAAGCACCACACGTTGCGATCACCCTGGTCGACCAGACCGCGACTGTGCTGGTACTTCATAACATGCGCCTGGTAAATCGCTTGTATAGGTCCCAACCCCATGGAGACCGTGGGAAATTGCCAGTAGTCCGGCATCAGCCACGGATGTGGGTAGGAAGACAGGCCACCTCCGTCGACTTCCCGGCGAAATTTATCAAGTTGTTCCTCGTCAAAGCGGCCTTCAAGGTAAGAGCGCGCATACATACCCGGCGCGCTGTGGCCCTGGTAGAACACCAGATCACCCGGGTGCCCCCCCTCAGTGCCACGGAAGAAATGATTAAAGCCCACATCATAAAGCGTGGCGCTGGAGGAGAAACTGGAAATGTGTCCACCCAGCCCCTCGTCGTTATCGTTGGCGCGCATCACCATGGCCAGCGCGTTCCAACGCACCAGTGAGCGGATGCGGCGCTCCATAAACAGGTCGCCCGGCATCATCTTTTCTTCTGCAGGGGCGATGCTGTTCGAAAACGGCGTAGTGATTGCAGGGGGAAGATTGAGGCGGCGCTCTTTGGCATGCTTGGTGAGCTCTGCCAGCAGAAAGGCGGCGCGTTCGGGGCTACTGTGTTTTGACACCTCGTCCAGGGCGTCCAGCCATTCCCGGGTTTCGATCGGATCCATATCTTCAGTCATTCCCGTCATCTCTTCTTCTCTTTATCTGTCAGCAGGCAAGGTGCACTGACCAATTTATTGGGTTTCAAAATAGAACTGTAAATGCAATTTTGCGTATTTTTTAGCACGCCAACGGTCGAAACACACCTCTCGACAGGCCAAAAATTGGAGCGCAGTCTGAGAACTGTACATTAATCCACCGGATATTAAAAGATTGGTTCTATTTTAGAACTATAAATAAAGAGGTTGGCACACTGATGGGGATATACCCGCGCAACGCTGCAGCGGCCCAGAGATAGGCGCGCCTGCAGCAATCGAAGCTGGCTGGGATCAGTCTATCAGGTAGCTCGAATGGCCCTGCTTTATCGCACCTGCCGAGTCAAAATGCTGATAGTCTCCCGCGGGAAAGGTCTTCCAGCGACCCGGGGCCACCAGTTGCAGCGAGTGCGCCTGCTCGACAAACACCCGTTGATAATAAGCCACCCACTGATCCAGGCTGAAAGATTTCGCGGCATCCGCCATGTGTTTGCGTCCGTCGAAATCGAACTGGCTGGTTGCGATTGATTGCCAGTAAAAATCTGCCCGCTCCCACAAATTTTTATCCGGGCGAAGAATGTCGCTCAACAAAGCGGCCTTGTGACGCGCAAACTGCTGCTCGTCCAGTTCGGCCGGTACAGTCTTCATAAACGTACTCATGGCGTTTGCTACCTTACCCGCGTCTGCCACGGGTGACTGAATCAACAGCACCAGACCGGGCACCTGCAGTTGCGGCCAGTCGAATGCACTCGCCACATATCCCAGTTGCTGCTCGGTACGCAACTGCTGGAAAAAACCCGATTTGATAATCTGTACAGTCAGTGCTGTCGCTGCACGGTCATGCCATTCATCGGCACCGCCCTGTAAATACCAGGCGACCACCGAATCATCATGCGGGACATCAACTTGATATTGCAGCGACTCGCCCGCCGCCAACCTGAGTACTCGCAGATCAGGGAGCGCGGCGGCAGGTGTGGCAGGAATGAGCCGGGCGAGCATGGCAGAGACCTGCTCGGCATAGGGCTCCTCATAGTTGCCGTAGATCATCACTTCCGCCGATGCGCCGGACCAGAAGCTGCGTGCGTAATCCTCCACTGCCTTCATATCCAGCTGTTCGAGTTCTGCGATCAGTGCCTGTTCGCCCCATTCGCCATAGAGCAGCGCCTCACGTAAATCATTCATCACCTGCCCGGAGGGACGCCCTGCCACACTGTTTTCCAGGGTGCGGATCATATCCTTGCGGATATCGTCGAAGCGTTGGGCGTTAAAGGCCGGCTCGGCAACCACGGCAAACAGTTCCTCAAGCAACAGGGCCTGCTTATCGTTATAACCCGTAACACGCAGGCTGATGCCCTGGGCATGTTTGTAAAAATTGAAATTCAGGCCCGCAAGCAGCGCGGGATAGGCATACTCGTTAACGTCGTCTTTCAGCACTGCGGTATACAGCACCGCTGATGCCGTTTGCTTCGCACTCTGCCCCACTTCCGGGGAGCGGAAGTTGATATAGGTAGCGCCCTTGGGTACGCGGAACTCATCGTCCTGCATAAACCATATTGTCTGGCGCGCCTCCTCCAGGGCGACAACAGGGTGCCCGGGCAGTTTTTCCGCCAGCGGCACCAGTGCGACATCCTGGGCGATAAATTCATTTATCTGTGGCAGGTGAAACGGCTCCGGCGCAACAGGCGGCTGCCAGGCAGCCAATTGTTCACCCGTAAGTGTTTGTCGTGAATAGGGCGTATCGTAAAAAGGCGACACAGCATCGGTATCAACACTCTGGTCCGTCAGGGTAACCAGAACATTGCTCGCTGTGATTTTTTGCAGCAGACCGTTGATCATAACCTGGTTGTAACGGTCCATGAGGTAGGGCCCACGCAGCACATCCTGCGGTGCATAATCGTGCATTCCTGATGAAACCTGGCTCACATAGCTGATCGGAGACGCTTCCTGCTTGAAGCGGAAACTGAGATTTGCCAGACGTGCCTGCTCGTCATAAAGCCATTCCTGGGCACCTTTCTTACGCAGCATATCCGTATAGGCAAAGAACAGTTGCAGCACCCGCTGATATTCCCGCACCCCTTTTTCAGTAAGTGAAATGCTCACGCTGAACAATTCGCCGCCAGGCCAGTTAAGGCCGGTGCCCGCTGACAACCCCTCGGCCAGGCCCTCTGCTTTTAGCTGCGATAGCAGGCTGCCCTCGCCTTCGTGCCCCACCAGATTCCCAAGATAAGACACCGGTTTTGCGTCGTAGGCCTTATGGTAATCGGGAATGGGAAATGCCAGGTCCAGTTGCCGCAATGTCGCCTGTGGTTTCACCTGGACCAGCATGGGCAGGCTGCCCGGACTGAACAGCGGAGTGGCAATATCCTCTTGCTTACGATTCGTGTTGGGTACGGCGCTAAACAGTGGCACTACCATAGCTTCAAGTTCATCGAGCGACTCGGCACCCAGCACGACAAGGCGCATAACATTGGCAGAGTAATGCGCTTCATAAAAACTGATCAGCTCTCCGCGCGCACTGGAATCTGGCCGGTCGGCCAGAGTATCCAGGGAGCCCACTGTGAACTGGCTATACGGGTGTTTGGGGTTCATTACTTTTTGTAGAACATCCAGCCCTCTGCGAGAGTCGCTCTTCAATCCCATCTGGTACTCGGCTTCTACCGCATTTTTCTCTCGCTCCACATAGGCCTCATCGAAGCGGGGTGCGATAAAAAATTGGGCAAAGCGATCCAGGGCCTCGGGTAAATAAGCCGCGTTGACATCAAAAAAATAATTGGTGTTCGCAAAGCTGGTATAAGCATTTCGAGAGCCGCCATGCTCGGTAATGTATTCCTCGTACTCCGCCGGGTCCGGATACTTATCGGTTCCCAAAAACAGCATATGTTCCAGGAAGTGAGCGAGCCCGCCACGTCCCTCAGGGTTATCCCCGCTGCCCACATTGATGTCCAGGGACGCCGCCGCCTTGATGGTCTTGGGATCGGAGATCAACAAGACCTCCATCTCATTGCGCAGCGTCACCAGCCGGTACTGGTAATCGTCATTGGGGCTTTTGACAGGTTGTTTCAGCCCCGGGGCAACTGACGCGCAGCCAACAAAGATCAGAGCAAAAACGAGACCTGACAGGGCACTGGGTCCCTGCCGTTTGAGAAAAGCGAGCATTGCTTACTCCATATGGGATTGCGTTGTGGTGGCTTCGACTATTTCCGTCTGTGCCGTGGGCCATGAATTAATAATGGCTTTGATCATGGTAGCCAGCGGGATGGCGAAGAATACCCCCCATAAGCCCCAGACACCGCCAAAAAACAGTACAGCCATAAGGATGGCGACAGGGTGCAGGTTAACTGCCTCGGAGAAGAGCAGTGGCACCAGCACGTTGCCGTCCAGAGCCTGAATGAACAGATAGACCGCACAGAGCGTATAAAATTCACTGCCCATACCCCATTGGAAAAACCCCACCATAACAACCGGCAGGGTCACCAGGGCGGCACCGATATAGGGAATGATCACAGAAAGGCCCACCGCCAGGGCCAGCAGCGCGGCGTAACTGAGCCCTAAATAGGTGAAGGCAACGTAGCTGACGGCCCCCACAATAAGAATTTCCAGCACTTTACCTCGCGCATAATTGGCAAACTGCATGTTCATTTCACCCCATATCCGGCGTAGCAAAGGGCGCTCACGGGGCAGGAAACTGGCGGCCCAATCCAGCAATAGCTGCTTGTCCTTCAAAAAGAAGAATACCAGCATGGGAATCAGGACCATGTAGATCAGCACTGTAAACAGGCCGGGAATGGAGGCCACCGAGCGGGTGAGCAGCGCCTGGCCCAGTGCGGCAATCTCCACTTTGGCCAGGGCGGTAAGTTCGTTGAGTTGCGCCGCTGACACCAATTCCGGATAGCGGGCCGGCAACACACCGAGAAACTGACGGCCCTGCTCCAACATGCGCGGCATTTCCCCTGCGAGGCTTGCCAGCTGGCGCCAGGCGAGCGGCAACACACCCAGGGTAACCGCGAAAAAACCACCGATAAACACAATATAGGCGACCGACACTCCCAGCCAAGGGGGAACACCGCGGCTCTCCAGCCCGGTGGAAATACCTTCCATCAAAAAGGCCAATACCAGAGCTGCGAGCACCGGCGCAATAATATCGCCAATAGTCATCAGCAAAGCTACACCAATGGTCAGCAGTACCAGAAGAAGAACGGATTCCTCTTCAAACAGGTAGCGCTTGTACCACTTGTTGAAAATATCGAGCATAACGCCTTCCCCTCAGGGCTTTTCCACTTTTTGCAACAGGTACCGGTAGACGCCATCGGACTCGTCACTGGCGAGTAACAGGTGGCCGGACTGTGCTGCGAATACTTTGAAGTCGCGCACGGACCCCTGGTCCGTCGCGAGCACTTCCAACTGCTGCCCGGCTGTCATCGCATTTATTGCCCGCTTGGCCTGCAACAGGGGCATGGGACACACAAGTCCCCGGGCATCGAGCTCCAACGGACCTTTCTTACTCATAGAACTCAGCTCCGCGCAAAGGCGGCACAGTATAGCGATTCAGGTACCCATTATGAACTTTGATCCAGACAATTACTCTAAATACACAATGTACAAACAGTTTGTCCTCTCACTGTTCCCCTGGCGTACAATGACGCCTTCTCTTAGGGCTTGGTTTTGGTGATACATTCCAGTGTTTAACTCCTGGCGAACAATGCTTCCGGCGCGAAATTCAGCAATAGCTCTGCTGCTGTCCATGATATTGACTGCAGGCAACCCCGTGGGAGCCCAGGAGCTCAAGCTGCCCAATCTTGGCGAGTCCAGCACCAGCATGTTCTCCGCCGAATTCGAGTACCAGTTGGGCAGGGCCTGGCTGCGCATTTTTCGCAGCCAGGTACCCACAGTGGACGACCCGCTGCTGCACGATTACCTGGAGCACCTTATCTACCTGCTGGTCACCCACAGTCAGCTCGAGGACCGGCGGGTAGAAGTGGTGATTGTAGACAGCCCCGAAATCAATGCGTTTGCCGTTCCGGGTGGTGTCATCGGCATCAACAATGGCCTGCTGATGTATGCCCAGACAGAAGACGAGCTGGTTACCGTGCTATCGCATGAGATAGCACACCTGAGTCAGCGACACTTTTCCCGCGGCGTGGAATTCCAGCAAAAAAATCAGTCCCTGGCCCTGGCCGCAATGCTCGCCAGTTTCGTGCTCATGGCTACCGTGGGGGGGGATGCCGGTATGGCTGGCCTGGCCGCCACCCAGGCAGCCTCCCAGGACTCAGCCCTGCGCTATAGCCGGACCAACGAGCAGGAAGCCGACCGCGTGGGCATGCAGACGCTGGTAGCTGCGGGCTTTGACCCCCAGGCCGCACCCAGCATGTTCGAGCGTATGATGCAGGCCTCTCGCTACTCCAGCAGCGAACGTATCCCGGAATTCCTGCGCACACACCCCCTGTCTGAAAACCGCATTGCCGACACGCGCAATCGGGCGAGACAGTATCCAAAGAAGGAACCCACGATTTCTCTGGACTACCAGTTGATGCGCGCTCGTGTCACCAATGAACTGGCGATATCACCCGAGGAGGCGGTGCAGAAATTCCGCGGCGAACTGGAGGGCACCCCCCGCTCTGTTGAAGCGACCACCTACGGGCTAGTGCTGGCGCTCACCGCGGCTGGCAAACCGGATGAGGCAGCACTGGAACTGGATGGTATCTGGTCGAAAAACCCGGAGAGAATCGAATACATTATCGCCGATGCCGAGATAGACATGGCGCGCAACAAACCGAATAACGCGGTAAAAGCGCTGGCGAGTCGCCTCAAACTCAGCCCGGGAAACCACGCCCTTACGATGACCTACGCCAGAGCGTTAATGATGAATGAGCAGCCGCATATCGCAGAGCAAGTGCTGCAGGCACAGAGCAAGCTCAACCCCAACGATCCCGGCCTCTGGTACCTGCTGGCGGAAGTTCAGGGTCTGTCGGGAGATATTATCGGGCTGCACCAGTCGAGAGCAGAATACTTCATTCTGAATGGCAACCTGGACCAGGCGCAAACCCAGCTTAACTACGCCCTCAAACTGACCCGGGGTGATTTCCTGACGAGTGCGAAGATCAACCAGCGGCTGGTTGATATTTCGGAGATGCGTGCAGCACTGGATGGCTGACGAAGCGCGGCGCTATTTTCAGGCGTTGCCCTGTACGGCCAACTGCATATTCGCTGCAAAATCCAGCATCCTGCGCAGAGGCACCATGGCCTGCTCGCCCACCGCCGGGTCCACAAAAATTTCATTGTCGTTTCTATCAAAGGCGCCGGCGAGGCTCTCAAGGTCATTCATCGCCATCCAGGGACAGTTGGCACAACTGCGACAGGCGGCACCGTTACCGGCGGTCGGCGCAATGATAAACTCCTTGTCCGGGGCCTGCTGTTGCAGCTTGTAGAAGATGCCCTGGTCCGTGGCGACAATGAACTGGCGATTGTCCATTTCCACAGCTGCGCTAATGATCTGGGTGGTAGAACCCACCCTGTCGGCCAGTTCCAGAACGGCCCTGGGAGACTCCGGGTGCACCAGTACGGCAGCCTCGGGATACACTTTCTTCAGATCGGCAATGCCCCGGGCCTTGAATTCCTCGTGGACAATGCAGGCGCCATCCCACATCAGGATATCGGCACCCGATTGGCGCCGGACATAGTCGCCCAGATGACGATCCGGGGCCCAGATAATTTTCTCCCCCTGATCCGTCAGGTGCTCCGCGACGGCCAGTGCAATACTGGACGTGACCACCCAGTCTGCCCGGGCTTTTACTGCCGCTGAAGTATTGGCATAAACCACCACCTTCCGTTCGGGGTGCTGGTCACAAAACGCCGAAAACTCCTCCACCGGGCAGCCCAGATCCAGTGAGCAGGTGGCGTCCAGCGTGGGCATCAATACGCGCTTGTTCGGCGTGAGGATTTTCGCTGTTTCGCCCATGAACTTAACGCCGGCCACAATCAGTGTATCGGCGGGATGATCGTGCCCGAAACGGGCCATTTCCAGCGAGTCGGAAACACAACCACCAGTTTCTTCCGCCAGGGCCTGGATCTCCGGCGAGGTATAGTAGTGCGCGACAATAACCGCATTCTCTTTTACCAGCCGCGCCTTCACCCGCTCCCGCAGCGCCTCCTCCTGAGCCGGACTCAGCCGTTTCTGCTCCTCTTTATCCAGATGGTATTGCACCTGCTGGCGGATTATTTCCAGTTTGTCTGAGGCTAAACTCATAGAGAATCTGTCAGGAAGAAAAAAACGGACGCAAAGTCTACCATAGAACGAAAATGCAGTACGTCTATCGCTGCCACAGCCCCAAGCTGGTAATTTTCAATAAACAATTACTAGAATTCCATTGAATTATTCCGTATAACCTTATGTTATATAAAGAATAAATCACCACCACGAAGTCCTGCGCCGAAAAAGTTACGTCGCACGGCTGTCAGTGGTGCCATCCGGTTGAGCAGCCAGGGCGATTGCGTGGATCAGCACACAGTACTTATTATCTCCGAACACAAGACGGATCACCTGATTCTGTCCGCTTGCCTGGAGCGTGCGGCACCCACCCGATTTCGGCTTGCCTCAGCAAACCTTATGCGCCGCCCATTGGAAGCTCTGCTGGACCCATCGATTGATGCTGTGATCATGGCCAACAGCCCGGAGACAGAGTACCTGCTGCGCCTGGCCCAGAAAAACAACGCCACCGCTCCCATTATTTTGCTGCTAGACGAAGTATCCGAAAAAATCAGCGCGCAACTGCGTGAATACGGCGCCCAGGATTACCTGGTGCGCGGGCAGCTGCAAGATCAACTGGTACACCGCATCCTCGATTACAGTATTCAGTTGAAGGAGGCACGGGACCAGATCCTGCAGCTCTCCAACCGTGATGCCCTCACCGGCGCCCTCAATCGCGCCGGCTTCCGCGCACACCTTGAGCGCGCCATGAATCGCTCGGAGCGCTACGGGTTTAACACTGCGCTTCTGTATATCAATGTCGACCAGTTCGCCAACGTGAACGATAACTACGGCGAGGCCGACGGCGATCTGATGATCAAAACCATCTCCCGCCGTCTCGTCAACAAGATGCGCAGCACTGACAGTATTGCGCGCCTCGGTGGGGACGAGTTCGCCGTAGTACTGGAAGACGTTAATTCCTCCGCCGATGTGGCGTTGATCGCGGAAAAGATGCTCAACTCGATCTCGGCCCCGATGATACTGAGCGAACAGCAGGTCTCGGTGGAAGCCAGCATCGGCGCCGCTATCTTTCCAGAGGATGGCGACGAGTTTTCCGACCTGGTGGATAATGCACGCAGTGCCATGCAGCAGGCCAAGAGTGTTGAGGGTGGCAAGTTTGTGCGCTACTCCGAGCAGCTACTGTTTGACGTGGCCGGCGGCAACTCACTGGCAGCCGAGCTGCGCAATGCCGTGCGCAAAAACCAGTTTGAGCTGCACTACCAGCCGAGGATTGACCTCAGCGACGGCCAACTGGTGGGGCTTGAGGCTTTGCTGCGCTGGAACCATCCCGAGCGCGGGTTGCTTTGCCCGGGTGAATTCCTGTCCGCCTGCGAAGACATGGGCCTGATGAAGACTATTGGCTACCAGGTAATACAACACGCTTGCTCAGCGATCATCTGGCTTGGCGAACAGGGTATGCAAGATGTGGATGTTGCGGTCAACATCTCTTTCTCACAGATCCAGGACAATCGCTTTCTCGATATCGTGCAAGACATTGTGACTCGCAGTGGGGCCGACGCCTCGCGGCTGGAGTTCGAGCTGACCGAGTCGACCATCCTCAAGAGCCCGGGGGCCATCAAGGAGCGCATGGACGTGTTGCGCCAGCTGGGAATTTCCTTTTCCCTGGATGATTTTGGTACCGGCTTTTCGCAACTGTCTCACCTCACCGAGCTACCCATTACAGCGCTCAAAATTGACCAGTGCTTTGTGCGGGACCTGCCGCGCAACCCACACCAGGAAGCCGTGTGCACCATGATTATCGAAATGGCCCACCGCCTCGGCATGCTGGTGATCGCTGAAGGCGCTGAGACACATGAGCAGGTTGAGTTTCTGCGCGAGCATAATTGCCAACAGGTGCAGGGCTTTTACTACAGCCCGGCCATACCGCTGCAGCAACTGCCCCGCTTCGTGCAGGAGCAACGCTTCAAACGGCGTGACCGGATGTTTTCCTGAAGCACCCACTCCACCGCCGACTCCACGCAAGTAACAACCTTAGAAGATCACTCTGTTGCGCCCTGCCTTCTTCGCGCGATACAACATTTTGTCTGCGTTCATTACCACCGCATCAGGCGTTGAAAAGTCTACGCTGCGCTCCAGCTCAGCCGCCGCTTCCTCTGCAGACCTGCGCGGAAAAATCACGCAGAATTCTTCACCGCCGTAACGATACGCCGTGCCTCCCCCACCGACACGGCTGATTTGGGATGAAACCATGCGCATAAAAAAGCCCCAGAATCAGAAAGAGTGCTGCCAGTACTCCCAGCAATGTCGCCTCAGTTTCCTCGTTCCGCAGCACCACGAGCGCAATGGTGGCCAGCATCAACCGGCAACGATTGAACTGGTAGGCGAGGAACAGGGCGACAGCACAAAGAAGATAAGGCAGATAATTCAGCACAACACGCGTGTCAGTTCCCAGGCTGTCAGTGAAATCGCGCAACCAGAATGAGGCGCCTATCAACACGGTGGGCGCTAACAGCCTTAACAATGCGGCCGGATAAATCAGCATGGCGCGCCCAATGTCTTTCCTGTAATTATTATGCGGCCACCCTATGCACTACGTACCGCTTACCGCTTCGAAACCTGCATTCGTACTAGGCGGGAGGTTCCAGTGATGATAGCCTACAACTACTACAAGAAGCATTACTCCGGCCATGAATGTCTAATACCGAAAAGCCACGTCATCGCGCAAAAATTCTGGTCAGCGATGATGACCAGAACGTGCGATTATTAACCCGTCAATGCCTGGAAGCAGAAGGTATGATCGTGGTGGAAGCCACAGATGGGCTGGAAACGCTGGACGTTTTCGTGCGCGAGCGGCCCGATCTTGTATTTCTCGACGTAGAAATGCCGGGAATGACTGGACTGGAAGTATGTGAACGCATTCGCCAACTACCCCAGGGCGAATCTATTCCCATAATGATTGTCACCGGGTCTGACGACCGCGAATCAATTGACGCCGGCTTCCAGGCCGGGGCCACACAATACAAGACGAAGCCGGTCAACTGGTCACTGTTGGGGCGCGACGTACAATACATGCTGCGCGCCAGCAATGCCTTTAATGCCCTGAAACGCCAGGAAGATCGTCTGAGGTATCTGGCTTACTACGACCCTCTTACCAGCCTGCCGAACCGCCGCAGCTTCAATGAACAATTGACGCGCATACTGAAACGCAGCCAACGCCGTAACTCCAACGCCGCCCTGCTCTTTATCGATCTGGATCATTTCAAGCGCATTAACGACTCTATCGGTCACGGTCGTGGCGACCGCCTGCTGGTGGAAATAGCTAAACGCCTGACCTCTGAGCTGCGTGAAGATGACGCGATCAACTACTTCTCCGAAAAAAATGCTGAAGAGGACGAAGAGCACGGAACAGGTAGCACCGAAATTGCACGCCTGGGAGGCGATGAGTTCACGGTGGTGTTGTCAGACGTGGAGGATACCCGGCATGTGGAACGGGTAGCGAAGCGGATCCTCGCCTCCCTTTCCGAGCCCATTGCCCTGCAATCGCATAACCCGGTGGTAACGCCCAGCATAGGCATAGCAATTTTTCCCCACGACGGCATGGACCCAGACACCCTCGTTCGCAATGCCGATACCGCCATGTACGTGGCCAAGGCCGAGGGACGGGCCTGCTACCGCTTTTACGACGAAGAAATGAACTCGCAGGCAGTTGAGCAGCTGAAGATGGAAGAGGATCTTCGCAACGCGCTGCGCAATCAGGAACTGGAACTGCGATATCAGCCCCAGATAGATACATCTACCGGGGAAGTGGTCAGTATGGAGGCGCTGGTGCGATGGAAGCACCCCGACCGCGGAATGGTGTCTCCCCATGAGTTCATACCTGTTGCAGAGCGCACCGGCCAGATTATCGAACTCGGCGAGTGGGTGATGGGCGAGGTAGCCAGGCACTGCCGCTACTGGGATTCACTCGGCATCAAGCGCTTCAGAATTTGCGTGAACATATCGCCACTGCAGTTCAACCAGGCTGACCTGACCGAGTGGATTTCCAGCTTCCTGAAACGATCCAATCTCGAGCCGGAGCGGCTGGAGCTCGAACTGACAGAAAGCGCGATTATGACTGACGCAAAAACCAATATCGCCAAATTGCGCGAGCTGAAAGCACTGGGACTACAACTGGCCGTTGACGACTTCGGCACGGGGTACTCCTCACTCAGCTACCTCAAACGTTTCCCTATCGACACCCTCAAGATTGACCAGAGCTTCGTGGCAGACCTGATCAGCCAGGACGGCGCGGCGATCGTGGATGCCATTATCGCCCTGGCAAAAACACTTAATTTGCGAGTAGTCGCAGAGGGTATCGAAGACGAGTACCAGCTCTCGTACCTGGTAGCCCGCGAATGTGACCTCCTGCAGGGTTACTACTTTTCCAGGCCGATCTACCCGGAAGACGTTCCCGACATGCTGAAACGCATTTTCACCTGGGAAATGTACGGTTCTCATACCAAAAGTATCGGCTGAAACACGCCCCGATGAGATACGGAAAAACAATTGCCCTGTTAATGGCGGGTTTGACCCTATTTTCCCGTGAGACCCTTGCCATGGAGGCGACCGAAACGCCAATACCCCTACAGGTATTCCTTCAGGGCAGTTCCTCCCCGGAACTACAGGCGCTGGTAGAAGAACAGGGCGGCACGGTAACCCATAACCTGCATCTGATCGACGCGGTCGGTGCAGAGCTCACGCGCGGGCAACTGGACCGTGTTCTGCAATCGCCCAAGGTCGGCCGCTTTCTTGACGATCTTTCAGTGGCAGGCGAGCCGGCGGAGGAGCCCATGGATAGCGAGAAAAGCTGTGATATCGGCGGATCGCTGCAGCTGAACATCCAGCGCGCTACTGTCAGCTGGGCGCTCTTTAACAAACGGGCAGATCCAGCCAGCCTTGAACGGCTCGACCTGAACTGGCCTGAGACATTGGGCAGAGTCAGGTCCATCAGACTCGGCAATACCGCACTGAACCCACAGCTCTACCAGAACGCCTCCGCGGGTGCCGCCAGCCTTGAGTTTGACGCCTCTGCGCAACAACCGGCGCCGACACTGGTCGGCACCCAGAAGCTGACAATAGGTTTTGAGTCGGCCGCCACCGGGCCACTCAGGCAGCGAGATTTTGAATTCACGGCGGAATTTGCCGGTGACTGCACGCTGGAGCTGATACCCGGCTACGACGACAACCATGAGGACTTCCACTACAACACAGTGGTCGGCGTGGACGCACTGCAACGCAACGGCATCACCGGCCGCGGTGTCACCGTTGCAGTGATCGATTCTGGCCTGTGGGATGACCCTGCCCTGATCAATGACACCAAGGGCAAACCCCGCGTGCTGGCAAGATACGATGCAATCAGCAATTCCGAGACCGAGGGTGTTTTTGACGCCAGCGGGCACGGCACACACATGACCAGCGTGATAGCCCATAACGGCGCCACCACCAAAGCAGGCAAGCCCACCGGAGCCTTCAAGGGTGTGGCTCCCGACGTAAACCTCGTGTCTGTCAAAGCGTTTGACGTGGAGGGCCAGGGCGACTTCCTGGACATCGTACGCGCCATCCAGTGGGTAGTGGACAACCGTGAAACCTACAATATTCGGGTACTCAATCTTTCCTTTGCGGCCAGGCCCAGGTGGCACTACTGGCTGGACCCGATCAACCAGGCACTGATGCACGCCTGGGCCAGCGGGATAACCGTGGTAGCCGCTGCCGGAAACGAAGGGCCGGAGCCAATGACCATCGGCTCCCCGGGCAACCTGCCATTCATTATCACCGTGGGCGCCGTAACTGACTCCTGGACACCCGCGGATAAAGACGATGACTACATTCCCGATTTTTCCTCGCGCGGGCCCACCCCCAGCGGCCACATAAAACCCGATATCGTCGCCCCCGGAGGCCACATGACCGGCCTGACGCGACCCGGCTCCAGCCTGACGCGGGACCACCCCGAGTACCTACTAAGTACCGGGGAACTGGTAATGACCGGTTCCTCCCAGGCGACCGCTCTGGTTTCCGGCGTAGCCGCACTGCTGCTGCAGCTGGAGCCCGATTTAAGCCCCGACGACATCAAGTGCAAACTGACAAGTAGCGCAGAACCTGCGATCAATCGTGACGGCCTGCTGGCCTACAGCCCGCTGCAACAGGGGCACGGCTACGTGAGTGCCACCCGCGCAGTAACCCTCGGAGAGAGGGGGTGTGGCAATGCCGATATGGATATCGCGGTGGAGATGAGCGGCACCGGGCACTCCCAGGGACCCGCCGTAGTCGATGACAACGGCAACCCCAGCCTGCCCGGCCTGGCCGAAATGCTTTCACCGGAACCTGCAGCAAAGGGTTCCAGCAACACCCGCAAGTGGGGTGCCAAAGCTCACATTGAAAGACTCGACTTGGTACCTCAGCCCGCTGGCTTATTTCCCGATAATACTTCATCGCTATTTGACTGGATGAACGTATACCAGCTGGAGCGACAGACAATAGAAAATCTCTCCCGGCCACCCACTCAGTAACCCCCCGGCAGCACCTACAGCCTCCTACGTCAAACCAAATAGTGATGCCCCTTACGGGTCAATCAACCAGTTCACACTTTCTCTACATTTCCACTATATTAAATTGACTTAAGGGGATTCAGTCCCCTGGTAGCAGGGCTCACCTAACGGCCTCTTTTCCTCAGCTACCCCAAAAAGGTTATATACCCCCCTTCCACTAAGCCCAGATCATCCGTATAAAGAAGTCAAGCATTCAAGGATGAAGATGTGAACGTGATCTCAGATTGGGCTTTCGGTAGCGGAACCAGATCACATATTGAGCAAAAAATGAACGAAACGAAGGTGGGCGCAGACATGAAAAAAATCAAAACTCTCGGTTACGCAGGCATGGGCAGCATCGCGATTGCCCTGATGACACCCTCCATAAGCTTTGCAGACGCAGGTCAGTCAGCCAACGCAAATGGAACCAGCTCTCACAGCCTGGTACACAGGGTTAGCCATTCACTGGCGGGCAGCGAGAGCTACACCACCACCAAGAGCGGTTACAAGTGGGGCAACAAGGCGGAGCAGCCAGAATCCAACGCCAAGTGGCTTGCATCAACCAGCACCCGCGGCGGCTACAAGTGGGGCGATTCAGCTGTCTCCGAACCAGAAACACAGTCATTTGCAGGAACATCCGCCTATGAGTGGGGTGTGCGAAATTTTTCTGAGCAGTCTGGGTACCGCTGGGGCCTCAGAAACTATGCTGATCAAACAGGGTATCGCTGGGGCCTGAGGAACTATTCCGATCAAACCGGCTACCGCTGGGGTCTTAGAAACTATGCTGACCAAACCGGCTATCGCTGGGGGCTCCGAAACATTGCCGACCAAACCGGTTACCGATGGGGTCTCAGAAACTATGCTGACCAGACTGGCTATCGCTGGGGTCTTAGAAACTACGCTGACCAGACTGGCTATCGCTGGGGTCTCAGAAACTACGCTGACCAGACTGGCTATCGCTGGGGTCTCAGAAACTACGCTGACCAGACTGGCTATCGCTGGGGTCTCAGGAGTTTTGCAACTCAAGCGAGTCAGAGCTCGTCTACCGAGCACTGATAATAAACAGAGCGTCCTATCGTCTCAGTTGCACCTTTGCGAACTGTTACTGGGACACCAAAGCTCTTCACAGGCCTAGTATTGGAAAGGCATGCCTTTCCTCCTTCAATACTAGGTCGTTTTTCTTCGGTAATACGATCTCTTCCTAACTCGACATTTCTTGTTGGTTTCATGCAACAATATACTTTAGACTCGAAACATTCTCCGAAACCGTGCTAATCCAATATTATGAGGTTAACAGCTCTAGCTTTCATTTTACTGTTAGCGAGATCCGGTCTCCTATATAGCACGGAAATTTCACCATCGGTCGTAATGGACTTTAAGCCTGAGCCGATATCAAAACTTCTGACTCAGCAAACAGTAATTCAAGTCTTCCAAGACTCTCGCGGCTTACTTTGGATTTTGACTCAAGAGGGACTGAATAACTACAACGGCTTCAAGCTCGAGAATTACAGATACTCCTCTACAAATTCCGATTCAATTTCCTCAAATTTTGTTACGAGGATCGCAGAGGATGCTGAAGGTTATCTTTGGATATCAACAATCGGAGGGGGGCTCAACAAATACAACCCTGCTGATAACAGTTTTACCCCAATGTATACCGGCAGCACCGAAAACTCCCCGCTTTCTAACGATATTAATACCGTCTTTCGGGACCAGTCGGGAACTTTATGGCTTGGCTACGATAATGCTTTCAGTGCGTTCAACCCTAACAGCGGAGAATTTAGGCATTTTATGCCACAGCAGCAGGGGATCCAATGGTTAGGAGCAGTGAGCCGATTTGATCAGACCACAGACGGAACCATCTGGATTGCCACGCAAGCAGGGCTCTTAGAACTACAACCTAGCTCGAACCAAGTTTCCATTCACCAACATGAGAAAGACAATCCGTTATCCATCGTGTCGAATGATCTGGTCGGTGTCCTAGCCGATCAACGCGACAGGGTGTGGGTGATTTCCCGAGATAACGGGATAGGTGTTCTCGGTGTCAGGCGCGATTTTTCGCTCAGGTTTGAGCATCAAGAATCGGACCCAACATCTCTTTCCTCAAATATAATTTATGACGTATTCGAAGACGAGAAGGGTGGAATATGGATAGGAACCCAGCAAGGACTCGATCTATTCCAAGAAAACGAAAAAAACTTTCGACACTTCACAAGGCAAAACACTGAACTCCCATCCGACATAATAAGTAGTATTTATCAATCGCGAGAGGGCAAATACTGGATTGGGACTTATTATGGGCTTGCTTCAGGGATGCCCTCCATTTTCATAAAAATCGATACCGTAAATGGAGGAATATCTAGTAATTCTGTGAATGCCTTCAGCGAAACGCAGGATGGAAGTTTTTGGGTTGGAACTGATGACAGCCTTAACCGCCTCAAACCAGGCAATCAAAATTTCGAATGGATAAACGAGTCGACATATCCCCGCATTTCCAATCCCGATGTCATGAGTTTACTGGCTGTTGGAAATGTGCTTTGGATTGGCACCTTCAATGGAGGTCTTAACAAGTTAGACATCGAAACCAACAAAAGTCACGTTTACAAGCACAATTCAGTCGACCCCAATACTATCGGCGCTGATGGAGTAACGTCTATATTACTAACTTCGGACGGCCAGCTTATAGTCGGCACTTTTGGAGGCGGGTTAAGCATTTTCAGGGAAGAAACTAACGACTTTGAAACCCTTACCAATATTCCCGGTGACGAGACAAGCCTAAGCAATAACAATGTAATTGCGCTCTTCCAAGATTCACTGGGACTAATCTGGGTTGGCACGGAGCGGGGGCTTAATCGTTTCGACCCTGCAAGTAGGAGATTTGACCGGTATTACGTTGACAGCAACAATCCAAACAGTATTTCCAGTGATATGGTCTGGACATTTTATGAAGATATTGCCCAACAACTCTGGCTCGGCACCAGCGGCGGAAGCCTTAACCGTTGGGACGCATCGGATCGTGCCTTAGGGGTAGCTAACTTTCACCATTACGCGGAAAGCATTGCCCTACCGAGCTCAAACATATATGGAATTCAGAGCGACTCAAAAGGCCTACTCTGGCTTTCCCACAATAGAGGCATCACAAGCCTTGATCCGCAAACACTTGAAACACATCAGTACGGCGTCAGAGATGGATTACAAGACTCCGAATTTAATATGGGCGCAGCCTTTAAAGATCGCAATGGAACAATATACTTCGGAGGAAATCGCGGCTTTAACATAATTTCCCCAACAGGCGTGGTAACTAGAAATGTAACACCTGAAGTTTCCATCTCTGATATAAGAATAATGAATCAAAGCAAAATGTATGACCGTCCCTATGACAGCATCAAACAGCTTGAATTGGGATACGAAGATCGAATGCTTTCTGTAGATTTTTTTGCATCAGACTACTCCAATCCCAAACTAATTCAGTACGCTTACAAACTCGAGGGGATAAATCCCGATTGGGTAATATCTCCTGAAGCTCATGTTGCGTCCTTTACTACTCTGCCCCCGGGTAAGTACACACTCAAGATGGCAGCTGCAAGCCCGAACGGCGTATGGAATTGGGATGCTGCAAGTTTACCAATTATCGTTCGACCACCACCGTGGCAAAGCCCAATCGCGTACTCAGTTTATGTTTTTCTGGGCTTATCTCTCGTGGGATATCTCGTAATGAGACAGAAAAGCCAATATAGAAAATCGCTAGAACGACAACGCGATCTTGAGTCGAAAGTCATGGAGCGAACCGCCGACTTGCAGGTGGCACGTCAAGTTGCTGAAGAAGCAAACAAGGCAAAATCCAATTTTCTGGCAACCATGAGCCACGAAATTCGCACACCAATGCATGGCATGATCGGAATGACCGAATTACTTTTACATACAAACCTAAGCGAGCAGCAGCGTAGATTCGCTGAGGCGGCGCATAACAGCGGGGAATCATTATTAGGTTTGATTAATGCAATTCTTGATTTTTCGAAAAT
Source organism: uncultured Haliea sp. (assembly GCA_963977275.1). Classification (GTDB taxonomy): domain Bacteria; phylum Pseudomonadota; class Gammaproteobacteria; order Pseudomonadales; family Halieaceae; genus JARRPM01. Next base: position 56,922 of record CAXBNX010000004.1, on the reverse strand, counting down.
CGAAGCGGCAAAAGTAGAGCTCGAAAGTATTGATTTTTGTCCAGTCGAATTGGTTGACGAGATCTGCTACTTGCAAGGCGAACCGTCTAATCGTAAGGGCCTCTCTATTCTCAGCATTTGCGATAAAACAGTACCCGAGAGAGTGGAGGGAGACCCCACGAAAATTCGACAGGTAATTATGAACCTTGTTAGCAATGCTATCAAGTTCACACACGAAGGGCGGATTACGGTTAATGTCTCAGCTCAACCGAACGCAATCGCGGAAAATACTACAACACTTTCTATATGTGTTCGAGATACTGGGATAGGTATGGATTCAGAGTCTCAGAACCGAGTGTTTGAGGCGTTCACACAAGCAGATACAAGCACAACCAGACAATATGGCGGAACCGGCTTGGGACTCGCAATCTCCAAACAATATGTAGAAATGATGAATGGTGATATCACCGTCAAATCCCAACTCGGGAAAGGTACCTGCATAACTGTCTTAGTGCCGCTTTCAGTTTCCAGCAACGTGCCTGTCACCCGGCAGCGCCTGAAAGGCGCAACAGCGATACTACTATGTGAGGACGAGGGCACCATAGCTATGGTCTCGTCCCATCTAGAGAGATTGGGAGCAAATACTGTCACTACAACTGACATTAAACAACTGGCAAAAGCTGAGCATCCAAGTGAGTTTACTATCATAGACTACGACTACGCGATTACTCACGAGGATTCCTTAGCCGAAATTGAAAAACTTTCAGACCACAAAATAATCGTTCTTAGCCCACTATCTACGGCAACGAAATTTCATCAGCTCTCACAATGTAAAACAGTTACCAAACCAATCACGCTATCTTCTCTTTACGATGGAGCTATTGAGTTTATATCCAAGCCAAAGGCGAACTCTTCGATTATCGAAGAAAGAGACCCAGAAGCAACCTCAGATAAGCCACGAATCCTGGTGGCCGAGGACGTTATAACCAATCAAAAGATAGCCTCTGAAATGTTGAATTTGCTCGATTTCGAGGTAGACATCGCGGAGAACGGCTCAATTGCCGTGGAGAAATTCGGACGGAGAAATCATGTGCTAATATTCATGGACTGCCAAATGCCAGTTATGGATGGCTTTGAGGCTACACGTGAAATCCGGAGACTTGAACAATCAAACAGCCTTCCGCCTATACCAATAATCGCCCTTACCGCGGGAATTAGTGGAGAGGATAAAGCTCGATGTATAGAAGCAGGAATGGACGCTTTTCTTACAAAGCCTTTCTCTATCTCCGAAATCAGTGAGTCCATAAAGCAGTTTTCTCAAAAAATATCAGATCGTGAGACTAAAAACACACATGAGATACTTGAACATACTATCCAGCAGGTCGAAGTAGACGTGCCCCCTCAAATCGACATCAATCCCGAGATTTTTAATATTCGTGCGATCAATAATATCCGCGAGGTAGAACAACAAACCGGAAGACTTCTTCTCCCCAGCATTTTGGACGGCTTTACAACTCAGATGCAGGAAAAACTGGCGGAGATTTCGAATGATCTTAAGTCGGGCGACTCCGATAAGCTTTACAGGACAGCCCACGCCATTAAATCGATGAGTGCGAACATTGGTGCTGAGAAGGTAAGGTCAATTAGCGCTGAAGTAGAAGGACTAGGACGCAGTGGAAACATAGAGAGTGTAGAAAACAGTCTTCTCGAGATAACGGAAGCATATGAAGAATTCGTTAAGGAATTCAGAGTTCGCTTTATTTGAGCAAACTGAGCTGGTTTCGCGTCACAGGATATTTACCTCTCCTCTGAACGAAACATCAAAGACAAAAAGGCTATCCGGTAATGGAAACTGCTTTTCAGCATCTGTCGGCCAGCATGCTTCAATGAGTTCAATCAAACCCGCTTTAGTTTTAGCTTTTCTACTGTTTTCAGCCATTTTTTCAGATTACACATGCTCCGCGCCCCAGGTCAGAATCTTACAATCGCCTCTGTCTAGCAAAATTGAACAACCCACAATAACGGCAGTCTTTAAAGATCGTAATGGTTTTCTCTGGATCGGCACGCAGCACGGCCTATACAAATATGATGGGGTAAGATTTTCAAAATTCGGATCTGACTTAACCGGGAAAAAATGGATCCCAGCTTCATACATAATGCGAATCTCCGAAGATTCGAACGGAAGAATTATCGTTGCGACATTCGGCGGCGGATTACTCGGCTGGAGCTTTTATTCCGAGTCTTTCCAGGTGATTGAAAAGTCAGAATCTGCGGATTTAGCATTTGTTACTGAGCTCGTAATTGCAGGTAGTGATGTGGCTTGGATTGGAACCAAATCGGGTCTTTATAGGCACGATCTCTCAGAAACAGTATCTCCCACCAGTCGGCCAGTAACGCCTTTAGATATTGGGAATAGCACTGAAATTTCGGCTATCACCTCCGATTTTAAGGGAAAAATCTACATTGCATTCGGATCAAATATTTACGTGGTTTCGGAGAAAACGGACTCATGGGAAGAGGTTAAGTGGAGAGAAAGTGCTGACAAGACTCAAGAGAGAGTTACCGCTTTGGCTTTAAGCAGTAGTGGACGTATCTTCATAGGGACCGACAGAGGATTACTTGTTTCACAAGATCTAACAGACCCAATAGACCGCGTAGAAAATCAACTAGAGGAAAATTCACCGACCTCGATAACAGCTCTCCTATTCCACAATAATCTGTTGTGGATTGGAACGAAACACGGCCTATCCTATTCGGACGAAGGGCTAGCCTTTATCGAAACTTTTTCAAGTCAAAATTCCCGCCTATCAAACAGTGAAATAACCACGCTATTCGCGGACGGTGAGTTGATATGGGTAGGTACATATCACGGATTGAATACAATTTCCTTTGTCCCGTTCGAGACTTACAACCAAGAGAATAGCGGCGTATACAACGATGTATTAGCGTTTACAGAGGATCAGAAAAATAATTTATGGATTGGCACCTTTAATGGGCTTTACTTATTCGACAAGAAGTTAAGAAGACACATGCACTTCCGAGATTTATCTGACTCAGATGAAATATTCGATCACCGAATAATGACAATGTCTTCCAAGGGTAATGAGCTTTGGTTGGGTTTTCAAAATAATGGTCTCCAAATCGTGAACACGGACACCCTCGCTGTAAGACGACCTTTGATTGACAACTTGGACCAGCTAGAAGTAACAAAGATTCTACATACACGTGATGACCGGACTTGGATTGCAACTTTTAACCAAGGTGCATACATGCTGGAAAACGACCGCGCCACATCCTATCTATCAAGTGGAGCCTTGCCGGAGTCGTCTATTACGATATTGTTTCAACCTCAGCACGGTGGGATCATTGCCAGCTCCGAACGTAAAATCTATCAGTATCAGGAGGAAACAGACAAATTTTATGCTCTGGACTTTTCATTTTTGCAGTCCAAGGAGACGCCTCTAATTTTGTCAATTTCAGAGAGCGGCAATGGCGATATTTGGATTGGCACCAAGGATCTCGGACTATTCATATGGAAGAAGTCCGATAGGGTTCGGGGGGATTTTTCGTTAGAGAGATCTCTATCGAACGCCAATTTTTCAACCTCTACCGTGTACGCAATACGATTCGACGACAATGGCGACGCATGGTGTTCAACTCAATCGGGAATCGTCAATCTTGATCGCTATGGAATTTTTATTTCACGATTTAGTACGTCCGACGGACTTCAAGGATCCGATTTCAATTTCGGAGCTTCGTTCAAAGACTCAGCGGGCAGGATGTACTTTGGGGGAAGTAATGGTTATAACCGGTTTTTACCCGAACATGTTGAGACCGACAAGAGTCCCCCTCGACTCGTTTTGACACGTGTTTCTCTTTCTGGATTAGGAAGTTTAGATTCTTTCAATACCCCGGCGCTGGAATCCATCCAACTAACCCACAAAGACTACTTCGTACAATTCGACTTCAGCGTGCTGGACTTTCTCGACCCGGATAAGAACGAGTATCGCTATATGCTCGATGGATTTGATCCGGACTGGATCGAGAACGGCAATCGAAATTCTGCAACCTACACCAGCCTTCCGGCAGGAAACTATACGCTGCGGATTCAGGGGGCGAACTCGGCGGGGGTATGGAATCGCGAGGGTCTGTCGATTGCCGTTGAGGTACTGCCGCCGCCATGGAAAACATGGTGGGCGTATTGCGGTTATGCTCTGCTGCTACTTTTCTTCGGCTGGTTGGGTAAGCGCGCCTACGACAGCTATGTTGTGGAGAAGCGGGCCAGGGTGATGGCTCTGGAGATGATTGCTTCGGAGAATCGGGCAGATGACGAGATGCAGGAGCAGTTGGAGATTCACGATGACCTGGTGAGAGCTGTCTACAGGCACAGTGTGTCCACCCTGAACCTGGTTAGTGAAGTCATCTGCATCAAGGGCTCCTGGTTGAGTGGAGAGGACGCACGCGAAGTAACAGACGGGAATATCAAGCGCGTTACAGCGCTGGCGCAGTTGGAGGACTGTCTCTATTCTCAGAACGAAATCCTGCTGGCGGATATGAAAAAATTCACCGACATCATTCTCTCCAGACTGCTCGAGGATTCGCCTGTCCTTGAAGAAATGGTTACCACAATAAATGAAGTATCCTCCCGTCCCTTCCCCTTCGAGCTGGCTTCTCCGTTGGCTATCGCAATGTATGAGCTGCTGGAGAACGCCCTACAGCATGCCTTTTATGGCCCCGAGCCCCACTACGTTCACGTCACCCTGGCGCGTCTCCCCTCTGCACAGAATGGATCGGACTGTCGTCTTACAATTGAAGATAATGGCGCCGGTATACCTGCGAATATCGACCCGCTATCTGCGCAAACTTCCGGCTTGGCAGTTGTGTCTTCCATGGTACAGAGGCTCTCTGGTCAGGTCAGCTACACGCTTACAAAAGGCACCCTCGTCACTATCACCTTCCACTGCCCCGATATCTGAAAGATATAGAACCCTCAATCACGCCGGGCGCTGGAAACCGCTGCGGAACGAATGATACATTGTGCGAATTGCTACCCTATCACCGGATAAGCTCACGTGCTTGAGACAATGATGTTTTGATAGAAAAATTTGAAAAGCGCCTACATGTTTTTGGCAGCTCCTGCCATTTGCTCCTTGCTGGTATCACTACCGATGGCGTGCAAATACTTGAGCGGGCTGAGGCCGAGCTCGCGCGGCTGGAAACCAAATTCGCTTCTTCTGTTAAAGAGAGCATCATCGACAACGTCAACCAGTCAGCGGGCACAGGGGCCTTTACCCCACTGGATGCAGAATCCCGCAGCTTGTTCACTTATATCACCGCCCTGTGGGACCAGAGCCACCATCTCTTCGACCCCACCACCCGTGTGCTACTGGATTGCTACAACACCCAGGGAAAGCTGCGCGCTACTGACCAACAGTTGCAAGGAATGCTCAAGCTGGTGGGTTGGCCGGCACTTGAAGTCTGCGCGGAGGGTGCGCGCCTGCCTGTGCAGGGTATGGCAATCAATCTCGATAATTGCGTCCGCCCCTACGCCATAGATTCAGTGCGCAAACTCCTGATCAAGGAGGGCGTTTCCCATGCGCTCATTGAGATGGACCAGGATGCAGCCAGCATTGGCAAGCAATCGGACGGAGCAAACTGGCTTGTTGGCCTGCGCCACCCCCACGGAGTTCGAACCGCGATCGCACGTTTAAAACTTAACAACAGCGGGTTCGCACTACGGGGCAATTTCGAGCATCGGGTGATAACTGGAGGTGAGAATTTCGGTCGCGCACTGAGTCCAGTGGATGCACAACCGCTGCCGGGCCTATTGAGTGTCGCCGTCGTTGCAGAAAATTGCCTGACGGCTTGTAGCGCGGCCAGCATAGCGCGCCTCAAGACCGAACAGGCGGGCCTAAAGTGGCTGGAAAACCTCGGCCTGCCCTGGGTGGCCGTCGATCGCAAGCTGGACTGTCACGGGCCGCTCGCGCCGGGCTGATAACTATTGTTCATTTGCCGCTGAAACGGGGTTGTCGCTTGTCCAGTTGTGCTGCAATTCCTTCCTTAAAGTCCTCGGAGCCCGCACACAAAGCAGCCATTTCCTGAATCTGCTCCTCGTCGACCTGGCCCTCAAGAACCTGGCTAATCGTATTTTTCATCGCCTTGATTGCCAAGGGGGCAAGCCCGGCGATTTTCACTGCGAGCTCGTCTGTCGCCGCCGCAAAACGACTGGGCAGCACCAGGTAATCCAGAAAGCCTGTTTCCAGCATCACACGTGTATCAAACTCTTCTGCCGCCAGCAGTACGCGGCGGGCCACACTCACACCCAGTGCCTGTACCAGGCGCTGTACGCCACTCGACGGATAGCAGATACCAATCGCGGCGGCGGGAACCCGCATGCGGCTTCCTTCTATGCCAAGGCGAAAATCACAACTGAGGGCCAGTTCCACCCCCGCACCGAAGACATTGCCATTCAATGCACAAACAGTGGGTATCGGCAGCGCAGCCAACTGGGCTGTAGTAGCACGGAAACAGTCGCTGCCGATTTCACCGGCGCCCAACTCCTGTAGTGACGCCCCGGCACAAAAGGTCTTGTCACCCGCGCCGGTAAGCACCAACACCCGCACCTGCCGGTCGGTTGCAACAGTGGCCAGGCGCTCCTGGATGGCCACCAGTTGCTCCCGCCCCAATGCGTTGTGGCGCTGGGGGATATTGAGTGTCATGCGGCCGACATGGCCTTCACGACTGTACAGGACGGTATCTGACATTATTCTGCTCCAAACAACTGGCCGCAAAGTGTGGCACAGCCGCGCAACCGCCGCCACCCGGATAACACCCCGGTGGACACACTCCAGCGGTGCCACGATACTGTAGGTACACTGGAGACCTAACTATGACCAAACGCTGTGCCTGGTGCGGTGACGACCCGCTGTACATCGAGTATCACGACACAGAGTGGGGTGTTCCCTGCCGCGACGATGCCCACTTGTTCGAGATGTTGGTGCTGGAAGGCGCCCAGGCAGGCCTGGCCTGGATTACGGTGCTGCGAAAACGCGAGGGCTATCGCAATCTCTTTGACGGCTTTGATGCAGAGCGTATTGCCCGCTATACAGACCGCAAGCTCGACAAGCTGCTGCTGGATCCACGCATCATCCGCAACCGGCTGAAGGTGTACGGCACACGCCAGAATGCACAGGCCTTTCTTGCAGTGCAGGAGCAGGTCGGCAGTTTTTCGGAGTACATATGGGGCTTTGTCGACCATCGGGCCACCCAGAACCGCTGGGGAGCGATGAAAGAGCTTCCCGCCACTACAGAGATTTCTGATGCGCTCAGCAAAGATCTGAAAAAACGCGGTTTTACCTTTGTTGGATCAACTATCATGTACGCGTATATGCAGGCTACCGGCATGGTCAATGACCATACAACGGACTGTTTCCGCTACCGGGAATGCAAAAAAATGAACACCGTAAAACGCCGCTAGCCCCTATCTAAAACCGACCACTGCTCTAACGGAGCCCTCCTTGCCCGCCCCGGAAAATACACAGACATCACCTACCATCCATGGCGTATGGCGCCTGGCCTGGCCCACCATCATCTCCAACCTCTTCTTCACCACGGTGGGCTTCATGCACATCAAAATTGTGTCGGGGCTAGGCACCAGTGCTGTGGCCGCGGTAACCACCGGCCATCGGGTGTTCTTTCTGGTACAAGCCATTCTGATGGGCGTCTCGGTTGCTGCCACCGCGCTTATAGCACGCAGTTGGGGGGGCGGCGACCGGCGTCAGGCGGAGGTCGTTAACTGGACGTCCATGGTGCTGTCCCTATCGCTGGCGGCCCTGCTGAGCATTCCGATCCTGTTACAACCCGAAGCCATCGCTGGCCTGTTTGGCCTGGACAGGCAAACAACGCGGTCTGCTGCCGGTTTCATCTTCTGGTTGGGCGTTTTCAATGTGGTCTCCGCCGCCAATATCATGCTCTCCACTGGCCTTCGAGCAACCGGCAACGTCATTACACCCCTGTGGTTTCTATTTTTCAGCTCGGTCTTCAATGTCATCTTCGGCTACGCACTCGCTTTTGGCCTGGGGCCGCTGCCCCGGTTAGGGGTCGCTGGAGTAGCCCTGGGTGGCAGTACTGCCTCTATGATTGTAACGGTCGTTTTCGTCTCACTTTGGTGGCGGGGCAACTTCAACCTGCGGGCGCTAAAACAACCCCGTATTGACCGGGCCGTGGCTCGCAAACTGATAAGCATTGGTACACCGGCCATATTGGAGCAGGGCCTGGTGCAACTGGGTTTCCTGGTTTTCTTCGGCATTGTTGCCCGCTACGGCACCGAAGCTTACGCCGCCTATGGCATCGGCATAAGCCTGGTTTCCTTTTCTATCGTCGTCGGCTTTGGCTTTGGTATTGCAGCCGCCACACTGGTGGGGCAGCAATTGGGCGCCGGCCGCCCCGACCTGGCGATAGCGGCGGGCTGGCGATCACTGCGGCTGGCGTTACTGGCGATGGGCAGCCTGGCGCTTGTCCAGGTCTGGTATGCCAACGAACTGGCGAGCTTCATGATCAAAGACCCCGAGGTTATCCATCTGACGGTGGCCTTTATTTATATGCTGGCGGCGGCTTTACCGATGATGGCCTGCGATCTCACCCTGGCGGGCGCCCTGAGAGGCGCAGGTGACACTCGCTTCCCGCTGAAATCAACGGTTTGTGGCATGGTTTTTGGCCGCCTTCTTCCTGCCACACTGTTTCTATCACTGGATTTCTCCGTGTATTGGATCTTCAGCGTGATGATTCTGGACTACAGCATCAAGGCCTTCATGCTGGTCAGGCGCTACCGTTCCTGCAAGTGGTTAACCGTCGATAATACAACTATAAGCAAGGCAAACACCTCGTCACTATAGACAGCGACAAAAATAATACTTAAAGTTCTAATCTTAGAATAGCTGGTAGGTCACCCATCACCGGCACATCAATACCCCCGCTAATCACAGAGCTTTTTTTTGGTATGCCCGAGGATTATCCACCCACTACTGGCACGTCGGCTTCGCCTTTCAACCGCACGGTGCAGCATGATGCCAAGCGGCTGGCCATCCTGTCCCAGGCCGCCCGACTGTTCAACTACAAGGGGTCCCGCGCCACCACGCTCAAAGACATTGCGGAGAACCTGGGTCTTACCAAAACCAGTCTTTACTACTACGTAAAAACCAAAGAAGAGCTCATCTACCAATGCTATATGGCAGCACTGGAGTTCCATCACAGTAATCTGGACCTGATGGAAAAGCGCCACGGCGCTCCGCTGGATCGCCTGGGTGGCTATTTTCTGCTGCATTTCGAAAATTGGCTTGCGGCCGTAGAGGGCCGCGGCCCACATGTGGCGGCGCTACTGGAGATCGCATCGTTAAAGGGTACTCACCGTACCGAGGTAGAGGCCCAGTACATCGCCATGTTCAAACGCCTGCGCCAATACCTGCGCGACGGCATCGCCGATGGGTCCTTCCGGCCGGTCGAGCCCACTGCCACCACTAGAGCGCTGCTGGGTTCAGTTGACTGGGTTTTTTCCTGGCTGCACAAAATACCGACGGAAAAGGTCAATGAGACCGCACAGCAAGCCATAGACATCCTCACCCACGGCTTATACGCAGGTAGAAAAGGGTATCCCACGAGCGCGGTAGACCAGGTCGAGCCCACTGATTTTCATCTGGAGGGTTTCAACCGCGAGCAGCAGAATCGTATGAAACAGGATGCCTTTTACAAAGCCGGCACCTGGTTATTCAACAAGCAGGGATTCGACGGCACCTCGCTGGATGAAATTGCGGAACAGTTGCACGTTTCGAAAGGGGCGTTCTACTACCATATTCGCAACAAGGAAGACCTGCTGTTCAACTGCTACAGCCGCTCACTGGACATCGTCGAAAACATTTACCGCCAGGCCCGTGACAGCGACGCCAGTGGGCTGGAAAAAGTAGAGAAAACCTTCCGTCGAATTTTCTATTTCCAGAATTCCAACGATGGCCCGCTAATTCGCTACAACTCCATTACTGCACTACCGATGGAGCGCCGGCGTGCGATACTCAAGCGCACAGATGCAAACAACGCCTGCTTTGGCAACTTTCTGCGAGAGGGAATAAACGACGGCAGTGTGCGCGAGGTGGACCCTTTCGTAGCACAGAATCTTATTGCCGGCGCCGTAAACGCCTCTATGGAGCTGTCCCTGTGGCGCAAGATCGACAATGTCGATGCCGCCGCCATCGATTATTTCGATATCTTTCTTAACGGCCTCGTAAAACGGCGCTAGCCCCCTCACAAGCAGTATATACGGAGAAGTACTTTGCCCACTATTCTGGAAAAGTTACTCAATTACCTTGAGGTCGAACCAGTCGACAAGTACCTGTTTATCGGCAAAAGTCCCAAGCGCCCCGCGCGTATATTCGGTGGCCAGGTACTCGCGCAGTCACTTAATGCGTCTATCCGTACAGTGCCCGAAGACCGCGTGGCCCATTCCATGCACGGCTATTTCCTACGGCCGGGGGACCCTTCGAAGCAGATAGTCTACGAGGTGGACCCGATCAGGGATGGCGGGAGTTTTACTACCCGCCGGGTGGTCGCCAAACAGGACGGCCGTGCCATCTTTAACACCGCCGTGTCATTTCAAGCTGTCGAGGACGGCCTGTCGCACCAGAGTACAATGCCGGAAGTGCCACCGCCGGAGTCGCTGAAATCGGAGCAGAAGGCGCTGAGGGCGCTGGTAAAAAAGAACCCGGACGCAATGCCCTTCCCGGTAGACGGACCCATCGAACGCCGCAGAGTGCTTCCGCGCGACCGCGCCAATCCGCAGCCGCAAGAACCCGTGGAACATATCTGGTTTCGCATCAAGGGCGATCTCGGTAATGACTTCCGCCGCCACCAGACCATGCTCGCGTATATCTCGGACTTTGGCCTGCTGGGCACCGCGCTATACCCACATCCTATCGGGGCAAGCAGTGGTCGCCTACAGGCGGCCAGCCTGGACCACGCGCTGTGGTTTCACCGCCCTTTCAGGCTTGATGACTATTTTCTCTACTCTATGGACAGCCCGAACAGCGCCGCCGGTCGCGGTTTCAGTCGCGGCAGTTTTTATACGCGGGACGGCCTGCTGATCGCTTCATCAGCGCAGGAAGCGCTGATAAGAGTACTTGACGACTAATTGACCACGGTCTTCATCTGCTCGCCCAGCGCCACCAGCTCCAGGCCATTCTCGCCACTGCGCAAATGGGTAATAGAGCCGTTATCGGGCCAGCAACACAGCGTGGCATCTACCGCCTGAATTTGCCCCACCACTGCATTGATCACCAGAAAGTGGGTAAAAATGACAGTGCTTGTCTGCAGTGTCAGCAGTTCCTGGCGTGGCCTGTCTCGCCAGGTATGCAAGCTCTCGGGCTGCTCATCCCAGCGCTGCTGCATGAACTGCCGCAGCCAGGTCTGGCGCTCCGCCAGCGGAACCGGCGCCTGAATTTCACGAAAGGCCTCATTCACCTGCACGCTTAAGCCCAGCTCATCAGCCAGCGGAACAGCTGTTTCCAGTGTGCGGGCCATCGGACTGCTGACAAGCACTGGCTTCTTGCCCGCCAACAGTTGCAGCAACGCCTGCGCCGCACTGCGTGCTTGCTCATGGCCCAGCTCTGACAAGCCGGGATCGGGTGATTGCCCCCAACTCGCTGCGGCCTCGCCATGCCTGACCAGGAAGATATCAGTCACCCGGGTCTGACCTCAGCGGTAGCTGACCAGGTTCTCGGACGTCTTTGCGCCGAGTACCTGCAGATAAGAGCGGTCATTGAAATACGACAGAGACGTTTTCTTACCGCTGTAGAAAACCTGTGTCACCGAGCAGTTAAAGATCGGCTCGTAAAATTGGTATGTCTGTTCACCGGAAAGGCCCAGCACCTGGGCCACAATAGTGGCAATGGTACCACCGGAGGTAAATATGCCGACGGTCTTACCGCTGCCCTGTTCGGTCATTACATTCTGCAATGCGTTTTCTACCGCGGTGGAATAGTCTGTCCAGCTGCGGATGCGCGGCTCATCACACTGCGGGGAGACCCAGTGGTTGAATACCGCATCGATAATCTTCTGGTAGTCCTTGCTTGAACTCATACCCCTGTCTACCAGCTCACGCAACTGCGGGCGAGTTTTCACCAGTTCCGGCAGCAAATGTTTCACCTGCTCGTCATTATTAATTTCGTTGAAGCGAGGGTCTATCTGGTGCTCCACCGTACCCGGCTGGCTGGCGAGCGCGAGTTGTGCGGTCTCGCGCTGGCGCAGCAGATCGCCACTGTAGGCCGCATCCAGCGCGATACCCTGATCACGCAGATACTCGCCCAGCACAGTAGCCTGGCGTTCCCCCAGCGGTGAGAGCTTGTCGTAATCGTCGGCGCCAAATGATGCCTGGCCGTGTCTGAACAGATAGATTGTTGCCATTATGCGGTTTCCGGAAGAGTTTGCTGGTCGCGATCAAAGCGCAGCTTGCGTCGGTAGGGGAAGAAATCCTCGATGTAGCCGCTGCGAATACGCTCCTGCAGGTGCTGCCAGAAGCTCGCCTCGTAGAGGTCGCTGTGCAGGCGGTCAAAAACCTTGCGCGCCCGCTGGTTGCCAGAGAAGAACAGGCGAAACTCCTCCGGGAAAATATCATTGGGCGCCACCGAGTACCAGGGCTGGCTGGACATTTCCTCCTCCTCGTTACGCGGCGCAGGTATGGTGCGAAAGTTGCAATCCACCAGAGGAACAATTTCGTCGTAGTCGTAAAACACCACCCGGCCATGGCGGGTGACACCAAAATTTTTCAACAGCATGTCGCCGGGAAATATATTGGCTGCGGCGAGTTGCTTGATGGCATTGCCGTACTCGTCCATTACATCAAGCACCTGCTCGTCGGTGGCGTCGTGCAGGTACAGATTGAGCGGCGTCATCCGGCGCTCGACGTATACGTGCTTGATGACCAGGGCCTTGCCGTGCTCTTCAATCATGGAGGGCGCAACCTTGTGCAGCTCCTCCATCAGCTCATCGGAGAAACGCTCGCGCGAAAACGCCAGATTGTTGAACTCCTGTGTATCGGCCATGCGCCCCGCCCTGTCGGCCCGCTTTACCAGCCGGTACTTGGCCTTGACCTGCTCCCGGGTCATATCCTTGGGCGGCGTGAACCGGTCCTTGATAATTTTGAACACGAAATCATAGGAGGGCATGGTAAACACAGACATCACCATACCCTTGATGCCCGGCGCGATCATGAACTTATCAGAGGTGCTCTCCATATGCCGGTAAGCGCAGCGATGGTAATACGTTTTACCGTGCTTGTTGTAACCCATGGAACTGTAGATTTCCGAAATGGGTTTGGCCGGCATCAGCTGCTGCAGGAACAACACATACTGTGACGGTATGCTGGCATCCACCAGAAAGTACGAGCGGGTGAAGCTGAACAGCACGCTGACCTTGTCGGCACCGAATAAGACCGTGTCGACGTAAACCGCACCGGCCTCGTTGTGCAGAATCGGCAGCACGAAGGGCATCGAATCCCGCCCCGTTACGATTCGCCCGACAATATAAGCGCCCTTGTTGCGATAAAAATGGTGCTCCAGCACCTGCAATTCCACGTCGCCCCGGCTAAGGTCAAAACGCGGCTGCAGATACTTCTCCGCTACTGCGACGATGTTGCGTATATCCCTCGCCTGGTCCTCATAGGGAATGGCAAACGCATAATCGGTGAGCAACCGCTGCAACAGGGCTTGCAACGAGTCGGTCAGCGGATAGCGGTTGAATACACGGCTCACATCCACCGGTGGCATATCACCGTGTGGGGAAAACACGAACACATACTCATTGCGGATTTTCCGGTGCTTGAACACAGCCCCGTACACCGAATTAAAAAAAGTCTCGGCTATCTCATAATTGTTGTGGCCGGTAATCAGCGTGGAAAAGGCGTCCCGCGCCTCGCGCCAGAATTGCAGGTCATGCAGATATTTGCCCGCAATCAGCTCTACATATTGATTTACACGGGAAGTGTGAGCCTTGTAGAGGTCGATGCGCTGGGCGGAGGCCTGCTGGATACCGTGCCAGTCGGCATTTTCAAACCAGGATTTTGCCGCCAGGGTAATATTCTGGAACTCGGCAAAATACGATTCAAACCCATTGAGTACGGTGCGCGCGAACCGCTCTCTTCTCTCCACGATACGGCGTAGCCTCGCGCTAGGGTTTCTGGGTCTGCGGCATACCGAAGCGGGCACGCAGTTTGCGCATACCGCCCAGCCAGCGATCATAGTCCGCGGACTTGCGCTGCCGGTATTGCTCGACTTCCTTGTGCGGCAGTATCAGGAACTGCTCGCCCACCAACCCGGCGACAACTTCATCTGCAACCTGCTCTGGTGTGAGAATGCCATCCACCCCCGCAGTGCCGCCTTTGCCGTCGGGCGCGCCATCAATCATGCGGGTGGCAACGGCCTGCGGGCACAGTACAGACACGCCGATTCCATCATCACCGTGTGTTATCGCCAGCGACTCGGCGAAGCCGATAGCGGCATGCTTGGTCGTGGAGTAGGCGGCATCCCCCACCTGGTTCAGTAGGCCGGCAGCGGAAGCCGTGTTGAGAAAATACCCTTTGCCCCGTTCCAGCATGCCGGGCAGGCAAGCCCTGGCTGCATAAACATGAGACATCACGTGTATTTCCCACATGGCCTGCCAGGTGCTATTGGGTGCAGAGGTGGCCCACCAGGGTTCACCGTCCATAGCGATGATGCCGGCGTTACTGCAGAACAGGTCTATAGCGCCATGGCGCTCTTCTACCTCGGATACCATCGCCTGTAACTGCGCCTCGTCGCGCACATCCACAGCGTAGGCGTCGCCTTCGATCGTAGCGGCAACCGCCTTTGCACTGTTTTCTTCCAGGTCTGCAACAACAACCTTGCGGGCGCCCCCTTGATGGAAGCGCTCGCACAGGGCCTGGCCGATGCCGTTGCCACCGCCAGTAACGATGATGACTTTATCGGCTATATCCATTACAGCAGTTCCTTCGCGAACAGCTCGAGAACCGTCGGGTCCTGTACGCTAAGCAACATGGTACCCACCTCGCCGCGCTTATTGGCCTCCTTCCAGGGAGCCAGGCGCTCCGCGATACGGCCGGCAGAGCCAATCAGCGCAACCTCATCGAGCAAGGTATTCGGCACTACCGCTTCCGCCTCGGCTTTTTTGCCGGAAAGATACAGATCCTGGATACGCTCAGCTTCATCGCCATAGCCCAGACGGGTGGCGTAATCGGTGTAGAAGTTCTTGCCCTTGGCACCCATGCCGCCAATATACAGGGCCAGCCAGGGCCGCAGGGCATCGTAGGCAGCCTCGAGATCATCGTTCAGCATCACCATAACAAAGGGTGCGACGTCGAAATTAGCCAGGGACTTGCCGTTGCCTGCTTTGGCGAACCCCTTGTCCAGGTGCTCTCCCAGTACCGAGTATTTGTTCGGGTCCATCCACACAGGGAACACACCGTCTGCCACTTCAGCGGCACAGCGCAGGCCCGCCGCAGTGATGGAGGCGGTGTAGATGGGGATATTCGGATTGCCCTGCAAAATCGATTTCAACGGCTTGCCCAGGCCCGTAGTACCGGGGCCCTTGACCGGCAACTGGTACATCTGGCCATCAAACTCCACCGGCCCTTCACGCGCCATTATCTTGCGCATGATCTGGATGTACTCTTTGGTGCGGGTTACCGGCTTGCCGTAGGGCACCCCGTGCCAGCCCTCAACGACCTGTGGGCCCGAGGCGCCCAGGCCGACGATAAACCGCCCGCCGGACAGCTGGTCCAGAGACATGGAGGTCATGGCACACATGGCCGGGCTGCGCGCCGGCATCTGCATGATAGCCGTACCCACCTTGATCTTGGTAGTTTGCGCCAGCACCCAGGAGGCCGCGGTGACAGCATCGTTCCCATAGGCCTCGGCAGTCCAGACCGAATCGTAACCCATGGCTTCGGCCTGTTTGATCAGGTCTATGGGAATGTGTATTTGCTTACCGGAATAGCCCAGCAAAAAGCCCAGTTTCATAGTGATACTCCATAAGAGGTGAAGGCGTGTCTGTAGCGTGCCTAGTTATACCGCAAGGCATCGAATTGTGCCTGATGATAATCACCATTACCAAAGGTGGTGTTGATCATCATCAGCCGCTTGGCAAAATGTCCGATATCCAGCTCGTCTGTTAAACCCATACCGCCATGCAGCTGAATGGCCTCACCGTATATCAGCCGGCCGGCGCGATCCACCATCACCTTGAGAGCGTGCACCGCAGTGGCGGCATCTTCTTCTTCATCGGTGAGAGCGCACACTGCCCGGTACAGCAGGGACTTGGTCTGCTCATAGGCCATAAAGGTATCAACCATTCGGTGCTGCAGGGCCTGGAAACTGCCGATGGCCACACCGAACTGCTTGCGTGTCTTGGTGTACTCCAGGGTCTTGCTGTTCAATTGTTCCATAATGCCCAGCGCTTCTGCTGCCAGCGCCATATTGGCCTCAACGACAACAGCCTCTATAAGCCTGAAGCCCCCGTCCAGCTCACCTACCAGGTTGCCGGCGGGCACAGCCACGTCTTGCAGCGTGAGGTTTGCCACCCGCTGGCCGTCCATCATGCGGTAGCTGATTTTCTCCAGCCCGGCTGCATCCATGGGCAGCAGGAACAGACTGATACCACTCTCGTCGCACTGCTCGCCGCTGGTGCGGGCGGACACAATAACGTGGTCGGCGTTGCTGCCGTTGAACACCACGACTTTTTCACCGTTCAGCACATAGCCGTCGTCCTTCGCCGTGGCAGTGGTCTTCACATCGGCCATGGCATAACGGCTCTGGCGTTCAAGATAGGCGAACGCACCGAGACTGCTGCCGTCTATAATTTTCGGGATATACTCCCCTTGCAGCTCAGCGTTGCCCCCTTCCTGCAACAAACCGCCAAACAGCAGTACCGTCGCCAGGTAGGGTTCAAGCACCAGACCCTTGCCCAGTTGCTCCATCACCAGCATCACATCCACCGCACCGCCGCCGAAGCCACCGTGTTCTTCGGCAAAGGGAATAGACAGCCAGCCCAACTCGGCAAAAGTGCCCCAGACTTCCCGGCTTATGCCCGCTTCCGAAGCCGCAATACCCTGGCGGCCGTCGAAGCTGTAATCGTCCTGGATAAAGCGCGCGACACTGTCGCGCACCATGATTTGTTCTTCAGTGAAATCGAAATTCATTTAGCTAACCTCTATACATCAGCTGACAGGGCCTTACAGGCCGAGCACAGCCTTGGCGATAATATTCTTTTGCACTTCGTTGGAACCGCCGTACACCGTCGCGGCGCGCCCGTACATAAATGCCTGGCGGGCTTTGCTACCGAACTCGTGCCCGAGCTGGTCCGTGCTCAGGTCGTTGGGCAGCACACCCTGGTAATAGGCAGCCACTTCCATTAACAGCAACTGCACGGCCTGCTGCAGTTCAGTGCCCTTGATCTTGAGCAGGGAGGACTCAGCGCCAGGCGCACCACCTGAGGCAACGCTTGCCAACACCCGCAACTCGGTAAATTCCAGTGCCATCAATTCAATATCGATGTCTGACAAACGCGCCTGGAAGGCAGGGTCTGCCAACAGCGACGTACCGCCACCGACTTCCTGTGCGGCATAATCCCTGACCTGCGCCAGCTTGCGTTTGGTGTCGGCAACTTCGGCAATAGAGGTGCGCTCGTGAGCCAGCAGGGCTTTGGCATAGGTCCAGCCCTTGTCCTGCTCGCCTATACGGTTGGCCATTGGCACGCGTACGTCGTTGAACTCGACTTCGTTGAGGCTGTGATGGTTATCGATCGATACGATGGGGTTTACCTTGATGCCAGGCGACTTCATGTCGATCAACAAGAAGGTAATGCCCTGCTGTTTCTTGCCCTCGCTGTTGGTGCGCACCAGGCAGAAAATCCAGTCGGCAAACTGGGCGTAAGTAGTCCAGATTTTGGCGCCGGTGACAATATAGTCATCGCCATCCACCACCGCTTTGGTTTTCAGGGAAGCCAGATCGGAACCGGAACCGGGCTCTGAATAGCCCTGGCACCACCATTCGTCGCTGGCCAGAATGGACGGCAGAAAGCGCTTCTTCTGCTCCTCGGTGCCAAAGGTGTACAGCACCGGCGCCACCATCTTGAGGCCGAACGGAACCGTGTCGCGCACGCCAGCGGCCGCCCGCTCGCTGTCAAAAATGAACTGCTGGGTGGCATTCCAGCCGGTGCCACCGTATTCAACAGGCCAGTTGGGGGCGACCCAACCCTTGTCGTGCAGACGCTTCTGCCAGTCGATTACGGCCTGCTTGAAAACTTGCGGCTCGCTGCTTGCCAGCCTTGCCTGCAGTTCCTCGTCATATGCCTGGGCGATAAAGGCGCGCACTTCGTCGCGAAACGCCAGGTCTTCGGGGGTAAAGCTCGTATCCACGGTGGTAACTCTCCTGTGCCTGCTAAATTTGACCTCAGAGTATGTTTTTCATTTTGAGGGCATGTACCTTAGCGATTCCGGGGCCACAAAACAAGAATTTTGGGCCCCGTTGCGAGCCCGTGAATGGGCCGGTATCTCGTGTTAGTGCAGTAGGCTGTAGAGCTTGCGCTGGTACTCGGCGGCCAGTGGATCGCCCTTGCCGAGGCTGGCGATGGTGTCCAGCAGCAGTTTTTTGGTGGCGCCGTCTGCGTGGTTGAAGTCCCGCTGCAGAATGTCGACCAGGTTTTCCAAAGCTTCCCGGAACTGGCCGCTGTTGGTGTATTGCACAGCCAACTGATGGCGCACGTCCAGATCATCGGGGTTGGCAGCCAATTGCTGCTCCAGCGCGTCTATTTCGGGGGATTTTGCCGCCTCGCGCTTGATCTCAAGCTGGGCGCGCAGTTGCTCCCAAGCGGCGTCCTGGTCGGCCAGGCGTACACCGGCCAATACCGTTTCGGCCTCATCCAGGCGCAGGCTTTCGATCAGGCACCGGGCGTAGGCGAGAGTAATATCGTGGCGCTGCCCGGAATCTTCCCAGGCCTGGCGCAGGGGTGACAGAGCGCCGGCAAAGTCTCCGTCGTCCATGGCCTCCTGGGCCATTTGCAACAGGCCATCCCAGGGCTTGGGCAGGTACTTCTCCAGCATCTGGCGCACCTGGGTTTCGGGCTGGGCGCCGGAAAAACCGTCCACGGGCTGCCCATCCTTAATAACCATGACCGTGGGCAGGCTGCGCACACCGAACTGCTGGGCAATACCCTGCTGTTCATCGGCATTCACCTTGGCCAGCAGGAAAGCACCCTGGTATTCGTCGGCGATCTTTTCCAGCAGGGGCATTAACACCTTGCAGGGCTCGCACCAGTCGGCCCAGAAATCCACCACCACCGGGCGGGTGTGTGATTCCTCGATAAGAAGTTGCGCCGCATTGGTCTGGTCGATATTAACGATGTGATTGCTCATGTCACGCTCCTAGCCCAGCTTATTGAGGCCCAGTACATCCTGCATGTTATACAAGCCGGCATCCCGCCCGGCCAACCAGCCCGCCGCGCGCACTGCGCCCCGGGCAAAAGACATCCGGCTGGACGCCTTGTGGGTAATCTCCACGCGCTCGCCTTCGGCGGCGAAAGTGACAGTGTGGTCGCCCACAATGTCGCCGGCACGCACGGTGGCAAAGCCAATGGTCTCGCGCGAACGCGCTCCGGTCTGCCCTTCCCGGCCATATACCGCCACCTTGTCGAGGTCTCGCCCCAGGGCATCTGCCACTACCCGGCCCATGCTCAGGGCCGTACCGGAGGGGGCGTCTATCTTGTGCCGGTGGTGCGCCTCGTAGACTTCAATATCTACCTCATCACCCAGCACCCTGGCCGCCATGTCCAGCAGCTGGAAACACAGGTTCACACCCGTGCTGAAATTGGAGGCCTTGCAAATGGCCACCTGCCCGGCAGCTTTTTCAATCTCGCCCTGCTGCTCCACTGTGAACCCGGTGGTCCCGATAACCATCGCGACATTATTCTGCGCACACTCGGTCGCGTTGGCGACGGTAGCCGCGGGCACCGTAAAATCAATCAGTACGTCTATCTTGTCTATTACTGGCGCCAACGCCGCTACTACCGGCACGCCGTTGCGCCCGTGACCCGACAGCTCGCCGGAATCTGCGCCAATAAACGTGCTGTGCGGTTGCTCGATGGCCGCCGCCAGTTCCAACTCACCGCCGGACAAGGCGATTGCCTCGATCAGGGTTCGCCCCATACGCCCGGCAGCGCCGGTGATACCGATTCTGGTAGTCATATTTTCATGTCGTCGAAGAAACTTTTCACACCCTCGAACCAGCTGTTCTGGCGCGGGGACTGGGCATGCCCACCCTCACCCAGGCTCTGCTGGAACTGCTCTAGCAAGGTTTTTTGTTTCTTGTTCAGCTTCACCGGTGTTTCCACAACCGCGCGGCACAGCAGGTCGCCCACACCGCCGCCACGCACTGGCTTGACGCCTTTGCCCCGCAGGCGGAACAGCTTGCCGGTCTGGGTTTCAGGCGGAATCTTGAGTTTTACGCGGCCATCGAGGGTAGGCACCTCGAGCTCACCACCCAGCGCCGCGGCGACGAAGGTAATGGGCACCTCGCAGTACAGGTTCTTGCCATCGCGCTCAAAAATATTGTGCGCCCGAACTGACATCTGCACGAACAGATCACCGGGCGGCCCGCCGTCTGGCCCGGCCTCGCCTTCGCCGGTAAGCCGGATACGGTCGCCGGTATCCACGCCTGGCGGCACCTTGACCGAGAGCTTGCGGGTTTTCTCAACCCGGCCCTGGCCGTGACAGGCAGTACAGGGGTCGCTGATGGATTTGCCGCGACCGCGACAGGTGGGGCAGGTCTGCTGCACCTGAAAGACGCCCTGCTGCATACGCACCTGGCCGACGCCACCACAGGTGCCGCAGGTGACCGGCGAGCTGCCTTTTTTGGCACCGGAACCATCGCACTTTTCGCAGGCGCTGAGGCTGGGAACACGGATCTCCACCGTGGTGCCCTTGACCGCGTCTTCCAGGGAAATATCCAGCGTGTAGCGCAGGTCTGAACCGCGCTGCGGCCCGCCGCGCCCGCGGCCACCTCCACCGAAGATGTCGCCGAACACGTCGCCAAAGATATCGCTGAAATTGCCGCCACCGCCGCCAAAGCCGCCACCACCACCGCCCATACTCGGGTCTACCCCGGCATGCCCGAAACGGTCGTACGCCGCGCGTTTTTCTGCGTTCATCAAGATGTCGTAGGCCTCGGTGGCCTCCTTGAACTTGTGGTCGGCGTCGGGGTCATCGGGGTTACGATCCGGGTGATACTTCATCGCCACCCGGCGGTAAGCCTTCTTGATATCTTTTTCGTCGGTGTTTTTATCAACACCGAGCACTTCGTAATAGTCGCGCTTTGACATAAATCCCTACGGCTGATTATCCGCTTTTCTCAAATGACTACGCGGGCTCTGGTGGCCCGCGTTGTCATGGTACAGAAGTGTGTCGGAGGTAAAACCTCCCCCGCTTACTTCTTGTCGTCGTTTACTTCCTCAAACTCCGCGTCCATCACATCCTCGCCCGCCGGATCAGCCTGCTCTGCAGAAGGCTCCGCTCCGGCGTTCTCGGCCTCGGCGGCCTGGGCAGTGTACATCTTCTGTGCCACAGGACTGGTGGTCTCGGTAAGTTTGGCAGATGCTGCATCCACCGCGTCTTTGTCGTCGGCCTTGAGCGCGGCTTCCGCTTCGGTGATGGCTGCCTCAATAGCGGCCTTCTCCTCGTCGGTGGCGTGCTCTCCGGCTTCTTCCAGAGTCTTGCGCGCGGCGTGAACCAGCCCATCCAGCGTGTTGCGCGAGGTGATCAGATCGGCAAACTTGGCATCCGCCTCAGCGTTGAGCTCGGCGTCAGCTACCATTTTTTCGATATCTTCGTCCGACAGACCACCGGAGGCGGTAATACGGATCGACTGCTCCTTGCCCGTTGCCTTGTCCTTGGCAGACACGTGCAGGATACCGTTGGCGTCCAGGTCGAAGGTCACTTCAATCTGGGGCATGCCGCGGGGCGCGGGCGGGATATCCGCCAGGTCAAAACGGCCCAGTGACTTGTTGCCGGTGGCTTGCTTGCGCTCACCCTGTACCACGTGAATGGTCACGGCAGTCTGGTTGTCGTCTGCGGTGGAGAAAATCTGCGACTTCTTGGTGGGGATAGTCGTGTTCTTCTCGATCAGCGGAGTGGCCACACCACCCATGGTCTCGATACCCAGGGTCAGCGGAGTCACGTCCAGCAGCAGTACGTCTTTCACATCACCGGCCAGTACCGCACCCTGGATAGAGGCGCCAATGGCAACCGCTTCGTCCGGGTTCACGTCCTTGCGCGGCTCCTTACCAAAGAAGTCAGCAACTTTCTTCTGCACCATGGGCATACGGGTCTGGCCGCCCACCAGGATAATGTCGTCGATATCACTGGGGCTCAGGCTCGCATCTTTCAGGGCCATTTTCAGCGGCTCCATGGTGCGGTTAACCAGTTCTTCAACCAGCGACTCCAGCTTGGCGCGAGACAGCTTCACCACCAAATGCTTGGGCCCGGAGGCGTCAGCAGTAATATACGGCAGGTTCACTTCCGTCTGCTGTGAGCTGGACAGCTCGATCTTGGCCTTTTCTGCCGCTTCCTTCAGGCGCTGCAGGGCCAACGGATCCTTGCTCAGGTCTATGCCGCTCTCTTTCTTGAACTCGGCCGCCAAATACTCGATGAGGCGCATGTCGAAGTCTTCACCACCGAGAAAGGTGTCGCCGTTGGTTGAGAGCACTTCAAACTGGTGCTCGCCGTCCACTTCTGCGATCTCGATGATAGAGATGTCGAAGGTACCGCCGCCGAGGTCATACACCGCGATAGTGTGGTCGCCCTTGGACTTGTCCATACCGTAGGCCAACGCAGCCGCGGTGGGCTCGTTGATAATACGCTTGACCTCAAGGCCCGCGATCTTACCGGCGTCCTTGGTAGCCTGACGCTGCGAGTCGTTGAAGTAGGCTGGTACCGTGATAACCGCTTCGGTAACCGACTCACCGAGGAACTCCTCAGCCGTCTTCTTCATTTTGCGCAGCACTTCTGCTGACACCTGGGGCGGTGCCATTTTCTCGTCGCGCGCCTGTACCCAGGCGTCGCCGTTGTCCGCTTCAACTATCTTGTAGGGGACCATCTTGATGTCTTTCTGAACCACGTCGTCCTTGAACTTGCGACCGATCAGGCGCTTCACCGCGAACAGGGTGTTGTGCGGGTTGGTCACAGCCTGGCGCTTGGCGCTCTGACCTACCAGGATTTCGCCTTCTTCGGTATAACCGACGATAGACGGCGTAGTGCGATCGCCCTCGGCGTTTTCAATAACCCGTGGCTTGCCGCCATCCATTACCGATACGCAGGAGTTGGTTGTTCCCAGGTCGATTCCTATAATCTTGCCCATGTGTTGTCTCCAGTTTTCAAGGCAGACGCAGCCTGCCACTTAATTTACGATGTTTTATATATTGGCCCGACTCGGTGAAATTCAAGAGTTCAGGGCCATAATTCTTTGCCTGGCAGCGGCCCGCAAGGGCTCAGCTGCCCGCTTTGCTCACCATCACCATGGCGGGGCGCAGCAGGCGACCGTTCAGGGTATAGCCCTTTTGCATCACGGCTATAACCGAGTTTGGTTCGACTTCGTTGTTTTCCACCATGCTCATGGCCTGGTGCAGATTGGGATCGAAGGGTTCGCCCTGGGGGTCGATCGCCTCAACATTGAACTTTTTCAGGGCATCGAGGAAGCTTTTGAGCGTCAGCTCCACACCTTCGGTAATCGGCTTTACGCCGTCATCCTCCTGACCCGCGGTGGCCTCCAGGGTACGCTCCAGGTTGTCCACCACCGCCAGCAATTCCTTGGCAAACTGCTCCAGGGCGAATTTCCGCGCCTTTTCGACATCCTGCTCGGCACGCCGCTTGACATTCTGGGCATCTGCCTGGGCCCGCAAGGCGGTATCCCTGGCGCCCGCGGCCTCTTCCGCCAGCCGCGCAATAATCTCTTCCGAGGAGAGCTCTTCCTGCGGCGCATCGGCCGCTACCGTCTCCTCCTGAGGGGTGTTGTCGCCCTCCTGTTGTGCCTCATCCTGCTCGTTCTGAGGTTGTTCCTGCTTCTGATCGGACACGCCCGCCCTCCATCTATTTGGCTGTTCCTGGTCACAAAAATGCACGCGCTCCGGCTGAACTGGAGCCGCGTGCACCGTTCACATGGCAGACATGGGGGCAAGCCCCGGCTAATTCAAGATAAAAAAGGCGGGAAAATCAGCTTCTGAGGGCAGAACTGAGCATTCTGGCGGTGACATCCACAATGGGTATAACCCGCTCGTAGGCCATGCGGGTGGGGCCGATCACCCCCAGCACACCCAACATGCGCTCGCCGTCGTTGTAGGGGGCGGTGATCACGCTGTAATTGCCGAACACCTTGTAGCCCGCCTCCTCGCCGATAAAGATCTGGATACCCGGAGCCCGGCTGCAGCGTTCCAGCAGGTGCAGCAGGTCTTTTTTCTTCTCAAAGGCGCTGAACAGGCCCTGCAGTTGCAGCAATTCCTCGGCGGTTGCATTACCCACCAGCCGGGATTCGCCCACCACCACGCACTCCTCCTCGTCGGTTTCCCGCTCCAGCGCCTGGTTGGCCAGGTCCAGCGAGGCCTGCAGATAGTTGTCGATGCGGCTGCGCGCCTCGCGCATTTCCCCCAGGATCTGCTCCTGCACCAGGTGCAGTGGCCGGCCGGCGAAACGCTGGTTGATCATCGCGGCCGCCTCGCGCAGTTCCTCTTCGGTAAAGGGGCGCTGGGTGTAAATGATACGGTTTTGTACTTCGCGCTCGTTGATGACCAGTATCGCCAGCACGCGGTCACCGGACAGCGGCAGGAATTCCACCTGGCGCAGCTGGTTGGCCTCCTGCCGGGGCACCGTGACCAGCCCCGCCTGGGCGGTGATGCTGGACAGCAGGGCGGAGGCCGTTTGCACCAGCTCATTGGAGGATTTATCGGGGTTCAGCTCGGCACGCATGCGGGAGATGGATTCGCTGTCCAGCGGTTGCATCTGCAGCAGGCTGTCTACGAACAGGCGATAGCCCTGTGCCGTGGGCACCCGCCCGGCGGAGGTGTGCGGCGAATGCAGATAGCCCTTGTCTTCCAGGTCGGACATGACGTTGCGGATAGTGGCGGCACTAACCATCAGCCCGGCCTCCTCCAGCAGGGTTCTTGAAC
Source organism: uncultured Haliea sp. (assembly GCA_963977275.1). GTDB lineage: Bacteria > Pseudomonadota > Gammaproteobacteria > Pseudomonadales > Halieaceae > JARRPM01. Next base: position 31,701 of record CAXBNX010000004.1, on the reverse strand, counting down.
CCACAGGCTGGCCGTCACGGATATGTCGCTCTACCAATGTTTTGAGTAGTACCCGGGCTCGCTCCGATATATCTGCCACTGACTGTCTCGCTTTGTCCGTTACTGCATCGGTTTTATCACAGCGGCAGGCAATTACAAAGCACCGCAGCAAAGAAGCTATTTATGCGCCCCCGTATCTGGGGTATAAATGCTGAAACTCGCAGGCCGCCGACATGCTCACCCACATCAGTATCAGTAACTACACCATCGTCTCGGAACTGGAGATCGATTTCGTCGACGGCATGACCGTCATCACCGGTGAAACCGGGGCCGGCAAATCCATCATGCTGGATGCTCTGGGCCTGTGCCTGGGGGACCGGGCCGACCCGAAAGCCGTGCGCCACGGCTGTGACAAGGCAGAAATTGTAGCCGAGTTCGATATCAGCGCCATTCCCCGGGCCCGGGCCTGGTTACAGGAACGCGACCTGGATACCGGCGAGGAGTGCCTGCTGCGGCGGCTGGTGACCACCGAGGGCCGCAGCCGTGCCTATATCAACGGCTCCACCTCCACCCTGCAGGACTGCGCCGAACTGGGCGCGCTGCTGATCGACATCCACAACCAGCACGAACACCAGTCGCTGCTGCGCAAACCGGTACAGCGGGCCCTGCTGGACGCCTATGCCGGCCACATGAAACTCACCGGCGAGGTGGAACAGGTCGCCTCTGACTGGCTGCGCGGGCAGCGCGAGCTGGAGCTGCTCACCAGCACCCGTGACGAGCAGACGGCTCGCGCCCAACTGCTGGCCTACCAGGTGGACGAACTGGATGAGCTGGGCCTGCAAGACGGCGAGCTGGGTGCCCTGGAGCAGGAACTGAAGCTGCTGGCCAACGCGGAACAGATCTTGAAGAACTCGCATTTGGCGCTGGAATTGTGCGAGGAACACGAAAGCGGCACCCGCAAAGCCCTGCAACTGCTGAGCAGCGACGATCAGGCCACCGCGGCGGCGGCCAATGCCAGGGAACTGCTGGACTCCGCCGCCATCGCCCTGAGCGAGGCCGGCAGTGAGGTGCAACGCCATATCGACAGCGTGGAAATTGACCCGGCGCGGCTGGAAGAAGTGGAACTACGCCTCACCCACATCTACGACGTGGCGCGTAAACACCGTGTAATGCCTGAGGCCGTGAGTGAATTGCACCAGCGCCTGCGCGAGGAGTTGGGGGAGCTGACAGACGGCGGCCAGCGCATCGAACAGCTCAGCACAGAGCTGACAGAGCTTCTGGCGCGCTACAAAACCGCTGCGGCCATACTCGGCAAGCAACGGCGCAAAGCCGCCACTAAACTGGTGAAGGAAGCCTCCAAACTGCTGAATTCCCTGGCGATGGCCCAGTGCCAGCTGGAGATAGCATTGACAGCCCGCGCCGGCACAGCCCCCCACCCGCACGGCGCCGAAGACGTTGAATTCCTCATCAGCACCAATCCCGGGGCGCCCACCCAGCCGCTGGGCAAGATTGCCTCCGGCGGCGAGCTGTCGCGTATCAGCCTGGCGATACAGGTGGTAACCGCCAGCAGCGGCACCGTGCCCAGCATGGTGTTCGATGAAGTGGATGTGGGTATTGGCGGCGCAGTGGCCGAGGTGGTAGGCAAACTGCTGCGCACCCTCGCCGAGCGCGCCCAGGTACTGTGTGTTACCCACCTGCCTCAGGTGGCCGCTCAGGGTGAGCAGCACCTGCGGGTGAGCAAGCGCACGGAGGCAAAGTCAGTGCATACCGGCATGGAACAACTGCAGGAGGAGGACAAGGTGCTGGAGATTGCGCGCATGCTGGGAGGGGTGAAGATTACCGAACAAACCCTGGCCCACGCCCGGGAAATGCTGGAAAACTAGCCCTCAGCTGTCTTCGCCCTTCTTGCGAACGTATAACACCAGCGAGTGCTCCATCAGATCATAGCCGTGCTCTGCGGCTATTTCGCGCTGGCGCTTTTCAATAATCGGGTCGGTGAACTCGATAACATCGCCCGATGTCACACACACCATATGATCGTGGTGTTCACCCTTGGCCAGCTCAAATACCGAGTGCCCTGTTTCAAAATTGTGGCGATCAACCAGGCCGGCGCTTTCAAACTGGGTGAGCACCCGGTACACCGTGGCCAGCCCCACTTCCTCACCGGCGGCGCGCAGGGCAAGATACACGTCCTCTGCGCTCAGGTGCTGTGAACCCTCTTCGGAAGACTCAAGGATTTGCAGTATTTTCAAGCGCGGCAGGGTAACTTTCAGACCGGCTTTGCGCAGTTCCTGGTTTTCATCGGACATGGTGTTCGGGTACCTCGTCACCTTTGTGACCTTCAGTGTGACATTCAGCGGGTTGCGAAGGGTTCTCTGCGCGGTCCAGTAGCGGTATCATGCCACCCCGGTTCCACAAGTGGAAGTTTTAAGCCATGCGCCAACACTCGCGCCTCATTTTTGCTCTCCTGCTCTCGCTTGGCCTCAGTGCCTGCAGCTTTGTGGGGTTTCCCGGCGTCTACAAGATCGACGTGGAACAGGGCAACATCGTCACCCCGGAAATGGTGGGCCAGCTGAAGCCGGGCATGAGCCGCCGCCAGGTGCGTTTTATTCTCGGCACACCGCTGCTGGAAGACCCCTTCAACCAGAGCCGCTGGGATTACCCCTACGTGAAACGCAATGGCCAGAAGGTGTTAAGTGAATCAAAATTGATGGTGTATTTCGACGGCGACAGCCTGATGAAATACGACAGCGATATTGAGGAAGAGAACCTGCCCGCCGAACTGGACTCGGAGCAGCCCGAAGACTAAGCACCCGGCTTAAGCGCGGCGCTCTTTAGCCCGCGCTGCACGCGCCTTGCGCACTTCCTTGGGGTCGGCGATCAGCGGCCGATAGATTTCCACCCGCTCACCCGCTTTTAATACCTGCTGCGGCGACACTACCGCGCCGAAAATGCCGAACTTGGTGTTTTCCAGGTCGATGCTCTCAAATTTGTCGGTAATACCCGATTGCGCGGCAGCTTCCATCACCGTGGTGCCGGCGGCAACCTGCAGTGCCACAATGGCCTGTTTATGCGGCAGCGCGTAGGCAACCTCCACCCCGATAGTATCGCTTTCGCTCATAGCCTCCCCCTACAGTTGCAACCACGCCGCCACAATAATGATGACGATGGCAGGCGGCGCAATATACCGCATCAGGCGTTGCCACAGCGAGAAAAACACGTCCCTCTCCCGGTCCAGCTCCAACCGCAGAATCTCCGGGCGCAGCCGCCAGCCCACCAGCACCGCCGTTAACAGGGCCACCAGCGGCAACATATAGTTGGCGGTAAAGGCATCCAGCAGCCGGAACAGGCTGCCATTGGCCAGGTGCTCGCCCAATTCTCCCGGCGCGAACGACAGGGCCACCAGAACTGACAGCAACCACACCAGCAGACCCACAATCAGGGCGGCGATAAAACGCCTGATTCGCAGCCGCTGCATCAGCACCCCCACCACCGGTTCCATAATGGCCACCACCGAACCCAGCGCCACCAGCACCACCAGCCCAAAGAACAGGGTGCCAAACAGCTCCCCCAGCATAATATTACCGAAGGCGTAGGGCAGGCTGACAAACATCAGGCCGGGGCCCATGGAGGGCTCCATATTGTTGGCAAACACAATGGGAAAGATCGCCAGGCCGGCCATCAGGGCAATGGCGGTATCAAACACCCCCACCGCCATCACCGAGCGCCCGATGGGCAGCTGACTGGGCGCATAGGCGCCATAGCTGATGCCCGTACCCACACCGACACCCAGGGTGAACAGCGCCTGACCCAGCGCCGCCAGCATGGAGTGCCAGGTGAAATCGATGGGTTTGATAGAGAACATGAACTGCTTGGTGGCGGGAATATCCCCGGCGTCGAAGCCGAACTTCACCAGCGCCGCCAACAGCGCGAACAAACAGGGCACGGACAGCCACACCAGCAGGCCCAGGCCGCGACGAACACCCATGATCATCACCCCCACGGCGGGCAGCAGAAACAGGGTCTGCCAGTAGATCATCTGCAGTACATCATCCAGCAGCAACTGGAACTGGTCTGCCACCACCTGCGCGCTGGCCGCGGCAAACAGGCCGGTGTGGGTAGACCAGGCGTAGGCCAATGCCCAGCCCGCCACCACCACATAATAAGAAAGAATAAGCAGGCCGGTGACACAGGCCAGCACACCGAGCAGCATCCAGCCCCGGGACAGCAGGGAGCGGTCCGCCGCCCAGCGCAAGGCCTCCACCGGGCTGCCGCGGCCGTGGCTGCCGATAATCACCTCGCCGATCATCACCGGAATGGCCACCACAAACAGGCAAAACAGGTAGGCCAACACAAACAGCCCGCCGCCATTCTCGCCAACAAGATAGGAAAAACGCCACAGATTACCCAGCCCCACCGCCGAGGCAGACAGGGCAAGCACAAAGGTCGTGCGGCTCTGCCAGCCTCCCAGCTCGCCCCGCTGGGCCACGCTCACCATAAAAAAGCCAAAATTATCATGCGCTTAGAGTGCCCCAAGCCGCGAATAGTGAAAAGGGAAAGATTCACGTTTAACCCCGCGATCACACCCGTATAATGCGCGCCATGACGAAGAAAAAGCCAAAGAATTCAAGCAACACCATCGCCAGGAACAAGCGCGCCAGCTTCGACTACCAGCTGCTGGACACTTACGAGGCCGGCGTGGTGCTGTCTGGCTGGGAAGTAAAGAGCCTGCGCATGGGCAAGGCCGACATCGGCGATACCTACGTGCTGATCAAGGACGGCGAGGCCTTTCTGCTGGGCGCCATGATCACGCCGTTGGATACCGCCTCTACCCATTTCGTAACCGACCCCACCCGCACCCGCAAACTGCTGCTGCACAAAAAGGAGCTGGCCAAGATTCTGGCGGCCACATCACAGAAGGGCCTCACCTGTGTGTGCACCCAGCTCTTCTGGAAGGGCCACCTGGTGAAAGCACGCATCGCCCTGGCCCAGGGTAAAAAGGATTACGACAAGCGCGACACCGAGAAAGACCGGGACTGGAACCGCCAGAAACAGCGTATTGTCAGGGATAACGTCAAGCAATAAGACAGCTGCGAATTAAGGCACGAAAGCTTAGGCCGACTCGGTATAAGAAGCCCCTTGCGGACAGCCCCGATCGCACCCATATTAATAGTGTGCCAAGCGGGTGGCTCTGCAGCCGGGTTACAGGCCCGGACCAACCATCAGAAGGGCACAAGGGTATACGGTTTAATACCGCAACACTCTCCCATGTAGGAGAGCGCCGGCCGAGGGGTAAGCGCGCAACGCCGCCCCCGGCTTTGGCTTACGACCCAAAGGCCGCAATTACAGGGCAATAACGCCATGTGACTGCGGCTTTCCTATGTCGGCCCCTTTTATCTACCCCTCCAATAACGAATTGAACTTCCGCGCGCAATAAGTGTCTATTAATCAGGTAAGTTACGTTATAATACCCGGTCACAACGGGGGCGATTTGGATTCGACGACGGTAACAAACCCTGAGGTGCATGCCGTGATGGTAGCCAATCACGTTAATCCAAAGCTGCAAACTATTAGTTGCCAATGACGACAACTACGGTGCACAACTCGCTGCGTAAGCAGCCTGTTTAACACCTCTAGTGGCTTCGGCCCTAGCGGTCTTTAGCAAGGTTCCAGCCCCGCGCTACTGACTGTCATATAGAACTGGATCGCTGTGAAGCTCGCCCGGGGTGGATCTGCTAAAACTTAACCGGGATCGCCAATTACGTCCTGCCCGTTGGGCTGTATGAGGCTAAATTAATTAACGGAAACTAAGCATGTAGAGCCGAAGGCAGAGTACTGGCGGACGCGGGTTCAATTCCCGCCGCCTCAATTCTAGTAAAACGCATCCTCAACCCGCCAATTGGCAACAGCCGTCGCAGAATCAACCTTGGGCGCAATAACCATCAACGCCCGCCGGGACGTCTCCGCGGAGACACGCGGAAACTGCGGGAACTGGGTGCTCCCGGTTTTTCTGCCGGATGGCGTGGTGAATTCCAACTCTTGTCCGGTGCTTGTTTTTACTGCCTTTATTCAAAAGCTTCCACTGTGCAGCTGCCTGTGTTGGTAACGGCATAGGGTTACCCGAGCCTGTTCCAGCAGATCCTGAAAAAGCGTCTCCGCGGAGACGCTTTTTTCCTGCGCCGGTTTGGCCACGCCTTCGACGGCCTTGATCACCAACGCAACGGCTTCCAATCTATCTTACAAATACAACCAATCGGTCGGCGCTAAAGGTCATACACGGGCAGTATGTGATGCCTAAACGCGAACTGGAGGAAATAACCCAGGCATAATCTCTAACGCCAACTTCGCCGGAAACGCTATCCTCAATGGTGCCTTAACACCCTCAGAGGCCAGGATCCCGGTTCCAAGCAGATCAGCTACCACTCTCCTGGCCGTTCGGGGAGCTACTTGTAATATGCCTTCAACCTCACCTCTTTTTATGTACCCTTGAAACAGCACTGAATCCAATAACACAGGGGATTTTTTGTGTAGATTTCCTTGCTCAATCTGCGTTCTACACCAACCCTGAATTCGATCTCGAATTTTATCTGGGCTAATCAGCCCCTCCATGTATTCAACCTGATCGATACAGGTCGATAAAAAATACCGCGTGAAGCCCACCAGAGCTGACTCACTCAAATTTCCGCGACCGTCCAGATCACCTCTCCGCGCAGAATCACAGTCTTGTAATTTGAGCTTGTATTCTTGTGAAGATTTTGAAAACCCCCGCGCTACCGACCAGACTCCACCAGTGTCTAACACATCTAATAACAGTGCATGAGACATCAATCGAGCTACGCGACCATTGCCATCCATAAAAGGATGGATCCACAAAAGACGATGATGAGAAGCCGCAAGAGAAATGAGCGCTTCCGTTTCACCCAATTTGCTATATGACGCTTCAAAGTGCTCAAGAAAGCGCGGGACTGCAGCAGGGCTGATAGCAATATGGCGCCCCACTTTTACATCTCTTTCTCGAAGCTCACCCGGAACCACCGGTACCCGCTCTTCAGAAACAGGGTTTTTTACCGATAGCAACGCCTCCGGCATTTGCTCACAGAAGCGTCTATGTATTTCTCGAAGGCCTGTCGTCGAAACTGCCCGCCCTTTCAGCCCTCCGTCATCAATCCATTGTTGCACCTCAATATGCGCCTTGGCCTCCAACTGGAGTTCACGCTTCCCGGCATCGTCACTGTAGTCATTATCCAGCGCTCGCTCTATGTCAACCGGGTGCGTATCGTGACCCTCTATAAGATTACTGTAATAGCAATTCATCGACCGGACCATATCTGACAAGGCCCTAACCGTCCCATCTGGCATGCTCCGTTTGAAACCCTCTGATTTTCTAGCCAGGTCCATTGCCAGATCAATCAGTTCCATATAATCAGCAGACCCGGAAGAAACCTTCATCGGCTCCATTAGCGCTTTATCTTCTTGTTCGTCCATATTTTTGGCCACATTTTTGGCCACTTCTATGGCCACATAAAATTAGATATTTTTCTCAATATAAACATATAGTTAATTGGTATCAACAAGTTATTTTGCCACCATTTTGTCCACTTAAATGGCCTCTTATAAATTTTACTCGATTTTATACGCTTTTCACGGATTTTGAGCTAAATCGGGACTGCCTTACACACCAAAGGCGACGTCTTTTAACGCCACGCCTCCCCATCAACCACCCCCATCCCGCCCCAACAACCCCTCAACCACCATCCCATAATCACAATCCTCCCCCCGCCACTTGGTAACAGCCGTCTCGGAATCGACCTTGGGCGCAATAGCCATCAACGCCCCCCGAGACGTCTCCGCGAAGACGCGTGGAAACTGCGGGAACACGCTGCTTTCGATTTCCCTGCCAGATGGGGTGGTGAATACCACCTCCTGCCCCGCCGTCGTTTTCACCGCCCTTATCGAAAAACTACCACCATGCAACTGCCTGTGATGGTACCGGCACAGGGTTACCAGATTGTCCAGGCTGGTCTCGCCGCCATCCGCCCAGTGTTGGATGTGGTGTGCATCTACGTAGCGTGATTCACAGCAGCCGGGGAAGCGACAGGTTTTGTCTCGCTGGCTCAGGGCGCGGCTGATATTGCTGGGCACGGTGCGGGTTTTGCGGCCTATGTTGAGCACCTTGCCCTGTTCGTCTTCCAGCACGGTGATCAGGCTGGTATCGCAGGCCAGGCGCCTGGCGGTATTGGGGGATATCCAGTGCTTGTCGCCCATGTGGCAATGCTCATGGCAGGGGCTGGGTTCGCTGTGGTGTTGTCGCAGGGTGTTGATGTCTACATGCAGTACCAGTTGGCAGCGTTCACTGCCTTTCAAACCCTGTAATGCCGGTGCCTGCTCGGCGGCTGCCAGAAAGTGCTCCGCTATGCTGGCCAGTGCGTCTGCCCGGGTGTGCTCCAGCAGATCCTGAAAAAGCGTCTCCGCGGAGACGTTTTGCTCCGGCACGGGGTTGGCTACGGCTTCGATGGCCTTGATCACTAACGCACCGGCTTCCAGTGGCAGCCTGCCGTGAATAACCCACATGCCGTCCTGGTCCTGGTAATAGGCCAGCTTGCGGTCGTTGTGCTGCTCGCTTTCTGCCTCGGCGGCGTTCTTTGTTTGTACGCTGCGGTATTTTGCTACCGCCTTTTCTACATGGCTGGCGGTGCCGTATTGTGCAATGGTCAGCAGGAAGTCTTCATTCTCCGGGGTGGCAACGCGGGTCATGGCGCGCACTTTGGAGTAGCTGATCTCTCCGGCGGTAAACGCAGCGTCTATCATGGGCAGGCTTTCCAGGCTGTGGGTTCTCTGTTCGCCCTAGGCAACCACCGCCCAGCGGCTATACTGCCGCATCACCATTGGAGGCACCCATATTAGCCATGCTGGCCCTTACCCTTACTCCTACACTGACACACCGCGAAGGCGACACTCACCGGGTGGCCGTGTGATAGAGGAGCGCATCTATCCCACCTACAAGATCGCCACGCTGAATCAGGTGCTGGTGCAGCAGGGGGTGTCGCCCTCGCGCTTGCTGGAGGATACCGGGCTGCAGCCGGACGAGATTCTGTCCAACAGCACGCGCATTTCCACACAGCAGCTCACGCAAATTTATCGCAACGCCGTGGCCATTACCCAGGATTCCGCCATTGGCCTGCAGGTGGGGCAGCGGTTGGGTATGACCAATTACGGCATATACGGCTACGCGCTCATCTCCAGCGCCACCCTGCGCGAGGCCCTGCTCTTTTCCATCAAGTATCACCAGATGGCCACCCCCACCGTGCGCATGTCGCTGCTGGGTGAGCCCGACGAGGATCACGCCGCCTTCCGTTTCCAGGACCTGATGCGTATCGACACGCTCTACAGCTTCAATATTGAGCTGCAGTTCAGCCTGGTGTTTTCCCTGTTCAAAGACATGGTGGGCAGCGACTTCCGCTACAGTGAGGTTCACGCCACCTTTCCCGAGCCAAGGCACACCGCTGCCTATCGGGAGATTTTTGAGTGCCCCGCCCATTTCAAGCAGGAGCATAACGAGGTGCGCTTTGCCAAAGAGTGGCTGGACACCCCGCTGGTCAAAGCCAACCCGATTACAGCGGCCACCGCCCGCGAGCTGTGTGACCAGATTCTGCTGGAGATGCAAACCCGCGAGGGCGTGGCGCAGGAGGTGTACCGGGTGATTACCGAAGACCTCCGGCACTTCAACAAAATTGAGGCGGTGGCCGAGCGCTTGAATATGTCCTCGCGCACCCTGCGGCGCAGGCTCGCCCTGCAGGACAAAACCTACCAGCAGATTCTCACCGAGGTGCGCAAGCAACTGGCCATCCAGTTCCTGCGCAATTCAAAGTTCAGCTCAGAGGAAATAGCCGACCGCCTGGGTTTTACCGATGCCGCCAATTTTCGCCATGCATTCAAGAAGTGGACCGGGAAAAACACCAGCGAGTACCGCTAATGGCCCGAATAAACCTCGCCTTGTCCTCAAATAACCTCGCTGAGTGCCCGGCAGATTGAGTACACTCTCAGCACACTGGCACCAATACCAATAAACAAAGTCCTTGTGGAGGGGCGCAATGGCGTTCGCATTTTCTACCTCAACGCGCGAAATACTGGAACAGGTTGTTCGCGGGCCGCGCTATCGCGAGCTGGCGCGCATACCCCTCATTCCACCTGCGGAAATTCTGCTCATGGTGGCGGTGTTTGGCGGGCTGTATTTCTCTACCCTGATGTACCTGCAGGGCCACCTGCCCGTGTGGGCCACCATCGCCATCAACGGCGTGCTCATCTATGTCGCCTTCACACCGCTACACGATGCCACCCACCGCACGGTGTCCAGCAACCGTTTCGTCAACGATCTACTGGGTACAATCTCCTGCCTCGTGTTGATACCCGGCATTACCACCGGTATTTACCGCTACCTGCATCTTGAGCACCACCGCTTTGCCGGCAACCCCGACAAAGACCCGGACGAAATTTTTGTCGTCACCCCCCTGCCGCAGGGCTTCTTCCTGCTGGCCTGCCCGGATATCGTCTGGACAATCTGGTACCTGCGCCACTGGCAGTCGCGGTCAAAGGCAGAGCGGCTGGAGTTCTGTTGCAGCATAACGTTCTATGTGGCGGTGCATGTGGTGTTTCTTACTTCGCCCTACGCCATGACGTTCTTCCTGTGCTGGATGATTCCCCAGCGCATCGGGCTTACCCTGGTGCTGTATTTTTTCGCCCGTATACAGCACCCCGAGAACGTGCAGTGGGAGTCGGCCCCTTTCCAAACCACGGTGCAAATACGCTGCAACCCGTTCACCAAAGTGCTGATGTTGGGTCAGGCCGTACACTGCGTACACCATTTACTTCCCTCCATACCGTACTATCGCTACCACCGCGCCTGGCAGGCCGGCCGCCACCTGTTTGAGCCACAGAATATACCCGAGCGCGGGCTGTTCCGCCCCGCTGCCAACATCACTCTGCCCGGGCAGGTGGCCAACCGTAGAATACCGGTGCAGGTGATGTCGGTGACGGCGGTTGCCGACGATATCAACGCCTATGAATTGCAGGCGCTGCCGGGCACCGAGGCCCTCCCCGTCTTTAACGCCGGCGCGCACATCGATGTGGTGCTGGCAGATGATTTGGTGCGCCAGTATTCCCTGTGCAATTCCCCCGCCGACAGCGGGCGCTATGTGATCGCCGTCAAACGCGAGCAGGATGGCCGGGGCGGTTCCCGCACCATTCACACCACACTGCAACAGGGCAGCCACCTGACGATCAGCGAGCCGCGCAATAACTTCCCCCTGAATACCGATGCCAGCGACTATGTGCTGGTGGGCGGCGGCATTGGCGCCACACCCATCCTCAGCATGGCCCATACACTGTGGCAGGCGGGCAAACCTTTCTCGCTACACCTGTGCGCCGCCGATGACAGCAGGCTGCCCTTCGGGGCGTTCCTGCAGGCACTGCCCTTTGCCGAGCGCATTGCGGTGCACCTCGGTATTCGGCGCAACACGCAGGCTTTCTCGGCGGCGAATGTGCTCGGCCACTATACGCAAGGCAAGGAGCTGTATATCTGCGGCCCCGACGCCTTTATGAGCCAGTTCACGGCTGCGGGGCGCGATAGCGGCTGGCCCGACACGGCCATGTTTTCCGAGAACTTCAAACCCCGCGAACAGAGCGTGGCGGCAAACGTGTGCTTTGAAGTGGAGCTGGCCCGCTCGGGCAAAGTGCTGCAGGTGGGAGAAGACGAATACCTGCTGGATGTGCTGAACCGGGCGAAAGCCGGTGTGCCCTGCTCCTGCACACAGGGCATCTGCGGCTCCTGTATCACACCGGTGCTGTCAGGGGATATCGATCATCGCGACGCCGTGCTGACGGATGCCGAGCGCAAGGAAGGCAGGAAAATGTGCGTTTGTGTGAGTCGCGCAACAGCGGGGCGGCTGGTGCTGGATATCTGATACCGTTAGCTATTGGCTAAAATCCAGCTCCGCGGCAATCTGGTCTATCTCTGCCAGCTCCTGCTCGCTGACATCGCCATTTCCATTACCAGGTCTACTTCCACCGCCTCCAGATCTGACTGCTCCACCAGAATGCGTCTGATGGTCTCCCGCGCCTGATCATCCATGTTGTCGTCGGCCATCGCCACACTGGCACCCTGCTCGCCGCACAGCTCCTGTATCAGGTTGACTACATTGCGGCCCGACTCTTTGTCCAGGGAGGCCGTGGGTTCATCCGCCAGTATCATTTTGGGGCCATTGGCCAGGGCGCGGGCAATGCCCACCCGTTGCTTCTGGCCGCAGGAGAGGGCGTCGGGGTACTTGTCGATATGGTCCGCCAGGCCCACATGGTCCAACACCTCTTCGATGCGTGTTCTCGCTTTTGCGCCGCTGGGGCCCGCGCGTCGGCCTGGGCTACCGGGTCCATTCCCAGCACGTCCATGCGCCCGACTTTCAGGCCGATGCTCTCCACCGTTCCCGTTTGTGGCCCGGGCAAGGCGGGGCTGGTAATCTGTGCCTTCTGGCCTGCCTTCACGTGAATGATGTCGGTTTCATACACTTTAGCCACCGCGGCCTGGGCAGGTGCGGAAACAATGGATACTGAAAAAACCGAGAGGGAAAGAATGAGCCCCGAGAACAGAACAGCACGTGCTTGCATCCAATAATCTCTTGTTGTTATTTTGATTAATGCGAGTGACTTCATTCCACGGTGTTTTCAACTGCTCGCTCCACAAATGTAGCAGAGGATAACGGTTCCCGCCTCGAAAGCTTTTTAATCCCCGGTGCTTGGCCTAAACTGTGCGCCCACCCCCGCTGCCACGGACACAGCATGACGGACATAGCCCAACCCACCGCCGCTGGCAAGCCTGAGCTTGTCGCCTTCGCCGATTGTGAGCTGATTCCCATCAGCAGCTCAATGATGCTGGTAATCAACCGCGCCAATGGCAACCAGCAGGTCGTTGCACCACAAGTGATCGATGGGCTGAAGACCTGCACCAACTTCGCTACGGTGGCGGCACACGCCGCGCACCTGGCCAGCACCCGTGCCGAGCTCAACGGCAAGGAAGACATGGCGGCCAGCGCCCTCAACAACCTCAAATCTGCCGGCATGCTGCTGGACGCAGATGACATCTGCGCGCGCCTGGCGCAACCGGCACCGAAGCAGTTGGCAGCCACCCGCGTGTTCGTTATCACCTGCGACAGGCCCGCGGCAGTGGAGCGCCTGCTGGATTCAATACTGCGCAGCGGCCAGCTGAGCCAGCACAATGCGCTGTTTCTTATCGACGACTCGCGCAATCCCGACAATCGCGCTGCCAACCGCGAAGCCGTGGTGCAGTTCAATCTGCGCAGCCCCAGAGACATGTTTTATATCGGCGAAGAGGCACAGGCAGACCTGCTATCGGGTCTGATCGAACAGTTGCCAGAGCATGCAGAGGGTATCCGCTTTTTGCTTGATCGCGCCCTGTGGGAAGGCAAAAAAACCTTCGGCCGCTCACGCACGCTGAGCCTGCTGTTTTCCGTTGGTTACCGCGCGCTGGTCATGGACGACGACATTCTGTGCCAGGCCGTACTGCCCCCGATCACACAGCAGGGCATTGGTATCGGCAGCGGCGGCATGCGTCAGGCCACCTTCTATGAAAACCCCCAGGCCCTGTTGAGCAGCGGCGCAGCGGCGGGCTTTGATCCTCTCAGCGGGCACGCCAGCCTGCTGGGCAGCACCCTGTCCAACACTCTGCACACACTCAACAACGGTCCGCTGCAGGGGCCACAGCTGCAACAGGTGAATGCCGCACTCGCCAATGTACTCAAGGCCGATGCCCCGGTGCTGGTCACCCAGTGCGGGTCACTGGGCGACCCCGGCACCGGCACACACTGGGTACAGCAGCTTGGCACGGATTCAGTGCAGCGGCTGATCAATGCGCCCCACGGGCTGAAAAACGCTATTGAGAACAGGCTCAGCTGGTTGGGCAGTGGCAGGCCCAACGTGTTTAAAATGCCCTTTATGTCGCAGCTTACCGGTCTCGATAACAGTCAACTGCTGCCCCCTTACTTTCCCGCTTATCGCGGCGAAGATGCGCTGTTCGGGGCCATGCTGGTTGCCATGCACCACGACTCGGTCACGCTGGAATACCCCTGGAGTGTCCCGCATCTGCCGTTGGAGACACGGCCCACCAGTATCAATGATCCGGTGGCCGGCAGTGGCGGGGCTATATCGCTACTGGCCCGCTACCTCACCCAGAATATCGATTACCGGGACGGCACCAGTGCCGCCCACAATATGCAGGCCATCGCCCGGGACGCTCTGCGAATGGCCGCCCGTTCCGATGCCGACCTGGCGCTGGACTATCGCTCGGAACTCGCCCGGGGCCATGCCGACAGGGTTCATATGATGATGGCGAAATACGAGGAGGCGCTAAAAATGCCTTCGCCGGAATGGCAGGCCTACCTCAAACGCGGGTTTGAAGAAGCGCAGCAGGCGCTGGTCACACCGCAGCAGCCTACAGGCATTCAGGGTATCCCTGAGGGCCGCACGGAAGCGGCATTACTGCAAGAGTTCAGAGATCTGGCCACCGGCTTTGCGGCCGCATTGACGGGCTGGGTTGAGATGCGCGAAGCAGCATCTGCCCTGGCAGACGAGATGATCGCCGCCAGAACGATTTACCCACTTTAGCCACCGGATTTATGGTACTTCTTTGAAATGACTCTGGCATTTATTGCAATTCTCTTTGGTCTCGCACTGCTGGTGTGGAGCGCAGACCTGTTTGTAGAGGGGTCTGCGTCCGTCGCCCGGCATTTTGGCATGCCGCCATTGCTGATCGGCATGGTGGTAGTCGGCTTTGGCACTTCAGCGCCAGAGATGGTGGTGTCGGCACTGGCGGCGCTACACGGCAACCCCGGCATCGCACTGGGCAATGCCTATGGTTCGAACATCACCAACATCGCTCTGGTATTGGGGGTTACCGCCCTGATCAATCCGATTACCGTGCACTCCCAGGTACTGCGCAAGGAATTACCTATTCTCGCCGTTATCACCGCGCTGGCGGCCTGGCAGGTGAGGGACGGTGAAATCACTCGCGTTGACGCGTGGATACTGCTGGGCACGTTTTTGGCATTTATGGGCTGGACCATCCGCCAGGGGATGCGTGAAAAATCGGACCACCTCGCTGTGGAAATCGAGCACGAGATGGAAAACAGGGGCATGCCCATAGGCCGCGCCTGTCTCTGGCTGGTGATAGGGCTTGCCCTGTTAATCGGGAGTTCCCGCTTGCTGGTATGGGGCGCTGTGGATATCGCCCATGCATTCGGCGTCAGTGACCTGGTGATCGGGCTGACCGTGATAGCGATTGGCACCTCGCTGCCGGAGCTGGCGTCATCCATCATCGCTACTCGCAAGGGTGAACACGACATTGCGCTGGGTAACATTATCGGCTCGAATATGTTCAATACCCTGGCGGTGGTGGGTATAGCCGGAACCATTTCGCCCATGTCGGTCGGCCCGGACGTGCTGACCCGAGACATCCTGGTAATGTCTGTACTCACGTTCTCAATATTTATTATCGGCATCGGCCGTTCCGGCCGGCCAGGGCGAATCAATCGACTGGAGGGTGCGGGCCTGCTGGCGTGTTATGTGGGGTACACTGTCTACCTGATCACCACGGTGTTCATGCAGTAAGCGGGGCGTACTGCCCACCCCGGGTCCGGGGCGGGCTATCTGCGGGTTCTAGCTGTCTTTCTTCATGGCTTCCATTTTGTCAGCCGCGTCATCCATGGTGTCGTCGGCCTTGTGAGACGCGTCATCCATCATGTCGCCGGCACTGTGGGCCGCATCAGAGGCTGTGTCTTTGACAGAGTCCATGGCGCTGCTGGCCTTGTCGGACGCGTCATCAGCCATCGCACGCATACTGTCACCTGCATCGTCTGCCATATGACCCATAGAATCGACAGCGTCGCCGGTCGCATCCGCGGTCGCTTCCATTGCATCACCGGCCGTGTCGGCTACACCGGAAGCGGTTTCTTTTACTGCATCAGTCGCCTTTTGCATTGACTCCTTTGTGCTTTCCATAGACTCCTCACTGCAACCACCCAGTACAGCAGCGAAACACAGAGCCCCCAATGTAACTGTCAATTTTTTGTAATCCATTGCTATCTCCCAAAATGTATTTCAGTATTTTAATAGTCGCGATATGCCATTGAATCCCGTCAGAGCGCACCCGCTGGACAGTACTGTACCACGATTGGCCCACCGGGCATCCTCCCGTGCCGGCTACAATGACAGGCGTGGGCTACCCTGGCTGGCGCACAGGAAGCCGGTGCCCTAACTGCACCGCTGAGCTGAGCTAAGGCGAAACAGCCCGCCTATTTCGGGCTGGGCCTGGCTGCGCTAGCCTCTTCGGCCAGCCGCTCGTACTCTGCGCACTCCGGGCTTTTGGCACTGCCCGGGTCCTGCATTTGCTCACAGTCCAGCGCCACCATGCTGCGCAGGCAACTCACGGCGGGCTGGTACAGCTTGTGATCAGTGGGCACCGACTGTACCTGGCTGCGCATATTGGCGCACATATTATCCAGCATCGGGCCCATCATCTCCCGCATCTCGTCCGTCAGGTCCTGCTGGGCCACCTGTTCCAGGGCGCAGCTCTTGACCGAGTCACACATCGCCTGGGCGGCATCCGCGAGTTCGTCCGCCCAGGTATAACTGCTGGCCATTATTGTCAGTAGCACCGGTAGTATCACTCTGCTTGTCATCACGTTGGCTGTCCTCATCGACATCGGGATTGCGGCCAGCATAACCGCTATAGCGTGTAATTTCAGCTCAAAACACACCCACAATCTGGCAGAACAGGCCTACCAGTGGGGAACACAGCGTGCCGGAAAGCAACTCAGAGCAAACAGAAATGCAATTACAGGCACTGCAGGAGCACGTGTTGCAGTCCGGCTTCTTGCCGCCGGCTTTTCGCAAATAGAACGGTAAAAACAGCGCCGAAGCAGGCTGTGAACTTTTCACAAACGGTATTCTTGAATTGACCTGCGGTGTGCAAAGCGGCACCATTGCAAAGTGCCTGAGGGCACCCTCTTTGTTTTTAACTCGCAAGTGAACACCATGACAATGCAACTCACACACACACTCCAGCAGGCTTGGATGTATACCCGCCGCGGCTCGAAGCCGGTGGCGATTGTACGCCTTTGTAGCCGGGTTAAGGCTGGCGTGGTTTGAGGATGCTATAGAGTAGAAACACTTTAGAAAAAGGCCTCCGAGAACCCAGATTCCGGAGGCCTTTTTCGTTTTTATCAGAACAGTTCTCCGCATTCAGGGTTCCCGGCCAAGTAGGGACGAGAACCGTGAACAGGTCATTGCAAAATAACATTCGTACCATCTACCTGATGGGCTTCTTTTCGAGCTTCCTGGTAGTACTGCCCGTATTCGTGCCGCTGTTGCAGGGCCACGGGCTGTCCATGAGTCAGGTACTGCAGACACAAGCGCTGTTTGCGCTGACCATTGCGCTGTTCGAAGTGCCCTCGGGTTACTTCGCGGATCTGTACGGGCGCCGGCTGGCTATCCTGATAGGCGCGGGCCTCAACGCGGTGGGTTTTATGTCGCTGCTGTGGGCGGACAGCTTCCTCGATTTCGTGGTGTACGAGGTCATCCTGGGGGTGGGTTTCAGCCTTATCTCCGGCACCGATCTGGCGCTACTGTATGACACCGAGGTGTACCTGCAATCGAGGGCACTGCCCGGTGGCGCCGGGGCAGGAAAATCCGTAAGCCGCTTGATTTCAGTAGAAGCGGGGGCATCCGGGCTTGCCGGTGTTGCCGCCAGCCTGCTGCTGTTGTGGTCCATGGATGGCGTCATCCTGATGCAAGTTGTCGCAGCTGTGGTACCGCTGGCACTGGCCGTGTTGCTGGTAGAAGTACCCAGGGTGCAGAGCGCGGCCAACCACCGCGATAACATGCGGCAGATTGTCGAGTTGCTGCTGTTTAGCAAGCCCGTTGTTTTCTGGACGGCCTTTGCTATCTCGGTATTTGGCCTGCTGGCTATCTACGTATTCTGGATCTACCAGAAGTACTGGGAGCTGCAGGGTGTGCCACTGGAGGCGTTCGGGTACATCTGGGCAGGCTTTGCGCTGGCTGTGAGTGTTTCTGCACGGTTCACCGCGGGTCTGGAAAAACGCCTGGGCACCCGTGGTCTGTTGATACTGATTGCGATCATGCCGCTGCTGGGCCTGCTCGGCATGGCACTGGGTGGCGGCTGGATGGGAGTGGCTTTCGGGCTGCTTATCCAGCTGTCCCGTGGCATCAGCATGAGCCTGTTTTACGAGGCACTGAACAGCCGGGTGCCGGGTGATTTCAGGGCCACGGTGAACTCGCTGGTAAGCCTGGGTGTGCGGGCGATATTTATCGTCACCGGACCCGTGCTGGGGTACGCCCTGGACAGCCTCGGTATGCAGACCACACTGCTGATACTGCTGCTGGTATTCACCCCGCTGATGGCGCTGGTAGTGGTGCCCCTGCTGCTTCGCATCCAGCGTGAACAAGTGCCGGCAGAACCCGGTGCGGCAGCGGCGGGCTAAGTCGAGTAAACTGGGCAGCCGGAGGAACAGCCCATGCCCGAGCGCGGCACTGCGTTTGCCATAAGCGCCCCGTCAGTTTTTGACGGGGCGCAATTTTTGCCCGATCACTGCGTCATTATCCGGGATGGATTAGTGGCGCAGCTCTTGCCTACACCCCAATGCCCCAACACTGTGGAACAGCTAACGCTGACCGCAGGCATACTCGCGCCCGGCCTGATTGACCTGCAGGTTAATGGCGGCGGCGATGTGCTGTTCAACAACTCACCCTGCGAAGAAACCCTGGCCACCATGCTGCATGCGCATCGTGCCACCGGCACCACGGCCTTCATGCCAACCGTGATCAGCGACACCCGAGAGATACAGCTACAGGCTGTGGCCGCAGTGCGCGCGGCAATCGCCGGCGGCAATAAGGGCGTTCTCGGCGTTCACCTGGAGGGCCCCTATTTTGCCGCGTCAAAGCGCGGTGCCCACAGCGCACAAATGATCAGGCCGGCAACCGCAGATGACATCGACTGGCTGTGTTCGCTACAGGATTGCCCGGTGATTGTGACGCTCGCACCGGAAGTTACCCCGGTGGCACACATCCGCCGCCTCAGCGACAACGGCGTTCAGGTGTGCGCCGGCCACAGCAGCGCCACGTACGCACAAATGCAAACGGCGCTGACTGCCGGGCTGGCAGGTGTCACCCATTTATTCAACGCCATGAGCCCGCTGACATCTCGGGAGCCCGGCGTGACAGGCGCGGCGCTGGAAAACGATACACTGTGGGCGGGCATTATCGCCGATGGGCACCATGTACACCCCGCCAGTATTCACCTGGCACAACGCAGCAAGCCGGCGGGCAAACTGGTACTGGTCAGCGACGCCATGGCAACGGTGGGTGGCAACCGGGGGCAATTCTTACTGTACGGCGAAACCATCCGCGAATGCGATGGCAGGCTGATCAACGAGGCCGGTGTGCTGGCGGGCAGTGCAATCGGCATGATCGACGCGGTGCGTTACATGGCGCTGGAGGTGGGCGTAGCCCTGGATGAATGCCTGCGCATGGCGTCCCTGTATCCCGCCGCCATTCTGGGCCTGGATGATCGGCTGGGACGCATTGGCAAGGGATATCGCTCAGACC
Organism: uncultured Haliea sp.; assembly: GCA_963977275.1. GTDB lineage: Bacteria > Pseudomonadota > Gammaproteobacteria > Pseudomonadales > Halieaceae > JARRPM01. Next base: position 12,036 of record CAXBNX010000004.1, on the reverse strand, counting down.
TTGTGCACTTCGACGACAATTTCACCGTACACAACACCTGGGTGGCCGGACAACACCAGCGCCATCGGTAACAGAGCCCGCCCCGCAGTCAGGGCAACCAGCGCTTGATCAGCGTGTGCACATCCACCCGCGACTTCACCCGGCTCGCCAGCAAAAACATGCCCCCAAGTTTGCGATGAAAATACATGGCATCGGTGGGTGGCGCCCGCCAGAAGTCGCGGTAGTCGGCCACTTCTTCTGCCAGCGCCGACATGCGTTTTGACATATCAGAGCGGGCAAAATCATACACCCCCTCGTGTCGCAATGGCTCCAGCGCCAGCAGGAACAACTCCAGTACCAAAGCACGGTACTCGCTGTCCTCGTCGCCCATGGCATAACCGATACGCTCTGCAGCGGCCACCAGTTTGCCCTCGTCTTCGGTCATGGCGGCGGCCAGCAGCTTGCGATAATTATTCACAAAGCCGGCCTTGAAGCGGCGGGTGGCACCAAAATCCAGCAACACGATTTCGCCGCTGCCGGGGCGGTACTGATAGTTGGCGAAGTTGGGATCGGTCTGCACCATGCGCAGCTCGAACAGTTCCATGAACATCAGTTCGACCAACGCAGTCATTACCCTGTCCCGCTCTTTCTGCGGTAAATCCACGATGGTTTCTATGGGGTCGCCACTGACATAGGTCATCGCCAACACGGTCTGGTGGGTTAGCTCCGGCAACACTTCCGGCACCAGAAAACGTTCGTCATCGCGCAGCAGGTCGCCGAAGGCCTGCAGGAATTTGGCTTCCTTGTGATAATCCGCTTCGTCCTTGAGCTGGCGCTTGGCGTCTGTGAGCAGGGGTTGGATATCCAGCCCCGCCGGCAACAAGCCGGATATGCGCAGCAGGGTGGCGATGTTGTCCACGTCGCTGTCGATACTGGAAGCCACCCCGGGATACTGCACCTTGAGCACAATCTCACGGCCGTCCGGTGCCACTGTTCTGTGCACCTGGCCGATAGAGGCGGCGGCCAGGGGTTTCATTTCGAAGCCGTAGAATAATTCTTCCCAGTTGGGTCCATAGGCATCCAGCATCACCTTGCGCAGTTGCTGGGTAGGCATATATCTCGCGTCAGAACGCAGCCGGGCAAGAATGTCCGCCAACTCCCGCGGCAGAAAATCACCGGTATCCATGGAGAGAATCTGCCCGACCTTCATGGCGGCACCCCGCATGGTGGCAAGCTGGTCTGCCACGCGCCGCGCGTTGGCCGGTGTCAGCAGCATGTCCCGCGCCCGCAGACGCTTACCCGCGCGCAACTGGCGCGTGCCCTCTGCCAGCATGCCCCCGGCAACACCGCTGGCCATGCGCGCCACACGCGCAAGCCGGCCCACCCGGGAGGTCGGTATAGCCTTCTGCCTGTCATCCTTGTCCTTTTTATTTCCGGCCACGGGTCTCTCTCTCGCGCCAGCGCGCTATATGGGCTGCAACCATCTCGTAGCCATTGAATTCAGCCTCCAGCACAGTGATAAAGGTGAACACACCGGTAAGCTTGCGGGCGATCAGGGCGAACTCCCGGGTGGGGGGCGTGAAGTAACGGCTGGCGGCCGACTGGGCACCGCGCTTACCGGCCCGGTGCATCAGGCGCGACCCGGCCCAACGGTACTCGCCGTTGGCATTGAGGTAGTCCGCCGGAAGTTGTTCCGGTGGGCGCAACGGTTCCAGCAGTTGCATACAGAAGTCAGCAAACAGCTGCCGTGCCTCTTCACCCGCACCCTCCCTGAGACAACCCAGGCCGACCAGGCTATCGCCCAGCAGGCCGACATCCTGGCGCAGGCCCGCGTCAATAACATTGCGCAGGTGATAGAGAAAATCGTCACTGCAGTCGAGAATCGAACCGAAATCCAGTAATACCAGTTCATCCCGGGCGTGTGTCTTGCGCCGGCCATCGAGCGTCAGCAGGTAGTTGCCGAAATTGGGGTCGCTCTGCAGGCAGCCCCATTCGTACAACTCGTAGAAAAACAATTCAAGCATGCCTATCGCCAGGGCATTGCGACGCTCCAGCGACAGGGCCGCTACCGGCGGGGCTGTTACAGACAGGCCGCGCATGTATTCCAGCGCCAGCACCGTATCTGTGCAGTAACGCAAATACAGTCGCGGCACGCGGTAGCTGACAGGGCCACTATCCAAAGCGCTGACCAGTTCCGCCATGCGCTCGGTGAGCCTCGCCTCACGCGGATAGTCAATTTCATTGTGCAGGTGGGTGCGCATGGACTCCAGCCAATCATCCAGGTCGCGACCTGCGGGCAACCAGCGCGCGAGCACCAGCAAGCGTACAACTGCGTCGAAATCGGAATCAATAACGTCAGCCAGCCCCGGGTATTGCACCTTGAGACAGATTTGCTCACCGCTGGCACGCACAGTCGCCACGTGTACCTGGGCAAGGGATGCCGCCGCCAGGGCCTGCTGTTCAATATCCAGTTCAGCGTAGCGGTCGCCCAGGCTTTCGCGCAGGACCGGCTCCACCGCTTCCCAGGCCATCGGTTCGGTGTTGTCGCCCAGATCATGCATGGCTTCTGCCAACACCGGCGGCAGGAAGTGTTCCCCGAACAGCGCCATCAACTGGCCGATCTTCACATAGGTACCTTTCATCTTGCCCAGCTCACGCACAAAACGCCGTGCTTCCCGGCGCGCGAACTCCGAGTCATCATCACCGGCTTTATGGCCTTTGAGTTTCTGCATTGCGCTGTCCACGGCCAGCGCCCCCCCTGCCCGGAGACCGGCCAGGGAGACGGAGAAACTGCGGGAAATAGCTCGGCGTTTGAGATTAGCTGGCTTTTTGCTCATGCAAGGTGTACATCAAAAGTCGGGGCGCCAAGTATATACGATGGCGCGTGTACAGGGGGACCAGAATGGCGTCGTAAATCGGCTGGACTTCACTGCCCTCGAAAATTGGGCTAGGCTAGCCGCGTGATAAATTAATGGATTCTCCTAAGATCCCTCCAGCGGTGACCAACTCGTGAACAGCACCAGGGCCTCCGGCCTACCCACTATCCACCCACTCTGGCAGTTGGCTTTCCGCGCCGGTTTCCTGGCAGCCGCTACCTTTGCCGTGTTCGCCATGGGCCGCTGGTTATGCTGGATGCTCTGGCCGCAAAGCTGGCAGGCGAGTATTTCACCCAATTGGTGGCACGCCCATGAAATGATTTTTGGCTTTGCCATGCCGGTCATCGCGGGCTTTCTGCTGACCGCCGTCGCCACCTGGACAAGCCTGCCGGGCACTCGCGGCTGGCGTCTGCAATTGCTGTTCGGCCTGTGGTTGCTGGCGCGTCTGTTACTCTGGCTGGCGCCGCAATGGAGCACGCTGGCATGGTTCGCCGAGACGCTGTTTATCCTGTTCATCGCCTTCGAGCTGGGCCAACGCGTCTGGGCACGGCGGCAATGGCGCAATATGCTGTTCCTGCCCGTGCTGCTGATTCTAATGCTGCTCAACTCGGCCAGCTACCTGTACCAGGAGCAACCGATCCTGGCCACCCGTTTGCACTACGGCGCGGTGTGGATGATAAGCGTATTCATCGTGATCATCGGCGGCAGGGTTATACCGGTGTTCACGGCCAATCGCCTGGGCCTTAAGATTGCGCCGCTGCCGGCCTGGCTGGAATATCTGGCAATTGGCAGCGTTATCGCTATCGGGCTGGTCACCGCCTTTGTGCCGCGCGAGGCACCCGCCGGCTGGCTGGCAGCCCTGTGCCTGGCAACCGGCTGCCTGCATCTCTATCGGCTGGGGCACTGGCAGGGCTGGAAAACAACCGCTGTGCCGCTGCTGTGGTCCATGCACCTCAGTTACGCCTGTATACCCTTCGCACTGTTGGGTCTGGCTCTCGCGGGGACAGACCCGGTCGCGGGCAAAAATATTATCCATCTGCTGGCAATTGGCGCCATCGGCGGCATGATACTCGCGATGATGTCCCGGGTGTCCCTGGGCCACACCGGTCGCCCACTCGACATACCGCGTTTTCTGGCGGTAGCCTTCGCCCTGATCTTTCTCGCCGCAGTGATCCGCGCGGCAGTGCCCATTGTCGCCGCGAGCCTGACACTACTGTCCTGGCGCGTCTCTGCGCTGTTGTGGATTGTCGCTTTCGGCCTTTTTCTTTATCACTATCTGCCGATGCTTACCCGCCCTCGAGCCGATGGTAAATCCGGCTGACAGACCCTACAGAGAACGCTGACAATATGATCGATGTAAAAATGTGGGGCCGCGCCCTGGCCCAGATGCCCAAGCTTTCCCAGCACGAGTGGCAGGCGCTGGACCCGGTGGCCAAATGGCTGATCGCCTGCCGGGCGTCGGTTCTGTTTATGACCTTCACCGCCTCAGCCCTGGGGGCGTTGATGGCGTGGCGCGCCGGTGCTTTTGAGCTGGACCTGTGGTTGGCCACAGTGCTGGGGCTGGTATTCGCCCACGCCACCAATAACCTGCTCAACGACTTCACCGATTCCCGCCGCGGCATCGACAAGGACAACTATTACCGCAACCAGTACGGTGTACATGTGCTGGAAGACAAGTTGATGAGTGAGCGCCAGTTCTGGGGCTACGTGGGTGTCACCGCCGGCATCGCTCTGCTACTGGGCAGCTGGCTGGTATTCCAGCGCGGCGGCCTCACTCTGGACCTGATGCTGGCCGGTGCCTTCTTCGTATTGTTCTATACCTGGCCGCTGAAATATTACGGCCTGGGGGAACCCGCGGTATTACTGGTGTGGGGCCCGCTGATGGTGGGCGGCAGCTTCTACGTGCTGGCGGGCCAGTGGAGCTGGGATGTGACCTGGCTCAGCCTGGTATTTGCTCTCGGGCCCACCACGGTACTGTTTGGCAAACACACCGACAAACTGGAACTGGATCGGGCCAAGGGCGTAAATACGCTGCCGGTTATTCTCGGCGAACAGTTGTCGCGACACTGCGTAATGGCCATGATTGCCGGCCAGTACCTGTTAAGCATCGGGCTCGTTGTCACCGGCAGCTTCGGTTGGCCGCTGCTGCTGGTGCTGATCAACTTGCCCAGGCTACCGGCTCTTTTCAGCGTATTCGGCAAACCCAAACCGGGCGCAGCACCTGCGGATTATCCTGCCGACGTGTGGCCCCTGTGGTTCTCCGCCCAAGCCTTTCGGCACACGCGGCATTTCACCTCTTTGTTTCTGCTGGGTGTAATTCTCGACACCCTGCTATGCTAAACTTGATACAGATCAACTAGAACCAAGGCCGTGCACGCAAGGCGTTGGCATTGGTGATCGCCTGACTAATACTGATCCACTGGAGCAGTTATACTGCCGTCGGATCTCAAGGTGGAGCAACAATAACAATGGCTGGAATCCAGCGAAAATTCGGTCTTCTCTGCTGCCTGCTGATACTTGCCGGCGGAGCCGCGCTCAGCCATGCAGCGCGAACCGAACGCCAGTGCCTCACCTGCCATGAGGACGATGCACCCATTCACGCCATCGCCAACACCGTACACGGGTCGCTGGCAGGCGGCGGCAACGACAGTTGTATCGCCTGCCACGGTGCCAGCACCGGGCACAAACAAAAAGCCGCAAGGAACGCACCGGACGTCAGTTTCGGGCCGGATCGCCCTTCAGACCCAGCCGTGCGCAACGCGAGCTGCCAGACCTGCCACGATAATAACGACCAGATGCTGTGGGTAGGTAGCGAGCACGAGCAGGAAAACCTCAGCTGTGACAGCTGCCATACAGCACACGAGCAACAAGACCTGGTGCTGGGAAAGCAGGAATCGAACAAGATCTGCACCGACTGCCACGCGCGCGTGCGCTCTGAACTGCACCTGCCATCGCGCCACCCGATCGCCGAAGGCAAGACGGCCTGCACCGACTGCCACAACCCGCACGGCGGTATTGGTCACGCGTCGCTGCGAGAGGTTTCGGTAAATGACAATTGTTTCAGTTGCCACGCAGACAAACGCGGCCCGTTCCTGTGGGAACACCCCCCCGCCGCAGAGGACTGTGCGCTATGCCACAAGCCCCACGGCTCAGTCAACGAGCCCCTGCTGACGGCGCGCGGACCGGCGCTGTGCCAGCAATGCCACGCCACGGCTTTCCACCCTAGCCAGCCCTACGGCAGCGAAGGCTTAAGTTCGGGCAGTGCAAACCAGAACATGTTGGGCAAGAACTGCCTGAACTGCCACAGCCAGATTCACGGTTCCAACCATCCGTCGGGAGCGCGCTTGACACGATGAAGAGCATGAACCGCTTTCATTTCAACGTGGGCATGGCCAGCAGCCTGGTTATGGCGGCCTGCGGTGCTGTGGCCCAGGACACTGAAACCTATACGCCGCTGGGCTTGCAGAATCGCCCGCCGCTGAAAACCGCCTGGCAGGCCGACACCAACGCGATTGCGCAGCTCGGTGGGGGGTATACCAGCGAAGACAACTTCATGTTCGGTGAATACAACGGCCTCAACAAGGAGGGCGCCAACGTCATCGGCAACCTGCAGTGGCAGGACTTCAATCGCGGTGACAACTATCTGCAGGGTTACGTATCCAATATCGGGCTGGACACGCGGGAGGGCGAACTGACCTGGGGCAGGGCCGGGAAATTTTCCCTGACCGCAGGCTATGATTCACAGATACAGGCCAGCAATGACAACGGACGCACACCGTTCAGTGGCGGCTCACAGCTGACACTCCCCGAAGATTGGGTCAGCGGCCTCACGACGTCTGACTGGACCGAGCTCAACCAATCGCTGCACGGCTTCGACCAGGAATTACAGCGCGAGCGGGTTTATGTTGATGTCGAGTCGCAGCTGAACGAGCACTGGAGTTTCACCACCGGCCTGTCCTACGAAGAGAAAAATGGCAACAGCGATGTCGGCGGTGGCATTTATATCGACGGCAGCTCAGCCGATGCCGTATTGCTGAACCAGCCGATTGATTATCGCACCACCGAGGCCAATATGGGCCTGAGCTACAGTGACCGCCACCTCAACCTCGCGGGCCAGATAAGCTATTCCGACTTTGACAACCAGGATGACGAGCTCACCTGGCAGAACCCTTACAGCGCCTACGGCGCCAATGTTCGCTACCCGGACGGTACCGGTGGGCTGGGGCTGGCTCCGGACAACGACCAGATCGGCGGGCGACTGACCGGGCAGTATCTCTTTTCAGCCAGGACCCGCCTGCAAGTGGATGGCAGCTACGCTGTGGCCTCACAGAATCAGAACTACCTGAATTACAGCGTCAACCCGGCGCTGGTGGTAGACGTTCCGGTGCCGCAGAATAACTACGACGGCGAGGTGGAAAACAGCACCTTCAACACCCGCTTGCTGCTGAACCCCATGCGCAAACTGAATGCGGAGCTGTTCTACAAATACCGCAACCGCGACTACGACGCGGATCGCAACGGCTACCAGTATATTCGCGGCGACGGGTCCAACCAGCCCGGCAGTGACTTCACCGTATACAACACCAATCACGACTATCGCAGTGAGACCGCAGGCTTCGAAGTGGGATACCGCCTGCCCTGGCGCAGCAAGCTGAGTTTCGAGTATGCCTACGAGGAACAGACCCGGGAAAATGCGGCAGTAGAAAAAACCGAGGAAGATCAGTACACGCTGTCCTACCGCATCCAGCCCTGGCCGATCTTTACTGCCAGGCTGGAAGTTGCATACGCTGACCGCGCGGCCGACACGTATGAGTGGGCACAATCCTATTACGCCCTGCTTGATACCGGGCTCATTAATGCCACCCCGGACAACGAGCGTTACACCGAACACCCGGAGCTTATGCAGTTTTACCTGGCAAACCGCGAGCAGTGGAAAACCAGTGCCGACCTGACCCTGCTGCCCACTGACCAGTGGAACCTGAACCTTAACCTGCAATGGCGGGACGACGATTACGACGAAAGCGAACTGGGGCTGACCAGCGCCCAGTGGTATCGCAGCTTTTTCAGCGCCAGCTACGTGGCCAGCGATACTTTCTCCGCCAGCCTGTACGCGGGTTACGACTCTTACAAAACAGAACAAAGCAGCCGTGCTTTTCGCGGCGGCCCGGAAAAAAATGCTTTCGCCATCTACCCGCCCCTGCCGCAAGCCAGCGACCCCGGTCGCAACTGGGGCAGCGATGGCGAGGACACCAGCATCACGGTCGGCGCAAACATGCAGTGGCAACTGTCTGCGAACCTGGAAGTGACACTTGACTACAGTTACGTGGACACCCAGGCAGAACAGGACCTCAGTACCAACCCTGCCAGCGGCCTGGCTGCGAGTGACCTGCCGTCGGTCGATACCCGCCTGCACCATATTCAGGCCAGCGGAATATGGAAGATGCAGGACAACCTGTTCCTGCAACTCGACTACCAATACTACCGCTACACAAGTAATGACTGGGCCTGGAATGGGGTACAGCCAGATACCATCGGAAAAGTGCTGACCTTCGGTCAGGGCAATCCGGACGAACGGATCAACTATGTGGGCGCATCAGTGATTTATCACTGGGAATAACACCCGGGAGACTAGAACCATGCTTATGAACACACGCAACTGGATAATGGCTGGCATGCTCGGCCTGCTCGTCGCCTGTGGTGGCGGCGGCGGTGGCAACAGCGCGCCGGGTGTGGAACCCGGGCCGCCTCCTCCCGACCAGCCGATACCGCCGGAACCGATTCCGCCGGCCCCCGCACCTACGCCCTATGCCGAGGCGGAAGTACTCAATGCCTTTATCACCGACGTCAGCATGAATGCTGATAATCAGGCAGTCGTTGACTTTCAGCTGTCCGATGGCAGCAACGTGGCCATTATCGATCTGGAACTGGCTAACCTGCGCTTTGTGCTTGCCAAACTGGATCCCAGCCCCCAGGGCAACCTGACCGGGAACTGGCAGTCGTATATCAACTCGGTCAATGAGCCCGAGGTAGGACCCGGCACCGAGCCTGCGCTGGAAGCCACCTACGAGCGCGAGGGTGTACTCACCAATCACGGTGACGGCACCTACACCTATCAATTTGTCACCAGCCTTACAGACCTGCCCCAGAATGTCCTTGACCAGGCCGACGCAGAGGGGCTGGATCTGAGCTACGAGCCCGACCTGACTCACCGCGTGGTGATACAGTTCGACGGCTCCCAGGGCTGGGCCAACCCAAACTATGACTGGGTACCGGCGACCGGCGCCACCGATGGCATCTTCACCAGGGATATCGCGGCCACTGCCAATTGCAATCGCTGCCACGATCCTCTGGCACTGCACGGCGGCAATCGGCGGGAGGTCAAGTACTGCGATGTCTGCCACAACCCGGGCTCCACCGATCCCAACAGCGGCAATACGGTGGACCTGAAGGTGATGGCGCATAAGATCCATATGGGTGCAAACCTGCCCAGCGTGCAGGCGGGGGAGCCGTATTACATCATTGGCTTCCGCAACAGCGTCAACGACTATTCCGACGTGCATTTCCCACAGGATATCCGCAACTGTGTGAACTGCCACGCGGGCAGCGCCACCGGTGAAGACCTCACGTTTCCTGACGGTTCTGATTATGCATTGACCCTGTCATCACAGGGCGACAACTGGTCCCAGTATCCCTCCCAGGCCGCCTGCGGTAGCTGCCATGACGACCTGGATTTCAGCACTCACGCCGGCGGCCAGACAGATGACACCAACTGTGCCAGCTGTCACTCACAGGGCGGTATCGCAGGCAGTATCCAGAGCAGCCACCAGATATTGACGAACGAGGTCCGCCAGCGATTCGCGGCCGAGATTATGGCGGTGACGCAGACCATGCCCGGCGAATTCCCGCAGGTGCAGTACAAAGTGTTCGACCCGACCAACGGCAATACCGCCTATGACCTGATGAGTGACCCGGTGTGGACTGCCGGTGGTGGAGCCAGCCGTCTGGCCATCGATCTGGCCTGGGATACCACCGACTACACCAATAGCGGCAATGAGCAGCAAGAGGCCAGCGCCGTCAGTCTCAACGCACTGACCGGCACCCCGGTGGGGGATGGCAGCTACCTGATCACCTCTCCTGTTGCGATTCCCGATGGCAGCGAACGGCCCTTTATAGCCGCCAATGGCAGTGGTGTCGCCGGCCTGGAGGGCCATCCTGCGGTCAATATCGGCAGCGCGCAGGAGCCCGACCAGCAGCCAATCTCGCTCACTAACGTGAATGCGTTTTTCAGTATCAATGAACCCGATGGCCAGGCTGTGCCGCGCCGCAGCTCCGTCGAGCTGGACAACTGCCTGGGCTGTCACCAGACACTGAGCTTGCACGGCAACAACCGCACCGACAACGTGCAGGTCTGCGTGGCGTGCCACAACCCGCGCAACACGGACCGCGAGGTACGTGAGGAACTGGCCGCGGCAGGGCGCGTACCTCCCCCCACCGACGGCAAGAGCGAAGAGTCCATCGACTTCAAGACCATGGTCCACGGTATTCACGCCGCAGGCATGCGTGAAAACCCGCTACAGATCGTCGGTTTCGGCGGCTTCAGCGTTCATGTATACAACGAGGAGGAAGTTCAATACCCCGGCAGACTGTCCAACTGCGTAAGCTGCCATACGGATAGCGGCTTCACTCTGCCGTTGTCCTCCGGTGTGCTGGCTACCACTACCAGCACGGGGGAGGATCACGAGAACCCCATCGACGACACAGTAACCTCTCCGGTGACTGCGGTATGCTCCAGCTGTCACGATGACGGTGAATCCGCATCGCACATGGTGTTCTTCGGCGGCAATTTCGACACCAGCCAGCGGGCAATTAGCGACGGCGAAGTGGTGGAACAGTGCGTGACCTGCCACGGCGTCGGCAAGCCACAAGCTGTCAGCCTGATGCACAACGTGGGCGATTAACTTTTCGATCGCCCGGCCGCTACCCCCGCACTACGCGGGGGTTTTTTTGCTCGCTTGGCATCGCGCGCAGGCATCCGTATATTGGCCCCATGAAATACATCGGCAGCCCTAATTTTGATCACGGCCAGTCGCCCAAGGTGGGAGTGCTGCTCACCAATCTGGGCACACCCGACGCGCCTGAAAAAAAAAACCTGAGGAAATACCTGAAGCAGTTTCTGTGGGACCCGCGGGTGGTGGAGATTCCCCGCCCCGCATGGTGGCTCATTCTCAATGGAATTATCTTGTGGCTGCGCCCCAGCCGATCCGCCGCGGCCTACCGCAAAATCTGGACGGAGCGAGGCTCTCCGCTGATGTTCCACACGCGCGACCAGGCAGACACGGTGCGGGCATTGTTGCAGGAACGCCATGGAGACAAGCTGGTTGTTGACTTTGCCATGCGTTACGGCACCCCGGATATTGCCGGTGCAGTGCAGCGCCTGGTTGATCAGGGTGTACGCAAACTACTGATATTGCCGCTCTATCCGCAGTACAGCGGTGCGACCACCGGTTCGACTTTCGATGCACTGGCGGCAGATTTTACCCAGCGGCGCTGGCTGCCCGAGTTGCGTTTTGTCAATCAGTACCACGACCACCCGGCCTATATCCAGGCGCTGGCCGAGAGCATCAGGCACTATCGATCGCAGCACGGCAGCGCCGACAAACTGTTGTTCTCTTATCACGGGGAACCGCGGCGTTATCTGGATCAGGGTGATCCCTACCACTGTCAGTGCTACAAGACCACACGGCTGGTGGCTGACCATCTGGGGCTACAGGAATCGGAGTATATTACGACGTTCCAGTCGCGCTTCGGTAAGGCTGAGTGGTTAAAGCCCTACACCGACGCGACACTGAAGGCGATGCCGGCACAGGGCATAAAGTCTGTGCAGGTTGTGTGCCCGGGATTTGCCGCAGACTGCCTTGAGACCATAGAAGAAATCGGCGAGGAAAATCGCGATTACTTCATGGAAGCGGGTGGCACACACTTTGATTACATTCCCTGCCTGAACAGTGAGCCCGGCCACATTGCTGCACTGTGCGACATTCTGGAACAACAGCTGACGGGATGGCTGGATGACCGGCCGGACGAAGCCTGCGACACCAAAGCGCGGGCGGTTGCCCTGGGCGCGGCAAAGTAAATATCCCCCGGCAAAGCCGGGGGCTTTAGTTTGTGAGCCGCTCAAAGC